>CAXSHW010000101.1:0-10195 GCA_964237245.1 uncultured Pyrinomonadaceae bacterium
GTTGTTTTCACGCTTCAAATTTTAATCAAATTTATACTTTTGAGAAAGTCCTATGTATCTCTAACGCTTCTATATTATTCGGTGTTTGTCCCGGCGTAATGCTGGCTGTAACGCCGTTCGGTCCATAGACTTGAACGCTCTGGCTGCCGCCGAACAAATTAGAGCCGCGTAAAGTCGTCGTCAGATTTCCGCCGGGAATTCCGTGATCCGTATCAATACTCGTCAGTTGGGGCGGCGCGGTGAGCGGAACTTGCAGCGTTACGCTCGTTCTGCCGAGGTCAATCGTTTCATTTACTATTTCTAATGACTGACCTGCGCTTATCTCTGTCGGCGACGGATAATCTCCCGGACCGAATCCGCTTATTCCGAATGCGTCGCTAAATAAAAACTCTTCTTCTTCATCGCTATAGCGAACGAAACGCGCGTAAGCGGTATGATAGCTGGTCAGCGTATAATCCTGTCCGCGCACGGGGCTGCTTTTGTGAGTATATACTTCGGCATACGGACCGACGTATCTGCTGCGAGCCGTAATCTAAAACATTGTGGTTTTGGTCGTAGAGAGTGCCTGTTACTCCGACACTGTAGTAATACGTAAAGTTGTAATCATACAAATTGGTTGCCGAATAGCCGTCGAGCGAATCGCCGTTGACTTCAAGATAAGAAATTATATATCCGGTCTGCGCTTGCGCGATTTGAGCGGAAATTAGAATTCCACAGACAATCAGAAAAACGAAGATGTGTGATTTTGACTGCTTCATTATTTTTGTTCCTCCGATTGTCCCGCGCGCGGATTGATTGCCGTGTCGGGCGCCATCTGCTTGGCTGACTCCGCAGGTGAAAATACGGGACGCAAGTCTTTTGTTAAAGTAGTCGTGCTGACCTGCGCTGTAATATCCTGTTCGACAAATTGTTGAAATTTAAGGAAATCCGTCGGGCTGAAACTTGTTTTGAGAACGTCTAAATAGCGCAAAACAGTAGCGTCGCGCTCTAGTTTTAATGTCGTCAATTCAATCGGCGGAGTCGGAATCGGGTCGCCCGCTTTTATTTTTCCGCCCGGATATTTGGCGTAATCTTTGTCAATTATTTTCCGCGCTTCGTCGTCAATTTTAGAAACGTCTTTGAGACAATCTTTGGCGACTTTGAAAAGAGCGTCGTTTTGCGTGTCCGTCAATTTCGCTTTGTCCTTATAATGCTGGCGGTAAATTTTTCCGTCTTTGCCTTTGGCTTCTTCGTCGGCTGCCTTTTTGTCTAAATTATCAACTCGTTTGAACAAAAAGAGATAAGTTATCTGAGTCGGAATTTTCGGCGACGTTTGAATCGAATCCTGATTGGTTTTGACGGCGGAAGAATCGTTCTTTACAGGCGCGTTGTCCGCGTCTTTAGCTTCCGCAATTAAAAATTTAGAATCCGCCGATTGCAGAATCGTCGGCAGATAACCGGCAAGCTCTTCGCGGTTAATCAGTGCCATCGCGCCGAAAGCGGCTGAGCCGAACAAGATGATTGTCAAAAGAATAAGAAAAGAGCCTTTTCTTCGCAGCAGAGTTTTCTCCTTGTAGTTTGGGAACGGGAAATTGTGAAATCCGGCTAAGTCTAACCCCCCCGCATTTATGTCAAGACATTTTTTGAAAAGTCGAGCGCGTTTAATAATTTTGCTTGAATCGGCAAAAATATATGCGTTGACGAGAGACGTTTTGTTCAAAACATTAAATAAATCAAAAATTTTTGTCACAAATCAAAATCGCGCGGTGTTTTATAATTAGAGAAGGGAAATTCCCGAATTTACATAAGTTTAAGGAGATGCAATTATGTCTTGGTTAATATCTTTAGTCGTCGCGGGATTAATGTTCACGTCCAACGGCAACAACAATTCGCCCGCTCCGGCGAATCGCAATTTTACCGAATCTAAAGCAAACGTCGAAAATGTTGAAAAAACGAATTTTCCTGATGAAACCGAACGGTTTTCGCAAACTTATCCTTTAAGCGCAAACGGCAGAGTCAGCGTTTCAAACGTCAACGGCTCGATTACGATTGAGACCTGGGACAGAAACGAAGTCAAACTCGAATATGTTAAAACCGCTGAAGACCGTGATCGGCTTGCGTCTTTCAGTGTTAAAATTGATTCAAAAACAGACAGTTTCAATGTTGAAACCGATTATGGAGATTTCCAGCGCGGAAATAGAGAGGTCTGGAAAAATCAAGGCAAAGCTGAAGTTCAATATACTTTGACTGTGCCGCGCAACGCGGTTCTTAATGAAATTGAAACCGTCAACGGCTCGATCAGCATCGCAAATGCGTCGAACAGCACGAAAGCCTCTTCGGTCAACGGAGAAGTCAAAGCGACGAATTTGCGCGGCGCGGCTAATCTGTCAACCGTCAACGGAACGGTCGAAGCCGATTTTGACCAATTGCAGGCGGGAAGCCGCATTTCCCTGGACACGGTGAACGGACACGCCAATTTAATAATTCCGTCCGACGCGAACGCGACCGTTAAAGCCGATACGGTCAACGGCAGCATCGTCAACGATTTCGGTTTGCCCGTCCGCAAAGGTCAGTATGTCGGGCGCGATTTATACGGCAAAATCGGAAGCGGCGATGTCCAAATTAAACTTAACAGTGTCAACGGAGCTTTGTCTCTAAACCGTAAAAACGACGGCAAAAACGTCAATCCGGCGACAAATCTTTTACCGGCGAAGAACGAAAACGATTCGGACGACGGCGAAGACACGAATAATGATTCGGGCGCGAGAGCGCCGCGAGCGCTGAAACCGCCAAAGCCGCCGCGAGCGCCGAAACCGCCGACCGGAAACGGCGCGATTATTGATGAACAAACTCGTAAATCAATCGAGGAAGGAGTAAAAGAGTCGCAAAAACAGATGGAAAAAATGAAACCGCAGCTCGAAAAAATCACTTCTGAAGCGCTCAAGCAAGCCGCCAAAATCAATTCCTCGGAAATGCAGGCGCAAATGAGAGCGGCGCAGGAAGAATTGGCGCGAATGTCGAATATAAATTGGACAATCGGCTCGCCGTCAATCGAAGAGAAAAGCGATTCATTTGCGGTCAAAGACACGCCGAAAGTAACGATTGAAGCCGGAAACTCGGCGGTTAGCGTGCGCGGCTGGGACAAACCGGAGGTTCGATATTCGGTAACCAGATTTTCAAAAACGAGCAGCCAGCAGCCGCTAAATCTACAAGCGACGCAAAACGGTTCGGACATTAATATCAAATTCGCGGGTGACGGCAGCATTAAAAACGACGGCGGCAACGATTTGAACAGATATTTTTTCGATGATGCGAATCGGGTTCGCATTGAGGTTTTCGTGCCGAGGAAGTCAAACTTGAAAATTGTTACCGGCGGAGAAATTCGCCTTGAAAATATTTCGGGCGACGTTGATTTGCAGGGCGCGGACGAATCGGTAAATGTGCGCGATTCCGACGGCAAACTCAGCGTCGAAACCTCCGACGGCGTGATTCGCGTTATCGGCTTCAAAGGCGCGGTTGACACCAGAACAAGCAGCGGCGCGATTAACCTCGAAGGCGATTTTCACGGTCTTTCGGCGCGCACGTTTGACGGCACAATCACTTTAACTCTGCCGGAAAATGCCAACGCTAATATCGAATCAAACCGCAGGGATATTGTCGGCGAAGGCGTTTCTCTGGTTTATCAGAACGACGGAAAAAGCGCTTCGACGTGGAAAATCGGAAAAGGCGGCGAAAACCATCTGCTCTATGCGACTGCCGACGGACGGGTCATTGTTCGGGGCGCGAAACAACTGCAAAACTAACCGGATAGAAAATTTCGCGCGGCAAGTTTATTTTACCTGCGCGCGAAATTTTTGAAACTTACTGACCAAAAAACCGTTTTAGTCAAAAGCTAAAGAACTACACTTCTTTTTTTTCCAGACATATAATTTTTTCATAACTTAGAGAGGTAAATATGAAAAGGTTTCAAGCCTTTCTAGCCATTATATTTTTTTCAATCTGCATTCAAGCTCAGACAGCGCAGACAGCGGATGTAAAAACCAGCGACAATACAAACGAATCAAAAAACGCTAAAACAGGCGATGCGAAAAATCGGCAGGAAAAGACAAGCATTACGGCAAAATCGAGACTCAGCCTTCCGCCCGAAAAGGCAAATCCCGTAACAATCGCAAGATTCGCCACCGCGCCTGTAATTGACGGTAAACTCGATGACGAAGTTTGGAAAACCGCGCCTGTTTTGAAAGATTTTATTCAAACTTCGCCGGGCGATAATATCCCCGCTTCAAAACCGACCGAAGTAATGCTCGGTTATGACGAAAAAAATTTTTATATCGCTTTCAAATGTTTTGATGAAAAAGACAAAATTCGCGCGACGGTTGCTAAACGAGACAATGTTTTCAACGAAGACAACGTGCGCGTCTGGCTCGATACTTACAATGACCGTCGTCGCGCTTATGTTCTCGGCTTTAATCCTCTGGGAATTCAACAGGACGGAATTTACACCGAAGGTCAAGGCGCTGATTTTTCGGTTGATATCGTGATGGAATCAAAAGGCGTGATTGAAGATTGGGGCTGGTCGGTCGAAGTAAAAATACCGTTTAAATCTCTGCGCTATTCAGCCGGAAAAGGAAAATTCTGGGGTTTTAACGTCGCTCGCAACATAGACCGGCTCAACGATGAATTTGATTCGTGGATGCCGGATGATAAAAACGTCTCCGGTTTACTTATCAAACACGGCAAAATCACGGGACTCGATGAAATCAAAACCGAAAGAACTCTGGAGATAGTTCCGAGTATTACCGTCAGCGAATCCGGTAATCGCCGCCGGACAATTTTTCAGTCAACTCTCGATAATCTGCCGCCCGGCGCGCTGATTGACCCGGGACATTTTGCCAATGAAGGAATTAAACAGGACATCGGCGTAAATATGAAACTTAACATCACGCCGAATGTCACGCTGGACGCCGCTTATAATCCCGATTTTGCCGAAATCGAAGCCGACGCGCCGGTCGTTACGGCAAATCAGCGATTTCCGATTTTCTTTCAGGAAAAACGCCCGTTTTTTCTCGAAGGCGCTGATATTTTTCAAGACCCGCTAAACACTTTTTATTCAAGGACAATTATAGACCCGGATTTAGCGATAAAACTTACGGGAAAAATCGGCAAAAACACATTTGGAATTCTTGCCGCTTCGGACAACGCGCCCGGCGATTATTCATTGGAAGAGCGCAGCGACCCGATATATAAACCGAGCAGGGAATTTTTGGACAAGAACGCATATTTCAGCGTGGTTCGCCTCAAGCGCGACATCGGCAAGGAAAATACAGTCGGATTTTTCAGCACGATGCGCGTATTTCCCAGACAGCACAATTTTACCGCCGGTTTTGACGGGAAATTTAAATTAGACCCGAAAACCACGATGCAGTTTCAAATTACCGGAACGCATTCGCGGCGCAGTTTCTACAATCCCGAACTCAACAGCGCGCCTTATCGCACGGGAAACGGTCTCGGTTATTATTGGAGTTTAGACCACACAAAGAAAAACAGCGGCTGGTTCGTCGAAGCCTTCGGACGCTCGCGTTATTATCGCGCTGACGCCGGTTTTACGCAGCGCGTGAACATAAACAGTCTCTTTTTCGCCAACCGTCTCAGCACCGAAGCAAAACCGAAAGCGAAAATTATTCGCATTGATTGGCGGCAGTTTGCCCGCACGAATTACGATTGGAAAGGACGTTCGCAGAGAAATTTCATCGGCAATAATTTTAACGTCGCTCTACAGCACAACACCTTTGTTTATGCCGAGTTCGGGCTGCTCTACGAGCGTCTGTTTGAAGAAGAATTCGGCGCGAAACGAACCGCGACTCGTTCGGGCGCGTTTTCCGGCAATTCGGAACGTTCTTCTTATCAGCCTTACGGAAACGTTAATGTCAATTCGACAATTAACAAGCAGCTTTCAGTTTTCGGTTCCGCCGGAATTACCTTTAATGCGTTTGACTATGATTTCGGCAACGGTCTGGGCGGCGGTTTCAATACACGCTATCCGCGCGTCAGCGCCGCTTATCTCAGTTATTTAAACAGCCCGAACTATTTGGAATATCTGCGTTTGCAGTCAATAAATCCGAACGACCCGAACAATTTTCCGCCAAACGCGCCGCCGCTCGACCCGGGCAAAGGACGGGAAATTGACATAGAAGCCGGTTTTACATACAAACCGACCGATCCTTTGAATATCTCGCTCGATTACACCAAAAGTAAATTGACGCGCAACGATACAAAGAAAGTCGCTTTCGATGACAATATCTTTACTTTGCGGACGACTTATCAATTTTCGCGGTTCATTTTTGCCAGAACGCGCATTGATTACGATTCGCTGACTTCAAACGTCAGCGGGCAGATGCTTTTCGGCTGGAATCCGAATCCGGGAACGGCTTTTTATGTCGGTTATAACGATAATTTCAACTACAACGGATTTAATCCGTATTCGGGTCAGTATGAACCGAGTTTTCAACGCAACAATCGCACATTTTTCATCCGCGCGTCGTATCTTTTCCGCAGGAGTTTCTAGGAGTGAAAAGTTATTGATTTAAGTTTTTAGTTATACACTTTTCACTTTTAATTTTTCACTTTTCACTTTTTTTGAGCCACGCCTGCATTAGCAGAACGCAGCTCGGCGCGTGAGTTATTTCACCGTTTAAGACTTTTTCGACGGCTTCTCTGAAACTGATTTTTACCGTTTCCATTTCTTCCGAATCATCCAAATCGGTTTTTCCGAAACTGAGTTTCCGCGCCGTAAAAAGCGTTGACTGCGCCTTGATAATCGAATTATCCAGTTGAATCGTTCCGATTTCGGCGAATTCTTTCGCGGTGATGCCGAGTTCTTCCTTGATTTCGCGCTTTGCCGCAGCAAGAGGAGTTTCGTCTTCAATGCCGCCGGCGACGACTTCCAGAGTTTTTCGTCCGGCAACATACCGAAACTGTTTGGTCAAATAAACAAAATCTTCGTCGTCAATCGGCAAAACGCTGACACCCGCGACGAATTGAATCGTCGCATAACTTCCGTCTTCGCCGTTCGGTCGTATGACTTTATCTTCAAAAACTTTGAAAAATTCATTATCAAATTTTTTTTCAGTCTTCTTGATTGTCCAGTTTCCGTTTTTCTTTTCCATAATTTGTAATCAAAACATGCTTGACGAGTGAATTTAATGAATTTTATCGAAACGTTTTGCCTTTATAATTAACGACGATAACAAAAAAGTTCTTTACTTTCAAAAGGTTGCGCGAAAATGAAAACTATTTGAAAAATTCTTCTTGTAATTTCTTAACTTGTGTTGTATAAATCTTAGCGGACAAACCATTTCTTGTTTTTTGATAAGGAGTTAATAAATGAATCTAACCAAAAGTTTTTTTGCACTTTCTCTGAGTATCTCCCTCGTTTTCATTTCTTTCCTGAGTATTAAAGTTCAAAGCGTTTCAGCACAAGACACAAATAACGCCGTCCGGCGCGGTTATCGAACCGGCTATTCGGACGGTTATATGTCCGGCTACCGAGATTCAATCGAAAATGCGGCGAAAAGTTACGCGAAACACGATGAATATGCGCGAGCCGACCGTGCCTTTAATAAGGATTACGGAACAATCGAAGATTACCGCGACGGTTATCAGCAGGGTTTTGAAAGCGGCTACGATACCGGATTTGAAAAACGCTCGTTTGACGCGACCGTCCCGGCTAATTTGAGCAAACGCTCCATAGCCGCCGCGTCAACAGCTATTGTCGAAACACCGGCGACCAAAACAACCGTCGAAGAGAAATCTTTTGAAAAACCGCCGGTCGAAACGGCTGCGATAACTCAGCCTGCCGAGCCGATTGCCGCAACGCCGGCGGAACAAACTGCTGTCTCTCAAACAGCCGCCAGCGGTCCGACGGCGGATAATGCGCAAAGCGCGCAATCAACAATTATTACCGCAAAACCTGAAAATGTAAGTTATGTTCCGAACGGCGCAGAACCGCTAATCATTCCGGTCGAAACCGAAATGATTGTCGAACTGCTCACTGATATTGACACCGAGCGCAGCAAAGAAGGCGACAAATTTCAAGCGCGTATCATATCGCCGAACGAACTCGGCGGCTCGATTATCGAAGGCAGAGTCGGCAAAATTCAAAAACCCGGCAGAATCAAACGCCGCGCCGAAGTCGCTCTGTCATTTGACCGAATTATTTTACCGGCAAACCGCTGGAGTAATTTCAACGCGATTTTGACCGAAGTTTTACCAATCAAAGGCGACAACGTTAAACGCATAGATACGGAAGGCGTTATCGAAGGCAAAAGTTCCGTCAAAGACGACAGCATCAAAGTCGGCGCGACAACCGGCACGGGTTTGGTTATCGGCGCGGTAACCGGCGGTCCGGTCGGCGCGGCGGTCGGCGCAAGCGTCGGCGCGGCTTTCGGAGTCGGCGGCGTAGTTATCGAACGCGGCAAAAACATTCGTCTCAACAAAAATCAACAGCTTCGCATCAGAACCGCTTACGAAACGCAAATCAGATAAACAACAGTTTTTCATTTATCATTAATCATCGAACACTTAGCGCCGAAATCGTCAAAAACGGTTAAAAGCGCTAAACGATTAGTGGTAGATATTTAGGGCGCGAAAATATGAAGCCGAACATCGCGCCGCTTCAATCCGCGAATCGCCGCGCAAAATCTTTTCGATTCTCCTTTGAGATTGTGCGTGGTTTCGCGGATTTTTTTATTCAGAATGACGATTGCGCTTTTAACCGATTTCGGCACAAGAGACTATTTTGTCGGCGCGGTAAAGGGCGCGATTTTATCAATCAATGAGACGGCGAAAATCGTTGACATCACTCACGAAATTCCGCCGCAAAACATCAGTTCGGCAAGTTTTACGCTTCGCGCCTGTTACCGAAATTTCCCGAAAAAAACGATTTTCGTCGCCGTAGTTGATCCGGGCGTCGGCTCAAATCGCCGCGCGATTCTGGTCGAAACCGACGACTATTATTTTATCGCGCCGGACAACGGTTTGCTCGGTTTTATTTTTGACAAAGACGCTGATTTTCGTGTTTTTGAACTCACCCACAAAAGATTTTTTGCCGCAAAAGTCAGTCAAACTTTTCACGGTCGTGATGTGTTTGCGACAGTCGCCGCCCATCTCTCAAAAGGCGTTCAACCGGATGATTTCGGCGAGGAAATCAAAGATTTCATTCATCGTAAAACGGCGAAACCGCAAGCAATTTCTCAAACTGAAATTGAAGCCGAAATAATTCATATTGACCATTTCGGCAACGTAATTACCAACCTCGAACAAACGGATTTGCCCGAAACATTTACTCTGACAATCGGCGGAAAATCAATTGATAAAACACAAAATTTTTTTGCCGAAGCCGAACAAAGCGAAATGTTTATGATTTTGGGAAGCGCCGGTTTCTTGGAAATCGTCGCTTTTCAAGATTCAGCGGGGAATTTGTTAAATGCGAAAATCGGGCAGACAATTTTAATCAGAAAAACTTCGTAAAAATCAGTTTCGCTTGTCAGTTGTAAGCTGTTTTGTTATCTTATAAATAAAAGAAAATTCAGTTTTTAAGGAAAATAAAACAATGACGACAGCAAAGGAATCTTCAGCCGCAGCTAGCGAGGGTCTTCGCGGCGTGGTTGCCGCGCAAAGCTCAATCGGCGATGTCAACGGAGAAAAGGGAATTTTAATTTATCAAGGCTACGACATTCACGATTTAGCCGAAAATTCGACGTTTGAAGAAGTAGTTTTTCTGCTCTGGAACGGTCGCCTGCCGCAAGCCCGCGAACTCGAAGATTTGATTCATCAATTTCAGGCGAATTACCGTGTGCCGGATGAAGTTTTGGAAATGATGGAAACGTTTCCGAAAGACGCTAATCCGATGGACGTTTTGCGGACGACCGTTTCGGCGCTGGGCTTTTATGACAAAGACGGACACGGCACAGACCGTGAAACCGCTGTTCGCACGGCAGTTAGACTGACCGCGCAAATCGGAACGCTCGTTGCCGCCTGGGAACGAATTCGTTCAAACAAAGTTATCGTCGCGCCCGACAATACTTTGAGTCTCGCGGAAAACTTTTTGTATATGTTTACGGGTGAAAAACCCGAAGCCGAAGAAGCGAAAATGTTCGACATCGCCCTGATTCTGCACGCCGATCACGAATTAAACGCTTCGACCTTTACGACCCGC
>CAXSHW010000101.1:10283-14526 GCA_964237245.1 uncultured Pyrinomonadaceae bacterium
TTGACGAATGGCTCGACAAAGCGCTCGAAGAAAAACGCAAAATTATGGGCATCGGTCACGCCGTCTATAAAACCGAAGACCCGCGCGCGACGTGGCTGCGTAAATTCTCGAAACAGTTGGGCGAGAAAAAAGGCGAAATGAAATGGTTCAATATGTCGCAGAAGATTGAAAAATCAATGCTCGACAAAAAAGGAATGTATCCGAACGTAGATTTTTATTCGGCTTCAGCTTATTACCTGATGGACATTCCGCTCGACCAATTCACGCCGATTTTCGCCGTCTCGCGCATTTCCGGTTGGACTGGACATATCTTGGAACAATACGGCAATAACAAATTGATTCGTCCGCGCGCCGAATACATTGGCAAACGCGACCAGAAATATACACTGATTGAAGAAAGATAAAAGACAGAAACCCGCGCATCAGCAAAGGTGAAATACAAAATGCAAAAAGGCAAAAGGATTTGGCTTTGCCTTTTCTCACAAGTCTAACACCATAACTGCTTAAACTGCCTTATAAGGCAAGATGAAAGCCGGAATCCTAAAGTTCCGGCTTTTTTTATTCCGCTAAATGATAATTTTTTTGAAAAATAGTGTCTCAAAGGTAATACATTGTTTCACCAAATCGCGTAAACTGCTTACGCTCAATAGTTTAGCCTAAGTCCTTTATTTTGAAGAATTTACTTGCTTTCCACTTTTTTCTTTGGTATTCTAACACGGGCAACCGTCAGTTATAATGTTAGAACTTTTTTCCGAAAAATCATTTGAAGCAGTATTAGGCGGGCTACGAAGTCTCGGCTATCTTAGCGTCTTGCTCAAGGAAGGATACAATTTCGCGGATTGGTTTGCGCAAAATAAAACAGAACGAAAAATCCCTGCGGCGGCGTTTGGTCAAACTCCAGTCTCATACGAATCAGCGTGCATAGGTGTAGCTGTTTCAAACGGACATCGTGAACACGACCTTATAAATCAGTATCGGGCATTAGGTGCGCCGATAATACTTGAAATTGATAAGCACGAAATTCGGGAATGGGCAGTTTCAAGAAAAGAAAACGGACACGGATTAGTTGAAAGGTATCCGATTGAGCAAATACGGCAAATGTTTATCAATCGCGCACCCCATTGGCGACCAGAACCGTTACTTAGAGCGAAAAATATTGGCGCGTTTCATTGGACTCCACAGCTTGGCTTATTTACAGGTTTATTGCCGGAGCTTGAGGAACGCATACAGGCAAGCCTTGAACCATTACTTGAAAATACACTTTCTACTACAAAAGCTGTTTATAAACAAACTACCGGACAAGACCCTGACCCTGCACAACTATTCAAACTTATTTTTTGGATTTTAACGGCAAAAGTTTTTTACGACCGGCGCGTAGATGGATTTACTTCTTTAACACCTGATTCTGATAAAATCTTACGCGCCGTAGCTAATCAATATAAAGAGCGTGTTCCGACATTATTGAACAAAGCAGCGCGTGATATTGCTGTTTCATATATCTGGAGTGAATTAGATTTCCGCAATCTTTCCGTTGAGGTTTTATCTCAAATGTGGTCAACTATGCTGATTGATGCTGAAACTAAGGAACAGCTCGGCATTCACAGAACATCACGGACAATAGTTCGTTATATAGTTGAGAAAATTCCATTCCAGCAGTCAGGCGATGACCAAAAAATAATATTTGAACCTTGCACTGGAAGCGCAGGTTTTCTCATAGGTGCGATGAATGCTTTGCGCCCGAAGCTTTTTGGAATGACTTCGGCAGAACGCCACGACTACTTCAAAAACCACTTCGTTGGTGTCGAAAAAGACCCTTTTGGTATCGAGATTAGTAGGCTTGCCCTTACATTAGCAGACTTCCCAAATCTTGGTGGCTGGAAAATAATACAAGATGATGTTTTTCGGGAAGGGGCTTTAACAAATTATCTCCAAAAGTCAGGAGTTGTTCTTTGTAATCCGCCTTTTAGAGATTTTGGAATAGAAGAAAGAAAGCCATATAAACTCACGTCAACGTCAAAACCTGTTGAATTGCTCAATCGAGTATTAAACGATTTACACCCTAGTGGTGTTCTTGGTTTTGTTTTACCTCGCAATATTATTGATGGTAGAAGCTATAAAGACATCCGTAAAAAATTAGCAGAGCGTTTTGCAGAAATTGATATAACAGTTCTTCCAGACAGAGCCTTCGATGCCGATACTGAAGTTGGCTTACTTATTGCTAAAGAACCAATACCGCACAACACTAGCCAAGTCTTTTTTAGTAAGGTAAACGATAGTGAAGCTACTTGGAGAAAGTTTGAGTTTTTGCACGAACTTTCGAGCAAGCACATTGTAGAACTTACCCCAACAGCATCAAAAGAGAGTTTCGCGGTGGCTGATTTACCCGACGTTTGGAACTATTTAATTAACTATCCGAATTTGGAAGATATTGCAGAAATACATCGCGGGCTAGAGTGGAATTTAGCTTTAACTATAAATGGAAAAGAAACTGGTAATAGAAGCATTCTTGTAAAAGATAAACCTACCGATGGGTATATGCTTGGAGTAGCACCTTTAACAAAGTTTGACGCCTTTGAAGTGCCTCACAACTCCTACTTAAATGTTCAAGAAGAATTTCAGAGAAGAAATTCTTTTAGACATAATTGGGAAAAGCCAAAAGCAATTATAAATGCGTCGGCGCGTTCTAGAGGCGCGTGGAGAATCGCTGCTTTTCCTGACAGCGAAGGTGTAACTTGCTATCATACTTTTACAGGAGTGTGGTCAAAATCACCTAAATATGATGAATGGATTTTATCAGCAATTCTCAATTCACCTGTGGCAAACGCTTTTGTTGCTACCCGCGAAGGTAAGGTAAATACTACAATAGAGACATTAAAAAAGATTCCAGTTCCACACTTTACAGAACCGCAAAAAACTCAACTAAAGAAATTGGTAAAACTCTATCAAAATGCTACAAAATCATTTGCATTATTGAGAGAGGCAAGTGATGACCCTGAAAGATTATTAAAACAAATAGACGCATTAGTTTTAGATGGTTATAGAATGCCTCCAAGACTAGAGCGACAATTATTAGACTTTTTTAATGGTTACGGGCGAAAACGTCCGGTATCGCACAATTTTGGAGATTACTTTCCATCAGATTTTGAAGCATATTTTTCGCTTTCCGAATATCTTAAACCTGAATTTCAAACGGGAACATTTGGAGATTTGGTAAAATACTTGGAGGCATATAAGTCATAGCACAGAAAGGATTTTTAATTGACACTAACCACGTTGGCGCAATAGTTCGTAATGAGCCAAAGGTAATGGTGCGAGTGAATTCAATCCCGCCCGAAAACTTCCCGCGTATTTGCGCTATTACTTTAGGGGAAATTGAAGCCGGAAATTTAATTACTCCAACAACAAACCAAATAATACGCGATGCGTTTATGGATTATGTATTTAATTGGTTTTTGCCTCGCACTATTTATGTTAAAGATTCAACTCGACAATCGTATGCTGAAATAATCGGAAAGATTTTAACCAAATATCCAATGACTCGAAAAAGGCAGAAAACTGAAAGACATTTAGTGGAGAACGTGGGGATTGACATAAATGATGTTTGGATAGCTTCTGTTGCTTTACAACATAATCTGATTTTAGTCACTCACGACGGGATGGAAAAAATAAAGGAAGTTATAGAGCCAGACCTTGAGTTTGATGATTGGTTAAACTAGAAAATTAAATTAACTAAATTATTGAAAATCAAGCGTTTAGCTTGATTTTTTGATGTTTTTGGAGGTATAATAAATGCAGAAAGTAAGAATAACAAAAGCACGATTGATTGCGTCAACAACCAACCGTGCCTATTTAACCACAGTGTGATTCCGCACACCATAGCCGAACTATTATTGTGCGACAACTCACACCTTAAAATCAAGGAGAGAGGCACAATGAACTATGATTCAATTAACCCGCGTGAGATACGCGGTCTTGAAATCGCCCAACGATATACCATCAGAGAACTAAACGGATTCTGGCTTGTTCCGTCCGTTTCCGGCAAAGGCATAAAATACAAAGTAGATTTAGCAAAGCAAATCTGCGACTGTCCAGATTACGAACTGCGTCGTGAGAAATGCAAACATTTATTTGCGGCTGAATCAGCTTTTGAGAAAGAATTTTTACATACACTTTTGAATGATGAACCGCCACTAGTGCTAAGTAACAAAAGATATTGTAGTAATGATTTGTTTTTTGTAACATT
>CAXSHW010000102.1:0-14468 GCA_964237245.1 uncultured Pyrinomonadaceae bacterium
AGTAACAGCCAAAATGTTATACGGCGGCACATTTTTTTCGGCAATCAGATAAGCGATGCGAAGCGTGATGACGCGCGTTTTGCCCGAACCCGCGCCCGCCAAAACCAACAGCGCGCCTTCGGTCTGCTCGACGGCTTTGCGCTGCTGCGGATTGAGAGAAGATAAAATTTCCATAATTATTTTCGGGAAAGTTTTATGGTAAATTTTTATTTGTGAACGGTCAAAGATTGAATTTTAATAGCACACGAAATTGCGCGAAAACCACAAAAAATAATTTTACTTTTCCGGGTATTTCGCGCTCTGTCGCGGCTGTTTACTTAATTAAATTTTGAATCGCCTTAAAATGTTCGCCTGTCGCGCTTCGCACCAACTCGAAAAGTGCCGTTTCGACCGAGGTCGGCACAACGCCGCTTTGCCGCATTTTTTCGAGCGCGGCAATTTTGTCGTCCGAGAAGCGTGAACCCACGCAGTCGGTTAAAAGGTGAACTTGAAATTGCGCGTCTAACAAATCGTGCGCGGTTTGATTGACGCAGACGTGCGCTTCCAAGCCGCATAAGACGATTTGGCTTGCGCCGCTTGCGCGAAGTTTTTCAATAAATGCGCTTGCGCCGCACGAACTGAACGTGGATTTTTCCACAAACTCAAATTCCGGCGGCATCAAAAACAGAATTTCTTCAGCCGTTCTGCCCAAGCCTTTCGGATATTGTTCGGTAATAATTATCGGAAGATTTAAAATTTGAAAGCCGCGCACGGCAATCGAAACGCGCGATACGATTTGGGAAAAATCGTTGATTGGCGAGCGAAACGCTTCCTGCAAATCAACAATTACGAGAGCGGTTTTTTCTTTGTCTAAAATTTGCGGATGCGACATTTTGGATTTTTCGTTTGTTTTATTGAAATTCAATTAAGTATGCAACAAATTTAACCGAATCGGCAAAGCAACTTAAAGAAGTTAGACAAGCGTCAAAACGTCAACAATCCGCAAGCAAAGATTTTAAATTTTTGAAAATTTTCAATTGCTGAAATTCGTATGAAATTCTTTAAGCCGTCTTTTTCCGCAATTTTGCTTTGTCTGCTGCTTTGCGTCTCGTTCACAGATGCTTCGGCAAAAGACGAATGGGTTCGCGTGCGCTCAAAAAATTTCCAGCTTGTCGGCAACGCCGCGGAAAAAGATATTCGACAGGTTGCGACAAAACTCGAACAATTCCGCGAAGTCTTTCGACGTATTTTCAGTAATTTCAATTTTGTTTCGCCTGTTCCGACAAATGTCGTCGTTTTTAGAGACGAAAAATCCTTTCATAATTTTAAGCTGGTTAATGATGAAGGCGAACCGATAGAATGGATTGGCGGATATTTTCAAAGCGGAGAAGACGCTAATTACATAGTGCTTTCCGCGGATGGTGAAAAAGCCGACACATATCGCACGATTTTTCACGAATATGTTCATTTTCTGGTCAACAACGACATCGGACGCTCAAACGCGCCGCCTTGGTTTAACGAAGGTTTGGCGGAATATTATGAAACATTCCAAATCGAGAATGACCAAAAAGTTTTGCTCGGTAATGTGAGCAATAGTCATTTGCGTCTGCTTCAGCAAAACAAGTTGATTCCGTTTGAAACGTTTTTCAATATGGATAATTATACGCTTCAAAGGCAGGGAAGCGACGGCGCGGGACTTTTTTACGCGCAGGCTTGGGCTTTAATGCACTATCTGATGCAGAGCGCGGACAGCGCGCGAAATCAACAGCTTAATAAATTCATTGACCAAATTTTAAGCGGCAAATCTCCGAAACAAGCCTTCGGCGAAGCGTTTCAAACTGATTACGAAACGATGGAACGCGAGTTGAAAAATTATGTCGAGCAAAAAAGTTATCAAACGTCAACGATAATGCTCAAAGAAAAGTTGGTTTTCGACAGCGAAATGCAATCTTCCGTTATTTCCGAAGTCGAGGCGAAAGCCGTTTTGGGCGATTTGCTTTATCACACGAATCGTCTGCCGGAAGCGGCGGCGCTGCTCGAAGAAACCCTAAAATCGGATGCTAATTCAAGTCTCGCAAACGCTTCGCTCGGACTCGTCAAAGCCAAACAGCAAAATTTCGCGGAAGCCGAAAAGTATCTCGAAAAAGCCGTCGCGCTCGATGACAAAAATTACTTGACCCAATATCGCTACGCTTATGTTTTGAGCCGCGAAGGAATGACCGATTTCGGTTTCGTTTCAGGTTACGACGCCGAGCAAACTCAAAAAATGCGCGAAGCCTTGAAAAAAGCCATCCGCCTGAATCCGAATTTCACTGAAAGTTATAATTTATACGCATTCATCAGTGCTGTCCGCAGTGACGAAATTGATCAAGCGATTGATTACGTCAATAAAGCCTTAAAAATAGCGCCGGGCAATCAGTGGTATATGATACGCGCCGCCGAGCTTTATTTGCGGAAGGATGATTTTGCAAACGCCCGCAAAATCACGCAAAAGGTTTATCAAACCGCGCCCGACGACGAAATGAGAGTTTATGCGAAAAATACTATCAAAAACATTGACGCCTATGAAGCGCAGTTGGAAAGCATCAAAAATTATAATAAACAATTACCTTCGGATATTACCGATAAACCTTTGACCGAAGAAGAGTTAAGATTGTTGAACGAAAAGTCTATGCTGGAATCTATCAATAGAAACTTGCAAAGACCGAAAGCGAATCAACAGAGAATTTTGGGTTTCTTGACGAAAATCGAATGCCGCGCAGGTGAAGTGTTTTATTCGATTAAATCCGACAATCAAAATTTACAGCTTCGTTCAGAAAATTTTGATTCGCTGTTTCTGATGTCTTACGACGAGGGAATGTCCGAAGAGCAGGTTGGTTGCGGAACAATTAAAAAAGAACGATTTGCCGTAGTAATTTATCATCCGGCGGAAAGCGCCAAAACAAAAACGGCGGGCGATATTGTTTCAATCGAATTTGTGCCGAAAAACTTTAAATTTCTCAATTAAATTTGAGAAATTTTTTGTTTTGTCTTTCGTTTTATTGAAGTTTTTGCGGTTTGTTGAAATTAATATAATATGTCGGTATTTTTGCGGGATTTTTAAAACCGGCAAAGTGTTTGTGACTAAAATTTTTCAATTCACAAACTCAGAATCATTGATAATATCAATCAAAAGAAGCGCGACAACGGTTTGTCGGGAGCATTGCCGCGCAAACTTTATTTTTCGACAAATTCTTTTTCCGGCTGCGGTTTTTTCGCGGTTTTGACGTTTTTTCTTTTTTCCAGATTGTATTGACGGAAGAAAAAATAAACCGCTGCGGCGCAAATTATCAGAATCAAGAACATCATCGCGGCAATAAAATACATTTCGGCGGTTGCGGAATTTGGCATAGATAAAGTTTAACTTATCAATCAAAGACTCGGCAAAGCGGAAAATCCTAATTTGTAAATAAACGCCCGAAAACGGATAATCAACTGTATTTACAAACCAAACAACTTTAGGAAATTGAAAAATGTCAGAAACAAGTTCAAGCGCGATTGAATCAATCTTAAACGAGGCGAGAGTTTTTCCGCCGCCTGCCGAATTTGCTGCCGAAGCGCGCATCAAAAGTCTTGCGGAATATGAAAAAATTTATGCCGAAGCCGCTGAGAACCCCGAAAAATTTTGGGCGCAAGCGGCGGAAGATTTGCATTGGTTTAAGAAATGGAACACCGTTTTGGAGTGGAACGAACCTCACGCGAAGTGGTTTGTCGGTGGAACTTTGAACGTTTCCGACAATTGCGTCGATCGCCATTTACACACGCATCGAAGAAATAAAGCCGCGCTGATCTGGGAAGGCGAACCGGGCGAAATTCGCACGATAACTTATCAACAACTTCACACAGAAGTCTGCAAATTCGCCAATGTTTTAAAGAAATTAAACGTTAAAAAAGGCGATAGAGTCGCGCTTTATATGCCGCTTGTGCCTGAATTGGCGATTGCGATGCTCGCCTGCGCCAGAATCGGCGCGACGCATACCGTTATTTTCGGCGGATTTTCGGCTGACGCGATTCGGGATAGAGTGAACGACTGCGAATGTAAATTGATTGTTACAGCCGACGGCGGTTATCGGCGCGGAAGCGAAATAAAATTAAAAAATACGGTTGACGAAGCCGTCGAAAATTGTCCGACGGTTGAAAGCGTCGTTGTTTTTAAAAGAACAAATTCGGAAGTTGAATGGAAAGAAAATCGTGATTTCTGGTGGCACGATTTGATGAAAACGGTTGATGACAAGTGCGAAGCCGAAGAATTGGATTCGGAACATCCGCTTTTTATACTTTATACATCGGGAACAACCGGAAAACCGAAAGGAATTCTGCACACTACCGGCGGTTATTTGACTCAGACAACGCTCACTTCAAAATGGGTTTTCGATTTGAAGGAACAGGATATTTACTGGTGTACGGCGGACATCGGCTGGATTACCGGGCATTCTTACGTTGTTTACGGACTTTTATCGAACGGCGCGACAGTTTTGATGTATGAAGGCGCGCCGAATTTTCCTGACTTTGACAGATTTTGGGACATTGTCGAACGTCATAAAGTCAATATTCTCTACACCGCGCCGACGGCGATTCGCGCATTTATAAAATGGGGCGAAGAATATCCGAACCGGCACGATTTGAGTTCTTTGAGACTTCTCGGAACGGTCGGCGAACCGATAAACCCGGAGGCTTGGATGTGGTATCACAAAGTTATCGGCAAGGAAAAATGTCCGATTGTAGATACCTGGTGGCAGACTGAAACGGGCGCGATTATGATTTCGCCGCTGCCGGGCGCGACGCCGACCGTTCCGGGAACGGCGACCAGACCTTTTCCGGGAATTATCGTTGACATCGTTACCAAAGCCGGAAAATCCGTTCCCGATAACGAAGGCGGTTATCTGGTCATTAAAAAACCGTTTCCTTCGATGCTGCGAACGATTTGGAAAGACGACGAACGCTACCAAAAAACATATTGGTCGGAAATTCCGAACGTTTATTTCGCGGGCGACGGCGCAAGGCGCGACGAACACGGAAATTACTGGATTATGGGCAGAGTTGACGACGTGATAAATGTTTCAGGTCATCGGCTCGGAACGGCGGAGGTCGAATCCGCGCTCGTTTCGCACGAAGCCGTCGCCGAAGCCGCAGTCGTCGGAAAACCCGATGAATTAAAAGGTCAGGCAATCGCCGCGTTTGTTACTTTGGAAGGCGGACGAAAGGGAAACGATGAATTGAAAAATGAACTTCGCGCCCATGTCGCAAAGGAAATCGGCGCGCTCGCAAAACCCGACGACATTCGTTTCACCGACGCTCTGCCGAAAACCCGTTCGGGAAAAATTATGCGTCGCCTTTTAAGAGAAATCGCTTCCGGCGCCGCAGTTGCAGGCGACGTAACAACGCTGGAGGATTTATCGGTTTTAGAAAGATTGCGCGAAGACGAAGAATAAAAAAGGTGAAACTTTTTCAAACAGAGGATAAAGAAATGAATCAAGAAAAATTAACGGTTGGATATGATGCGTTCTTTCTCAAACCTGTTGAAGAACGCATCAAAATTTTCAATGAGATTTCTGCTGAGAACATTGCTGCTCTATTCAAGACTCAAACTGAGCGGTGGTTGGCAGCTAATCGTTCAAGAATCACTCAGGAACAGGCTGCTCTAGTTGAAAAGGTAATCCAATCAATATCGCCTGAATGGTATAAAAAGCGAAGCGATTTTGATGAGATTGAACCGGAAGCTAAGGTTTTGGTTAATAAGTTAGAAACGACTTTTTCTCGTGACGACCTAAGAGACCTTGCGACAGAACGCGCTAAATATATACCCGCAATTGAAGATAAGAATAGTTGAAAAAAAGCCGGACGTTGTTCATCGTCGCCGTTCTCGTAAGGCAACAAAATGTCTGGTTATTAAGCCAAAATCTGTCGTGTAACTTTAAAGCCGCCTGTAATCTAATGGCTTTTTTATTCGTTAATTTAATTCGGCGCTTTGTTCGCCGAAAAACTCTTTTACAAAATTTAACTGCCAAGCAATTTTTCTTTGTAAGTTGCGGGCAAAGAGCGCACTTTTTTGTTTTTGTCGGTTACCAGATGCAGAGTTTCGCCGTCTGCCAGCGTAATTCCGTCTGCGGAGCGAAAAATTTCGTAAACAAACCTGATTGAACGGCTGCGGATTTCGCTGATGTTTGTGCGGACAGTGATTAAATCTTCGTAAAACGCAGGCGATTTGTAACGGCAGCGGCATTCGGCGACAACCAGTAACGTGTTGTCTTTTTCTTCCATATCGCGGTATGAAAAACCGCGCGAGCGGCAGATTTCGTTTCTTCCGATTTCAAACCAAATTAAATAATTCGCGTGATAAACAACGCCCATCTGGTCGGTTTCGGCATAACGGACGCGAATTTCAGTTTCGTGCCATTTGTTCATATAAAAAGGCTTTTGAAGTTAGAGGAAAGAGATTAGAAACGATTCACAAATTAAATTCTAACCAATAAAAATGCTGGGAGACAGGGATTCGAACCCCGATAGGCAGATCCAGAGACTGCAGTCCTACCATTAGACGATCTCCCAACAAGATAGAATCTAATTTATTGACAGTTTTCGGACTTGTCAAATCAATGATTTATCTTTATTAACTTGCCTGCATAAAAAATCAAGGGCAAAATAATAGTTTATGTCAACCGACGGCAAGGACATTATTAACAATCGCCACGCTTTTCACGAGTATCACATTTTGGACAATTACGAAGCGGGAATCGCTTTGCAGGGAACGGAAGTCAAAAGCGTAATGAAAGGAAATATCCAGCTAAAAGAATCTTACGTCGCGGTCAAAGACAGTGAAGTCTGGCTTTTTAACGCGCATATTTCCCCGTATTCGCACGGCAATATCAATAATCACGAACCTTTGCGAACGAGAAAATTGCTGCTTCATCGCAGAGAAATCGAAAAACTCGAAAAGGAAACGACCGTTAAAGGAATGACTTTGGTCGTAACCAGAATTTACTGGAAAAACGGGCGCATAAAATTTGAAATCGGCGTGGCGAAAGGTAAAAAACTTTACGATAAGCGCGAAGATTTAAAGTCTCGCACAATCGAGAAAGAAACGCGCGCGCAGTTGAAAGAAAATCTCAGATAAGTTATAGATAATACAAAGTTTTTGCGGGAAATAAAAACAAAATATAGAGGTAAATAATGAAATCTCAGGCGATAACGGATAATTTCGAGGGCGCGAATGTTGACGCATTAGCGGTTGCGGTTTTCAAGGATGAAAAAGCTAACAGCGGAGTTTTGAAAGACTTAGACAAATTAGTCGGCGGAAATATTTCTTCCGTTTTGAAGTCTGAAGAATTCAAAGGCGACGCGGGCGAAACAGCTTATTTTCTTTTTGAGGCGAAAGGAAAAAATTCGGCGAACCGACTTTTGTTAGTTGGCGCGGGCGATAAATCTGATTATAAAACTTCGGATGTCAGCGTAATATCCGGCGCGGCGACCAGATTTTTGCGAAAAAAGAACGTCAAAAGTTTCGCTTTAAGTCCGCGTTCGGACGGCGACATTGCAGACGTAGCAAAATCTGCGATGCAAGGCGTCGTTTCGAGTCAATTTGAACTCGACAAATACAAAACCAGAGACAAAAACGACAAATCGGTTGACAATTTCGTTTTATTTGTCGAAGGCGCGAACCAGAAAGATTTGAAAGACGGTTTGAAACGCGGAGAAATCATCGGCGAATCAATGAATCTTACGCGCGATTTGGCGAATGAACCGCCGAACATTCTGCATCCGACCGAAATGGCGAATCGCGCTCAAAAAATGGCGAAAGAAGTCGGCTTGACCTGCGAGATTCTCGACGAAAAGCAGATGCAGAAACTCGGAATGAATTCGCTGCTCAGCGTTTCGCTCGGTTCTTCACAGCCTGCAAAACTAATTGTTTTGAAATACGAGCCGAAGAAAAGCACGGCGAAAAAAGGCGAGCTGCTCGCCATCGTCGGCAAAGGCATCACGTTTGATACGGGCGGAATTTCGATCAAACCGGCGGAAAATATGGACGCGATGAAATACGATATGTCGGGCGGCGCGACCGTTATTGGCACGATGCGGGCAATCGCTTTGTTGCAGCCGACCGTTCCGGTTTTGGGCATTGTCGCGGCGGTCGAAAATATGCCGGACGGCAATGCGACTCGTCCTTCGGATGTAGTAACGGCTTATAACGGTAAAACGGTTGAAATCTTAAATACTGATGCCGAAGGTCGTTTGGTTTTGGCTGACGCGGTTGCCTACGCTGAAAAACAGGGCGCGACGCGCATCGTTGATATGGCGACTTTAACCGGCGCGGTAATTATCGCGCTCGGTGATTTAAATACAGCGGTCTTGGGAAATGATCAGGAACTCGTTGACGAAATCATCGAATGCGGCAAAGAAGTCGGTGAAAATTTCTGGCAATTGCCGATAGGTAAAGAATATAGCAAAGCGATTAAATCTGACATTGCCGACGTGAAAAATATCGGCGGCGGTCGCAAAGCAGGAACGATTATCGGCGCGGTTTTTATTCAGGAATTTATCAATAAAGCGAAATGGGCGCATCTCGACATCGCCGGAACTGCGTGGGCGGACAGCGAAAAGCCGCATCACGCAAAAGGTCCGACGGCGGTCGCGGTTCGCACTCTGCTCAAATTAGTTGAGAAATCGCAATAGACAAACTGACTTAAAACATCTATATTGGCTGATAAATTTACAGTTTGTCAGCCTTTATTTTTTTCAGCCGCAGCTTTTGAAATTCAAATAAATCAAATAAATACGGAGAATAAAAAGCGATGTTAAATATGAAATCAGTGTTTTCAAACGGTAGAACAATTTCGGCTGGCGCGGCTTTATTTCTAGTTTTAACGGCAGTGCTGGCGTGCGGTTTTGGTAATACGAAACCGGAAATGCCGGGCGATTCGACAGTTCAGTCATTGGTCAAAGACACGATGTCGGATTTTGCCGACGCGGTTGACAAAGGTGATTTCAAGACTTTTCAGGGAAAAACATCAAAGGAATTTCAGACACAGTTTACCGAAGACCAATTAACGACTACCTTCCAAAGTTTCACCGACCAGAAAGCGTTGATTGTTCCAATACTGCACGACGCGGCGAAACAAACCGCGCAATTTTCAACTGCTCCGGCAATCGGTGATGAAAACGGTAATTATGTTTTGAATACCGAAGGAACTTTTCCGTCAAAGCCGCAGACGGTTAAATTTACAAACAGCTACGTTTATCAAGACGGAAATTGGAAACTGCTGAAAGTTTACGTCGAATTGTTGTAAACTTAGCTTGCGGAAAAAGTTGAAAAAATTAAAGTTAATGCAGTTTTGACCGCAGACTGAAATTTTGACGGTTCAAATTATAAAAAAATGAAAATACACGAATATCAAGGGAAAGAACTTTTGAAGAAATACGGCGTTCCCGTGCCGAACAGTATCGTAGCGAAAACGCCCGAAGAAGCGGAGGCGGCGGCAAAGAAACTGGGAACGGATGTAACAGTCGTCAAAGCGCAGATTCACGCCGGCGGACGCGGCAAAGGCGGCGGCGTCAAATTGGCGAAATCTCCCGAAGAAGCGCGCAAACTTGCGACGGAAATGCTCGGAATGACGCTCGTTACGCATCAAACCGGACCTGAAGGACGCGAAGTTAAAACTTTGTTGATCGAAGAAGGCTTGCCGATTGACAAAGAGTTTTATCTCGGCATCACGCTCGACCGCGTTTCGGGCAGAGATGTATTTATGGCTTCGTCGGCGGGCGGAATGGACATCGAAAAAGTCGCCGAAGAAACTCCTGAATTAATTTTGAAGGAAACAATTGATCCGGCGGTCGGTCTGCGCCCGTTTCAGGCGCGCGAACTCGCGTTCGGTCTCGGCATTCCGAACGAATTAATCAATCAAGCCGCGAAATTTATGATGTCGCTCTATGACGCTTACATCAAAATGGACGCGACGATTGTCGAAATCAATCCGTTTCTGCTGACGAAAGATAATCGCCTGATCGCGCTCGACGCGAAAGTCAATTTCGACGACAACGCGATGTATCGGCACAAAGATTACGCCGAATTGCGCGACTTGAACGAAGAAGAACCGCTCGAAATCGAAGCGTCGAATTACGATTTGAACTATATCAAACTCGACGGCAACATCGGCTGTATGGTCAACGGCGCGGGACTCGCAATGGCGACGATGGACATTATCAAACTGGCGGGCGGCGAACCGGCAAACTTTCTGGATGTCGGCGGCGGCGCGTCACAGGAGAGAGTCGAGCAGGCTTTCAAAATTTTACTTGCCGACGAAAACGTCAAAGCCGTGTTGATTAACATCTTCGGCGGCATTGTGCGCTGCGATATGGTCGCTAACGGCGTCGTCGCGGCGGCGAAAAATCTGGGCGTTGATATTCCGATTGTCGCGCGTCTCGAAGGCACGAATGTCGAAGAAGGCAAGCGTGTTCTACGCGAATCGGACATTGGAATTATTTCCGCCGATGGAATGCAGGATGCGGCGGAAAAGGTCGTTTCGGCGGCGAATTCCATTCATTAAACTTTGTATTTTTGAATTTGAAAAATATCTGAAAGAGACGAGAAGCTGAATAAAGATTCGGTTTCTCGTTTCTGTTTTTGTATTTACCGCTAGATGAATCGGCAACGTTTTGTTATATTTAAAGAAACTGAATAACCATTCATTATTAAAAGGAAAAATAAATGATTGAACGCGAACAGCTTGAAATGGATGTGATTTTCGTCGGCGCGGGTCCGGCAAATCTGGCGGCGGCTCTGCACTTAAAAAACTTGATCAAAGAACACGACGAACTCGTCGCCAAAGGTAGAAGACCCGGCAGACAGATCGGCGAGCTTGAAATCGGAATAATTGAAAAAGGCGCGAGCGTCGGAGCGCATATTTTATCGGGCGCGGTGATGGATCCGATTGCTCTGCGTGAATTGATGCCGGATTTTCTCGAACAGGGCTGTCCGGTTGATTCGACGGTCGAGAGCGACGCTTTCTGGTATATGACCGAAAGCCGCGCCATCGTTTCCCCGATTACGCCGCCGCCGCTCAAAAATCACGGCAAATACATCGCTTCTTTGAGTAAAATCTGCGAATGGCTTGGCGAAAAATGCGAAGAAGCCGGAATCAATATCTTTCCTGAATTTCCCGGCTCGGAAATACTCTATGACAAAAATGAAAGAGTTATCGGCGTTCGCACAGGCGACAAGGGAATTGATAAAGAAGGAAAACCGAAAGAAAATTTTGAGCCGGGCGTTGATATTCTGGCGAAAATAACGGTTCTCGGCGAAGGTTCGCGCGGTTCGCTGACCAAACAAATTATGCAGCGTCTCGGCTTGAACGAAGACAAAGAGCCGCAGGTTTTTTCTCTGGGCGTCAAAGAATTGTGGGAAGTTCCGGCGGGAAATTTTGAAGTAGGGAAAGTCGTCCACACATTGGGTTTTCCGTCGGATACGAAAACCTATGGCGGCGGCTGGATTTACGGAATGAAGAACAACATTATCAGCATCGGTTATGTTACAGGTCTCGATTATTTCGACCCGATGCTCGATCCGCATCACGAATTTCAAAAATTCAAAACTCACCCGGAAATTGCTAAAATTCTCTCAGGCGGAAAAATGCTCAAATACGGCGCGAAAACAATCAACGCGGGCGGTTGGTTCACAATGCCGAGACTTTACGCGGACGGCGTTTTGCTCGTCGGCGATGCCGCTTCATTTTTGAACGGTCAGCGTATCAAAGGAATTCACACGGCAATGAAATCAGGAATGCTCGCGGCGGAAACGATTGTGAAAGCGTTCGACCACGAAGATTTTACGTCAAAAATCCTCAAAGAACATGAAGAAAAAGTCAACGGAAGTTGGATTTACAATGAACTTTTTGCGGTCAGAAATTTTCACGCTTCGTTTCAGCGCGGTCGCTGGTCGGCGCTTGTCAACGGCGGGTTGCAGTTTTTGACCGGCGGAATGGCTTGGGGTTTTATGCCGATGGAACATCACGTCGCCGGACACGAGCGAATGAAAACCTTGATCGAATATGAATATAAAAACGAAGTTTCGCCGAATCGGTATCCCGATTTGAAGTTCGACAAACAATTAACTTTTGACAAAGTGACTGACGTTTATCACGCCGGAGTTTCGCACGATGAAGACCAGCCTTCGCATCTGCACATTTTAGATACGGAAATCTGCGCGACGCGCTGTGCCGAAGAATACGGAAATCCGTGCCAGAGGTTTTGTCCGGCAGCGGTTTACGAAATGGAAGAAAGTCCGAAAACAAACAGGCGCGAAATAAAAGTTAATTTTTCCAATTGCGTGCATTGTAAAACCTGCGACATCGCCGACCCTTATCAAATTATCAACTGGGTCACGCCTGAAGGCGGCGGCGGACCGAATTATAAAGGAATGTAATTTCTTTTTAGGGTTTTTGATTGATTAGGAATGTAATTTGCTTCTAATAAATTTCATATTCTTTTTGTTCTAAAAGAATACAAAATATAAAGGAGAAAAATTTATGTCAATTCCAAATAATGATGAAGTCGAAGGCAAAGTAGATCGTGCGGTCGGCGCGGTTAAAGATAAAGTCGGTGAAGCGACCGGCGACAGAAATTTAGAAGCGGAAGGCGAGGCGCAAAATGCCAGTGGAAAAGGACAGGAAACCTGGGGCAAATTAAAACGCGGAGTCGGCGACGCGGTTGATGCGGTTGGCGATGCCGTTAAAAACGCCGGTGATAATATCAACAAATAAAACTCGAAAGGCGAAAGAATAAAGATTTCTAAAATTTTACTCTTTCGTCTTTTTTTGCGTTTAAAATACAACTATTTTATCAGAGATGAAATTAGCGGAAAGTTCTCAACGAAATTTGCAAATCTTTTTTCGGGAAATTTTAGCCGATGAAAATTTTAACTTGCCGACGATAAATTTTTATGCCGGAAAATTTTCCGGGATTTTTACTTCCATTATACACGTTCACGGCATTACTTTCGGAAGACACATTTTTATTCAGCCGGATTTGATAAAAAGGGATTTTGAAAATCGCCGGACACTTTCCGGCGAACTCGCCACTCACGAAATCGTTCACGTCTTGCAGTATCGGAAAGAAGGTTTCGTTAAATTTTTTTACGATTATTTAATGAATTACCGGCGAAATCTGCGGGAAAAGCAAAATTGGAACGCGGTTTCGAGACACGAAGCCTACCGGGAAATCCCTTTTGAACGGGAAGCCCGCGAAATCGCCGCCGCCTTTGTCGAGTGGAATCAAAGCAAAAAATTTACTGGGTGAGTTTATTATCAGTCAGCATTTCCCAATCAATTTTTTCATCGTCGAGTTCCTTCATCGCAATGCGCGTAGATTTACTTTTGCGCGGATCCATATCAACGCGCGGGTTAGCGCCGCGCTGAAGTTGTTTGCTGCGCTGCGCCGCCAAAATGATTTTGCGGTATTTTGAATCAATTTCCGGTGTTACCTTCGGTTCTGCGGTCGCGTCTTCGACGAGTTGTTCGGTTTCTTCAACCATAAATTTAATCTCCAAGTGAACTGGTTTTCGTAGTATCGAAACTATCTAGAATACCTTGAATCATCCTGGTTTGTCTAATCCGTTTTAGTCTGTCGGCTAAAATTATTGTTTGTAAATGAGCAGTCGCTTCGGAAATATCGCCGTTAATGACGACGTATTCAAATTCATTTACACGCCGAACTTCAGCAAAAGAATTGCGAAGCCGCAAATCCAAATCCATTGAATTTTCAGTCGCGCGCGCTTCAAGACGTTTGCGTAAAACATCAAAAGACGGCGGTAAAATAAAAATATTGACAGCTTCGGGCATCAAAAAGCGAATGCTTTCCGCGCCTTGCACGTCAATTTCCAAAATCACGTCCTGACCGAATTCAATTTTTTTCTGAACTTGATTTATCGAAGTTCCGTAAAAATTGCCGTGAACTTCGGCAAATTCTAAAAACTCTTCGAGCGCGATTAAACTCGCAAATTCCTCGCGGCTGACAAAAAAATAATCACGACCGTTTTCTTCGCCTAATCGTATCGCGCGCGTCGTGAACGAAATCGAATAACCGATATTCGGCACAACTTTCAAAACTTCTTTGATAAGCGTGCCTTTGCCGCCGCCCGAGGGTGAACTGATAATGATTAAATTACCTTTCATAATGTTAAATGGTAAATGGTAAACGGTAAATGTAAAATTTTTGATTTACCATTTACCGCTTACCATTTACCATTATTCTACGTTTTGCACCTGTTCTCTCATTTTTTCGATTTCGGATTTTATGTTCAGAGCGGCTTCTTTGACCGTTAGATTATTGGTTTTTGAGGCAATCGTATTTGCTTCGCGGTTAAATTCCTGCGTCAGAAAATCCAGCCGTTTGCCGACTTCTTTTTCTTCGCTCATAATCTGGCGAAATTGTTCGATGTGGCTTTTCAGGCGCGTGATTTC
>CAXSHW010000103.1:0-13843 GCA_964237245.1 uncultured Pyrinomonadaceae bacterium
GTGGTGAAAATAAAAACGCAAGCTAACAATTCAATGGACGTGAGGCAAAAACAGCGACGTTCTCAAACTTAAACTTGAAAGTGTTTTTGCCCACGTCATCTCAATCGTTAAATGTTTGTTTAGTAGAAAATCCGCGCCGCGCTTTTCATTCGCGGGCGAAACAGCGCGGCGATCAGATTAAGAAGTAAACAAACACTTAACAAATCAATGGACGTGAGGGCGAAACAGCTTCTCTTTAAAATCTTTTTCCGTTAAACTTGGAGTTGCGCGCGGCTGGTTTAGCCCCACGTCATCTCAATCGTTCGATTGCTCGTAGTGTAATAGACAGTGTAAAGACATGAAACTTTTCAAAACCCTTTTTGTTTTACTTTTCTTCTTTACTTTGGTAAACATTTGCTTTGCACAGAAAAATACAGTTGCGCTTATAAATACAAAATCCTTTTACGCTTCAGAAAACGGAATTACGCGCCTCGTTGATGCTTTAAAGTCAGCAAACCCAAATTTTATTGCTTTGGCGGTTGAGGAAAAAGACAAAGAATTTAGGCGTATTGCTGGAAAATGTTCAGATGCCAAAAAAGACTTATCAAAACCTGAAACGGTTACTCTCGACGCAAAAGAAGAAGCTGTTTGTGTCGCTATAAAAGATATAGCCGAGAGCCTTGAAAAGTTTAAGAAAAAGCAGGAGTTTGCAATTCTCGCTACCGTTAGTGATTGCGACAACGCAAGTGTATTAGACTTATGTTATGAGACAACAGACGTTACAAAACAGTTTATTGAAGAATACAACGGCGCGAAAAAATAGCGGCGCAATCGAACAAATCAATAGACGTGAGGCAAAAACAGCTTCTCTTTAAAATCTTGCCTCGTTTACTCGGAGTTGCGCGTGGCTGGTTTTTGCCCACGTCATCTCAGCCGTTCGATGCTTCGCGGTGAATTCGGCGTTTTCCGATGGAATAAGGTATAATTTCGAGTATGCCGACGGTTTTAAGATATGAAGCATATCGTATCTACTTTTACAGCCACGAACCAAATGAACCGCCGCACGTTCATATTGACCGCGATAATTTGTCGGCAAAATTTTGGCTGAATCCTGTTTCCTTAGGATACAACCGTGGCTTTAGCGCACGAGAGTTGCGGCAGATTGAGAGAATAATTCAGGACAATCGGCAACGATTAGTGGAGGCTTGGAATGAGTATTTTGGCATTAGGGGCTGATGAACGAGTCGCCGAAGTAAAAACGAACGAAGACGAGTTGAGCGTTCGTTTGATGGACGGTAGAACAATTAGTGTGCCGCTGGTTTGGTATCCGCGTCTTTTGAACGCCACCGAAAAACAAAGAGCCAACTGGCGCATCAGCGGCGGCGGTTACGGTATTCATTGGGAAGACGTGGACGAAGATTTAAGCACGGAAGGGCTGTTGCGCGGCGCACCTGCGCCAAGTTTGCGCGTGGCGGAAGTCGTCTAAAACCCAAAACGCATCGAACAAATCAATGGACGTGAGGGCGAAACAGCGACCTTCTTATCACGTTGTCTTTTTAACTCAAACGGGCTTGGCGGCGGTTTCGCCCCACGTCATCTCAGCCGTTATGCCTTTTCTGTTTCATTGGGCGCGTTTTCGATTTTAACGATTATTTCTCGGCAAACCCGTTTTCGGCTCGGCGTTAAAGAATCGTAAAAATCCATACTACCGTCGCCTTGTTTGGCGTATTCTGCGCCCCAAATCACTTTTGCTAAAATCGCACCTTTGTGCGGATTAAGATTTCGTTTCATTCGTTCTTGTTCTTTGGTCATAATATAATTTCTCCTTTGCCAAAACAGGCATAACAAATCAATGGACGTGAGGGCGAAACAGCGACTTTCTTTTGGCGTGCTTCGGTTTTCCTAATGTTGCGTGGTGGCGGTTTCGCCCCACGTCATCTCAAACGTTATACATTGGTTTGAGTGCAGTTCCCGCTTCGCGCTTTTTCAAAACGAGTTTTGGCGGCGCGAAGACGGACAGAAGCAAACCAATGCATAACAATTCACTGGACGCGAGGCGAAACAGCGACTTTGTTATCGCGGCGCGTGTTATTATCAAAGGTGTGCGTGGCGGTTTCGCCCGCGTCACCTCAAACGTTCGCTGTCTTCTCTTGCAAAACGGCGGTTCATTATAAGTTAAATAAAAAAAATAGCATCAATCAAATTTATTCTATTTGCGCTTTTAATTTGCGGAGCGTGTATAAGACAGGAATTCAAATCTCCGATGAGCTTTTTCTCGCTTCACGGAAAATCTCAAGCTGAGGTAGAAGCTATTTATGGACAACCTGTGAAAAGCGAAACCGCTAAGGATTCCGGTAACCCCGTTTATCATTACAAAGTTTTTGACGCGGCAATTTTAAGAGTTGAGTATTGGGATGGGAAAGCCGATACATTTCATTTTGATATTCCTTACGAATGGCAAACTAAAAATCCAGAGGAAACTTTGAAGCGTTGCGGGCTTGACCTTAGTATTGCTAATGCTGAAACTGACATTCACGGTTTGAGTTGGCGCGATAAGTCTGACGACAAACTGAAAACTATTATCCGCTTAAATAGAATTGGAAACGGTGATTATTACAACTGTGAAGCACATTTTTTTACGAAGTAGATTATTCTAAGGAGAAAATTGCACTTATGCTAAGAAGCGCGCTAAAGAATAAACTAACAGCGAACAAATCAATGGACGTGAGGGCTAAACAGCGACTTTGTTAAAAACGTCGTCCGTTAAACTTTGAGTTGCGCGGGGGCGGTTTCGCCCCACGTCATCTCAATCGTTATACGTCTGCGTGTGAACCGTAACTCGCAAAATAATTATGGAAGAAAAACGAATCAAAACACTTGAAATTTTGCCGCCTCACGAAAGCGGCGTTAGAAGTATGATTTCGCAAGCCAAAGGTCAAATTTATCAGGCACTACATTCGCTGACGGAAGCGCAAACTGTTTCGGACGGATACGTTATTTTTGAAGGCGACGATGGCGGAACTATTTATTTGACTTGTCCGGCAAGCAAAGTAAAATGCTCGGAGGAAACTTTAAAGCAGTTGCTTGCAGATATTGACGCTTACGTTTGGAACAATCTTGATATGGCTAAAGTTTTTTATGAACGCCATCGGATTGGTGCAGGCATCGCAGGCGGAATGGGCGGTGGAGTTGCAACGGACGGCGTTTGGATTCACAAAGAACTTCTTGCAAAAGATTTAGCTGAAGAAATCAAAGCTGTTTTAGAAGCACAAGCGCAAAGATTAAAGCAACGCGAAAAAACAAAAGACGTATAACAAATCAATGGACTTGAGGGCGAAACAGCGACTTTGTTATCAGCGTCTTTCGTTAAACTTTGAGTTGACTTCTAGCGGTTTCGCCCCACGTCATCTCAGCCGTTGGGCGGCTCGCTTGAAATCCGGTCACCCGATTATGAATAGTTTGTAATTTAGCTTGAATATGACAATCGAAAAGCGCATCATTTATGCGTGAGTCTGTTTGAAGTCATCAGCATAGTTGAAGACATCGAAATAATCGCCGTCGGCAACAAAATTCGTGACCTTGAGTGGTTGCGGAAAACTTATGGCTCTGGACGCGGGCGGAAGTTAAAAGGATTTGCCCGCGTTCGATTTCTTGATGACGGAGAAGAATTTGATGCCGAACTGCATTGGTATGAAGCGCACGGCATCGGCAAAGTTGAAATGAAAATCAAAGACCTTTTCGATTGAAGATTATGAATGCTAAACCGCAATTTGCAATTTGTGTAAAAAACGAAGAATATCCGGCTTCGTTACAGTTATGGAAAGTTTATCGTGTGTTGCCCGACGAACGCGGAGCGCGACATAATATGGTTAGAGTAGTTGACGAGTCAGGCGAAGATTATCTTTTTTCCGCTAGTTATTTTGTTTCGGTAGAGTTGCCGCAAGCGGCGGAATCAGCATTTTTGACAATGGCTTGAGCGGTAGCTAACGCGCCGCCCAACAAATCAATGGACGTGAGGGCGAAACAGCGACTTTCTTATCGAGGTGTTTTGTTTCCCTTAGCTTGCGTGTAAATGGTTTCGCCCCACGTCATCTCAGCCGTTATATGCTTTGTGGTTAAAACAAAACGCACTCGAAAGAAAACAATTTCAAGATTTTCCTTTTTGCCAATGTTGTCTAATTTGATTTTTGTATGCAAAAACAGCGATTTCCTAAACATATACGTTATGCTGTTTTAGCAGTTTTTTGTCCTTTAGTTTCTTTTTGTGGAACACTGGCTTATCAATCCGTCGCAAATTCTGATTTTTGGCAGTCAATAACGCCCGACGAAAGTGCTGCCGGTGCTATGATGGCTTTTGCCGAGTTCGTGCAACTTGTCTTTTTTACGCTAATTGGTTGCCTTATCGGGTTGATTTTTGCTGTAACAAGTATTCGGCTTTGGTTTCGACAGCGAGTCTTACGCAGACTAGTAAATGAATAATAAAGAAAATACTAAAACCATTGTTAAAAACAAAAACGCATATAACAAATCAATGGACGTGAGGCAAAAACAGCGACTTTCTCAAAACGGCTTTTGGTGAACTCAAACGGGCTTGGTGGCGGTTTCGCCCCACGTCATCTCAATCGTTAGATTTACTTTTGACAGTGCGTAATTTTGAGAAGTGAAAACCGATAATCATAACTTTAGCTTAACTCGAAGCGTAAGTTTATTTAACAACTTCTGCGCTCGGAGGTAAATATGTTCTGTCCTAATTGCGGAAGCAAAAATTCTACGCAACAAAAGTTTTGTCGTTCTTGCGGCTTGAGTCTGGAGAAAACCGCGCAGTCGCTTGTCGAACAGATTCCGGCAAAGATTGACCAAAGCCTTGAGAGGCGAAAAGAGAAACTTGAACGCTTTGGCTTTATTGCTTTGAGTGGTCTCGGGGTTGTCGGTGCGGGAGCTTTGTTTTATATGATAATTTTCAACATGATGCTGGCGCAAGGTAAAATCCTTGGCGGACTTGCATTTATGACGATTATCATTTGCGGACTTTCAGCAGCATTCTTTTTCAAATATGCCAACTATCTGAAAGAGACGGGTGTCAAGAATCGGTTACAGCCGCCGGAAGAGATGCGGGAATATGAAACGCCCGCAAAACTTCTCGACGACTCGTATCTTGAACCGATACCGAGTGTAACAGAACGAACCACAGAGTTGTTGTATGTAGAGGAAAAAAAAGATAATAATGCGACTTGAATGGCGGGAGTAAATCTAACAAATCAATGGACGTGAGGGCGAAACAGCGACTTTGTTAAAAACGTCGCTCGTTTAATTTGGAGTTGTGTGGCGACGGTTTCGCCCCACGTCATCTCAATCGTTATGCAATCGGTTGAGTAAATGCCGCGCTTCGCGCTATTTAAAACGAGTTTTACCGGCGCGAAGACGGGCAGAACAACCGATTGCATAACAATTCACTGGACGCGAGGCGAAACAGCGGCTTTGTTATCACGGCGCGTGTTACAATCGAACTTTCTCGGTGGCAGTTTCGCCCGCGTCACCTCAATCGTTGGGTGCTTTTTCGAATTGGCAATGAAAAGATTCTCTATTATTCGCATCTTGATTTTGATATTGATGTTCGGTTGCTCGAAGTCTGGATTGATTGAGCAAGCCATAGGTGAGAAAATCGAAGATTGTAAGCTGGACGTTCCTTGCATCGTTAAAATTAAAGACTTAACAAGTTTTCAATGGGACGAAATGCACGTTTTTTCATACGGTTCGGATATTGGTGAAATTGAGAAGACTCTGAGAACCAAGTTTCCCAACTACGTTGAATTTAAGCGACGAATAATCTTTTTGAAAGACGGCAAGATAGTCCATTGGGAAAATGAGCCAACTGATATAGAAGCTATGACAGAAGGACAGGTTACTTTTATCGGCATGGAAAATCTACCATCGCAGTTATCATTTACGCCTGACAACGCAGTATTTATAGGTGTAAAATATTATCCGACTTCGACAGGAGTGGCTTACAGTTTAAAGCAGATTAAATAATCTGGGCATTGTGTGGTGAAAATAACGCCGCACCCAACAAATCAATGGACGTGAGGGCGAAACAGCTTTTCTTTAAAACCCTCCTGGTTAAACTGAAACTTGCGTGTATTCGGTTTCGCCCCACGTCATCTCAATCGTTGGCTGTTTCATGGTGGCAATCAACGCTCGTTACTTTTGAGTGCTCCTTGAAAAATTTGTCCGTAGATTCGTTTTTCGGCTTCGGCTCTGGCTTGACAGGCAAGGCGAAAGGCTTCGTCTTCACCAAACTTGTCAATCGAAAACGAACGATGAAATTGTGTGCCGTTTTCAGTCCACGTCGCGCTCCAAATTTCGCTCCAAGCGGTTTTGCCGCGCCGAACTCCGACGATGCCGCTTTTGTTGTTCGACTGCATTCTTTTCAGCGGATTTGCGGCTTCGGGCGAGTTTTGAATTTCGCGCAGTTTTTCTTCGCGCCACCGTCGGGCTTGAGCGAGTGCGTTTCGTTCGCCCCCGCCGAGAGAGAAAACTTTTTGATATTCGGTGTCTTTGAATTTCAGGTAAGCTCTGATACCTTTATGCGACGGATAGTTGACGCGGTAGATGCCGCGTTCGACAGGCGTTGAACCTTTTTTGAACGGTTTGTTTGCTTTGACTTTGGTTTGTTTGATTGCGGACATAGTTGTTAAAATCGTTATTCTATCACGTTGCGTGTGGCTGAGGAAAAATGCCCTGAAGATGACTGCGCAATCGAACAAATCAATGGACGTGAGGGCGAAACAGCGACTTTCTTATCAAACAGGTCTGTTAAACTCGGAGTTGCGCGGTGGCGGTTTCGCCCCACGACATCTCAAGCGTTAAACTTTTGACTAAATCTGAAATTCTTGGCATAAATATAAAAAGCGAGATTTTATGAAATTAAATTTCGATAAAATTATTATCACCGAACGGGACTTTGCTCGAAAGAGTTAAGCGAAAGACAGATTTTTGCTTTTAGAAAAGTTCCAAGTCTAATACGAAAGGCTTGGGACTTTTTCATTTATCATTTAACATCTATCATTTGCCAATTGATAATTATTAAATGATAAATGTTAAATAATAAATGTTATGACTGAAACTTTAGAATTAAAAGAAACCGTTAATTTACCTAAAACTAACTTCGCGCAAAAAGCCAATCTTTCTCAGAGCGAACCGGCGCGTCTGAAAAAATGGACTGACGAAAAACTTTACGAAACGATTCTCGAATCGAGAAAAGACGCGGAGAAATTTATTCTGCACGACGGTCCGCCGTATGCCAATTCCGATATTCATTTGGGAACGGCGCTCAATAAAATTTTGAAGGATTTCGTCGTTAAATCGCGCACGATGCTGGGTTTTGAATCGCCGTATGTTCCCGGTTACGACTGTCACGGACTTCCGATTGAAACTTACGTCGAAAAGAAATTAAAGGAAAAAGGTAAAGACAAAAACGATTTGCCCGTTTCGACGTTTCGCCGTCTGTGCCGCGAACACGCCGCGAACGCGATGGACGGACAGACGCGCGATTTCAAACGGCTCGGCGTTTTGGGCGAATGGACGAATCCGTATTTAACGATGTCGCCCGAATACGAATCGGCGACGGCGCGTTTGTTCGGCACGTTTTTGGAGCGCGGTTACGTTTACAAAGGTTTGCGCCCGGTTTACTGGTGCGTTCACGACCAAACCGCTTTGGCTGAAGCCGAAGTCGAATATAAAGAACACACTTCGCCGTCGGTTTACGTCAAATTTCCTCTGAAATCGGACGCGAATTTGATTGATGAAAATCTGAAAAACAAAAACGTCTTTTTTGTGATTTGGACGACAACGCCGTGGACTCTGCCGGCGAATTTGGGAATCACGGTTCATCCCGATTTTGAATATTCGGCGCTCGAATTCGGTGCGGAAGTTTACATCGTCGCGTCGGAACTCGCCAAATCTTTTATTGAGATTTGCGGCTTGGGCGAAGGCAAAGAATTGGCGCGTTTCAAAGGTTCAAAGCTGGACAAAATCGAAGCGAAACACGCCTGGCTCGACCGCAGTTCGCTGTTGATGAACGCCGAACACGTCACTCTGGGCGAAGCCGACGCGGAAGTCGAATTAGATGTCAAATTCGAGCGCGAAACGTCGAAAAAAGCCGGAACAGGTTTGGTTCACACCGCGCCCGGACACGGACACGACGACTTTGTGGTCGGAAAAACTTACGGTCTGGAAGTTTATTGTCCGGTTGACAACGCCGGACGGTTCACAAACGAAGTCGAGCGTTTCGCGGGCGAAAACATTTTTGAAGCTAATCCGAAAATCGTCGAATTTTTGAAAGATTCGGGCGCGCTGCTCAAATCTGAAAATTACAGTCACCGTTATCCGCATTGCTGGCGCTGCAAAAATCCGGTGATTTTTCGCGCCACGCCGCAGTGGTTTGTTTCGATGGACAATCCGGCGCAAAACGGCGAAGAAATTTCTCTGCGTTCCAATGCTCTGCGCGAAGTCGAAAAGGTCAAATGGCATCCGACCTGGGGCGAAGGGCGAATGGCGAATATGATGAAAAACCGTCCTGATTGGTGCGTTTCGCGTCAGCGCGCGTGGGGCGTTCCGATTCCGGTTTTCTACTGCAAAGGCTGTAACGAAGCGATTGCCGACCCGGAAATCATCAATCACGTCGCCGATATTTTCGCGCAGGAAACTGCCGATGCGTGGTATAACCGCGACGCGAAGGATTTGCTGCCCGCCGATTTCAAATGTCCGAAGTGCGGCGGCGAAGATTTCACGAAGGAAACCGATATTTTAGACGTTTGGTTCGATTCCGGCTCATCTTGCGTCGCGGTTTTGGAGACACGCGACAATCTGCGATTTCCGGCGGACGTTTATTTTGAAGGCGGCGACCAATTTCGCGGCTGGTTCAATTCGAGCCTGATGTGCGGACTCGCGGCGCACGACGAATCGCCGTATAAACAGGTCGTAACTTACGGTTGGGTCGTTGACGGCGAAGGCAAACAAATGCACAAATCCGGCGGCAACGCGATTTCGCCGAACGAAGTCGTCAAAAAATCCGGCGCGGAAATCATCAGACTTTGGGCTTCGGCGATGGATGTGACCGAAGACGTGCGCTGTTCGGACGAAATTTTGTCGCGCATCGCCGATTCGTATCGCAAATTCAGAAACACTCTGCGCTACGCTTTGGGAAATCTCGACGGATTCAATCCTGAAACCGACAAAGTTTCGATTCAGGAAATGCAGGAAATTGATCGTTGGGCGCTGGCGAGTCTCGACGAAGTGATCGAAAAATCGGTCAACGGTTACGAGAATTACAATTTTCAGACGGTCAACCAGACGCTTTACAGTTTCGTCAACCAGACGCTTTCGGCGAGATATTTCGACATTATCAAAGATCGTCTGTATATCTACGCGCCCAAAAGCGTCGAACGTCGTTCGGCGCAAACCGCGCTTTACGAAATCACCGATAAACTCTGTCGCCTGCTCGCGCCGATTCTCGCGTTCACGGCTGATGAAGCGTTTGAAAATTTGCCCGGTCAAAAATTAAAATCCGTTCATCTGGCGGAATTCCCGAAAACGTCGGGCGCGGACGATAAACAGCTTATGTCCGATTGGGAAAGAATTTTCTCAATCCGCGACGAAGTTCTAAAAGCCTTGGAAGAAGCCCGCGCCGCGAAAATTATCGGCTCGTCGCTCGAAGCGAAAGTGATTTTAACGACCGACCGGGACACGACTTATTTTCTCGCCGATTACTTCAACGATTTGCGCTACATTTTTATCGTCTCGCAAGTCGAAGTCCGCGAAGGCGACAAATTCGCCGTCGAAATCCAAAAAGCCGACGGCTTAAAGTGCGAACGCTGCTGGAATTATTCGACCAGAGTCGGCGAATTTGAAAAATACCCGACCGTCTGCGAACGCTGTTTCGACGCTTTGAATCAAATTGAAGAAATGCGAGGCTGAAATTATGAGCGTGAGAATTGCGACCAAAAAACACAAACCGAAAGTCGAATATAAAACGGGAGTCAACGAAATGGGATTGGTTTATGCCGAAATTGAATTATTCAACGCAGGCGAGATGTATGAATTCCGCAAAGGTAAAATTTCGGAAGAAAATATCAAGCGTGTCAAAGTAATGTCGCTTGTTGATACCGGCTCGTATATGCTGACGATTAACGACAATGTTCGCAACCAACTCGATTTGCCTCTGATCGAAAAACAATTTTCGGTTCTCGCCGACGATTCCGAAATTGAAGTCGAAGTCGTCGGACCGGTCGAAGTCCGTTTTGAAAACCGGCGCACATCGGTTGACGCGATTGTCATTCCGAATTTGAGCGAAATTCTGCTCGGCGCGATTCCGATGGAAGATATGGACGTTCTGGTTGATCCGCGCCAGCAAAAACTCGTCGTCAACCCGAAACATCCATACGTCGCCACAAAATATCTGAAATAGAAATTAGATGGATAGACACGAATAAAAATTAAAGATAATCTGTTTTTATCGGTTAAAATTCGTCGAAGTTTTTTTGAGTTTAATGATCAATAAAAAAGATTACTTGTGGAAAGTCGCTTATCTGGTTATGTCCGCCGGAGTTTTTCTCGTTGACCAGATGACGAAGGCTTGGGCGGCTCGCCGTCTGCATTTCGGCGGCGACCGGACGGTGATTGAAAACTTTCTGAATTTTTCATACGCGCAAAATACCGGCGTCGCCTTCAGTTTTCTCAACGGCGGCGGCGACACCGGACGCTGGGGACTTTCCGCCGTTTCGATTGTCGCGGCGATTTTAGTTTTGTATTATTTCTGGCGAGTTCCGCGCTCCAACGACGGTCTGCTCGGCGCGCTGGCGCTGCTGCTCGCCGGAATCGTCGGAAATTTAACCGACCGCGCCAGACTCGGTTTTGTCATTGATTGGATTGATGTGCAGTTCGGCGCGTGGCATTACCCGACTTTCAACGTCGCTGACGCGGCAATCTGCATCGGCGCGGGACTGTTGATTATTGATTTATTTTTTGTAAAAAAAAATCGGGCAAATGAAAAAACGCAGGTCGAATAAAATAGTTGACCTGCGCGGAATCTGATCCGCCAAATTTCTCCGGCGGCGCATACATTCTAGTTCTTATTTCTTATTTTCCTCAATCGCTCTGCCGACCGCCGCGATCATTTTGTCAAACGGTTCGACAAACAAGCGCACCGCGTCAATCAAAAGTTTGTCCGTCGCCGCGTCGAGTGATATTCCCGCCTTTTCCAGATTTTCAAGTGTTTTTTTCGCGCCTGCGACATCTTCGGTCAAACTTTTCCGCAGTTTGCCGTGATCGCGGAAAGCGTCCCACGTCGCGGGCGGAATCGTGTTCACCGTATCTTTACCGATTAGTTCTTCGACATAGAGAACATCACTGTATTCAGGATTTTTCGTGCTGGTCGAAGCCCATAAAACTCTTTGCGTCTGCGCGCCTTTGGCAGCTAATTTTTCCCAGCTTTCGCCGCTGAAAATTTCCTCGTAATCTTGGTAAGCCATTTTCGCGTTGGCAATGGCGATTTTGCCGAGCAGACTTTCGAGGAGCGATTTTTCATCGCCACGCGCGGTTTTGAGTTTTTCGTTAATTTGCGAATCAACAAGAGAATCAATGCGCGAGACGAAAAAGCTGGCGACCGAAGCGACACCGGAAAGTTCCTGACCTTCCGCCGCCCGCTTCTCCAAACCCGCGATAAAGGCTTCGGCTACTTTTCGATATGATTTCTGAGAGAAAAGCAGCGTCACATTGATGTTAATGCCTTCTGAAATTAACTGTTTAATTGCGTCGAAGCCGACTACGGTTGCCGGAACTTTGACCATTAGATTCGGACGGTCAACCGCTTTCCAGAGGCGACGCGCTTCTTCAAGCGTTCCCTCCGCATCGTTGGCGAGTGCCGGCGATACTTCGAGAGAAACATAACCGTCGCGCATTTTCGTCGCGTCATAAACCGTTCGCAGCGCGGCGGCGGCGGTTTGAATATCTTTGATCGCAAGACACTCGTAAATCTCAACCGCGCTTAAACCTTTTTCGAGCGCGAGTTCGGCGATTGAGTCTTTATAAAATTCGCTGCCGATTGCCTTTTCAAAAATCGCCGGATTCGATGTCATTCCCTTCAAGCCGTCCCGGTCAATCAGATGTTTAAGTTCGCCCGTCGTAAAAAGATCGCGGCGAATATAATCGAGCCACGGCGATTGACCGTATTCGGCAAGCTGTTTTAACGGATTCTGTTGCGTTTTAGTTGTTGCGTCCATAATAAAACTCCTTATAAATTTCTTTATAAATCAATTCTACTACTATAATTGCCGCGCCCAAAGTTGAAATATTCGTTCAAATATAATCAGCATCCGTTAGAGCAAATAAATCATTAGCCGCAGCACAAAAACGAAACAATTTATCCGCAATTAATTAATAATATCCGTTCGAGCCATCAACTTTGCCGGCGTAGCAAATCTTTATATTTCCACTTTATAAGAGACTGTTTGAAAATGAGCAAAGGAAACGCGGACGAACGCGGATTCGGTAAATCGCGGCGAATTTTTCAGAAGAATTTTTTATTTCAATCGGCGAAAACCAGTGTCCTATTTTCCTTTTTCAAACGGTTTCTATGAACATTTTCCTCAATTTATATTTACAGCCATCTCCTTACTCTGTGCCGATACAACTTATATTCATTTCCGAAATCTTTCTTCAGGCGCGGTTCTTCGTTGAAAATTATGAAAAAGTTGAAACCGATGAATACAACGATTGTGTAAACGGCTAGAATCAGAGACTGTAAGAAAACTGCTTCGCCGATAAGCAAGACAGCGACATACATCGGATTGCGCGAGTATTTATATAAACCTTTGATGACGAGTTTTTTTTCGGGTCAAGCGGCGAGAGAGTTCCCTTTCCTTCTTTTGCAAAACGCGCAATGCAGATCAGCATCAAAAAAAGCCGGAAACCGCAATCACGGCTCCGGCATATTGTTGTATTTTCCACGAATCGTAAAACGAATTTGTCAGATTACTTCTAATCAAAAAATAAGGAATCAGCCCGGCGATTAATCCGGGCTGTAAAATCGTAAAAATTAAATTACGAAAAAATAACGAAACCATTAATTATAGTCCTGTCTGCATTCGGGCAAATTCCCGTGATAAATTTCGCTTCCGTTTTCGGTAAATTCCTTCGCCTTTTCTGCTATCCCAACCGCCAACGCTTTTTCCGCTTCGATATTTTCCCGCGCGGCGTATTCGCGAATTTCCTGCGTGATTTTCATCGAGCAGAAATAAACTTGTTTTTATTTTGGCTGGCAAAGTCTTATTGAATTTAACAGAATTATCAAAGTTTAATCTGCAACAGACAGTTCCGCTATTACTAAACCGATGTTGGCAGAAATTTTATTTTTTCTTTGTCATAAAATAATCCCAACTGACTTTGGCAATATCGGCGATTATTTTTTCGTTTGTTTCGGCGTTTTCTTTTGAATCGGTGACAAAAACGCTGATAAAAAAATGCTGCCCGTTTGGTAAAAACACTATTCCAATATCATTGACGGCGGCAGTTATTCCGGTTGATTTATTTACTCCCGAAGTCCCTGTTTTGTGAGCGACAACGGTATTTTCGGGCAGTTGTCCTTTCAGACGGTTTTTACCTGTTTCGGTTTCCCGCATTACCTTCCAAATAAAGTCGTAACTTTCGGTAGAAAGCAGTTTTTTCCTGTTGTCATAAAAGGCTTCCAAAACTTCATTGGCGGCTTTCGGAGTCGTCCAATTTTGAAACTGTAAATCCCAATTCGCCTGCTGCTGTTCTTCATTAAATTTGACGGCAACATCCTTGAACTTATTTTTTACAAAGTAAT
>CAXSHW010000104.1:0-13617 GCA_964237245.1 uncultured Pyrinomonadaceae bacterium
ACAACAATTGCGAAATCCGGCAATCGCTTTTAGCTAATTTGAGAAAGTCCTATAATAATAAATTACCTCGTGAAATCAAAATCTTTGCCGAAAGATCAAAAGTCGAAAATAATCGCTTCGATCCGCAGCATTATTTGAAATGAATAAACAAATAAACGAAAATAAACGCATAAGGGAGAATACTATGTTCAAAAAATTATTCAACGGATTTTTATTCGGTTTGCTTCTATCCGCGTCGGTTTTCGGGCAGAGAGATTTGGGCGCGCGTCCGACCGATTCGGGCGGCGTTTTGATGCCCGAACAGGCGGCTTATGATGTAAAACATTACGATTTGGCAGTTACGCCGAACATCGAAGACCAATCAATCAAAGGCGTTTTGACGGCGACGGCGTTAATCGTCAAACCGATTGATAAGTTTGTGCTGGATTTGGATTATCCGTTCACGGTCGAATCGGTAGCGCTGGTTGATGGGAAAACCGAAACGCCTTTGAAATTTGAAAGACGCGAATCGAAAATCTGGATTTCGTTTCCGAAAACTGAAAAAACCGGTGAAACGGTGAATGTGCAGGTCGCATACGACGGCAAGCCGAAAGTCGCGCCGAAACCGCCCTGGGTCGGCGGTTTTGTCTGGTCGAAAACGGCTGACGGGCAACCCTGGGTCGCAACCGCAGTGCAGAACGACGGCGCGGATTTGTGGTTTCCGGTCAAAGATCATCCGTCGGACAAGGCGGAAACTTCGTCGCTGCATTTTACAGTTCCGATGAATTTAGTCGCGGCTTCAAACGGCAAATTGGCTTCGGTCGTGGACAATAAAGACGGCACGCATACGTTTAACTGGGAAGTTTCGCAGCCGATTTCAAATTACTGCATCGCGCTCAACATCGCGCCGTATAAAGTAATAAAAGATTCGGTCAAATCGGTTTCCGGCGAAATGATTCCAATCGAGTTTTACGTTTTGCCGCAGGATTATGATAAAGGGCAATCGCTCGTCAATCTGCTGAAAAAATACGTCGCGTTTTTTGAAAAGCATTTGGGTCCGTATCCGTTTCGCGCAGACAAAATCGGCATCGCCGAAACGCCGCATCTCGGAATGGAACATCAAACTATTACGGCTTACGGCAACGGATTTAAATATAATGAGAACGGCGACGACACGCTTTTGTTTCACGAATTCGGACACGAATGGTGGGCGAATCTAGTAACTGCGCCGGACTGGAACGACTTCTGGATTCACGAAGGTTTCGAGTCGTTTATGGATACGTTTTATACCGAAACAATCAATGGCAAGGACGCATATTTCGCGGCGATGAAGGCGCGTTACAAAAATCTGCACAACATAAAACCCGTCGCGCCGCGCGAACCGCAGACGACGACGCAGATTTATATGATGCCGCCCGATTATAAAAAATCCGACGGCGACATCTACGGCAAAGGCGCGTTGATTTTAAACACGCTGCGGTTTTATCTGGGCGACGATGTGTTTTTCAAAACTCTGAGAAGAACGACTTATCCAACGCCGGCGATGGAGAAAGTGACGAATGGGAAACAGTTTCATTTTGAGACGACCGACGATTTTATGCACACGGCAGAACAGCAATCGGGCAAGAAATTGGATTGGTTTTTTGAAGTGTATTTGCGCCAGCCTCAACTTCCGAAATTGATTTCCGAAGTGAAGGGAAACAATCTTGTTTTGCGCTGGGAAACGCCGAACAATATGCCGTTTCCAATGCCGGTTGAAGTCAGGATTAACGATAAAATTCAGCGCGTCGAGATCCGAGACGGCACAGCGGCAATTCCGCTTCCGCAGGATACGAAATATGAAATTGACCCGAACGGCTGGGTTTTGAAAGCGCAGTAAGTTTTATTTTTCCTGCGAAAGGAACGACAAAGGACGCGAAGGTATATAACTTCGCGTTCTTTGCCTTTTAAGTAATATTGAAAATTTCATTAATTCGAACGCGAAATAAATTTTAATTGCTCGTGCTTGACAGAATATTATCCTAAATCTATACTCTGGGAATCGAACACGAAGTTGAAATTCATTTTCAATAACAAAACTTTAAAATTTAACTGCTGTAAAAGCAGAGGAGATTTAGATGTCTTTGCCGAATATATTCAATCGTATTTCTAGTTTTTTATGCATCGTTTTGCTTGCCGGAGCATTGCTCTGTCAAGCGCAAGTTGGAACTATACAACTGCGTGGACGAGTGCTTGACCAAAATCACGCGGCTGTCGCGGGAGCTAAAGTTACAGTCGTTGCAGAAGGTCAAGCGACCGCTTATTCAGCAATAACCGACCAAAACGGCGAATTTTCTTTGACGCTCGAACCTGCCGAATACACCGTGAAAATTTCTGCGAATGGTTTTTCGGAATTTTCTCAGGCGTTCAACATTCGACAAAATAATTCGGACTCGCTGGAAATAGTTTTATCGGTTGCCGGTTCGAGCGCGACGGTGAATGTGGTTGATGCGGGAGATTATCAAACCAAAACGGTAACCAGCGCGACCAAAACAATTACACCGCTGCGCGACGTTCCGCAGGCGATTACCGTTATTACGAAAGAGCAGTTTACAGACCAAGCGTTTCAAAGTCTCGGCGATGCGTTTCGTTATACGCCCGGACTTGCAGTTCATCAAGGTGAAAATAATCGTGACCAGGTTATTATTCGCGGTCAAAACACGAGCGCGGACTTTTTTCTCAACGGCGTTCGTGATGACGTTCAGTATTACCGCGACCCGTATAATCTTGAGCGGCTGGAAACTCTGAAAGGACCAAGCGCGCTGGTTTTCGGACGCGGCGGCGGCGGCGGTGTTATCAACCGTGTTACCAAAGAAGCAGACTTCTCGCCGCTGCGTGAAATATCTTTGACGGGCGGTTCTTTCTATAACCGAAGAATCACAGGTGATTTCGACCAACCCTTTGGCAACAGGACGGCGTTTCGGTTGAACGGCGTGTATGAGAATTCCGATAGTTTTCGCCGATTCGTTTTCCTGAGACGTTTTGCGATTAACCCGACGGTTACGTTTGTTCCCGACAGCAAAACAAGAATTACGCTCAGTTACGAATTTGCCCGTGACAGACGCACCGCCGACCGCGGAATCACGTCGTTTCAGGGAAGACCGGCGGATATTCCTATTTCAACTTACTACGGCAATCCTGATGACAGCTTTGTTAAATCAAACGTCAATATCTTTTCGGGGGCGATAGACCATCAAATCGGTAAACTGAATATCCACAACCGCACGACGTATGGCGATTATGACCGGATGTATCAAAACTACGTTCCCGGCGCGGTCAACGTGGCAAAAACTCTGGTCGCTCTTTCGGCATATAACAACGCTACCAAACGTAAGAATTTATTTAGTCAGACGGATTTGACTTATAATACTTCAACAGGACGAATCCGACATACGCTTTTGGGCGGATTTGAGCTTGGTCGCCAGCTAACCGACAATTTCCGCAATACAGGTTTTTTTAACAACACGGCGACGACCGTTAACGTGGCGTATTCCAACCCGATTACAACGACACCGGTTACGTTTCGTCAAAGCGCGACCGATGCGAACAATCATCTTAAAACCAATCTCGCCGCAGTTTATGTTCAAGACCAGATTGAATTATCGCGTTATGTTCAAGTGATTGCTGGTCTTCGGTTTGATTATTTCGATTTGAAATATCACAACAATCGCAACAATGATAATTTGCGCCGGATAGATAATCTCGTCTCGCCGCGCGTCGGAGTCGTTTTAAAACCGATTACCGAGCTTTCAATTTATGGCAGTTACACCGTATCGTATTTGCCGAGTTCGGGCGATCAATTCTCTTCGCTGACGACAATTACTCAGCAAGTAAAGCCGGAAAAATTCCAAAACTACGAAATCGGAGTCAAATGGGACATTCGCCGCAACCTTGCAATTACATCGGCACTTTATCGGTTAAACAGAACAAATACCAGATCAATTGATCCGAACAATCCGACGGCGATTATTCAAACCGGAAGCCAGCGCACCAACGGTTTTGAAGCCGGATTGACCGGAAACATTTTGCCGAAATGGAGCGTCTCCGGCGGCTACGCATATCAGAACGCATTTATTACGAGCGCGACTACGGCAGCGATTGCCGGAAAACAGGTCGGTCAAGTGCCGCACAACACATTTTCGCTTTGGAATAAATATCAATTCACTTCAAAATTGGGAGCGGGTTTGGGCATCATCAGCCGTTCAAAAATGTTCGCGGCGGTTGATAACACGGTAACGCTGCCGGGCTATGCCAGAGTGGACGGCGCGGTGTTTTATTCGTTCAACGAGCATTGGAGATTACAGGCGAATGTCGAGAATCTATTTAATAAAAGATACATTCTCAACGCGGACAGCAACACGAATATCTCGCCCGGTTCGCCGTTCGGCATTCGCGTCGGCTTGATTGCCAGATTTTAATTTCGGCTCATTTTTATAATGAAAAAGGCGGACAGTTTATAGCTGCCCGCCTTTATCATTCATTTTGCGAGTTTAAGATTTTACTTCCAAATCAAGCAGCTTTTCAACAATCGTTCGCGCGGCGTTCGGGCGCGAAAACCGCAAAACTTCTGTCTTCATCATTTCAAAACGCGCTTTGTCATTTACAAGTTTATCAATTTTGTAAGCGAGCGTCGGCAGATTGTTGCATTTTATCGCGCAGCCTTTTTCGAGAAGATGGTCGGAGTTGCGTTCTTCCTGTCCGGGAATCGGGTTGACGACGACGAAGATTAAGCCTTTCCCCAACGCTTCGCACGTCGTCAATCCGCCGGGCTTTCCGACGATTAAATCCGCCGCCGACATAAGTTCGTCCATCGCGGTTGTGAAACCGATTGGTTTAAATTTCACGCGCTTGTTGTTTAATTTTTCCACCGCGAGTTTTTCTAATTTCGTTTTCAAATCTTCGTTGCGCCCGCAAATTGCCAGAACCTGCGCGGGCGTTTTCAAATCGCTCAAAGCGAGAAGCAGATGTTCGATATTACCGACACCGAAACCGCCGGCAGAAACCAAAATCGTCAGCTTGTCTTTCTCTAAATTATACTTGTCGCGCATCGCCGTTTTATCTTTGTGTTCGGCGAAAATCGGGTCAATCGGGATGCCCGAAACCGTGATTTTCTCCGGCGGAATGCCGAGCTTTTCCAAATGAATTTTTGTTTCATCGAGCGCGACAAAATACTGTTCGTAATGATGGCAAAGCCACATCGCGTGAACGTCAAAATCGGTTACGACAATCGCCTGCGGAAAATTTATTTTCCCTTTCGCCTTGAGCCACGAAATAATTTCGGTGGGCAGAAAATGCGTGCAGACGGCAACATCGGGCTGATAAGTTTTCAGGAATTTTATCAGCGGCTGCGTGTTCAATCGGTCGAGCGCGAGCCGTCTGCGCTCGTTCTGCCAGGGCTTGTCGAGCGAATCATACATCCAGCCGAGAACTTCCGGCATTCGGTTGACCATATCAATATACGCCTTGCCGTAAAGCCGACGGAAAAGCGGATTCGTGAAATTTAAAACGTCAATATTTTGAATTTCAGCCGCCGCGTTTTGCTGTCGAAATGTTTTCTCCAAAGCCTCCGCCGCGCGAAGATGTCCCGCGCCGACCGCCGCCGATAAAATTAAAACTTTCTTAAACATAAAATTTGCGGTTAGAAAATAAAACAGCCGTTATAGTATCCTTAAAGGACAGGTTTTATAAAATTAAAGCGGCGTTTCGGGCTATAATTCATCGAATTTATGTATAAAGAAAAAATTCTAACTCTGATTTTAGCGGGCGGCGTCGGCGGGCGGCTCGGACTTCTGACTGATGATAAAGCAAAGCCCGTAATCCCGTTCGGCGGCGCTTATCGCCTTATTGATTTTGCGTTGAGCAATTGCGTCAACAGCGGAATTTCCGATGTCTGGGTGATTGAGCAATACGAACTGCAATCTTTGAACGAACATCTTTCGAGCGGCAGACCCTGGGATTTGGACAGAACTTACGGCGGGCTGAAAGTTTTGCCGCCGTTTCAAGAAAAAGAAAAGTCGAAAGACGCGAGCGGTTTTGCCGAAGGAAACGCCGACGCGATTTACCGGAACATTGATTTTATCGAAGAATTCAAACCCGATATTTTAATAGTCCTGAGCGCCGACCACGTTTATAAAATGGATTTCCGCGACGCGATTCAGACGCATTTGAAGAAAAAAGCGTCGCTGACGATGGTTACGACTAAACTTCCGGCGGGCGAAACGGCTTCGCGTTTCGGCGTAGTCGAGACAGACAAAAACGGGCGCGTTAAAAAATTCGATTACAAACCCGAAAAGCCGAGCGATTTAATCACGACGGAAGTTTTTATTTATGACGCCCGAATTTTGCTCGAAACCTTAAAAAAACTCGGCGAAAAAAAAGAGAAATTAAAAGATTACGGAGACGAGCTTTTGCCGCTGCTGGTCAAACAGGGAAATGTTTTCGAGCATCGCCACACCGGATATTGGCGCGATGTCGGAACGATTGAAAGTTACTGGCAATCACAGATGGATTTGCTCGACGATAAAAAACGCTTCTTTTTCGATGATGAAAACTGGCGAATTTTGACGCTCGCCGCCCAGCGTGTTCCGGCGTTTGTTTCCGCGACGGCAAGCGTAAATAACAGTCTGATTTCGCACGGTTCAAGAATTTTCGGCGCGGTTTCGCGCTCGATTTTAAGTTCGGGCGTAAGCGTCGAAAAAGGCGCGGACGTTTCCGATTCGATCTTATTGCCGAATTGCTCGATTGAAAAAGGAGTAAAAATCAAGTGTGTAATTGTTGACGCGGGCGTAAAAGTTTCAAAAGAAAAGGCGAAGAAAATCGAAGCGATCAGGCAAAAGGATAAAAGCGCTGTTATCGTTGTCGGCAAATATAAAGTTCAAAGCGAAAAGGAAATTAAGGATTAATTAAAGGCTAAATCGCGTTTGAATTTTTTTTGAAACCAAACGGCGCAAGATCAATCGCGTCTCAAATGAATATGAACGAATCTCGAATAAAAGCCGTCGTCGTAACCGTCAGCGATTCGCGCGACGAAGCGACAGATGTTTCTGGCGTAACTTTAGCCGGATTGTTGATTGAAATCGGCGCGGAAGTCGTCGAAAAAATAATCACGACCGACGATTTTGAAAATCTGCGGCAGATGCTTTACGCTCTGACCGAACGCGACGACGCGAATTTAATCATTACGACCGGCGGAACCGGATTTTCCGAAAGAGACAACACGCCGGAAGCGACACGCGCGGTAATCGAAAGAGAAGCGCCGGGAATTAGCGAGGCGATGCGGATGGAAACGTTGAAAAATACACCGTTGGCGATGCTTTCGCGCGGCGTGTGCGGCATCAAAAACGGCAAATTAATCGTAAATCTGCCCGGTTCGCCGAAAGGCGTTGCCGAATGTTTCGAGATTATCAAACCGATTTTACCTCACGCGATTAATCTCTTGGCGGGAAAAACAAAACATTAAATTTCAATCTGAAATTACGCGAATAAAATGTTCACAATTGAAAATCATTTTATTTCAAAGTTTGAAGTCTGAGCGGCTTCGACTTTGGTTGCCGTATTTCGCGCCTTTACCTGTAACTGATATTGACCCGCCGCAAGTGTCGCTAGAGGAATTTCCGCCGCGTATAAAAATTGCGTCGCTGCCGCTTGGGTCAAAGATTCTTGATTGAACGGAATTGTGGCGACAAGATTATTGTCTCTTAAAATTTGAATTTGAATTTCCGGTTTAGAATCGTTTGGGTTTGCCGGATTCGGCGAAAAATTATAAATATAAAATTTATATTGCAGATTGGAAGAACATTCAAATCGTTTGGAAACGGCAGAATCCGTTTTCTGAATCGCTGACGACGTGTCGGAATTTTCGTCATCATCGTCATCTTGAGTCGGTTTTGAAATTTTGCGTTCGGCTAAAAACAAACTGCTGAGTTCTAATTTGCCTGTTGCGAGATTCGGAATTTCAATCCATTGCAGATTGCTTCCGATGCGCCCGCTTTTGAGGTCGCGCGTCGCCATCCGAACTTGATATAAACCCGGATTTACCTTTGTCTGAAAATCATATTGAAAATCGGAAAATTTTTTTCGCGGCGAAGTCGAGGCGGCATATTCGATAGATAAAACTTTATCGAAATAATCTATACGCTTGCCGTCCGAATCGTAAATAATCCCGACGAGTTCGACTTTGCCGGTTTCTTTGTCATTTTCACGCGCAAGTTCGACATCGCCGCCGATAACGTGAACTGAGCCGAATAAAAACGAGCCTTCGGGCTTTTCGGAATAATTTATCAAAATATCCGTCGGCAGAGCGCGAACCGGAAGCGGCGCGAAAAGCGCTTTCTGCATTTCGATATTAGAGGCAGTCAACGCTTTCGACTGTTCGGCAATTTCCGGCGTCTTCGCGTCTTTTTTGCTTTCGATTTTACTTTTATCGTCGGGCGTCTGATTGTTCGCGCTCAAATAACCGCTCTGAAATTTAACTTCCAATTTCGGATTTCCGTGAACTGTAACTTCAATCTGTCTTAATTTTTCCTGCTTGATGTTTTCATCCGCCGGTTCCCACGCGAGCAGATAATAATACGACGCATCTTCGAGCGCTTTTTTGATGTTTATCAGCGGTTCGTTGGTGTTGTGAATAAAACTTCCGCCGGTTTTTTTCGCAAATGCGCTGAGCGCGTCCTGCGATTCAAAACGGCTGCCCGCCGCGATTCTAAACGAAGTCGCTGCCGTCGTCGTTCCTTCGGGCAGAGACGCATCGAGACCTTTCGTGTCAATCGAATAAATTACGGCATTGACACGCGCCGCCGCATCAATAATTTTGTCTATTCGAGCAGACGAATTCGTGTTTGAAACGTCGAGCAGAAAACCGTCGGACAAAAAGAATACGATTTTTCGACCGTCAATTTTACCCGACTGCGCCAGCGATTGGTCGAGGGCGTTGTAAGTAATTCGGGAAACCGTTTGGCTTTGAGCAAGAATATCTTTGGCGCGCGAATGAATTTGCTCTTTGACCAGTTCAATCGTCTTTGGGTCGTTTTGCAGATTCGGCGGATAATCGCGCAAAGTGATTTCCGTAAAAGCGTCAACGACTTCCTTGTCGTCGCGGTCAATTGATTGCGCTTCAAACTCGGACATTGGCGGAAAAGCTCTGTCTCTTGCCGAATAATCGCGGCTGACGGCGAGCCGCGCCAAAGCCGCCCGCAAAACCGCCGCATCATTTGTGAATTGCTGAAGAAACCCTATTTTGCCGGTCGAAGAAGCGATTGCCACATAATCTTCCGGTTTCTTTTCGTTTTCGATAAATTTTGAAATCAAATCTCTGGCTCGGACAAAATTATCGAAAGCCAGATGCACGTCGTCAACCACGAAAAGAATAATTTTGCCTTGTCTGTTTGCGATGGAAGATGCTCGATTATTTGTTGCCGCCGATTTATCGGATTTATTTTTTTGGACGATTTGACCAGCGAATTCCTCAAAAAAACTTATCGGAATGAGTTTGCCGTCAACGCGCAATTCAAAATCTTCCTGTTTAAGATTAGGAACGAATTTTCCGTTCCGGTCTAAAACCGAAACGCCCGTCTGAATCAGATTTGTGTTGACGCGAATCAAATCATCCGTGTTTTCCGCCCGCGCCGTCGAAAGAGTCGGCGTTGGCGAAACTTTCGCTTCCTGAGCCGAAACGACGACAAGCGGAAAAAAAAACGCGCAAAGCGCAAGCGAAAGACGATAAAAGTTTTTCGCTTGCGCTTTGAAAAAATACTGCGCGAAATATCTTACATAAATAAAGCTCATAATTTCAAAAACTAACGAATTACGTCGCTCACTATCTTGCCGTTAATAATCGTTCCGGTGCAGTGCGTCGAGTATTCAAACGGATCGCCGTCATACATTGCGATGTCTGCGTCTTTGCCTTTGACGAGCGAGCCGATGCGATTATCGAGACCGAGAATTTTCGCCGCGTCAATCGTTACGGAGGCAAGCGCGTCGCGCTGCGAAAGACCGTTTCCGGCGGCGACTCCGGCTTCAAAAAGCACGACGCGCGTTTTCGGAACGTAAGATTCAAAACTGCTCTGAAGCGCGAACGGAATGCCCGCCGCTTTTAATTTCGCCGCGTCTTCCAGACTCAAATTTTGCGTTTCGCCCGAAGCGCGATACATCGTCGGATGAACAATAACGGGATAACCCGAAGCCTTGATTTCCTTCAAAACCATCTGCGCTTCGGCAACTCCGTCGAGAACAATGCGGATATTGAATTCTTTGGCGATGCGAATCGCGGTGATTATGTCCTGCGCTTTCTGTGCGGTAATGAGCAGCGGGATTTCGCGGCGGACGACTTTTTGCATAATATCCGAGCGCAAATCGCTGCTGGTTTGCGTCGAAACGACAGTTTGCCCGCCGGAGTTTTGCGTCGCTCGATTATTTTCCGTCGGCGGATTCTCCAGCATCGAATTCGGGTTGGTCGCCGTCGGACTGTTGTCGTTATTATTTTGCCGATTATTGGAAACAACGGTCGTAACAGTTTTTTGCGTTTTTGCCGAATTATCGGTTTTGTGAATCGCCTCCGAAGCGCGGATGAGTTCGGCGCGAAGCATCGAGGCTTGTTTAGCGCGCGTGCCGGGCGATTTTCCACCGCTTCCCAGAGCGCTTTCGCCGAGAGTTACGGCGAGCATCGCGGTCGGAATAATCGTCGCTTCGTCAGCCGTATTGCCGACGGTTTTGGCAATCATCGTTTGACCGGAAATGAGCGCGCCCGGTTGATGTCCGGTATGAATCGTTGTTACGCCGAAACTTCTCACCCATTCGATAAGTTTTTCCTCCGGGTTGTAAGCGTCAATCGCTCGAAGTTCCGGCTGCATCGGCGAAGAGCCGTCGAGCGCCATCTGGTCTTGCGGCTGGTTCAAATAACCGTTCAAACCGATGACCGTATGCGCGTCAATCAAACCGGGCGTTACGACTTTTGCTGAAATAATTCGATAATTCGACGGAATTTTAATTTGATCCGCCGCGCCGACCGCTTCGATTTTTCCGTTCGCATCAAGTAAAACAACGCCGTTCGTAATCGGTTCGCCCGCCATCGTCCAAACCGTTTCGCCTTTGACGGCAACCTGCGCTTGCGCGACGACTGCCAAAACAAGAAAGCAAACCGCGCAGATGCAGAAACGCGAAAGAAATTTAGCCGCGGATGAATACAGACGAACGCGGATTTTTTTACGCTTTGTCATCTGTAATTTGAAATTCGTAATTCGTAATTCGTAATTCATTACTGGTCGCCCTCCTTTTCGTCTTCGTCGAGCATATTGTCTTTGCCAGCGCCGTCGCCGCCGACCGCGATCAGATAATCTTTCGGGTCTGAGCGGTCGAAAACTTTTTTGCCGTCAACCCACGTTTGCAAAACGTGCGTGTAAACGCTCAAAGGATCGCCGGACAAAACGATAAAATCCGCATCTTTCCCGGCTTCGAGCGAGCCGATTCGATTATCCAAATCAAGAATTTTCGCATTCGCCATCGTCAAAGCGTAGAGAGCTTTATCTCTCGAAAGTCCGCCGCGCACGCCGATTGCGGCTTCGCGCAGGAAAAAGCGCGAATCGGTAATATAATCGTCGGTGTGAAAACCGAATAAAATTCCGGCTTTGTCCATAATCGCGGGCGTTTCAAAACGAATGTCGGTCGTCTCAAGTTTTCCGCCGGGCGAATCAATCAAAATTATCGAGCAGGGAATTTTCGCTTTAGCAATTTCGTCGGCGACTTTCCAGCCTTCGGAGACGTGATGCAGAACGAGGCGAAAACCGAATTCCCGCTGAAGCCGCAGAATTGTCATAATGTCGTCGGCGCGGTGCGTGTGAAAATGGACGACCCTTTTGCGTTCGAGAACTTCGACAAGCGCCTCCATCGCTAAATCTCTCGGCGGCATTTTCGTCTGGTCATTTCCGGCTTTTCTGATTTTATCGCGGTATTCCTGCGCTTTGACGAATTGCTCGCGCACCAAAGCGGCAGATTTCGAGCGCGTGCCGGGAAATGTTCCGCCGCCCGCGCGCATCGGATTCGTGCCGTTAGCGAATTTTATTCCGCCCATATATTTGCCGTCTTTGTCGTAAATCAGTAAATCTTCGATTTTTTCAGCGTCGTCGCGCAACTTTAAATAAAGCGTCTGCCCGCTGTCGAGATGACCCGAACCGGGCATTACGTTGACGGTCGTAATGCCGCCGGATTGAGCGCGTTGAATGCTGCCCGAACGCGGATTTACCGAGTCCAAAATTCGCACGTCCGGCTGAATCGGCGATGAACCGTCCGCGCCAGCCGGTTCGCCGATGTGACTGTGCGAATCAACAAGTCCGGGCATAATCGTTTTGCCGTATACGTCAATCTGCTGAACGTCCGCCGAAAGTCGAACGGTTCTGGCATCGCCGATTGCCGTGATTTTCCCGTTTTGCACCAGCAGAATTCCTTGCTCAATCGGCTGCCCGACAATCGGAATAATTCGCGCGTTGACGAATGCAACCGGTTTCTCCTGAGCATTGAACGAAGCCGCGCAAATCAAAAATAATCCGATAAATATCAGAAGTTTTTTCATTTTTTATTGTTCCTCGAAGTTTGAAAAGAAATGCAAATCTAAATTGCAACGAATTTAGATAAGTGTCAAGAACGCTCGCTGGCAGTTTCCGGCAAATGATTCAACAGTTATTGACAGAACATACTTCCCAAAGATTTCGGTCTGCGTTTATTGATTTTCATTTACCGGCAAAATAACGGAAAAAGTCGTTCCGTTTTTATCGTTTGGCGAGGCTTCGAGTTTCCCGTCGTGAGCGGTGATGATTCCGTAGCAGACCGCTAAACCTAATCCAGTTCCTTTGCCGGCGGGTTTGGTCGTAAAAAACGGGTCGAAAATCTGCGCGAGATTTTTTTCGTCAATGCCGATTCCGCTGTCAGCAATGTCTATCCGAATTCTTTTGTCCTTCTGAATTGTTGTGATAAAAAGTTCGCCGCCGCCGGGCATCGCGTCTGCGGCATTGAGAAAAAGATTCAAGAAAACTTGCTGCAATTGGTCGCCGTCGGCAAAGACGTTCGGTAAATTTTCGGCAAAAATTCTTTTCAAATTTAGCTTTTGAAATGATTTGTCAAAACTTGCCAGTCGCAGACTTTTTTCAATCGCTTCATTAACGTCAATAAAACTTTTCGCGGCGGGGCGAACGCGGGCAAAGTCGAGCATATCGCGTGTTACCTGCGTTATTCTTTGAATTTGCGCGGAAATCAATTTTAATTTTTCAGTCGTCGCCGCGTCCAAATCTTTGTTTTTCTGCATCATTTGAATCAGAGAGGAAACCGAAGCCAGCGGATTGTTGACTTCGTGCGCGACGCCTGCGGCGAGCGTTCCCATCGCGGCGAGCTTTTCCGAACGGATAAGCTGCTCGTTGAGATTTTGAAGCTGTCTAATGTCGTCCGCCATTTTGCGGCTCATTTCGTTGAAAGATTCGGCGAGCAAACCGATTTCGTCGTTGCTGCGCCGCAAATCAACTTCCGTTCCATATTCGCCGTCGCTGACTTGCACAGCCGCCAGAGTTATGCGCTGAAGCGGACGCGAAATTGTCCGCACAATCAATAAAACAAGCA
>CAXSHW010000105.1:0-13329 GCA_964237245.1 uncultured Pyrinomonadaceae bacterium
AGTCCTCCGACCATCGTTTCAAAAAAATGTCCGGCGGCAGTGTCGGCAATTCCCAATGACTTAGCCAGCGAGTGAACGCCCGAATCAACTCCGGCAAAGGCATCGGTCAGCGCGCCAGCCTGCGCGTCGCCGACAATATCGGATAAGGTTTTTTGCGAGGCGAGAACGCCTAATACCTTAGTTTGAATTTCGTCATTGTTGATGGAAAGCGATTTATTGACGAAATCGGCGTATTTGACCTGCGCGGCGATCAGAGTTTCGTGCGCCTTGGTGTCGGCATCAACTACATCAGCCGTGGCTTTGAGCCACGCATTACGATAACGGTCCGCCGCGTCTTCTCCGGCGTGCGCGAGTTTTTCCTCGAGCGCGATGTTTTCTTGCGCGAGTCCGATTTCATCGGATAATCTTTTTTTCTCGGCGTCTCCGCTGGCGATTCGGACAGCGACCGTATCGCCAGTGCGAAGCAAATTCAAATACGAACGCAAAGCCGCTGTTGAATTCAAATAGGCTTCGTCTTCTTTTTGCGCGAAAGCGGCGCGAGTGTTCGCCTCCTTTTGAAAAAGAAGCGTCATTTGATGTTCTAGGTCGGCGCGTTCTGCTGTTCCTGATTTTGCTTCCTGAATCTGTTTATAAACAGACTGTTTCTGAGTCTCGATGATTTGCTTGCTCGATTCTTCCTCGCCTTTAATAATGTCGAGGTTGACTTTATCAAGAGATGCGCCGCCGATAATATCGTCAGCAGCTTTTGAAAGAATTTTATAGGCTTCCTGTTTCTGGAGAACCACGCTTGCCAGCGCGTCTCTGACGAGCGTGACGTTTTTCAGACCTTCGGTTAAAAACGTGGAATCCGCGCCTTTTTGACTTAATGATTTATTAAAATCATCAACCGCGCCGTTGGCTTTTTTCAGCTCGGCGACGGTTTCGCCGATGTCCTGTTTTAAGAATTTTGTGACATTTTGAAAATCCGGCGTTCCGAACGAAGAAAACGTATTTTTGAAGTTTTCGCCGACCGTTTGAAAAAACTGCGTATCTTGGGCGTATTCCTCTTCGAGTTGAGATTGATATTTCTGTAATTTAGCGATTAGCGCCGCACGTTTATCATCCTCAATTTTTATTATCTCTTCACGGTTTTTCTCAGCCAGATTCGCCTCATCCAAATACATTTTTTGGGTAAGATTGGTTCGCTGTTCAGCAGTTAAAGTTAAATCTTCAAATTGTTTTTCATAACTTGCCCGTATAATAGAGCGTATTTCCTCATAAGAAGTTTGAGTTAGTGTTTTTAATTGGTCGAATCCCGTCGCTGCCGGAATTATTCCGGTCGATAATCCTTCGTTGATGTCAAAGGATTTTGCGCTTAAATTGCTTTCCGCGTCCTGAATCTGTAATTGTTTGAATTGTATCGCCGCCTGACGCCGTTCTTCGTAGATTTTATTCTCATAATTCTGAATTTTCTTTTGGGTTTCATATTCGTTTGTTTCCAAATCTTTATTCAGATTGCTGAGAACCGTGGCTTTTTCGCCTTCGGCTGCTTGCTGTTTTTCAGAATTTCCGGCGTTTAACGCGATTAGTTTGTCGAAATATCCGGTGCGTTCGGCTATTTCCGATTGAATCTCTCCGGTTCGAGCCGCGCCTTCAGCGCGAGCGAAATTCAATTCATCTTCAGTCGTAAACCGGTTGGCTAAATCGCGCAGAGATTTTTCGGCTGCGTAGCGATTTTTGAGAATGTCAATGGCTTTTTTCGAGGAATCTTCCAGGGCTTTAATCGCCGCTTTATCCGCGCCGTCGCCGAATTCATCCAGGTATCCGGTTGGGTCAAGTCCGAATTTTGAGCCGGTGTCGGCATTTTCCGCCGCGATTTTCTTTTGTGTTTCGGCGTTCGACAGTTCTTTGTAATTGGATTTGTTAGGAACACCGCCCGCCGCGCCGACAAGATTATCGGCGACAATCGTAGTTCCGGTATCGAATATAGAGCCGATTATTTCACTTTGCCCTAATGTTCCTATGCCTGCCAGAACGCGCAATGCCGTTGAATGGTTTTCGATAAAGCTGACCACGCTCTCGGTGTCGCTGATAACGCCCTTAATCATTATCGAAAACGCTTGACCGTAAACGGCTATTTCGTTCTGGTTTTTTGACAGCGAATTGCTGACGCTTTCGAGTCCATCCGATACATCGGGCGCGAGTTCAAGCAAAAACTTGGAGCCGAGCGCCTCGATTTGCGCTGAAACCGTCGTGTAATAAACGTTAAAATCTCTTGCGGCTTGCAAATCCGAATCGCTGAGGACAAGACCGAGTTCTTCGGCTCGCCTTGTCGCTTCGGTCAGATTGCCGCCCATTTTGTCAATAACGGGAATCAGGTCAACACCGGCGCGTTTGCCGAACGCGTCCGCCGCGGCGTTCATTCTTTCGAGTCCGGGCGGAAGCGCTTCGATTCTGGCGAAAACTTGCGAGAGCGATTGGTCGAGGTTTTTGAAGTCGGTTACGCCGAGAGCTTTCAGTTTTTCCTGCGCGGATTTCGAGCCTTTTTCGGCGTTGCCGAGCAATATGCTGAAAATAGCCAGCGGTCGCTGCAAATCAGTCAATTCTTTGCCCGACAGATTCGCGGCATAACGGAGAGCCGAAATCGTGTTCGCGGCAAGTCCGGTTTTCGTTTCGACCGTTCCGATTTCGCGCCCGTAGTCGGAGGCGTTTTTAATTAAATTTAGAAAAGATTCCGCCGTCGAAGTTACGGTCGAAGCAAAACCTTCGACAATGCTGATGCCGTTTCGAATGCCGGAGACGACGTTGCCGATTTCAGAGGCGGTTGTTAGAAAACTTCCGCCGCCGCCGCCGCCGCTTTTTGTTGATTGAGCTTCGGCTTTTTTTTCCTTATCAAGGATTTTCTGGAATTCGTCGGCTCCGCGCTGCCATTGTTTGATTCTGGCTTGATATTGTTTTTCAGCCTGCGAAGTGACGAAATTCGTGTAATCGGCGTCGCGCTTTCTGCTTGCGGCATCGAGCCGCTTCTGGTTAGCCTCGGCTTTCGCCGCCTCCGGGTCGGAACCTGTTTTCGTGCGATTATTTGAAGTTAAAGTTTTCGCTTCTTCTTTAGCTCTTCGTTCGACTTCTTTGATTGTTTCCGCCGTCAGCCGTTTTTGTTCATCGAGCGTTAAATTGACGTAATTACTTTCAATGTGTTTTCTTGCCGACGCCGCCAGATTTTCGCTATTGACGATTTTATTAAAAGCAGAATCGGTCGCGTCCGCCACGCGCAGCAAATCGCGGATAAGAGAATCCGCCGCATTTTGAGATTCCGACTTTTTAGCTTTGGCTTGATTTTCAGACTCGATCTTAACTTCGCGGGTGAGCTGCTTTTCGGCGTTGAGGATTTCAGGCGCGACGGAACTTCCGCCGTTGCCTTTGACGGTGATTTCTACTTCGGCTTTCAAATTCTTAAATCTGGCTTCAACCGAATCGGCGACCTTGAGAGCTTCAGCACCGGCTTTGTTGATGCCGGTCGCGTCGCCGTCGAAGTATGCAATTAGTCTTTCGTATTCCATCGCAAAGCAAGGTTATGCGATGGTGGAGGATTATTGTTTAGAGAGTTCTGAGGGTAAATTATTTTTACCGACCGATTTTTCGAGAAGCTCGATGATGCGCATTATTTAGGCGCGATGATTTGAGATAATTCGGCGTTATCGATTCCCAAACCGTAAAGACTGCGAATCAATAAATCAATGCTGACGCTTTTATCTCCGGCTTCCATTTTAGCAAGGCGGGATTGACTGGAATGGAGTCGTTTTGCCGCCTTTTCCTGTGTTAGATTGGCTTTAGCGCGTTGCGCTTTGATAGCTGCGCTCAAAGCTAATTTCAATTCGATAATTCTTTCTTCTTCGGGCGTAAGTCCTAAAAACTCCGCAACAGAAGTAACCTTCCAGCCTTTTGCTTCTAATTTTTCTCTTTTTTCTTTATTCATTTGGCACTCTCCCGGCGCTCTATTTTTAAGATATATTACGCTCTAACGGCGTTTTTTTTGTTTTATGAATCGTAATTGCTAATGCGTTTCTTGCAACTGTCAATTACACTCTGCGGCGTTTTGTTTGTCTTTTTGCTGAAAACCTCAAAAATAACAATCGCGTCGCTGTCAATTCGGTAAATGACGCGCCAAATCGAATTCACATCGGTAATTCTCAATTCGTGGCATCGCGCTCCGATTGAAGGCATCGGTCTTGATTGCGGCATCGAAAGCATCACATTTTGTTGCAGTCGTCTAAGAAGAAAACCGGCTTCAATCCGCGCATCCGACGACATCGGCGGCGTTTTTATTTCGCCGTGCAATACAAACAAATCTTTATCTTCACCGTTTGACATATAAATATAATATGTCAGATTTGACATAATTGCAAGCGATAAAATCAGATTTTATTCAAATTAAAACTAAATAATCACAAAAAAAACGCCCGGATTTTTAATTCCGGGCGGCTCAAGTTTCGGCAGCAGGAAGGAGAAAATAATTCTTTAGAAACGGCTGTAATCGAAAACTCCGAAGGCTTTATTTTGCCCGGCGATTTTCATACTGGCGGCTTTCATTAATTCGTGAACCGTTCGCACTCGCCAGCGAACATACAGCGGAACCTGCCTGATTGTTTTCGCTTCAAAAATAGGAATTCCCATTATCATCGAATCGTAAATCTCGAAAAACCAGGCGGGAACAGGATCTTTCAGCCATTTCGGGTCGGTTAGGTAGAGACTGATGGCGTTGCGCTCTTTTTTGTCGGTTTCGACGCCTCGCCCGTAACAAAATCATAAAGCGCGTCGAGAACGGTTTTTTCCATTCGCGCCAACGTTTCGTAACAAACCGGAACCGCTTCGCCTTTATTTACCATTTTCCAATTTCTGATATAGCGTTTGTTCGCATCATCATCGCCCGGCGCGCCGCCGAGCATTCGGGCGCGAAAGCGAATGTGATTTTTCTCGAAATAAAACATTCCGATTTTCGGTTTCCCGGATTGTTTTCGAGACTCTTTTTCGGAATTTTCTTCATCACCGCCATCGTTTTCGCCCGCTTTATCCGTCGCGGATTCGCCGTTTTTCGTTTTTTCAAGGTCGGCGAAAAGTTTCTCGAATTCGGCTTCGGTTTCTTCCATCCGCTCGATGGTCATTAAATCGAGGTTCAATTCCATCTCCAAGCCTTCGCCGTCTTCGATGCCGTCATACGGTTTATATTCGACCGTGACCGGCGGTCGTTTTAAATCGTTCAGTTCAAACATAAAATTTACAAATTAAAAATTTTTTCTCAATTAAATCAACAAAAATAAATGCGCGATTAAATGACCGCGATTGAATTGATGACTTTGACTTTCATAAATGAAGCGAGTCCGGGAGAATCCGGCATCATTTCCGTGTTAAACCGGTAAGCGTATAAATCGCCGTTATTGTCGAGCGGTTCGGGCGAATCGAACTGCACCGCCATATCAATTTGAATCAGCTCGTGAATGTCAACTCCCGAGTTCGTCCCGAGAACGCGACCCAGGGCTTCCCAGCGAAACCACTTCATCGGATTGAGCGCAAGCTCGCCCATCAAGGTTCTGGCTTGCGCGTTATATGCGGTTTCAAAAGAGAATTTGGCTTCGTAGGGAATTCCGACGACATCGGCGAATTCGCCCGCCGTCCGGTTATGGAAAAAAACTTCCTTGAATTTCGAGCCTAAAGAAATCGTTTCAGCCTGAGCTTCGGTGACCTGCGTCGTGCCGAGATCGGCAAAGCTGTCGTCGAGATAAAGGTTAATATCCGAGCGCTGGACCGGACTTTCGGTAACGTCGGTCGGATTGGCGGTCAAAACCTGCCCGTCAACCGGATACCGCGCGATGGCGTCGGATTTGACTCCGAAATCGTCCTGTTTGGCGTCTATATTCAAACCGAGAAGCTGGCAGTAATCATAACGCTCGGCGGCAACGTCGTCGCCGATTTCGACCGTGTAAGTCTTCCGGTTCGTGTCGGCGACTCTGAGTCCGGAAGTGTAAAGTCGCTGGTAGGCGGTCAATGATCCGATTTGCGTCGGCGCCGGATTATTGAAAATTCCGCTAAGTAGATAAATTATCGAATTATAATCGAGAACGCCGTCCACCGACCCGTTCGCCATTCGTTTATGCGGAACTTTCGCCGTGTTGACCAGACTTCCGCGACCGCGAAAACTTTTCGTTTCAATCGAGCGTTTCAAGTTCCAGTTCAAAGTCGGCGTGTAGCGATTTCCCGCGACGGCTGTGCCGGGCGTTACCTCGGCTCCGATTTGATTGACAAGTCCGGCTGCTGCTCTTAATGCCATTTTTTTCTGTTGCTCCTTTTGGTAAAAAACTACAAAAATTATCGAACAGAAAACTTTTTTATTGTTTTCGGATGAGAAAATCGCGTCAGGGAATGAGCGCGTCACGAAACCCAGGCTTTGTAGCTTCCGCCGCGGCTCAGGATTTTTTCGTCCGCCGTCGCGCCCGGCTCGATTCTGGATATAGGTCGGTCGTGGCGAATTGCGATGCGCGAATCATTAAAGGTCGCGCCTTTATGCCCCTTGAAATGAGCCTTGACAGCGGCGACCGCCGCATCAATTCCGACGGGTAAAGGCAGGTCGGATTTGAAAGTTATATCGACGATAAAACGCGATTGAATCGAAGCTGCCGCTTGTCCGAAATTATCCTGCAGCGGAATGATTGTAAAAATTAAAAATGGAAACGCGGCTTTGCGGGCAGCGACGGAATTGAAAATCTGCGCTCCGACCGCGCCGACAACCGTCGGAATATCGAGCAATTGCTCTCGCAGCCAGATTTCAAGATTTGCAAGTTCCATGAGTGTATTCTCGACCCGAAAATTCCGAGCATCCCGGTCAGAAATTTGCGTTGATTTTTCAACCAATGGGCAACCCGTCCGTCCAAATTGTCGTGACCGCATCCCAATTACCGTCGCCGACTTTTGCTTTGAAATCCGTTTTCGTTGCGGCGTCGCCCGGCATTGTCGAGTTTGTGAAACGCACGTTTCGGCAGTTCGCGCCGGCTAGATTCGCGCCCGTCAGAGCAGCTTCGACAAAATAAGAACCTGTTAAATCCGCCGCGAAAAAATTTACGTTCTGGCAGTTCGTCCCATTGAAGCCGCACTGTCGGGCAATCGCAAAACTGAAATCGCAGCCTGTCAGATTGGCGTTGTCAAACTGACACGAAATTGAGTTTGACGACCCGAAATAACTGCCTTGAAGATTTGCATTGGTAAAATACGCGCCAAGCAGCGTTGCCAGATAAAAATCGAAATTCCCGCTCGAAAAACGAAAATCGCCGAATTTAACCGACGCGCTTTCAAAATCCAAATAATTTTCCTCGTAAAGGGCGAAAAAGCTCGCGCAATCCAAAATCAGTCCGGCAAATACCAGTCCGTCGAAATTCGGCGTCACGTCAATCCAGTTATCTAAATCCGCGCCGTCCGAATTTTGCAGAACTCGCAGACGATAAACATTCGAGGCGTTTTTGACGGCGACGATTCGACCGGCTGCGGTAATTCCCGCGCCCGTCAGAGCAGCTTCGGAAGCAAAAGGCGCGGCGTAAATATCATCGGGGCAGGAAAATAAAACGCCCTGCAAAATCGGACTGAACGGCAGCCAGCTTTCCGCGCCGCACGAAGAAAAATCAATTCCGTGAAAACTTTTCTCGAAATTGAAAATTGACGGGTAATCGAGCGGGCGTTTATGCTGCCAACTGCCGATGGTTTCCACTTGCACAAACGGTTTCCACTCGAACGTATCCCAAAGATTCGGCGCGCGGCGATAGCTTGGAAAAAGTCGCAGCGTGTAGATTTTATCGGCGGCGGCATCGGTAATTGCGTCAATCGCTTCTTTGATTGTCGCGTAATCGAGTCCGACTCCGATTTTCAAAACGGTCGGGTCGCTAACAACCGTCGCGCCGCCTTCAACCGTGAAATCGACATCCGCCGATAGATCGTGCGCGACGCCGTTAATTGTGATTATCCTCGCCGCCGGCACCTTTTCGTTGATAAGCGAGGTTAAAGTGTCGACGGCTGATTCGTAATCCGTCGTTCCCGGTTCGCCTTTGAGCGAATCCAGCCAGTCTGTTTCATTCCCGACAAAACCGTGAGAAACGGCAATTTCGTATGCAGAAAAACCGTCGGCGCTCGGCGTATAAATTCGCAAAGATTTTATCCGACTCGAGTCGAGAACCTGTGCCTTAGCCACCTCGATTCCGAAATCATTGAAAATTTTTATTTGAGAAATGCTCATTTAACGATGATTGTCCCTTCGATGCCGCTCTGAAAGTCATTTATAAGAATAAAGAGATTTGCCGCTCTAAACGTCAAAGCCTGAATTTGGGAGATGCTCAAAGAAAAACGGACGCGACCGGTTGCAGGCAAAATTACAAACTCACCGCTTGAAGTGCTCCATTGGATTTGCTCGTTACCCACTGATTTAACCAGCATACGGATAACATTGCCGTCGAGCGGAACCGGCTCTCCGGCTTCATCTTCAAACAGCATTTCGGCGGAAAAACTACCGCCTTTGACGAGTGTAAAATTCCAATTTGATTCCTCTGCCATTGGTTTTCAAAATCAGATATTATTTTCGGTTGATAAATCTTCCTAAGGCGCGAAATATAAAAAACATAATTATCAACCCGAAACAGATTGCCGTTCCAATCAACCATTCAAAAAAGCGATAAGCTAAATAATCGTCAAAATTCATAAATTATTCGCCCGTTATCTTCATTTCAGATTTCATCCGGCGTTTTCCCGCGTCCAAACCCGGTCGAAAAAAAGGCTGCGCCGCCATTTTGTGAGTTCCGAATTCAACATCCAGTTCGTAGTCCACGTATTTATCGCCCGGGTTCGGCGCTTCATCGAGACTTCCGGCTTGGACTCTCACGCTGCCGTCCTCTTCGGGAACGGCTTTTATCGTCCTCTTCAATGCTCCGGTCAATTCGGGCGCAAGAGTAATCATCACCTCGACGGCGGTTTCTGCTCCGGCATTAACCGCGCGTTTCATCTGCCGGTCGGTCGCCGCCAGAATTTTTCTTGTTTTCGATAGGCGTGATGTTCTCATTTATTGGGCGCCGGTTTCTAAATTCATCGCCGTAATTTCAAGCGCGATTCCGGTTAAATTTATAACCGAAACGGCTTCCAGAGTTTTCGTCGCAACAGTATCGGAAGTAAACTTGGCTTGTAATTCGATTTGGTCGCTCGCGCGGGCGATAACTTCGGCGGCTTCAAATAAAATCGGAAGATGAAGAACGAAAATTGACATGCCGCGCGTTTGAAGCGCGATTTCAATTTCCTTCAAAGGTCGCTCGATCCAGAGACACGGAATAAAACCGGTTATCCGCGCGCTGCGCGTCGTTTGCGGAAAACCCGAATCATCCGTTTCCGATGAATCATCGGGCAGCGATAGCAGTCGGCAAAAACCGTTTGAGCGCCGGGCTAAAAGGGCGCTGAATTTTTTCCTCTCCCGCTCGATTACGGCGTCGCGACTCATCGGCTGATCACCTCGAAAAATGTAAATCTCTGGTAAAAGCGGGCGGACAGCTCGGCGTTTCGGTTAGAATAATCGCGCCCGGCGAAGCCGAGCCGTCAATAAAAGTCGCCTCCGCCCGCAGAGCTTCGTCATCATACTGGTCGGCAAGCAGACGCATTTCGCGCGCGCGCGCCGCCTGCTGCTCGATTTTTACGACTCCCGCGTCGAGAACCGTCTCGCGCAGTAATTTGGCGGCAATCGCGCGGCAAAGTTTTGCCGCGGCGCGATAGATATTCGTCGTCACCGCCATCACATAATTGATTTCCTCGTCTTCGAGAAGATAGTCGGACGCGTCGGTATCCTGCGTCATAAACCGCAGATGATTGAGCGGCGCGGCTAACGCGCTGCTGTCGTATGAGAAACTCATCGTATTTTTCCTTTCCCGGAAGCTTTTTTAACGGCTTTTTTAGCCGGTTGTTTCGATGCCGGTTGTTTGTTTGGGACAGTCTGATTATTCGGCGAATGACTGTTTCGGCTGGTCTTCTGCGGCAATTTTTCCTCTTGAGCTTTCGTCTTCTCAACAAAATTTTCGTCCGCTCCCAGAATTTCGGCTTCGAGTTTCGGATTGATTTCAAACTCGACTTCCGGTTCGCCTTTTGTTATTTCATCAGATTCCGCCATTGAATTTTCGGTTCTTTCAACTGCGTCACTGATTGGCTCCGCAATCGGAACTTCTTCGATTGGCGCGATATAGCCTTGAGCTTCGAGCAGATCGGCGTTTTGCCAATCCGAAACATCGACTGTTTTTCCGACCCAGTTCGGCTCCGAATGCGGGAAATCCCTGACGACCGTATAAAATTTTTTCGGCATAATTTTTACTCCGCTCGATATAAACAAAAGGTCGCGCCGGCGCGTCGCCGTTGTTACCCGCGCTTCGCCGGCGCGACCTTTTGACAAAACAAATTGATCAAACAATATCTTCGAAGAAATATCCGAGATCCGCTGCGACGACTTTCATATCGAAAGCTGTTTCGGCTTCAATACGCAAAGATCGTTTTTCTTCGATTCGGAATTTGCGAACGCCGACGTTCAGTCCGAGGTTGCCCGAAACTCCCTGCCACGAGAATGTGTAACCGGCGGATGGCGTCATCAGGGAAGGCGCGTCAGCCGAATAAGCCAGAAGCGCGCTGTTGCCGAAAACGAATTGATAGTTGCCCGTTTCATTTTCTTTGGCGACGTTCTCGATGGCTTTAGCGACCAGAACTTTCTGGACGTTAAAGAAACTGGCGAGCATCTCCTGGGTCGTCGCGGCGGCTGACGTGTATTTGATTCGGTCGCGGATAACCGGATGGTTGATCAGTTTCGAGAAAACGTTATTGCCGAGAACCAGCACGTTCGGCTCGAACCCGGTTGTGCCGAGCATCGTTTGGCGTCCGGTCTCGAAAATCCCGAACGGGTCGGACGTGGCGTAAACCGAAAGTTTGACGGCTTCATTATTGCCCGGACTTGCCGCGACGCCCGTCACGCCGTTTGTCCACGCGCTTCGCTGGAAGAATTTTGCCGCCCAGCGTTTTTCCCGGTTGAGGAGCAGGCGCTGCGTGACAAACTCGGTGGCGACTTTTTCAAGTCCGATTCCCAGATCGGCGTTATTGGCGGTGTAATCGTCAATATCCTTATGCAGAGCGTAAGGAATGCAGTTATAACCGTCCTTGTCGATATTGAAACCGGAACCGGCGGACTCGGTCGAGCCGATGCGCGGTTTGGCTTCATCGCGGAACCAGTCGTCTTTATTGAAGGTTTGAAATAAGTCCGATTTATTGTTAACCGGAACGACGGGGAAAACCTTATCGGCGATAAAGTTATCCGTTTTTTGCATATACGCCACGCTGACGTTGGTCAACAGCCTGTCAACATGGACTTGATTGGTAGTTGGTTGCATTTTTTGAAAAGTCTCCTTTGGCTATTCGCAAGGAGGCTTTTCAAATCAATGCGTTGGCTTTTCGACGGCGGCGGCGCTGATGCGAGCTTGCTACTCGTTTTTTAGTTTTAAATTTAGAAAATTAAGATTTATTTTTGGGAGCGGGACACTCGATATTGAGCCACTCCTCCCAAGCCGTAATCATGCCCTTGGCAAGACGGATTAAAACTTCATGAAATTTTCTGGTATGCAATTTCATCGGTTAAAGAAAAATTTCCGCTCTTTATGCCGCGCGGTGCGGAACCAGGCAATCGATGGCGACCGAAGCCAATGAATTAGCCGCGCCGTTGCCGTCAACGACATTACCGACGGCGTATTTGGTCGTATCGGTTCCGGGCGTGATTTTAGTGCCGATACCGGCTGCCGTCGTTCCGATGACATCGGAGGCGACGACATTGGCGGCGCAGACGAGTTTGGTGACGCCGGAGCGCATACATTCGACGGCTTCGCCCTGCTTCGGATCGTTTTGCTGAACGCCGTAAGGCACGTCGGTCGCGGCGGTGACCGGAGTTAAATTGCCGTTTGCGGCTTCTTTGACGAATTTAAATTGATTAGTTCTTAAATCGACATCGGCGAGCCGTGTCGATTCGATAAATCCTGGTTGTTCCCAAGCCATTTCGTTAGTCCTCCGAGAAAGTTAAAATTAGAATTGAAATAAAAATTCAGAAGAAAGCGGTTTGCCGGAATCCTGAAAACCGCTTTCTTTCCGGTTATTAGGTTGATTTATTCGCCGCGGTTGTACCGGCTGTAAAGCTCCGGGTTTTGTTCGCAGATTTCGGTCGTCGCCTGCTCGATTGTTATTTTCTTTTCCGAGGCTCTGGCTTCCGCAAGACGCATGACTTCTTCTTCGGCCGAGGCGCCGCCGGAATTTGAAGCGCCGGTTTTGCCCTGTTCCTTGAACAAGACGCCTTCGGCAATTTGCGCGGCGCTCGCCTTTTCGTGTTCGATATAAGTCTTCAATTGCGCCGAGTCGGTTCCGAATTTTTCAGCCAAATCAAGCATTAAAGCGATTTTTTCATCCTTATTGCCGGTAAAATCTTTGGCGGTTTCCTTCAGTTCGGCGGTCAATTTTGTTTTCGCGGTTTCGGCAACCGCACGCTCGGTTTCGGTCTGTTTTGCCTTCAACTGATTGTCGAGCGCGGCTTCGCGCTGTTTTGAGGCGGCTTCGCGCTGTTTTGAGGCAGCTAGCTCCGCCTGTAATTGTTCGACCGAAACCTGAGGCGTAGCAGCAACAGCGCCGCCGCCTTCGGTTTCGGTCGAATCTTTGGTTTTCGCGTCAGCTGCAGCAGCTGTATCTTTTGCCGGCTCCGGCGTTTTTGACTTTTCTTCGTTCATAATTTCCTCACTATTTTTAATTTGTTCTGATTCAATTGAGTCGTTTTCCAAAGAGCTTTCGACTTTCGTTTTATTTGCTTCTTCAGCCGAATTAGAAATTACAGCAGCGGGAAAATTAAATGTTGCGCCAATTGACGATTGCCTGATCAATTCGGGCGTGTGAGCGTTTGCGAGCATCTGGAGAGTTTCCTCGAAAGACCCGATGCGGTCAGCCATTTTCGCGTCAACCGCGTCCTGACCGATCAGGACATCGCCCTGACCGAAATCTTTTAAGACGACTTTGGCTGAAACTCCTCGACCGCGCGCTGCGGCTCCGACGAAAATTTCGGCTAGCGCGTCAAGTCTGGCTTTAACTCGCTTTAAGCCTTCATCGGTGGTCGGCGGCATATTTTTGTAAGGCGATTGAGAGGAGATAATAGGAATTTCCTTAAATCCGTCCATCTCCAGATTTTTCGTGTCGTCGAGATAAGTCGTGCAGACGCCGATTGATCCGACTTGCGCCGTTTCATCAACGACAATATCGCCCGCCTGCGACGGA
>CAXSHW010000106.1:0-13124 GCA_964237245.1 uncultured Pyrinomonadaceae bacterium
CTCCGATGGCGGCTTTGAGTTCGGCGTTGGCATCGCGCTCGCGGATGAGCTTTGTTTGCAGAATCGTATAGGCGATTCCCGATGCGAGCAGGTTGATGCCGTAAACTGCGGTCGGCAGCGGCGCGAAATGATTTTCGCCCATCCAGCCGGTCGAAAACGGAATCAGCGAAAGCCAAAAAAGCAAATGCAAATTTGCCATCAAAATCGCGCCGTTGATTTTTTTAGTTGCTTGCAGCAAATGATGATGATTCGTCCAATAAATGCCGATGTAGATAAAACTCAAAACATAAGTCAAAAACACCGGAAAAAGCGGACGCAGCGCTTCCAAATCCGCGCAGTGCGGAATCTTTAATTCCAAGACCATAATCGTAATCAAAATCGCTATTACGCCGTCGCTGAAGGCTTCGAGTCGTCCTTTGTCCATTATTTTCAAGTTTTAGAAATCAAATTTAACAGCAGTATTCTTTTGATACTAATTTATTTTTGCAGTTTCGTTAAATATTATTTTCATTCGATACAGCTAAGTCGGACATCTCATCTTGTCGAATTAAAATTGAACATTTCAAATTTATCAAATTTCGCGCATAATTCATTTGGGAGCGTTTAATATGAAAAAGTTATTTTCCGGGAAAATTCGTTTCGGTTTATCGCTGGTTTTGCTGTCGCTTTTTGTCGTCGAACCGATTGCCGCGAAACCTTCGGAATTTGATGTCAAAAATCGAAAAGGCGTTTTGAACGGCGACCAGCGCGTTCGGCAGATTTTGTCGCGGCTGACATTCGGCGAGCGGGGCGAAAATTTCGAGCGCGTCAAACAAATGGGCGTGAAGGCGTTTATCGAACAGCAGCTCGATCCTGATTCGATTGACGATTCCGCGCTCGACAAACGGCTCGAAAAACTGCCGACACTGATGCTTTCCACTCCGACGCTCGCCGAACAATACAATCCGCCGAAACCGAAACCGACTCCGACGCCTGCGCCGACCGTTTTGCCGTCGCCGGCTGAAATAAATTCGATGAATGCGGCGATGCCGAACGCCGACGCGATGAAACCGAACGCGCCTGAAATGCCGCAAACTGACGCGAAAAATCCCGCGCCGAAACCGACTCCGACACCCAAAAATCCGCAGCAGGTCGTCGTCGAATTGCAGCGCGCCAAACTGCTCCGCGCGGTTTACAGCGAGCGGCAGTTGAACGAAGTTTTAGTTGATTTCTGGGAAAATCATTTCAGCATTTATGCGAACAAAGATGCCGACCGCTGGCTGATGACCGCTTTTGACCGCGATTCGATTCGTCCGCACGCGCTCGGAAAATTCAGAGATTTGCTCGGCGCGACGGCGCATTCACCCGCGATGCTTTTTTATCTGGATAATTGGCAGTCGAGCGTTGTCCGAAAATATCCGGCGACCAAAGATAAACCTGCCAGACAAAGTGGAGGAATTAACGAAAATTACGCCCGCGAACTGATGGAACTGCACACTTTGGGCGTGAACGGCGGCTACACGCAGAGAGACGTGCAGGAAGTCGCGCGCTGTTTTACCGGCTGGACGATTCGCAAACCGAACGAAGAAGGACTTTTCTTTTTCAATCCGCAAGCACACGACAACGGCGAGAAAATAATTCTCGGACAAAAAATCGCGGCTGGCGGCGGCATCGCCGATGCGGAAAAAGTTCTCGATATTTTGGCGGCGAATCCTTCGACCGCGCATTTTATTTCCAACAAACTCGCCGAAAGGTTTTTGGGCGACAATCCGCCCGAAACAATCGTCAATCAAGCCGCGCAGGTTTTTTTGAAAACCGACGGTTCGATTCGTGAAACTGTGCGGAGCATCATCACTTCGCCCGCGTTTTTGAGTCCGGCGATGTATGAAACGAAAGTCAAATCGCCGTTTGAATTCGCCGCCGCGTCATTGCGAATAACCGGCGCGGAAACCGACGCGAATCGTCCGGTTCTCAATTGGATTTCCACAATGGGACAACCGATTTTCGGTCACGTTACGCCCGAAGGCTACCCGGAAAAAAGCAGCGAATGGCTTTCAACCGGAAGTCTTCTGACGCGATTTAATTTTGCGACCGCGCTCGCGCAAAATAAAATCAAAGGCACCACCGTTGACGCGAAACAATTTTTGAAAGACGCTGATTTTAATCGTCCGGGCGAGATTGACGCTCTTTTGACGCGAACGATTTTGCGCGACGAAGTTTCGCCGCGCTCGAAAACCGCGTTCGACAAAATCGCCGACGAAGCCGCCGCGAAATTAAGCGAAGCGAAAACCGAAACGACTTCGCCGGTTCAAAACGCGAATATGCCCGCTGACGCTGTGAAAATCGCGTCGCCGAAAGCAAACTTGAAATCGCCCGATTACGTCGCCGAATTGATAACGCTGATGCTCGGCTCGCCGGAATTTCAGCGCAAATAAATTTTCGGAATTCATCGAATTAAAAATAAAAGACGCAGGCAATTTTCCGCTCGCGTCTTTATTGTTTATAATCTGACTTTTTATGAACCCTGAACAAACATCTTACCCGCGCAGTAAAATCAAAATTTTGCTGCTCGAAAATATCTCGGATTCGGCAATCGAAGAATTGAAGCAAAGCGGCTACGCGGAAATCAAAAAACTGTCGGGCGCGTTGAGCGAAGCCGATTTGATTCGGGAAATCAAAGGCGTGCATATTTTGGGCATCAGGTCGAAAACGCGCGTTACGAAAGCGGTTTTGGAACGCGCCGACAAACTGCTGGCAATCGGCGCGTTTTGCATCGGCGTTAATCAGATTGATTTGCCGGGCGCGACGCGGAAAGGCATCGCCGTTTTCAACGCGCCGCACGCCAATACGCGCTCGGTCGCCGAACTCGTCATCGGTTTGTGCGTGATGCTGATTCGCAAAATCGCCGATAAAAACATCGCGGCGCATCAAGGCGTTTGGCTGAAAGAAGCGAAGGGCGCGTTTGAACTGCGCGGGAAAACTCTGGGAATCGTTGGTTACGGAAATATCGGTTCGCAAGTTTCGGTGATGGCGGAAGCGTTGGGAATGAACGTCGTTTATTATGACATCGTAACGAAACTGCCGCACGGAAACGCCAGGCAAATTCGTGATTTGAAGGAACTTTTAGCGCAGTCGAATATCGTAACCCTGCACGTTCCGTCGGACGCGACGACGCGCAATATGATCAACGAAAAAACGCTCGCCGCAATGCCGAAAGGCGCGATTTTTCTCAATTATTCACGCGGCGATGTCGTTGATTTGGACGCGCTGAAAACGGCAATCGAAACGGGCGCGATTTCCGGCGCGGCGATTGATGTTTTTCCGCAAGAACCGGAACGAAACGGCGACGAATTCGCAAGCGTTCTGCAAAACGCCCCGAACGTAATTTTAACGCCGCACATCGGCGGCTCGACCGAAGAAGCGCAGGCGAATATCGGTCTTGACGTTACGGCGAAATTGATAAATTACCTTGAACTCGGCGCGTCGAACGGCTCGCACACCGTTCCGCCCGTGAACTTGCCGCCGCAGGACGAAACGCACCGCATTCTGCATATTCACGAAAATATTCCCGGCGTTCTGTCGGAAATAAACTCGCGCCTTTCGGAAAAGGGAATCAATATCTTAGGACAATATCTGAAAACAAATGAAGAAATCGGCTATGTGATTTTGGACATAAACACTAAACTTTCGCGCGAAGCGTTTGAGATTTTAAAGGAAGTTAAAGGCACTCTGAAAACGCGAATGGTTTATTAAACTCAGCGCAATTCTCTTTTCAAAATTTTGCCCGTCGCGGTCATCGGCAGAGTTTCGCGGAATTCGACAAAGCGCGGATATTTATAGCTCGCCATATTCGTTTTGCACCATTCGACAATCTCGTTTTCGGCTGCGTTCGCGCCGGTTTTTTTGACGATGAACGCTTTGATTTCTTCGCCGTGTTCGTCGCTCGGAACGCCGATCACCGCCACTAAAGAAACGGCTTCGTGCGTCATCAAAACTTCTTCGAGTTCGCGCGGATAGACGTTGAAACCGCCGCGCAGAATCATATCTTTTACGCGGTCGGCGATGTAAACGAAACCTTCCGCGTCAATGCGTCCGATGTCGCCCGAATAAAACCAGCCGTCTTTGATAGCGTTGGCGGTCGCTTCCGGTTTTTTGTAATAGCCTTTCATCACGTTGTGTCCGCGAATGATAATTTCGCCGAGTTCGCCCGCTTCGACATTTTTTCCGTTTTCGTCAACGATGCGAATTTGAATTCCCCAGACCGGAAAACCGACCGAACCGGCGCGCGCCGTTTCGACTTTGTTGAAAACGGCGACCGGCGAAGTTTCCGAAAGTCCGTAGCCTTCGATGATTTTCGTGTTAAATTTTTTCTCGAAACCGCGCAGAACTTCAACCGGCATCGGCGAACCGCCGGAATTGCACAGGCGCAGATTGGAAGCGATTTTTTCCAGGTTAAATCGGTCGGCATCGGCGTAATTGAGCAACGCCCAATACATCGTCGGCACGCCGGCGAAAAAGGTAACATTCGTTTTTTCCATTTCCGCGAGCGCGGCTTCGGGCGTAAAACGCGGCAACAGATTCAAAGTCGCGCGGTTGTAAAAACCGGCGTTCATCTGTACGGTTTGTCCGAACGAATGAAAAAGCGGCAGCGCGATTAGCGCGACATCGTGCGGATGTTTGGGATACATCGTGTCGGAAAGTCGGGCGTTGAGCAGCATATTTAAATGCGTCAATTCCGCGCTTTTCGGCTGTCCGGTCGTGCCGGAAGTATAAAGAATCACGGCTGTATCGTCGGGATTCGTATCAACCGAATCAAATTCGGTCGGCTGATTTTCAATCAATTCCGCGAAAGTTTTGACGTTTTCAAAAGGCGACTCGTCCGCCGGATTCGCCGTTATCAAAATAAAATTTTCGCAAGTTTCAGTTTGATTAAAACCTTCAAAACCGAATTCGCCCATCGGCAAATCCGCCGCGCCCTCGAAACAAAAATACGCTTTCGCGTCCGAATCGGCAAGATGATACGCGATTTCGCGCCCTTTCATTAAAACATTAACGGGAACGACAACCGCGCCGATTTTCAAAATGCCGTAATAGATGATTGGAAAAAACGGCAGATTCGGACACGAAAGCGCGACTTTATCGCCGCGTTCGATGCCGATTTCGCGCAAAGCGTGAGCAACCTGACTCGCTTTCGTGTTCACTTCGGCATAAGTCATTCGCGCGTCGCCGCAGATCACGGCAATTCTGTCTGGCACGCCGCGCGCGCTGTCTTCGAGTAAAACGGCTAGATTTAACATAGGTTAATAATGTAAAACGGAAAATTGAAAATTGAAAATTGAAGACAAAAAATTATCCGTTAGCCATCGGATTTGCTCGCTCAATAATTTTTTTCACTTCAATGCCGACGGGCAAAGTTCCGAAATTTAAATTTTTATTTTCCGACAGACGCGAAATGCAAAACGCTTCCGCAACAAAATCAGGAACGGTTTCAAGCAAAATTTTCGCCTGTAAAGCCAGAGCTAATTTTTCTACGATGATACGGGCGCGAAATTCAAGATTTTCTGAATTTAAAAGTTCGTCTTTCAAATTCAACAAAAATTTATCGTAAATTTCGTTACTCTTTTGTGCGTTTTCGAGTTCGGCATAAATGGCTTCGATTGCTTTCGGTTCTTTCTGCATCGAGCGCAAAACGTCGAGACATTGGACGTTTCCCGAACCTTCCCAAATCGAATTAACGGGAGCGTCGCGGTAAAGTCTGGGCAAAACTGTATCTTCGACGTAACGGTGGCCACCGAGACATTCCAACGCTTCGCCGACCGCGAAAACGGCGCGTTTGCAAATCCAAAACTTTCCGATTGCCGTCGCAATTCGCGCGAAAATTTTCGCTTCTTCCGATTGTTTCGCTTCGTCGAAACTTTTCGCCAGACGAAACGCAAACGCTATCGCCGCTTCGGATTCGAGAGCTAAATCAGCTAAAAGATTACGCATCAAAGGCTGTTCAATTAGCAATTTTCCGAACGCGACGCGATGAGCGCAATGATGCAGACTTTCGGCAACGGCGCGGCGCAGAGTTCCCGCCGAACCGATGGCGCAGTCGAGCCGCGTGTGGCGCACCATTTCCATAATATTCGCCACGCCGCGACCTTCTTCGCCGATGATTTTCGCGTCAGCGGAGTGAAATTCGACTTCCGCCGAAGCGTTCGATTTGTTGCCGAGTTTATCTTTCAAACGCTGAATATAAAAAGCGTTTCTTTTCTCATCCGGCGTAAAACGCGGCAGCAGAAAACAAGAAATGCCTTTTTCAGTTTGCGCCAAAACCAGAAACGCATCGCACATCGGCGCGGAGCAAAACCATTTTCTGCCCGTGATTTTATATTCGCCCGCGTCGTTCAATTTTTCGGCGAAAGTGACGTTGGCGCGAACATCGCTTCCGCCCTGCGGTTCGGTCATCGCCATTCCAAAAGTCGCGCCGCGCTTTTCGGTTGCCGGCAAAAATCGCGCGTCGTATTCGTTTGACAAAACTTTCGGCAGCCAAAAATCGGCAATTTCTTCTGAAATTTTCAAACTCGGCACGACCGCGAAAGTCATTGTCAGCGGACAACTCGTGCCTTCGTCAACCTGTTGCTTTAAAAATGCTAAAGCACTGCGGGCGACATACGCGCCGTTTCGTTCGCTCGTCCAGGCTAACGAATGCGTTTCGTTTTCGATTCCGATTCGCATCAACTCGTGATAAGCCGGATGAAATTCGACTGTATCGAGCCGATTTCCGAAACGGTCGTGCGTTCGCAAAACCGGCGGATTTTTGTTCGCTAAATTTCCGAGTTCGAGCGTCTCGCTGCGTCCCAAAATCTCGCCGAATTTTCGGGCGTGTTCATCGTTCCACGCGCCGCCGTTCGCTTTCATGGCTTCACACAAAGCAGTGTCGGACGCGAAAAGATTATAGTTTTCCAAAATCGGCGGTTGATTCAGTGATTTGCCAAACGCAAATCCGTTTGTTTCCTGCATCTTCTAAACTCTCTCGCGGTCGTTGAATTTTGAGTTTTGTCTATACATAAATTACTTTATTATAAGTTAAAGAACAAAATTATTTTATGAAACCACAGATGTTCACAGATAGACACAGATAAAATATTGATTAAATCCGTGTGAATCTGTGAACATCTGTGGTTTCATTTATAAAATTAAATTGTCTTTCTACTTAGGTTGATAAGACAAACCTTTTCGGGGAAATTTATTTTACACGACGATTTTATGATGAAATTTTATCCGGCATTTCGAGCGTTTTTTCCGCAATTTACAATTCTGTTGTCGGCGATTTTTTTGACCGCTTCGATTGCCGCCGCGCAATGGCAAAAGCAGTCAATTGATACGAAAGCGAGTTTGCGCGGTTTAGCGGTCGTCAATGAAAAAATCGTCTGGGCAAGCGGAACGGGCGGAACTTTTCTGCGAACCGTTGACGGCGGGAAAAATTGGATGATTGGGAAAGTTCCCGATGCGGACAAACTCGATTTCCGCGATGTCGAAGCGTTTGACGCGAACACGGCGTATCTTTTGAGCATCGGCGACGGCGAAAATTCGCGGATTTATAAAACCGTTGACGGCGGAAAAACGTGGAATTTACAATTCAAAAACACGAACGAAAAAGCCTTTTTCGACGCGTTCGCTTTTTGGGATTCGACGCACGGAATCGCAATGAGCGATCCGGTTGACGGGAAATATCTTTTGCTTGAAACGACCGACGGCGAAACGTGGAAAGTTTTAAGCAACGAAAAAATGCCCGCCGCGAAAGCGGGCGAAGCGGCGTTTGCGGCGAGTGGAACTTGTTTAATAACGCAAGGCAAAAACAACATTTTTCTTGTTTCGGGCGGCACGGACGCGCGAGTTTTCCGCTCGACAAATCGCGGGTCAAATTGGTCTGTCGCCAACACGCCAATGACGAAAGGCACAGCCGGAAGCGGAATTTTTTCGATTGCGATGTTTGATAAAATGCGCGGCGTAATCGTCGGCGGAAATTACGAAAAGCCGGATGAAATAAATAATAATCTGGCTTTTGCAAGCGACGGCGGCAAAACTTGGATTTTGGGCAAAGGCTTAAACGGTTATCGTTCGGGCGTTGCTTACATTGATAAAAATACTTTAATCGCAGTCGGTTCAAGCGGTTCGGATTTATCAACGGACGGCGGGAAAACTTGGAAAAATATTGACAAGGGAAATTACAATTCAGTTCAGTCAAAAGGCGAAACCGCGATTTGGGCGGTCGGCGCGAGCGGATTGGTCGCTAAGTATTTAGTTTCGGGAAAATAAAATGCGCTACGCCTGGTATGATTTAGTCGGTTCAATCGGCGTTTTCACGATTATTTTAACTTACGTTCTGCTGCAAACCGGCAAATTGAAAAGCGAACAATTAATTTATTCCGTTTTAAATGGTTTTGGCGCGGCGTTGATTGTTTTTTCGCTTTTGTATAGTTTCAATTTTTCCGCTTTTATAGTTGAATCTTTATGGGTGCTGATTAGCATCTATGGAATAATAAAATATTTTTTGAAGAAATAAATGTCTGTCAAAACGAACCTTAAAAAATCGAATCAATTGCTTTCCTGCACGCGGGAAACTTCTCTGACGAAAGAGCGATTTCTGGAAATGTATCGCTTTGTCAAAATGACCAGAATGTTCGACGAAGTTACCGTTCGCTTAAAGCGGCAATCGAAATTAACCGGCGGCGTTTTTACGAGTTTGGGACAGGAAGCGACGGCGGTCGGGACGGCTTTTGCTTTGGAAAAACGGGATTTTATCGCGCCTTTGATCCGCGATATCGGCGCGGTTTTCGTTAAAGGAATTTTGCCGCGAGAGATTTTCGCGTCATACTTGGGACGCGCCAACGCGCCGAATCGCGCGACCGACGTGCAGTTTCATTTCGCCGATTTGGAAAAAGGTTTCGTCGGTCCGATTTCACATTTGGGCGATATGATTCCGGTGATGACGGGCATTTTGATTGCCGCGAGAATGAAAAAAGAAAATCGCGTCGCCGTTGCGTATATCGGCGAAGGCGCGTCTTCGACCGGCGCGTTTCACGAAGGCGTGAATTTCGCCGCCGTGCAGAAACTCCCGCTGATTACGATTATCGAAAATAACGGTTACGCTTATTCCACGCCGACGCGAAATCAATGCGCCGCCGCGTCGTTCGTTGATAAGGCAATCGGTTACGGAATTCTCGGTTTGCAGTGCGACGGAAACGATATTGTCGCGTGTTACGAAACGATGAAACGCGCCGTCGAACACGCGCGCGGCGGCAACGGCGCGGTGCTTTTGGAAGTTTTAACCTATCGCCGCAAAGGACACGCCGAACACGATAATCAATCTTATGTCCCCGCCGGTGAAATTGATTTTTGGGCGACGACGAACGATCCGATTGACCGTTACGAAAGATTTTTGAAGCAAGAGAAAATCGCTGACGAAAACGATTTGAGTCGAATCGTCCGCGAAGTTTCAGAATATCTGGAAAGCGAATTGGCAATCGCCGAAGCCGCGCCTGTTCCCGAACCGGAAACGGCGGCGTATAATGTTTTTGATAACGCAGTTGTCAGTCCGGCGTTTAAGCGGAAAATTTTGGAAAGATAGGCAGTAATAAAACGGCTCGAAATTCATTTTTCAAAGAAAAACGACGCGAGATTTGAAATGTCAAATTTAGGTTTCATCAGTATTCCGTTCAAAATCGAAGGCGCGCACGGCGGCTTTTCCGTCGTCAACGGAATGGCGAAAGTCAGCCGCGCCGGAATTGTTTTGGAGTTTGAAGCGAAGATTTTCGGAATGATGAAAACCGGCGTTAGGGAAGTTCATGTGCCGCTCGGCGAAATCGAAGATTTGAAAATAAAAAAACGCTTCTTCAAATTTACTCTGGAAATCTGGCTCAATAATTTCAAAACCGTCAGTGAAATTCCCAACAAAGACGGGCGCATTATTTTGCAAATCACAAAGGACGACCGTTTGCGCGCCGAACAAGCCGTAAAAGTTCTTCACAGCGCGCGAGTCGAAAAAGACGCTCTGGAAATTTTGCAGACGCCAATCGGTCGGCTTTTCGGCGAAGATGAAGAGACGGAAGATTTCAACAAAAATTAGTATCTGATAAAGTTTATTTCTTTCTCGCGCCGTCAATTTTAGCACCCGATTTATCACCCGGCGCGATAAAAAACGGGCGATGCTGAACGACATATTCTTTATCGTCGTAAACGCCGTCGCCGTTGACATCAACCTTGACATCGAGTTTGTATTTTTTGCCGGCTTCGTATTTTTCGTTCGCGTCGTAAGCGATGCTGTATTGGTTGCGCAGAAGATTGTTGATAGTTTGCAAGTCAGCAGGTATTTCACCCGGAAAAGTAACGGGAAAATGCTGTCCGCCCGATTCTTTAGCAAAGGTGTTCATCGTGTTCGCCGCTTGCAAAAAATCGAGTCTTCCGGGCATTCCAGAAATGCTTCCTTCGGCGGAAAGCTGGTTTTCATACAGTTTATAAAAAAGATTGCCGGTGCTGATAATGTAAATTGGAATTCCCGCTTCCTGAACGATTTTTCGCACTTCATCATAATTGGTTTTGCTGAAAGTATTGATGCCGGAGGCGACCAGAATGATTGCGCGGCGTTTCGCCTGCACGTTGACCATTCCGCCGTATTGGGACGTGCGTTCTTTGTTATCTTCCAGAACAACCGAATCGCCTTTGCCGCCGATGAGCGCGAATTTCAGCGAATCGAAAAGGTTATTTTCACGAAAAGCCGGACTATTTTTGAGCAATAAATCTACGGTTTGGCGCAGACGATTCGGGTCATTTGTAAAATCGGTAATCGGTGTCGGGCGAATGTCAAAAGCAATCACCGAAGCATAATCGTCAGGCGGACGTATGAATTTCGACAGAAAATAAGCGACGGGGCGAATAACTTCTAAAGTTCCCGCTTCCTGACCGCGGTTGCCGTAAGCGCCGAAAAGCTCAGACCATTTGCTGTATTCGACGACCATTGTAACGGTAATCGGCGCTTCGGGCGTGGCGAAATTTGAGATGTCCTGCTTGACGCCGTTTTCAAAAACGGCGAAATTTTCTTTTTTCAGTCCGGTTACGATTTGACCGGATTTTTTGTTATAAACAACCGCGTCAACATTGACGACATTGGTTTTTATGTTCAAAATTTCAGGATCAACGACCGCGTTTTTTTCTTCTTCTTCCTGCTTGCGTTTTTCTTCTTCCTTTTTTAATTCTTCTTCGGTTTTAGGAACGGGACGCGAGTTCTTTTTATCATCGCCTTTTTTAACGTCAGCCTTTTGCTGACGCGATTGCGCGAAATTATTTACGTTAAACGCAAAGAAAAAAGCGATTAGTAAAACAAACACTTTCGAGAAGCGAGACGAAGAAACGATTTGCATAAATTTTGACTTCCTGAAATTCTTTTTTTCTTTAGATACAAATTGTGTTCTTTTAGTTGGAAGAAATCAATTAAGTGATAACTTAAAGTAGGAAGTTGGCTTTAACTTACACTTTTTACTTATTTACTTGGGTCAATTTCAACTCTAACGTCAAACGCGCCTGAATTATCGTCGAGATTTCCTTCGTTGACGCCCAGAAAAAGCGCGCCGTCGCGCGTCGCTGTGAATTCGCGCGCGTCGCCGACGAAAATAAATTCGTTATTGTCGTCGCCGACGACGGCAATCAACGCGCCGGTCGCTTGATTCGGCATTAATTTACCGGCGTCCGGCAGAGAAGGGATGCCGCCCGGAGTCGCAAAACGTCCGCCGCCCAATGAAACGCGCCCGCTGCCGAAGATTCTGATTTTTTGTCCTTTCTGCACGACCCAACCCGAATTTGTCCAGCCGTTTGAAGAATTGTCGGCGGAAACTTTGACATTGACTTTTATCGGTTCGGGTTTGCCAACAGAATCGTTCGCGGTCTGATTTGTGCTGACCGGCGCGGTAGTTTTCGGCGATGAATTTTGCGGCAGATTAACTCTATTTGTTTGCGGAAAATCAGCGGCGCTTGTGTCTCTGCTAACGTTCGCGTTGTCATTTGCGTCCGTATCAAAAGAAATTGAATCAACTTCGTCGGCATCGAAATCCAGATGGCGCGAGCGCGTTCCGCTGCCGATGACGACCGTAAATTTGCCGCCGCCGAAGCTGACGATTTTGCCTTTGATAATGCTTCCGTCTTTGAGGCGAATCGTGTCGGCAAACGCCAGGATCGTCATCGAAAAAACTAAAGAAAACGCGCAGGCGACGCGAACGAATTTTGATTTTAACACCATATTTCCTCCAAAAAATGACCGAATCGGGAGAGAATTATACAAACGCGGACATCTGAAAAACAGACTTTTTTGAAACTGCTTTCGGAAGTAGAATCAAATTCCAAAAAATAGATGCGCGAACGCGAAAAAAGGATTGCAGATTTTTGCGGGCGGCAAACACACCGCGATTATACAGAAAACTTTCGAGGTTGTGAATTAAATTCAGCGTTTCGATAATTCAGAGAAATTCACTTTCGGGCTTTTACATTGAGACGCCCGAATTCGGTCAGTAGAGGTTTTAATTTTGAAATCACCGAATCGTGAATGACGCCGTTTGTCGCCAGAACGCCGCTGTAATTATGAACGTCCGGCGTGTTGTAAATGATTTTCGCGCCGAAAAGATCGGTCATTCTTCCGCCTGCTTCGCGCAAAATTATTTCCGGCGCGCAAGTGTCCCAATGTTTTGTGCGCGGGCTGAGGTGAATATAAAGGTCGCAAAATTTTTGCGTAATCAAGCCGATTTTCAAACCGACCGACCCGCGCCGAATTTCTTTTTTCAATCCCAGACTTTCCGCGACGAGCGACATTTGCGGGGTTTGATGATTGCGGCTGACCGCCAAATTCATCCGCGCAAAATTAGTCTCGTTTGAAACGTGGAGATGCTTTGGCGGTTTATTGTTTTCAATCATCCACGCGCCTTCGTTTTTTGAAGCGAAATATAAAACGTTTTCCGCCGGTAAATAAACGACGCCGAGAACGCTCTCGCCATCCGCCTCCAAACCGATTTGCACGGCGAAATCGTCATTTTTGTTGACAAAACCCTGCGTTCCGTCGAGCGGGTCAATTATCCAGACTCGTCGCTTTTCCAATCTTTTTTTGTCGTCAAATT
>CAXSHW010000107.1:0-2284 GCA_964237245.1 uncultured Pyrinomonadaceae bacterium
TCACGAAATACGGCGACAGATAGCCTCTGTCAAACTGCATTCCTTCGACGACTTCGAGAGTCGTATCCATCGTTTTCGATTCTTCGACTGTGATTACGCCGTCTTTGCCGACTTGATCCATCGCGTCAGCAATGCGCTGCCCGATTTCTTTGTCGCCATTTGCCGAAATTTTTCCGACGTTGGCAATGTCGTCACCTGTGACAGGCTTCGCCATATTTTTAATCTCATTAACAACTTGCTCGACGGCTTTTTCAATGCCGCGTTTGAGAGCCATCGGGTTTGCGCCCGCCGCTACTGTGCGAACGCCTTCTTTGAAAATCGCCTGCGCCAAAACCGTCGCGGTCGTCGTTCCGTCACCAGCGACATCTGAAGTTTTGCTGGCAACTTCACGCACCATCTGCGCGCCCATATTTTCGAGCGGATCAGATAATTCAATTTCTTTAGCGACTGTTACGCCGTCTTTCGTGATCGTCGGCGAACCGAATTTTTTGTCAATGACGACGTTGCGTCCTTTCGGTCCGAGCGTTACTTTCACCGCGTCGGCGAGCTGATTAACTCCGCGCAAAATCGCCGCGCGTGATTCTTCTCCGTGTATAACTTGCTTTGCCATAATATTTTATTATCTCCTTTGTAAAAATTTAGCTCGCGCTCGCGCTTGCTCTTTCGATGATGCCCAAGATTTCGTCTTCGCGCATAATCAACAATTCTTCGCCGTCAATTTTGATTTCCGAACCGCTGTATTTGCCAAACAAAACACGGTCGCCTTCTTTGACATCGAGTGTCTGACGCGAACCGTCTTCTTTATATTTTCCGCTTCCGGCGGCTATTACTTCGCCTTCCTGCGGTTTTTCTTTTGCCGTGTCGGGAATATAAAGTCCGCCCGCCGTTTTGTCCGAAGAGTCGTCAATGCGACGAATAATTACTCTGTCGTGCAATGGTTTGATTGATGTTGCCATAATTGTTTATTCTCCTTGTTCGAGATGTTTCCGATCTTTTATTAGTATAAAATTCAAACGAACAGCCGCAAAAATAATTTTCTGGCACTGTTCGTTAATGAGTGCTAGTATAGAAAACATAGTTTAACCTGTCAAGTCTGCAAAAGATGTTTTAGGAAATCTGATAATAACTCTATCAACTTTTTATGTTCATTTCTGAGATAAATATTTTCCCGATAAAATCGCTCGGCGGAATTTCATTAAAAAAATCAGTGATCGAAAATCGCGGCTTGCAGTTTGATCGCCGCTGGATGCTGGTTGATGAGAAAAACAACTTTCTGACGCAGCGCGAATTTGCGAAAATGGCGGCTGTTGACGTGAATCTTTCCGATCAGAGTTTGAAGGTCTCATCGGAAAATAAAAAACTGGAAATTCCGTTTGACGCTGATTCGGACGACACAAAAGTCGTAAAGATTTGGAGCAGTCGCTGTCGCACCAAAGTTTATGAAAAGTCAATTAACGATTGGTTTTCAGACGTTTTGCAGACAAGCTGTAAATTGGTTTTAATGCCCGAAGACGCGGTGCGAAAAGTTAATTATTTTTATGCCGTTCACAAAGACGACGCGGTGAGTTTCGCCGACGGTTATCCGGTGCTTTTAATCGGCGAAGAATCTTTGACGGATTTGAATTCAAAACTTGAAACGCCTGTTCCGATGAATCGTTTTCGCCCGAATTTAGTTGTTTCAGGCATTGAGGCTTTTGCCGAAGACAACTGGAAACAAATCAAAATCGGCGACGCGATTTTTCACGTCGTCAAACCTTGCGGACGCTGTGTGATGACGACGATTGACCAGACAAGCGGCGAAAAACAAGGCGTCGAGCCGTTAAAAACTCTGGCAAGTTACCGAATTCCGAAACGCAGCACAAAAAAGAAAATTCTTTTCGGACAAAATCTAATCGCGGAAAACGTTGGCGAAACGATTAATGTCGGCGACAAAATTGAAATACTTCAATCAAGAAAAATTCCGATCAGATTCGCTTAATTTTATGCCGTTTAAAATGGACTTTCTAAACTTCAATTCTTGACCAAACGGGAACTTTACAATAACTTTATTGAAGATTTCCTAAAAAATTCTAAAAACTAAAAATGACAAATCGAATACACCGTGAAGTGATCGGCGGACACTTGTTGGTCATCGGCGGCGCGGAAGATAAATACAACGAGCGGCGTATTTTGCGAAAATTTCTCGAATTGACGGGTAAAGACGGCGGCGAAACGCAGATTTTAATCGTTCCGGTCGCATCGGATTTCCCGGAATTCGCGGCGGATATTTACGTTCAGGCGTTTC
>CAXSHW010000107.1:2294-2630 GCA_964237245.1 uncultured Pyrinomonadaceae bacterium
AATCCGCGAGTTTTGCGGGCGACTTCCAGACAGGACGTTTTCGCGGCGAACGCCGACGAACTGCTCGACGGCGTGAACGGCGTTTTTATCACCGGCGGCGATCAGATGCGGCTGGTTTCGCTGCTCGGCGGCACGGAACTTTCGCAAAAACTGCGTCAGGTGATCGTCGAAACCGATATTGTCGTCGCCGGAACGAGCGCGGGCGCGGCGGGTATGTCAACTTCGATGATCGTGCGCGGCGACGCGACGCCGCATCCGCACAAAGCGTCGGTGCGGCTTTCGCCCGGTCTCGGATTTCTCAAAAACATCATTATTGACCAGCATTTTACGGAACGC
>CAXSHW010000107.1:2676-13085 GCA_964237245.1 uncultured Pyrinomonadaceae bacterium
AATCCGTATAATCTCGGCATCGGAATTGACGAAAACACGGCGATTATTTTGGACAAAGAGGGCATTTTAGAAGTTTTCGGCGCGGGTTCGGTAACAATTGTTGACGGTTCGCAAATTTCCTACAATGAAATCGCCGAAGTTGACGACCATCAATCGTTCAGCGTCTGCGGCGTTCAGCTTCATATTTTAGGCGACGGTTTGATCTACGATTATTTCGCCCGCACGCCTTTGCAGCCGCCAAATGAATTTTTACTTCCAGACATTGAATAGTTTTTTAATGGTAAATGGTAAGTGGTAAATGGTTAATATAAAAGTCAAAACCATTTACCATTAAACATTTACCACTTACCATTTACCATTGCATTTATGAAAATTTTAGAAATCAGAACTTTGCGCGGACCTAATTACTGGAGCGGTTATTGGAAGCGGCTGATTATAATGCGGCTCGATATTGAAGATTACGAGCAGAAGCCGACCGATAAAATCGAAGGTTTTTACGAGCGGTTGCAGGAAGTGATGCCGAGCATCCAGACGCACGGTTGCAGTTATCAGGAAGAAGGCGGATTTTTGCGGCGCGTGCGGCAGGGAACCTGGGCGGGTCACGTCGTCGAACATTTCGCGCTCGAATTGCAGACGCTTGCCGGAATGGATGTCGGTTACGGCAGAACGCGCGAAACGGGCGAAGCGGGAATTTATAACGTCGTGTTCGCCTATTTTGAAGAAGAAGTCGGACGCTACGCGGCGCGGGCGGCGGTCAGATTATTTTTGGAATTGGCGGAAGGCAAACCCGGCGAAGAAATAAAACAGACGCTCGCTGACGAAATTCAGGAAATGCGCGAGATTCGTGAAAAAGTTCGCTTCGGACCTTCGACCGGCTCGATTGTCGAAGAAGCCGAATCGCGCGGCATTCCGTATATTCGTCTCAACGACCAATCGCTCGTCCAACTCGGTTACGGCATTCACCAGCAGCGAATTCAGGCGACGACGACCAACAAAACGAATATGATTTCGGTGGACATCGCCGCCAACAAAGCCGCGACCAAAAAACTTTTGGGCGAAATGGGCGTTCCCGTGCCGAAAGGTTTTCGCGTCAGATACGAAGACGAACTTGAAAGAACAGTCGAATCAGTCGGTTATCCGGTCGTCATCAAACCGCTCGACGGCAATCACGGGCGCGGCGCGACGATTCGCATCGAAAATTTGGAAGACGCGCGCGTCGCATTTCACCTGGCGCAGAGCGAATCGCGCTCGAAATACGTGATCGTCGAAAAAATGCTCGAAGGCAAAGACTTTCGCGCGCTCGTCGTCAACAATCAACTGATCGCGGTTGCCGAACGCACGCCCGCGCACATCACCGGCGACGGCGCAAGCACGATTCAGCAATTAATTGACAAGACTAACGCCGACCCGCGACGCGGTTACGGACACGAAAACGTGCTGACGCTGATCGCCGTTGACGCTTCGACCGAGCAGCTTTTGGCGGCAAAAAATTATACGCTCGAAACCGTTCTCGCGAAAGACGAGATTCTGCATTTGAAAACGACGGCGAATCTTTCGACCGGCGGCACGGCGATTGACCGCACGGACGAAGCGCACCCGGAAAATATTTTTCTGTTTGAACGCATCGCCAAAATCATCGGTCTGGACATTTCCGGCATTGACATTATCGCGCCGAATATCAGCGAACCACTCAGGGAAAACGGCGGCGGCATTATCGAAATCAACGCCGCGCCCGGTTTCCGAATGCACCTCGCGCCGTCCGAAGGCATCGGCAGAAACGTCGCCGAACACGTCGTTGATATGCTTTTTCCGCCGGGAAAACCCGCGCGGATTCCGATTTTTGCGATTACCGGCACGAACGGCAAAACGACGACGACGCGCCTGATCGCGCACATTTTGCGCGGCAGCGGTTTGACCGTCGGCTACACGACGACCGACGGAACTTATATTCAAAACAATCAAATCGTCTCTGGCGACAACACCGGTCCGGTTTCCGCGCAGCTGGTTCTAAAAGACCCGTCGGTACAGGTCGCGGTTTTGGAAACGGCTCGCGGCGGAATTATCCGTTCGGGTTTGGGTTACGATCACTGCGACATCGCCGTCGTGACCAATGTCGCAGCCGATCATCTCGGCTTAAAAGATGTCAACACGCTCGAAGATTTGGCGCGCGTCAAAAACGTCGTGCCGCGTTCGGTTTCCTCGAAAGGTTTCGCGGTTTTGAACGCCGAAGACGATTTGGTTTACCGGATGAGAAAATCGGTTGAAGGCAAAGTCGTATTGTTTTCGATGGACGAAAACAACGAAAATATTCGCCGCCACGTCCGCCGCAATGGGATTTCCTGCGTTTACGAAAATGGTTTCGTCACGCTTTTGAAAGGTCAATGGAAAGTCCGCGTCGAACGCGTCATCAACATTCCTCTGACTTACGGCGGACGCGCCGATTTTATGACGCAGAATGTGCTGGCGGCAACGCTCGCCTGTTTCGTTCACGGTGTATCTTTGGAAGACATTCGCGTCGGCTTGACGACTTTCACGCCTTCGACCGCACAGACGCCGGGAAGATTAAACTTTGTCGAAATCAAAGATTTCACCGTTTTAATGGATTTCGCGCACAATCCGGCGGGAATCATCGGCTTGCAAAATTTCATCACGAAACTGCCGTTTGAAAAGCGCACTGGAATTTTAACCGGCGTCGGCGACCGGCGCGATGAAGATTTGAGAGAAATGGGCAGACTCTGCGCCGAAACCTTCGACAAACTCATCATCCGCCGCGGCAACTACCTGCGCGGACGAACGCAGGAAGAAGTTTTCAATCTTTTGCAGCAAGGCGTCAAAGAAAGCGGCAAAGATTTGGATTTCAGAATCATTCCCGAATCAAAAGAAGCGATTTTCCAAACTCTGGACGAAGCCCAAAAAGGCGAATTAGTCGTAATTTTAGCCGATACGGTCAGCAAAGATATAACTTACGTCAATCAATATCGAGATGAATTAAGCGCGAACGATTGAGATGACGTTGGGGCGAAACCAACTACGCGCAATCCGAATTAAACGAAAAATGTTGATAACAAAGTCGCTGTTTCGCCCTCACGTCCATTGATTTGTTGGGCGGAACTTAGGCAACACTCAAGTTCCATTCGACCATTTGAACGAATCTAAAATTAAGTTAATTTCTTTCTCGAATCTATCAGTGTGCAAGAAAACAACTACGACCGTTTTGTTTCCGAAAGAACGATAATAAAAATCTAAACCTTCGCCAAGCATAAAATCAGACCAAGAAGGCGCGTCCAAAATATCTAAAGTTCGCATTTGCCATTTTCCGCGATTGCCAGATTTTACAGAGGCACGTTCAAAGACTTCAGAGGCTTTGGCGAGTCCTTGATTTTCAACCCTAACGGCGACTTCTTCCGGCGTTAAGTCAACAACAAAAATTCTGGCTTGTAAATCGTTCCAATTACTATTCCCCCAACTCATACTCCCAACGTGAGCCGCACAGTTTTCAAATGGAAGCGCGGAACGCATAACTTGTGCGACTTCTTTGTCGAAGTCAAGTGGATGATTAAAGTCAAAACTTTCTAATTCATTCAAATCCTGCCAACTTAAATAGAGATTTTTCTCAGGTTCACTCGAATAAGGTTTGTAAGTAATCCAACTTTCAGGTATCTCGAACGTCGCATCATAAGGTTTGATTCGGACGGTTGTGCCTTCAAGGACAGAATACGGGCTGTTGTTTTCGGCAGAATGAATTACTTGTTTATGAGAAGAAATTATTTGCGTTGGGATTGAAGATTTTATTATGTCCCAAGCCGAGAAGTAAATAACCGTCGTGCCGACAAAGAACGCAAGAACAGCAATAAATAATCTGAATGTATATTTTTTCATTTCAAACCCGCCTGTAATCAAATAAGTTTAGGTTGCTATTCATTTAGACACCAAAAACTCGAATTTGTTCCGCCCAACTAATGATTGACCGGAATCATTCCGACCAATCAACGAATTTTGTTGCTTATGCGGAATGATTCCGCATAAGCAACAGATTTTGTGTATTATGCCGAATGATTCCGCATAAGCACTTTATATGCGGAATCATTATAATTTGATCGTCTGCAATTTCAAATAAAAATCTGACAAGTAATTCGCAATTTTTAGTTCACTTTCGCCGCCAATGGGAAAAGACATACGAATAAACGACGATGTTGATTGCCGCCAGAATTATGCCGAGCAGAATGTGAATCCAGAAGCCGATTCCGGGATAGAGCAGCATTAGAATATAGTGTTCGATAAATCCGCCTTCGTAGCCCGCTTCGCCGCCGAGTTGCCGGAAATAGTTTTCGAGCGATGTGAGCGGGCATTGCCAGAGAAAAATCTCGATTAAAATTCCCCACGCGAGCGCCGGAAGGTGCAGAAACATCACGGCGCGGCGGCGCAGAACGAGCAATCCGCCGAAGATGACAAACATCACAAAGGCGAAGTGAAAAATTAAAACCGCGTCGGCTAAGAGTCGGTAAATCATTTGAGTTGGAAAAGCGCAACTTTCCGGTAACTGCTTGTTCTAAAATGTTTTAACAAAATTATTTAATCACAGATTTGCACAGACAAACACGGATAATTTTTTGATTAAATCAGAATACAGATTCGCCCGGATATTTTTGATTAAATCAAGACTTGGATTTGATCTGTTTTCATCCGTGTTTATCTGTGCAAATCTACGGTTAAAAATAATTTCTTTATGATGCTCAAACGTCAATAAAATCTCCGGCTTTGCTCATCCACAAAAATTCGATGTCCTCCTTTTTGAGAAACTTTTGCAGCGCGGCGTAACGCGATTCGAGAAAAAAATCTTTGACGTAACCGTCGTGAATCGGGACGACTTTTTCGGGCGACATTTTTTTTGCGAATTCAAACGCCTGCAATTCGGTTTCCCACGGCGCCATCGTCGGCAAAGCGAGAATTCTTGTTTTGGCTCTAATTAAAATGCTTTCGGCGAGCGAATCGCCCGGATGGATCAGCAAATCGTCAATGATATACGCCGTGTTTTGCGAAATTTCGTCGGCGAGAATTTTTTCGTGCGCAGCGTCAAACGCTTCAATCGAAAATCCGCCGACTTTCTGCATTCCGGTTTCTAAAACTTCGACTTTTATATCTTTTTCGGCGAGTTTATTTTTGATTTCAGTATTGGCAAGCACGACCGCGTTCGGATTATTTTCGATAATCGTTTTGAGCGCGTCGTCGTCAATATGATCTGGATGACAGTGCGTCAAAATTATCGCCGACAGATTTTCAAACTGATTAGGTTTGACTTTGCCTTCGGCGAAAGAGAATTTTCCCGGATCGAATAAAATTTTGTCCGCGTCTTTTTCGAGCAAAAGACAGGCGTGAATATATTTGGTAATACGCATAATTTTTCCCCTCCCTGCAAGTTAAATAAATTAAGACGCAAATCGTTTGCGCCTTAATTTTATTGATGAAATTACATTTATTTCGCAAATTAAAACGCGGCTTCTCCGGCTTCGGCGACTGCCTGATCCTGCGCGCCCATTCCGCCGGAAACGCCGACTGCGCCGACGACTTTGCCGCCTTGTTTGAGCGGAATTCCGCCCGCAAAAATCATCACTTTGCCGTTGTTTGAAGCGTGAATTCCAAAAAACTCTTTGCCCGATTGACTGTATTCCGCCAAATCTTTCGTCGAAATATCAAACGCTCTCGCCGTCCACGCTTTTTTAATCGAAATATCAACACTGCCCATCCAGGCATTGTCCATCCGAACGTGCGCGACCAGATTTCCGCCGACATCTACGACGGCGATATTCATCGGCTGACCGATTTCTTCGGCTTTTTTCTCCGCCGCCGCGATCACGCGGCGCGCATCTTCTAAAGTCACCATAAAATTTCTCCCCTGTTTATAAATTGGATTTAGAATTTTATTATCGCACACGCGCGAGCCGGTTTTAAAGTTCGTCAATTTAATTCAGCCGCTGATTTTGAGCATAAAATCATTTGGCTTTATCGCTCAAAAGTTTGATTTGAAGTTTTAATTCTTTAATTTCTTCACGCATTCTGGGCAAAGATTTGACGAGCGCGTTTTGGCGTTTGTATTCGTCCAAAGGTTGAACTGGAACGCCCCACCAAACTCCGGCGCGAACGATTTTTCCCGGCAGAATTCCGGCTTTCGAGCCGATAATCGCGCCTGTTTTCACCGTCGCGTGATCGCCGAAACCGACTTGTCCGCCGATCACGCAATCGTCTTCGATCACGGTCGAGCCGGAAATTCCGGTTTGCGACGCGATCACGACGCGCCTGCCGATTCGGACGTTGTGCGCAATTTGCACGAGATTATCAATTTTCGTGCCTTCGCCGATTCTCGTCTCGCCCAACGCGCCGCGATCAACGCACGAATTCGCGCCGATTTCCACATTGTCTTCAATTATAACCGTGCCGATTTGCGGGAATTTGACATAGCCGCGTCCGCCGTCGCGCACGAATCCGAAACCGTCCGCGCCGATAATCGCGCCGGCGTGAATCACGCAGTCGTGTCCGATTGAAACATTATCGTAAATCACGCAATTCGGGTGAACGATTGAATTTTTGCCGATTGAAACGCTTTTACCGATTCGCACTCCGTCGGAAATATAAGTTGATTCGCCGATGTCTGTGTTTTCGCCAATCGTCACAAATGCGCCGATAAAATTTGCGCGAACGTCGGAATTTTCGTGGACAATCGCCGTTTCGTGCCAGCCGGTTTTTGATTCAAACGGATGAAATTTTCGCGCGATTTTGGCAAAAGCGAGTTTCGGATTTTTCACCTGAATAAAGGCGCAGGGAAGTTTCGCGTCGAAATCTTCGGGAACAAACAAGCAGGAAGCGCGCGTATTTCGCGCCGATTCGGTTGATTCTTTATTTTCGAGAAACGAAATTTCGCCCGTTTGAGCCGCTTCCAGACTTGCCGCGCGTTCAATTTCAACCGCTTCGCCGCCGTTTAATTTTCCGCCGACAAGTTCAGCTATTTCCTTTAGTTTCAACATTATAAAGTTTATTTGCGTTCGGTTTCGTCCACGACTTTTTGCAAAAATATCATCAAACCCGCGACTTCAAAATGATGTTCGCGTTCGAGCCGTTTCAAAATCGGCGCGCTTTCACTGTCTAGAAAGTTCAAATCGGCAAAATCGAGTGTGATGTTTTTTTTGATTTTTTCGCGTAAACCGAGAGCGATTTTTTCCAGTAAAATCGCATCTTCAATCTTCATCGAACCGGAAACGCGCAAAATTGTTTTTCCTGTTTCTTGGTCTTCGATTTGGGTAATGTTTGTCGGCATTTATTTATTGATAATAGAGTTTTTATCCGGTAATTTCTACTTTTAGAAAGCTAAAAATCATAAATTAGACAACTGAAATTTCGCATATACATCAAAAGGAAAAGACTTTGCCGAATCGGAATTACGGCAAAGTCTTTTGTCTGGCAGGTTTTACAGGCGGGAAAATTTTAGCTGTCTGTTTCCGGCGATTTATTCGCGCGGCGATTTTGAAATTTTTCCTTCATTTGTTCTTTCAAAGTTTTAAGTTGTGTCTGTTGGTCGGCAGTCAAAACGGCGAACATTTGTGACTTCACGCGCTCTTTTTCAACGATCAATTGCGCCATCACATTCGCCTGCTGCGTCGCTAACGCTTGAACTTGCTCTTCATTAAACTGTCCGTCGGCGGTTGCTGCTTCCAATTGTCCGCGAATTGATTTCATATTTTCCATCAAAGGCTGAACTTTCGTTTTGCCCGCTTCTCTGATTTGTTTAAACTGTTCTTTTTGCGCGTCGGTCAGATTAAGTTTTTCAGCCATTCGACCGAAACTGCCGCGCCTGCCGAAACGATGTCTGCCGTGTGCTTTATCCGCTTTTTGTGCGAAGGTGAAAATCGCGCCGACGGCAACTAAAGCCAGAACTAAAAATCCGATAATAAATTTTTTCATTTTTATTGCTCCTAAATAATTTAATCACGCAACTTTTTTTTCGCGTGTCGGTAATTTAGACGAAAACCATACGCGGAAAATCTTTAAACTTTTGTCAGCGAGTGCAAAGTTATGTAAATGTAGAAAGGGTTTTCGGTAATTTACATTTCTTGACAAAAATCAATAGCATTTTGCGCTAGAATCTTGGCATCGAAGCAAAAAGCGATTAACTTTTTATGAATCGAATTTTAATAATTGACGACGACGAAGAACTCTGCGAACTTGTTTCCGAGTATTTGACGGTCGAAGGTTTCGAGGTTGAAAGCGTCAACGACGGCGAGAGCGGTTTACGGAAAGCGCTGACCGACGAACAGGATTTAGTAATTTTGGATGTGATGCTGCCGAAGAAAAACGGTTTCGATGTTTTGCGCGAACTGCGTCAAACGTCGAAAATTCCCGTGCTGATGCTGACGGCGCGCGGCGAAGATACCGAGCGCATCGTCGGGCTGGAAACCGGCGCGGACGATTATTTGCCGAAACCTTTTAACCCGCGCGAACTCACGGCGCGTCTGCGGGCGATTTTGCGCCGGACTGAAACCTCCATCGAGACGAAACCGCACGAAGACGATAAATTTCAGGTCGGCGATGTCGAAGTAAAAATTTCGGCGCGTTCGGCGACTAAAAACGGCGAAGATTTGGGTTTAACTTCGGTCGAGTTTGAATTGCTGGCGATGCTTCTGAAAAACGCCGGAACGATTGTCAAAAAAGAAGATTTGAGCGAGCAGGTTTTAGAACGCAGACTTTCGCCGTATGACCGCAGTCTCGATATGCACGTCAGCAATCTGCGTAAAAAACTCGAGGCGCACGGCAAAGAAGAGGAACGAATTAAAACAATCCGCTCGGTCGGATACATCTATACGTTGGACATTTAGCATTGAAAATTTACCAGACTTTTATCGGTAAATTTTCAATGTTAAATGCTAAATGCAAAATGACGCTTTTTCTAAAAATTTTTCTCTGGTTCTGGCTTTCGATTGCGCTGGTTGTCGGCGTCGTCAGCTTTATCAACTGGTCAACGCAGCCGGAAAATCTCGGCAGGCAATGGCAGCAAATTGTCGGCGACAGCATTAATATCAACGCGCAGACGGCGGCGCAGATTTACGAAAACGAAGGTCAAAAAGGACTCGATGACTATTTAACTCGCTTGGAAACATCCGAAAGAATCATCGAAGCCGGATTTTTTGACCAAAACGGCAAACAAATCGCCGGAAAAAAACTTGCTGAAAATACTGAAAACCTTTTTGCAAAAGCCTCTGCGAGCGACAAAACCGAGTTTGACGTGCAAACCGAAGACACTTTTGCCGCCAAAAAAATCGAGCTTGCGAACAAAGCGCAATTTGTTTTTATAACGCACTGGAAGCGTCCCGTGTTTTCGACTTACCCGGATTTGGGAACGAGATTTTTGCAGGTTCTCGGCATAATTTTAACGGCGGGTTTAGGCTGTTACGCGCTGGCGCTTTATTTGACCGCGCCGATTGCCAAAGTGCGCCGCGCGACGAAGAGTTTTGCCGCCGGAGATTTGCAAACCAGAGTCGGCGCGGGCGTCGGTAAGCGGCGCGATGAGTTGTCGGGTTTAGCCAGTGATTTTGACGAAATGGCGGAACGCATCGAATCTCTGGTTACATCCGAAAAGCGTCTGACGCAGGATATTTCGCACGAATTGCGCTCGCCGCTGGCGCGTCTGAATGTCGCGCTCGAACTAACGCGGGTTAAAGCCAATCCCGAAACGCAGAATCTGATTGACCGCATCGAAACCGAATCGTTTCGGCTGAATGAAATGATTTCAAGGCTTTTAACCTTATCTAAGCTCGAAACAAACTCGAACGGTTTTGAGAAGCGTGAAACGAATCTCACCAAAATTTTTGAGCAAGTCGCTGCCGACGCTGATTTTGAAGCGCAGGCAAACGATAAATCGGTCAAGATTTTGCAGAAAGCGGACGCGAAAGTTCTCGGCAACGAAAATCTTTTGCGCAGCGCGATTGAAAATGTTTTGCGAAATGCCGTGCGTTACACAAAGGAAAACACGAGCGTCGAAATTTCGCTCGAAAAGCAAAATAAAACGGCGGTTATTACGGTCAGAGATTTCGGCGCGGGCGTTCCCGATGAAGAACTCAAGAAACTTTTTCGCCCGTTTTATCGCGTCGAAACTGCGCGCGACAGAAAATCCGGCGGCATCGGTTTAGGTCTGGCGATTGCCGAACGCGCCGTCCACGCGCACAACGGAACGATTGAGGCGAAAAATCTGGAAAACGGCTTGTCGGTGAGAATCAGTCTGCCGAGTTTAAGTTGAAAATCTTCAAACTTCACGATTCCGACGCGCGTTGACGAACGATTGGACGCTCAAAATTAGAAAGAACAGACACACCAGAGCCATTGCCGCCTGCGACAAAACAGCCAGCGAAACTTTGAAATCGCCC
>CAXSHW010000108.1:0-12994 GCA_964237245.1 uncultured Pyrinomonadaceae bacterium
ATGTGAGAACGATTCGGACGATTCCGCGCGGGTTGAAAGATGCTTTTGCCGAAAAAATCGAAGTGCGCGGCGAAGTTTTTATGGCGCGTTCGGTTTTCAGCGAAATCAACGCCGAACTCGAAATGCAGGGCGAAAAAACTTATGCGAATCCGCGCAATTTCGCGTCTGGAACTTTGCGTCAACTTGATTCTGCAATCGTCGCGTCGCGCAAACTCGATATGTTTCCATATGACGTTTTGAGCGGGAATCAAAAGGCTTTTGCGACGCATTGGGAAAATTTTGAATGGTTGAAAAGCGCGGGTTTTAACGTCAATCCGAATGTGCGTTTATGCGAAAATATCGAAAAAGTCATCGAATTCTGCAATGAAATGCAGGAGAAGCGCGACGCGCTTGATTACGAAATTGACGGCGTGGTCGTCAAGATAAATTCGACGCAGTTGCAGGACGAATTCGGCGCGACATCGAAAGCACCGCGCTGGGCAATCGCTTACAAATATCCGGCGATGAGGGCGACGACGCAGCTTGAAGAAATAAATATTCAGGTCGGGCGAACCGGAGCGTTAACGCCGGTCGCATATTTAACGCCGGTTTTGCTCGCCGGAACGACGGTTTCAAGAGCGAGTTTGCACAACGAAGACGAAATAAAACGGTTGAATTTGAAAATCGGCGATTGGGTTTTGGTCGAAAAATCGGGCGAAATCATTCCGCAAATTTTGCAGGTGATCGAGTCGAAACGAACAGGCGACGAAACCGAATACGAATTCCCGAAAAATTGTCCGGTATGTAATTTTGAAGTCGCGCGTTCCGCCGGCGAAGCCGTGACGCGCTGCACAAATCCGATTTGTCCGGCGAAAGTAAAAGCGCGAATCGGTTATTTTGCGATGCGAAAAGCGATGGACATCGAAGGTTTGGGCGATGTTTTGATCGAAAAACTGGTTGATTCGGAAATCATAAAAGATGTCGCCGATCTTTATGATTTGAAGATTGAAACGCTCGTTAATCTCGAAAGAATGGCGGAAAAATCGGCGACGAATGTTTTGGATCAAATCGAAGCGAGCAAACAGCGCGGACTTCAAAGACTGCTGTTCGGGTTGGACATTCGACACGTTGGCGAACGCTATTCAAAAATTCTGGCAAAACATTTTCGTTCGATAGAAAATCTGGCAAAAGCGACGGTCGAAGAACTCGACGACATTCACGAAATCGGTTTGGCGGTCGCCGTTTCGGTTCACAATTTTTTCGAGAATCCGCAAAATAAAGCAGTTATCGAACATCTGAAAAATGCGGGCGTAAAAACGGAAATTGACGGCGAAGCGACGAGCGAATTAGACGAAAATTTCAACGGCAAAACTTTCGTTCTCACCGGAAAACTCGAACAATTTACGCGCGACGAAGCCGCGAAAATTATCGAATCAAAAGGCGGCAGAGTTTCGAGTTCGGTCAGCAAAAAAACCGATTACGTCGTCGCCGGTTCGGATGCCGGTTCAAAATTGACGAAAGCCGAAAGTTTCGGCGTCAAAGTGTTGACTGAAAACGATTTTAATTCGATGATAAGTTGAAAATAATTGCTCGAATTAAAAAAATCGCTTTAATCAAAAGTAAATCGCTTAAAAAATGGTCAATTTAATTCCTTCGCCCGAATCGGTGATGCAGATTCTCGAAAACACCGACGCGTATCGCCGCGGGCATTTCAGAAGTCAGTCGGGACGACATTCGGCGCATTATTTCAAGATTCCGCGCGCGTTTCATTTCTACGACAACGCGCGCGTTTTAGCCGTCGCGCTGAGCCGCAAGTTTCGGATGGACAGAAACGTGAGCAGTCTTTTGCCGCATATTTCCGTCGTCAGTCCGAGCGCCGACGGCATTCCGGTCGCGTTCAGCATCCGCGACGCGCTCAACGCCGAACAGATTTACTGGGCGACGCGCGGCGGCGACGGACGGCGGCAATTTCCGCCTTATTTGAGCGAGATTAAAATAAATCCGTGCATTGTCGTTGACGATATTATCAAAAGCGGTTCGACTCTGCTGGAAACTTTTCAACTGCTGAAAAATCTCGGCGTGCCGATTATCGGCTGCGGCGCGATTGTCAAATTTCAAAACGTGCCGCAGGAAATCGAAAACGTCGAAATCAAATCGCTGGTCGAATTCGATTCGCCGATTTACCCGACGCTCGAAGAATGGAACACGGTGGCGGAAAATGACCAGCCGGAAGAGGCGATTGTCGAATTTTAGTTTTTTGTTATTTCTTTCCGCGTTTGCCTTAACATTTTTGTAAAGTTATCATTTGTCTTTCATTTCTCGGAGGAAATTTCTAAATGGTAGAAAAAGGTGTGGAGATTGCGCCGGCGACGGGTAAGCTCGGAATTTTGCTGGTCGGACTTGGCGCGGTCAGCACGACGTTCGTCGCGGGCGTCGAAGCGATTCGCAAAGGAACGGCGCAGCCAATCGGCAGTTTGACGCAGATGGGAACGGTTCGGCTCGGCAAACGGACGGACAACAGATGCCCGAAAATAAAGGATTTCGTGCCGCTCGCCGATTTGGACGACGTAGTTTTCGGCGCGTGGGACATTTTTTCCGATTCGGCTTACGATGCCGCGCTGCACGCCGGAGTTTTAGATAAATCGCTGGTTGAAGACTTACGCGAACAGCTTTCGTCATTAAAGCCGATGGCAGCGGTTTTCGAACATAATTACGTCAAGCGTCTAAACGGCACGAACATCAAACAAGGCAAGAACAAAATGGAGCTTGCCGAACAACTGATCGCCGACATCGCCAAATTCAAAGAGGAAAAAGGTTGTGATCGTTTGGTAATTGTCTGGGCGGCTTCGACCGAAATTTTTATCGAACCGTCGGAAATTCACGAAACCGTCGAAGCGTTTGAAAAAGCGATGTATGACGACGACGGACGCATCGCGCCTTCGATGATTTACGCTTACGCGGCGATAAAATCGAATGTTCCGTTCGCCAACGGCGCGCCGAATCTGACGCTCGACATTCCGGCTTTGACGAAACTCGCCGAAGACAATAACGTGCCGATTTGCGGAAAAGACTTCAAAACCGGACAAACTTTGATGAAAACGATTCTCGCGCCCGGTCTGAAATCTCGAATGTTGGGTTTGGAAGGTTGGTATTCGACCAACATTTTGGGCAACCGCGACGGGGAAGTTCTCGACGACCCGGAAAATTTCAAAACCAAAGAAGAATCGAAACTCTCGGTTCTCGAACATATTTTGCAGCCGGAAGTTTACCCGGAATTATACAAAGATTTCGCGCACGTCGTCCGCATCAACTATTATCCGCCGCGCGGCGACAACAAAGAAGGCTGGGACGCGATTGATATTTTCGGCTGGCTCGGCTACAAAATGCAGATTAAAATTGACTTTTTGTGCCGCGATTCAATCTTAGCCGCGCCGCTCGTGCTTGATTTGGCGTTGTTTATGGATTTGGCGCAGCGGGCGAAAATGAAGGGAATTCAGGAATGGCTGTCGTTCTATTTCAAAGCGCCGCAAACCGCGCCCGGACTTTACCCGGAACACGATATTTTTATTCAGTTGATGAAACTCAAAAACACTCTGCGCCATATGAAAGGTGAAGATTTGATTACGCATTTGGGACTCGAATACTATGACTAAATCCGGCGAAAACGGCGAATAAAATTTCGCCTTCAAAGTCAAAAACGTATTTAAATAATCGTCGAACTGTGATAAATTCGCAGTTCGACGATCACTATTTTAAATCGAATTTTTTGGAGGCGTTCAAATGAAATTATTTAGTGCGGTTTTCGTTCTGGCAATTCTTGCCGGAACATCGGCTTTAGCTCAAAACACGAATTCTGAAAATCAAAAAGTTCCGTTTATTTCCGAAGCCTACACAGTCTTAGCCAAAGAAAAAGCGAAATGCGCGGGCGATATTTACGAAGCTAAACAAAGATTTACGCCGGAATCAATTCAGTTTAGAACTGCTCTGTTAAGAGCGACAATTCTTAACGATGAAATTAAGAAACTCTCCGGCATAACTACCGGCAATTCCGCAAGATTGACTGCCGCTTACGGCAATTTAATTTTGGCTAAAATTCAAACCGAAGTTGAGTTGTTTGAACTGCGGCAAACAAACACTCCCGAAAGCATCGCTTTTAAGCGAAAAAGAATCGAGTTAGACTCGCTCGACAACGATTTGCGGCAAATAAACGAAAGTTTTCGCTAACTCTCAGATGCAGTAAAAATAAATATCTTATCTCGGCGGATAGACGTGAAATGTGCAGAATTCCTTCGGTTCTTCGCCTTCCTTAAATGTTTTCGGTTTTGGATTCGGACAGTTTGAAGTAGCGCGCATTCCAGTGACGGGACAAATCATTACCGTTACATTTCTCTGATAATTGCTGTCTTCCAAATTGTTATCTTCAGTCGCCGAATTTGATTGTTTGTTGTTTGAATTTTGCTGCGCGTCCTGCCAGGTTGTAAACGGCGTGTTGGTCGGACTCGGCGCGACGGTTTGCGTTGTGTCCGTGTCTGAATTCGATTCGTCGGTCGGCAGCAAAACTTTATTCGGCACAGTTCCGAGAACGAAAAGCTCGACGCGGCGAAACTCAAACGGGACTTCCGAAACGTAAATTTTTTCATCGTCGGGCGCGTCGGTCGAAACGTCGGAATTTGTATTGGCTTTGGCATTCGCATTATTTTTCAGAGCGGCTTGCTGCGCTTTGACAGATTCGGCTTCCGCGTCCGTCAATTCACGAATGAGTTTTCCGTTGCGCGTGTCAATTTCAGCTTTGTGAACCGAATCGGGCATTTGCCAATCGCCGTTCCATTCAGGATTTTCGTTCAAGGCTTCGCGCATAAAATCCGCCCAAATCGGCATCGCCGAATCCGAGCCTTTCATATTCAGATTGTCGCCGTCGTCAAAACCGACATAAACCACGCAAACCAAATCAGGCGTGAAACCGGCAAACCAGCCGTCGCGCGAAGTTCCGGTTTTGCCCGCGAAACCTTGCTTTCCGGCGACATTTTTAAAACCCCAAGCCTGCGCTCCTGCGGCTGTGCCTTTGTTAATCACGTCCTTTAACATATCGTCCATAATATAGGCGACATCTGGATGAAGAACATTTTTCTTTTCGGGCGCGGGCGCGACCACGGTAGTGCCGTCGCCGTTCGTAACGCGGGAAATCGGCTGCGGCGAAACTTTGTCGCCGAGATTTGCAAAAACCGTATAAGCCGTCGCCATTTCAAGCGGCGTAACCTCCGATGTTCCCAAAGCCATCGAAGGATATGCTTTTTCGACTTTCGGAAGACCGGCTTTATTCGCCAGATTCATCACCCGACCGATATTTAACTGCATCCCCAAATCAACCGTAATGACGTTTTTACTTTTGTAGAGAGCTTCGCGCAAAGTCAAATCCTTGTTGCTAAACGTATCGCCGTAATTATTCGGCGAATAAGTTTCCGTTCCGTATGTAAAAATTTTCTTCTCGTCTTTGAAAATCGAAGCGGCGGTGAAAATCTGCGCGTTTGAATCGTAAGCCGAATTTATCGCCGTCGCGTAAACAAACGGCTTGAAAACCGAGCCGGGCTGACGCATCGCGTCGGTTGCGCGGTTAAATTGATTTTCCAGATAATTTCGCCCGCCGACCATTGCGACAATCTCGCCGGTTTTCGGGCGAATGGCGACGAGCGCAGCTTGCAAATTTCCTTTCGGTTTCTTGGGAAAATACTTGTCTAATTTTTCGAGTCGCGTGTTGACGGCTTCGTATGCGGCTTGCTGCAAATCCGGGTCAATCGAAGTATAAACGCGCAGATGCTGAATCGCTTCCGGGTCGCTGATTAATTTCGGCAATTCTTCGACCGCATATTGGGAAAAATAAGGCAAGCCCTGCAATTCTTTGCGCGGCGAAACTTCATGAAGCACGAGCGGAGTATTTTTTGCCTCGCTGAGTTCGTCGGGAGAAATAGCGCCGGCTTCGCGCATCGAATCGAGAACCTGATTGCGGCGTTCGGTTACTTTCTCCGTGTTTTTTCGGACGTTGTAACGATTCGGACTGCGGATAATTCCGGCGATAAGCGCGGATTCAGGCAAGGTCAAAGCCGAAACATCTTTGCCGAAAAAATCGTTCGCCGCTTCGCCGACGCCGTAGATACTAGTTCCGCCGGGTTGCTGACCGAGGTAAATCTGGTTGGCGTAAAGCGTGAAAATTTCTTCTTTTGTCAGCTTGGTTTCCAGAATGACCGACATATACGCTTCTTTGATTTTGCGTTCGAGCGTCGGTTCGTTTGACAGAAGCAGGTTTTTTACAAGCTGCTGCGTAATCGAAGAGCCGCCTTGACGGGCAAGCGGCGAATTTTCGTCGCCGCCTTCGTATCTGCGCCACGCGGCGCGGGCGATGCCGCGAAAATTTACGCCGTAATGTTCAAAAAACGCGCGGTCTTCGGTTGCGGTAATGGCATTTACCAGATGCGGCGGCAAGTCGTTAAAAGCGACGGTTTTGCGATTCCCGTCGCCTTCCGCCGCGAGTGAACTTAAAATTTTCGGCTCAAGCCGGGCTTTTTTGACTTCTTCGTTCGTATCTTTATCGAAAATGGAAGCGACGGATTTTCCGTCTTTTTTAAATTTAACGACGAGCGAATGAAAATTTTTTTTGCCGTCAATCAGAGCCGCGCTGCCCGGTTCGATTTCAATTGAGTTGTCTCCGACTTGGTAGCGGCTGCGCCCCGCATCCGCCTGTTGATTCTTTTCGACGTAACCGGCGGATTTCAAATAATCGGTTAAATCCTCGATGGACGTATTCTCGCCGCTTCGCAGGTTTTTCGGCGCAGAATAAATTCCGGCTGTGCGCGTAAAAACTTCGCCGCGAAGCAGTGAATCAACTTTATCGGAAAACTCGAACCAAAAATATGTGAGCGTAAAAAAAACGCCTAAAACCAAAAGCAAAAAAACCGAAATTGTAACCGGATTGAAAATCAGTCGCAAAATGCGCCGAAACAAATTGGGCGGCTTCTGCTGAAACGATTTGACCGGTCGTGCCGTGTTGCGCCGGTAAAGCATCGCGGTTTTCGGATTTTTTTTGATTGATTCTGTTTGGTTTGGCATCAGCGGTTATCTTTTACGATTAGTGAGGTTTTTGTTTTAAGCGGTTGCCCGAATAGAATTTTACCACGTTTTGAGCCACAGGTGTCCAGCAAATTTTTTGCGTCAAAAGAATTGGGTTAAACAAACCGAATGTGTTAAATCGCGGATTTGTTATAACATTATTTTGGAAAGATGAAAGCTCGGAATAATTCCGACAGGAAGTTTTCGGGTTAACATTATTGCGAAACGTAAAATTACCGGCAAATTTTCGCGCGTTTCAAAAGCTAATTTATGAACATTCTGGTTACAGGCGGCAGCGGTTTTTTAGGCACTCACGTTCGCAAATTTTTCGGCGCGGACGATTTTTCGCGTCGTGCGGGACACGACGTTTTAAATTTGCAGGACGCGCAAAAAGTTCAAGATTATGATGTCGTCATACATCTTGCGGCGACACTCGATAAATCGCCGGAAGCGGCGGAAGAAGTTTTTCTGACAAACGTCGAAGGCACAATCAACCTGCTGCGTTCGATGCGGGAAAATTCCGTCTTTATTTTCGCTTCGACCAAAGACGTTTACGGTAGATTTGCCGATAATTTCCGCGAAGTTCCCGAAACTTGTCAGACGCTTTACAACGGGCAAACCGCGCTCGAATGGTCAAAGCTGATTGCCGAAAAATATGTCGAATTTTACTCCAATCAAAACAAATTTCGTTCGTGCATCTTTCGTCTTTCGACAGTTTACGCGCCGGTGTCGGAAGGCAACACGCCGAATTTCGTGTCGCATTACGTTGACGCGCTTAACAAAGGCGAACCTTTGCAGCTTCCGGCGAACGGCGCGCCGAAACGCGATTTGCTCGCCGTCGAGGACTTCGCGCTTGCCTGCGACGCTTTTGTTGATTCGATTATCCGGCACGGACTTTACAATTTGGGCGGCGGCGCGGCGAACGCTCTTTCCTTGCGCGAACTGGTTGCCAAAATGGAAGAAATTTCCGGCTTGCAAGCTGTTATTGACGAAGAAAATCCGATTCCCGCGCCCGCGCCGATGAACTATGTCTCTGATTTGACGCTCGTCAAACAAGAATTGAATTGGAAACCGGAAATTACTCTGGATGAAGGATTGAAGGCTTTATTTAATCAATAAAAATGAGCCGTATTTTGTCAAATAGCCAGAAGATCAAACGGATAAAAAGGCAGATTTCGCGCAATGGAAAAGACGAGAATCAAAGCTAAAAAACCGTAAACCAAATGCGGCGAAAAGTGGCGAAACTCAAGCCCGCGACCTCTGAGTAAAACCAGACCGAGCGAAACGAACAGATACAAAAAGAACAGGAAATAGACGGGCAGCAGCGCGTTAAAGTGAAGCGCGGTTAAAATGTCGCCTTGAAAAAGCGCGTGAAAACCTCTGGTCAAACCGCAGCCCGGACAATTCAAACCCGTCAGCGCGTGAAACGGACAAGCGGGAAAAAAGTTAGCCGTCGTCGGATTAAAATTACCGACGGCAAACGCGCCCGCCGCCGCCGCTAAAATCCCCGCGCCAGCCAGAAATCTTTCCGCGTTTGAGGATTTTACGGTTATTTGTAATTTATCTTTCATTGTCGCGCAATCAATAACCTCTAATATTTCGCAGATTTTCGATTTGCGTTTTTAATTTTTCATTCGCATCGGTGTCAGTTGAGCTTTGTTGAGCAGATTCGGTAATTTCTTTGATTTTCATCAAAACCAAATCCGAGATGCCCGACGGCGCGTTTTGACCGAGTTGGTTTAGTGCCGTTAGATTCGCCTGCGTTTTTTCGCTGTTTTCAAATTCGCCTCGCAAATCACCCAAAACCATTCCTAACTTGAAAGACCAGATTAATTTTTCATTCGGGCTTAAACGGTTTTCTATTTTAGACTGAAGTTGTCGGATGATTTCGATTGATTCGCTATCGAGTTTATAACCATCAATGCTCGTTGCCGAATCGGTAGCAACACTTCCTTTTACTGTAAGCCCTTTATACATCGAAGCAGATTTATCAGTCGCAACTTTCGGTATTGGTTGCAGAATTTCTCCTTTTATATCTTTGGAAGTTAGATATGAATCTATATTTTTCAAATCTTCCTTTTCTTCCACCCAATTTTGCGGAAAGCTCGCTCCCATCGAACTATACCGAAACCTGTTCAAAAATTTTGATTTTTCAGCTAATGAAAGCTCATAGCCGATTTGAGTAAAAGTCAAAGGCATCAGGAAATTATAAACAATAACTCCGGTTACTCTGACCGGCTGACCTTGAAGCAAAGTCGGCGAGAATTTTGATGCGCGTGCTGCTTGAACTGACGCTTGCTGCAACAACGGATGACCGGAAATCGCGGTTGCGGAAATTACATCGCCGTTTTCGTCAATCGTTACCTGAACATTAACCGCGCCTTCCGCGCCGACGGCGCGCGCTGCCGCCGGATACGAAGGTTTTGCCAGACTCGTCGCGCTTCCGTTCAGCACACCGCGCGAAATTGATTTTCCCTCAACAGAAGACGATTTTACCGGCGCGGAAGTTTCTATTTGCGCCGAAACATTCAGAAAACCAAACACAAAAATTAACGCGAATAAAATTAAATTTCTTTTCATATTTAAATCCGAGTTGTAGAAGTCGAAACGAACTATTTTAGAATTTATTTTAGCAAAGGTAAAGCATTTTTACCCGGACGAAATTTAATCGAAAATCAATTTGCCATTTGCATAAACAGCGCGTCGGTCGCAATTTTGCGGTTGAGATTAACAGCGAGACCTTCGCGCAAATTTTCGATTTCCGCGAGCCACGCGGCGAGTCTTTTGCTTTCGGCTTTGGCGGCGAGTTTTCTCAAATCTGAAATCAAATCAACATTAATCAAAATTTTCTCATTCGCGTCTGTTTTTAAAGTCCAAACGTCGTGAACGAGCGTTTGCAGAATTTCGAGCGTCGGCTCATAATCGTCTTTGTTTTTTGCATCGTTCATTTCTTCGGCGAGGCGAAGAAGCTCGGCGCGATTTTCCCTGACCAAAATGCTTTCGAGAACTTTCAGCATCCGGTCGCGCTGTTCGCGGAATTTGCCCAAATCCATACGAAGAGCGTGTCCCAATCTTCCGCCTGAAAGTTTGGCTAGAAGCGCGGCATCATCAGGCGCGAATTGCTTGGTTTTTAATAAATGGTTTTCGATTTCGCCTGAATCAACCGGCGCGAATCGAACAGTTTGACAGCGTGAACGAATCGTCGGAAGCAGCGCGTCGGGACGCGACGAAACGAGAATTATACGCGAAGTCGCTGCCGGTTCTTCCAGAGTTTTGAGCAAAGCGTTGGAAGCGGATTCATTCATTTTGTCAGCGTCGTCAACGATAAAAAATCTGGCTGACGCTTCGTGCGGACGAAAATTAGCTTCCGTTTCGAGTTCTCGAATCGCGTCAACCAAAATGATTTTATTATAAGCAATTATCAAACCGATGTCGGGATGTTCGCTGAAAATTATCCGTTTGAAAGCGTCGCGGTCGTCCGGTTTCGGAAACGCGAATTTATCGGCGCGGCGGCAAGCGGCGCAAACGTCGCAGGCTTCAAAGTTTATCGGGTTTTGGCAAACGAAAGATTTCGCTAATTCGAGCGCGAAACGCTTTTTGCCGATGCCGTCTTCACCCGCGAAAAGCAGCGAATTCGGCACGCGCCGCTCGGCGGTCAAGCGGCGCAAAACTTCTTTGATATGATTGTTGCCGACAATTTTATTAAACATAAACAATTCAATTTAATTTTTGAGGGAAATTGGAAATTTCGAGGGATGAGAATTATTATAATAGAAAATGAAAAATAAACTTAACATCTTTTTACTGTTTTTCGTCGCATTTTCGATGGCTTGCACTTCCGCGCCGCAGAAAGAGTCGCCGACCGAATCTAAAATTCAATCACCGACTGCGGCGACGCCTTCGGCACAAAATCAAACGCCCGACCAAACCGCATCGCCCGTAAATTCGCCTGTCGTATCGCAGACAGCACCGGTTAAAGGCAGCGCTTCCGCGCCGCAGGTTGCCGGTAAAACCGATTCGGCTGAAATAGAAGCGAAGCCGACGGAAGTCATTATCGCGGATTTCAACGCAATCGAAACGGGAATGACTTATGCGGATGTCGTCAAGATTTTAGGGTCAAACGGTGAAAAATCCGGCGATTATAAAACCGAAAACGGTTCGATGCAGCTTTATAAATGGGCGGGGAAAAATTCAAACGGCGAATGGGTTTTGTCGGCAAGATTTGACAACGGAAAACTAACTAACAAATCACAATTTGGCTTAAAGTGAAAATTTGCGATTTTGTTTGAAATCAAAAATCACTCAAAAATTTCGTGATAATTTTCTCTACTCGCGCCTGAACCGCTTCAATTGCGCCTTCAGCGTCGAGTATGAAAAATCGTTCGGGTTCTCTTTCAGCGATTTTCAAATAAGCCTCGCGCACACGCCGGTAGAATTCCGCAGTTTCCTTGTCCATTCGATTTTTTTGTTCGCCTGCGTCGTTGCGATTAGCAGTTCGCAAAACGGCTTTCTCGATTGGCAAATCAAAAAATAAAGTTAAATCGGGTTTGAGTCCGTCGGTGGCGAGTTCGATGACTTGATTGACGAGCGGTTCGGGAAAACCGCGTCCCGCGCCTTGATAAGCAAAAGTCGCGTCGGCGTAACGGTCGGAAATGACGATTTTTCCTTCGGCTAAAGCCGGTTTGACGAGAAAATTGACGTGCTGCGCGCGATCAGCCGCAAAAAGAAGAAGTTCGGCTAAAGGGAAAACCGCTTCTTCAGTTTCGAGAAACGCTTTGCGAAGTCGCTTGCCGAGAACAGTTCCGCCCGGCTCCATCGTCGGCAGCACGTCGAAGCCGCGAACGCGCAGTCCGTTTGCCAATATCCGCAATTGCGTTGACTTGCCGCTTCCGTCAATTCCCTCAAAAGTAATAAATCTTCCGCGCAAAATGTTTTATTCCGAAACAGGTTTTTTTCTTTCCTGGGAAACAGTCGAAATGGCGTGTTTAAAAATCAGAAAATCTTGTCCGCCGACATCCAGCAGCACCGAAAATTTATCGAAACTCTTAATTCTTCCCGCAAGCGTCGCCCCGTGCAGCAGATGAACGATAATGTTTAATCTTTCACGACGCGCCGTGTTTAGAAACGCATCTTGGATGTTTTGGGCAACAGGTTTTTCCATAACATTTTCTCTAACTTATTTAGTTGTGGGAATATGATTTAAGTCTATACCAAAGCCGCGCCGCACACAAGAAAAATTTCACAAGTTATTTTGTTTCAATCATTTTCCAGAGTTTTTCCTGCAAACTTTTATCGTCGCCGAATCCGTCGAGCCACACGACGGTTTCTTTGTGCCGAAACCAGGACATTTGCCGCTTGGCATAATTGCGAACGTCTTGTTTGGTCTTTTCAATCGCGCTTTCCAGAGTTCGCTCGCCGCGCAGAAATTCGCAAACTCTTCGGTAACTGTGCGCGCCGAGCGCATTCGTTTCGTCTTTTACGCCTTTCTTTCTAAGAAGTTTCACTTCTTCGACCAAACCTTTTTTAAAATGAATTTCCGCGCGGCGATTTATTTTCTCATATAAACTTTCGCGCGGCGGATTAAGAGCGAAAATTCCGATTCGATCAGCAAATTCGGGCGACTCGATTCGATTCGGCTGAATTTGGCTGATCTGCGTTCCGGTCTGAAAAAAAACTTCGAGCGCCCGCATCACGCGCACGTAATCGCGCGGAAAAAGTTTCGCGGCGGCGGTTTCGTCAACTCTTTGCAGAATTTTATAGAGATGTTCCGCGCCTTTTTTCGCTTTGATTTTATTTAATTTCGCCCGCAAATTTTCGTCGGTTTTCGGACTTTCAAAAAACGGCTGGCGCAAACTTCTTAAATAAAAACCCGTTCCGCCGACGAGAACGGGAATGTTGCCGCGCCGCTCGATTT
>CAXSHW010000109.1:0-12766 GCA_964237245.1 uncultured Pyrinomonadaceae bacterium
TCGGCAGCGGGCGCGACAAAAGAATCGTCTGATTTGTCGTCTTCGAGCTTGGGCAAATCAAAGTTTTCCTCTGCGGTAAAAGAAAAATCTTCCATCTGCGGAACGGGTTTTTCAGCCGATTCAAACTGTGAATTGTCAAACGCTTCGATTTCTTCAAACTGAATTTGCGGCGAATCTAAAGATTGTCCGCTTTCATATTGATTATTTTCAAACTGATAATCATTTGCCGCAGACGCGGAAAAATCTTCAGACGCGGAAACATTTTCGGTCGAAGAAGGCTCGAACCGAGTTTCATAAGATTCATTTCGGTCTTCCGCGCCGGTTGAAAAACTTTCCGCAGCGGCAGGCATATTCCAGGAATAATTTTCGTCGGCGCTTTCGGTTTGTTCGCCCAAAGCAGTTTGAGCTTCTTCCGGCTGTTCTTCGCGGGCGAAATGAAATTCTTGATTTTCCGCTTCATCTTCGTCTTGAATGACTTCAACTTCAAAATCATCTGAAGCGGAAATTTCCGGTTCGGATTGTTGAGTCGCTTGAAAAGCAAAATCGTCGCCCGGCGATTGATAGTTTGTTTCGTCCGAAGTTTCAACTTCATCTTCTGTGTATGAAGAGCTAAAGTCGGCAGCGGGTTGAGAATCGGCAAGCTGTGTTTCCGGCTGATAGCTTTCAGCCGCGCCAACTTCGGAAGATTTTTCCGCAGCTTGATAGTCGTCAGTTTGATAATCGGTTTCCGCCTCAGCTTCCGCAGTTTGATAATCGGTTTCCGCTTCAACTTCGTCAGCTTCCTTTTGAGGTTGAGCGGAAGCGGCTGAATTTGAGTAAGTTTGCATCTGCGGCGCTTCGTAAGATTTTGGGCTTCCGGCTGGCGAAGAAGCAATGACTTCGACCGTCAAACCGGCGACGCGAACAAGCGTTTCTAACGCTTCGACATTAACCGTTTCATTTTGTTCGCCGTTATCGGCATAAAGTACGGCAACGCCGCGCCCGCGCGCGACGAGCGGAATGGCGAACATCTGTTCGGGCTGACCGAATCCGAGTTTATCTAAGTAAGTCGAATCACCGGCATAAGTTCCGTAAGAACTTTCGACCGCGCTCAGAGACCTGAGCGATTCACCCAAAACCGTCTCGGCTGAAACCGGCAAGAAAATTTCGCGGACAGTTTGCTCGTCGGCTTCTTCCTGGCTGCTGCCGAAAACGCGCCAACCAACAAAATGATCGTTTTTGAGAATGAAAAACGCGCCGCGCGTCGTAAATTTTTCCGCGTGCGAGACGAGAGCTTTCAGAATCGAAGATTGCGAAGTTTGATTACTGATGTCATTTATCGCGTCGCGCAAATCGCTGATGCCGACGCTCGGCTTGGCTTGCGCCGCTTCTTCCGCCGCTTGCGCTTGCTGCATTTCTTCTGCTTCGGCGATTGCCGTCGCGGTTATTCTCGCGCCTTCATCACGCGCGAGGCGAAGATGTTCGACGACCGAATCGGTAAAACCCGCATCGAGTTCTTTTTCGGTTTCGACACGGGCGGAAAAATCTCGGAAAACTTCGCTCAACTGCGATTTGTGTTTTTCAAATTCCGTCTCAACTTTTTCCTGCAAATCGGCGATTTCCTGCCGCATTTCGGCAAAAACGTTTTTGAGCTGTTCCTCAAATTCAGTTCTCAAACTCATTTCGAGTTCTTCACTATTCACTTTATTTTTCCTCCGTATTTAGAAAACACAGCACTATCAAGGGTGAAATGGCTGGCAGTTTTGAGTAGATGTTTGAAATGTAAAAGATGAGATGACACTTCCAGTCCGATGTCACCTTTATAATTATGGACTTTTTTTCCTTTTCGTGTCAAGAAAATCTTTCATACGAAACGATACAAATAGTTAAAGAAACCGATTTTCCAATTAAACTGCTACGACTTCTATTTCCGGGTCAATTTCATCGCGTATCATATTTTCAATTGCCGAGAGCGTTCCGGTTAAACTTGAAGGACAACTTCCGCACGCGCCTTGATAACGGATTTTCAAGGTTTTATCTTCCAAATCGAGAATTTCCAACCAGCCGCCGTCGCTCGCCAGATAAGGTCTGATTCGTTCGTCAAGCAGCGCGTCAATTTCAGCGATTTTCGGGTTGGAATTTGCGGCAACCGCGCCGATTGCGCCGCCGACTTCTTTTGCCGCCGAAGAACCGTTTGTCGTTTGGATGGCTTCAGCCGCGCGAATCGGAACGGCTAAAACGGGTAAAATTTCGTCCCAATCGGCTTCGTCGGTTTTTTCAACCGTAATCATTTTATCCATATAAAAGATCGAAGCGACATCGCCGACCGCGAAAAGCGACGCGGCTAATTTGTCGTCTTTAGCTTTTTCCGCCGAGTCAAACGAGTGTGAAGTTCCATAGCTGACCGCTTCTCTCAAAATAAATTTTACGGCGTTCGGATTCGGTGTTTCCTGTATGTCTGCAATTTTTGGCATTACTGTAAATCCTTATTATAAATATGAAAATGTAAAATTTGTAATCTTTACATTTTAGTAAACATTATAACAAACACTGCAAAAAATGTCTCACTTCGTAAACAGGTTAATTTTGAATTTTACTTTGGTTAGTTGTTAAACGAAAAAGACAAAAAATACTTGAAAGGAATTTGTTGATGTGTAAGTTAATTATAAAATCGTGCGGAAATTTGAATGGGCGGGATTGTAAGATAGGAGTTAGGCGGAAATAAACGAAGATAAATAATTAATTTATCATAAGATTTGAACTTAACAATTGCGAAACAACAAGATAATAAAGCGGTAAACAAAGAAAATTCGTTTTACCATAAAACACAAGTAAAATTATTTCGTTGTCTTACCGCGCGTCTAAAGCCGACCGACAGGCGACTTGATTATTCGGTAATATGAATGTCTTCTGTTCTGTTGACTCTGCCCGACAAAAACATCGCGCCGAAACCGAGTGTTAACAGAACAAATATGATGGCTACCACAACCATCATCGTATTCGTGCCTCCGTTTCCTTTATAAGACATAAAAGAAAGCACAGCAATCACGAGTGAAACCAAAGCTAAACCGCCATACAGGAAATTCTTCACAAAAATCACCTCCGTTTTTATAAGAAAAGGTCAAACTTCCGAAGTCTCGCTGGCTCTGACAAAATTCCGAAATAAAAAACGAAGAATTTTGAATGTGCCTGCAAACTTTTAAACTGTTGGACTGGAATGCAACTTATCGTAACTCTAACCGATTAAAAAGGCAAGAGGTTTTTTACGGTCTGCAAATCGCCGCGCGACAATTTTACTTTGGTTTCACGAATGTCTAAGCGGCTGTTTCAAAAAGCTCCAAAATCTGTTTGCCTTCGCTCGAACGCGGGTCAATCGTGCGCAAATGTTTGCGTCCCTGCATTTCCCAAATCGCCGTTACATTTCCTTCTTTTTCGACCGTATGATATGAAACGTCTTCGTGATTTTCATCCGCCGCATTTGTTGTAGTTTCCGCTGTTTGAGCGGTTTCGCTGTTTGTTGTCCGGGCGTTTGTCTGATTTGTTTCATCCGTCGCCGTTACCGTACCGTTTTCTGACATCTGTTTAAAAAAATCTCCTTAGAATTTAATCGTTCTTAATTTATAAACTGTTAATGATAGACGAATTTTCGCACACGCTCAAAACTAAAGCAAGAAAAAATTTAATTCAAAGCAAATTCAGGCGCGGACAAACGCGGATTTTTTCGTCTATTTATTTTACCGGCTTCGCTGTCGCTGTAAATTTTTTATGTTTTGAATGTTACTCTATAATAAGTTTTTGCCGATTAGTTTTTTAACTTATGCCAAATTTTCCAGATTCAGATTTCGACACGGACGTTTTGACCGAAAACGAAACCAGACTCGAAAAACCGCCGCTTTACAAAGTCGTGCTGCACAACGACGATTTTACGACAATGGAGTTCGTAGTGTTTGTTTTGCAAACGGTTTTTATGCGCTCGGACACCGAAGCCTTCTCGGTTATGCTCAAAGTCCACAACAAAGGCATCGGTATCGCCGGAGTTTATTCGTATGAAATCGCCAATATGAAAGCCGAAAAAGCGATGAATCTGGCGCAGGCGCAGGAATATCCGCTGCTCTGCACGGTTGAAGAAGAATAATTAAACGAATTTCAGAAGATAATCATCAAAGCATTTTTGAATTATGTTAACCAGAGAATTAGAAGAAACATTAAGTTTTGCGGTTGATGAAGCCGTTAAATATAAACACGAGTATGTAACGTTAGAGCATTTGCTTTTCGCTTTGCTCGAAGATACGGCGGCGCGGGATATTTTATACAATTGCGGAGCGCAGATTGAGGAAATCGGCAAGCAGCTCGAAGATTATTTTGCCGACGTTTTGGAAAAAATGCCCGCGAAAGTCAAGCAGATGCCGGAGTTGACTTCGACGTTTCAAAATACGATTCAATACGCGATTTTGCAGGCGGAAGGAAGCGGGCAAAAAGCGGTTGACGGCGGAAATATCTTAGCCGCGCTGTTTCAAGCCGAGCAGAGTTATGCCGTCTATGTGCTTTTGCAGCAAGGTGTCTCAAGGCTCGACGTTTTAAATTACATTTCGCACGGCATTTCCAAAATCAACGACGGCGATTCGATTTTGGAAGGCTTCGGCGACGAAGACGAATTTGGCGGACAAAACGGACAAAAGAAGAAAAAACCGCTCGAAAGTTTTACCGTCGAGTTGGTCGCAAAAGCCGCAAAAGGCGAGATTGACCCGATAATCGGACGGCTGGCGGAAATCGAACGAACTGTGCAGGTTTTGTGTCGGCGCAAGAAAAATAATCCGCTTTATGTCGGCGAACCGGGAGTCGGAAAGACAGCTTTGGCGGAAGGTTTAGCGCTGAAAATCTCCGAAGGCGACGTGCCGGAAGTTTTAAAAGGCGCGAAGGTTTTCGCGCTCGATATGGGCGCGGTTCTCGCCGGAACGCGCTATCGCGGCGATTTTGAACAGCGTTTCAAAGCAATTATTAATGATTTGGGCAAAGAAGAAAACGCTATTTTATTTATTGATGAAATTCACACCATCGTCGGCGCGGGCGCGGTTTCCGGCGGCGCGATGGACGCATCGAACATTTTAAAACCGGCGCTCGCGTCGGGAACTTTGCGCTGTATCGGTTCGACGACTTTTGCCGAATACAAAGCCGCTTTTGAACGCGACAGAGCATTGGCGAGACGATTTCAAAAAATCGAAATCAATGAGCCGACAATTGAAGAAACCTACGAAATTTTGAAAGGCTTGAAACGATTTTACGAAGATCATCACAAAGTCCGCTATTCGGATGAATCTTTAAAAGTCGCCGCCGAACTTGCCGGAAAATACATCAACGACCGATTCTTGCCAGACAAAGCGATTGACGTGATTGATGAAGTCGGCGCGTCAACCAAGTTATTGCCCGAAGACAAACGCCCGAATCAAATTTCCGTGCAGATGGTCGAAAACACAATCGCGCGAATGGCGAAGATTCCGCCAAAAACCGTTGTTGCCGATGAAAAAGACCGCCTGAAAACTTTGCGCGAAGATTTGAAAAATGTAATTTTCGGGCAGGACGACGCGGTAAATAAAATCGTGGACGCGATTCAGATTTCCCGCGCAGGTTTGGGACACCAAACGAAACCCGTCGGTTCGTTTCTGTTTTCAGGTCCGACCGGAGTCGGCAAAACCGAACTCTCGAAACAGCTCGCTGAACAGCTCGGCGTGGAATTTATGCGCTACGATATGAGCGAATATGCCGAACCGCACACGGTTTCGCGGCTGATCGGCGCGCCGCCGGGATATGTCGGATTTGATCAAGGCGGCTTGCTGACCGAAGCGATTATGCGAACGCCGCACGCCGTTCTCGTTCTGGACGAAATCGAAAAAGCGCATCCGAATCTTTTCAATTTGCTTTTGCAGGTGATGGATTCGGCGACTTTGACCGACAACAACGGCAAAAAAGCCGATTTTCGCAACGTGATTCTGATTATGACGACCAACGCGGGCGCGAGAGAATTGTCTTCGGGCGGAATGGGTTTCAAAAATCAGGCAATCACGAAAGGACAAGGAAAAGGCGCAATCGAACGCACATTCACGCCCGAATTCCTGAATCGCCTCGACGCCTGGGTCGCCTTCAAACCGCTTGATTTGGAAGTTATCAAGCTCATCGTTGACAAATTTATCAATGAATTGAACGGACAACTTGCCGAGAAACGGGTTCTCGTAAAATTAACAGAGGAAGCGCGGGAATGGCTGGCGAAAAACGGCTTCGACGGCAAATACGGAGCGCGTCCGATGGCGCGGCTGATTCACGACAAAATCAAACAGCCGCTGGCGAATGAAATTCTTTTCGGCAAATTAACTGACGGAGGAAGCGTTTTGGTTGAGGAAAAGGACAATGAGTTGATTTTGAATTTTAACTGATCACTTTTATAAAGTTTAGAGCAAAAAGGGCAGATTAGTTTCTGCCCTTTTTTATTTTGTTGGCGCGGTAATTTTCCGCCCGCAATTTTTACTGGTAAAATTCGCTTGCTATGTCAACCGATTCCGAAACGATAAAACAGCACAGATTTTTCCAGACGCTTTATTTCCGCGTTGTCGTCGGCATCGTTTTGGGTGTCGCGCTCGGCTGGTTTTATCCGTCTTTGGGCGAACAGATGAAACCGCTCGGCGACGGATTTATCAAGCTGATAAAAATGATAATCGCGCCGATTATTTTTCTGACGGTTGTCGTCGGAATCGCGGGCATCGGCGATATGAAAAAGTTGGGGCGCGTCGGTTTGAAAGCGCTGCTTTATTTTGAAGTTGTCTCGACGATTGCGCTCGTTATCGGTTTGATTGTCGTGCGAATTGTTCAGCCGGGTGCGGGCATCAACGCGACGCCTGAAAGCCTCGACGCAAATGCCGTTCAGCAATACACGACGCAGCAGATGTCGCTTGTCGAACACCTTTTGCACATTATTCCAGACACAATTTTCGGCGCATTTGCCAACGGAGATGTTTTGCAGGTTTTGCTGATTGCCATTTTATTCGGCATCGCGCTGGCTTCGTTAGGAGAACGCGGTAAACCTCTTCTCAAAGCCTTAGATTCTCTTTCGCGCGTCTTTTTCGGCATTATTGCAATCGTTATGAAAGCCGCGCCCGTCGGCGCGTTCGGCGCAATGGCTTTTACTATTGGCAAATTCGGAGTCGGAACGCTCAGGCAGATTGGCTGGTTATTGCTGTGCGTTTATTTAACAAGCGCGTTTTTCGTCTTTGTTGTCCTTGGCTCGATTGCATATCTTCACAAATTCAGCCTCTGGAAATTTTTGAATTACATCAAGGAAGAGATTTTTATTGTTCTCGGCACGTCTTCGAGCGAATCGGTTTTGCCGCGAATGATGGTCAAACTCGAACGCTTAGGTTGTTCAAAATCTGTCGTCGGTCTGGTTATTCCATCCGGTTATTCGTTTAATCTCGACGGCACGGCGATTTATCTGACGATTGCGGCAATTTTCATCGCGCAGGCGACCAACACGCAGCTTTCGCTTTATCAGGAATTGGAGATTTTGTTGATTTTAATGCTGACATCGAAAGGCGCGGCGGCTGTCACGGGCGGCGGTTTTATAACTTTGGCGGCGACTCTCTCAGCCGTCGGCACGATTCCCGTCGCGGGCATCGCTCTGATTTTCGGCGTTGACCGATTTATGTCGGAGATGCGCTCGCTGACAAATTTAATCGGGAACGGCGTGGCGACCATTGTCGTATCAAAATGGGAAAACGAATTTGACGCGGAACGAGCGAGGCGAGTTTTGAACGGCGCGATTGACGTTGAAGACACCGAACCTTTATTGAGCGAAACCGAAATTGCCGGAACTTGAATTGTTTGCGGCGCGACGGATTAAAACGAAATTCTTCGGAGGCGAAAATGAAAACAGACATAATCATTGTCGGCGCGGGTCCGACCGGACTTGCTTTGGCGTGCCAACTCGTCAGATACGGCGTTGATTTTGTAATTCTCGATGAAAAGGAAACGACTACGCAGTTTTCTAGAGCAATCGGCGTGCAGGCGCGGACGCTGGAGATTTACGAGCAAATAAATCTGGCTGACGATTTGATTGCAATGGGCGCGAAGGCGAACAAAGCGCGACTTGTCGAAGGCGGCGAAGTGCGCGGCGAAGTTGATTTGTCCGACATCGGTAAAGATTTGAGTCCGTATCCGTTTTTGCTGCTCGTCGAACAGGGCAAACACGAAAAACTTCTCTATGATTATTTGAAATCAAACGGCAGAGACGTTTGGTGGCAAACCGAGCTTGAAAATTTCTCGCAAGACGAGAGCGGCGTTCGCGCGAATTTCAAAAATAAATCAGGCGAAAGCGGCAGCATCGAAGCTAAATATCTGGTCGGCTGCGACGGCGCGAAGAGCGTTGTCCGGCACACGCTCGGTTTGACGTTTGAAGGCAGCACGTTTGAGCGTCTGTTTTACGTCGCCGATGTCGAGATTGATTGGGAATTTCCGCACGATTCGCTTTACGTCTGTCTGTCGCAAAACACTCTGCTCGCGTTTTTCCCGATGGTCGGCAAAAATCGCTATCGCATCGTCGGCACGTTTCCCGAAGAATTTTCCAAAGACGAAGCGGACGTTTTATACGCTGAAATCGAAGAGCAGATGAAAAAAGATGCTGATTTGGATTTGGATATAAAAGAAGTAAATTGGTTTTCCACTTACAAAGTTCACTCGCGCCGCGTCAATAAATTTTCCGAAGGCAGATGTTTTGTCGCGGGCGACGCGGCGCATATTCACACGCCCGCCGGAGCGCAGGGAATGAACACCGGAATTCAGGACGGCTACAATCTGGCTTGGAAATTAGCTCTGGTTTTGCGCGGCGCGGCGAACGAAAAACTTCTGGAAACTTACAATGAAGAACGGCTCGCCAACGCGAAAAAATTATTGGAAACGACCGACCGATTGTTCGATTTCGGCGCGAGCGGCGAAAAGATTGTCGCCTATATTCGCACGCATATTTTTCCTTACGTCGCTAATTTTATTCTGCATTTCGACGCCGTGAAAAATTTCATTTTCCCGATTATCTCGCAAATCGGCATCAATTATCGCCATTCGCCGTTAAGCGTGACCGACGGAAATTTTTCAGCTAAAGCCGGCGACCGAATGCCGTATTTTGCCGTTGACGGCGCGAGTATTTACGAGCGTCTGAAAGAACCGAAGTTTCATCTGCTCGTTTTTTCCGACGGTGAGAGCGATTATCAAACAATCGTAACGGAAATCGGCGACGAATACGCGCATTTGACGGATTCGAGCATCGTGCCGCTCTATCCGGTTATCGCTGAAACTTTCGGCGCCGGCGAATCTTTTATGGTTCTGCTTCGACCGGATAATTACATCGGCTATATCGGCGCGGAAATTTCATCCGAAAAGTTGAAAAAATATCTAGCTGAAAATTTTTAACTCGAAAAACGGTAGTGTCCTAATTTGTGTTGCTATGAACTAGGCAAACTTTTTCTGCAAATTTTTCGTAATTCATAATGTAAATATATTAGGTCTTTGAAAAATATCTTGACCATTTGAAAAATAAGATTTAGAATTTCTAATCTTTTTGTCAAGTTTTCCTTGACAACCTTCCAGCCCAAAGCTAACATCACAAATTATTATGCAGAAGCGGTCAAGCATTAAGCGCAATCGTAGTAAAGACGAAAACGTAATGGCTAAAAGTGTCATTGACGACATCATAGAATTAACGGAAAGTGAAGCGTTCGGGCAAATCGCAGAGAAGAATCCGGCGGCTGTTTATTTAGGTCGTAGGGGCGGATTAAAAGGTGGAAAGGCTAGGGCGATGAAACTTTCGGCGGAACAACGAAGCGAAATTGCTCAAAAAGCAGCAACCGCAAGATGGAAAAAGTAACATAATTTATGTCAACCTCAAGAAATGTCAGCGAGTTTATTGAAAAGGAATTGCATAGACGCATTACCCAAATAGAGGGTAGCTATGATGCGCACGCAATCGCTTTTGTTGGTTCTTTGATGGATGGTTCTGATGATTTAGTCAGAAAGTCTGTAGAAAGCATAGCAAGTAATAAGACTAAGGAAAAGTTAGTTTTTATATTGGCTACGGATGGCGGTCAAATTGAACCTGTAAGAAGAATAGTAGAAACGCTACGCAGATATTTTACTACCGTAGATTTCATTATTCCTAATTATGCATATTCGGCAGGAACTGTTTTAGCAATGTCTGGAGATGCTATCCATATGGATTACTATTCCCGATTAGGACCGATAGACCCGCAAGTTCCAAACAATTCAGGGCATTTCGTTCCCGCAGTTGGATATTTGGAAAAATACAAAAAGTTGATGGAAAAAGCTAATGCGGGAACTGCAACAATGGCTGAAATGACTTTATTGTTGCAAGGCTTTGACCAAGCCGAGTTATATTTCTATGAACAGGCGTTAGAGTTATCTGTTATGTTACTAAAGGAGTGGCTTGTTAAATATAAGTTCAAGAATTGGACGGAAACCGAAACTCGTAAGATACCTGTTACAGACGAGATGAAAATACAGCGTGCGGAAGAAATAGGGCGGGAATTAAATAACGCTGAAAAATGGAAAGTTCACGGACACGGGATTTCAATGGAAGTCTTGAGAGAAATGAAGGTAACAATAGATGATTTTGGGCAAAATGCTGATTTATCAGACAACATCAGAAATTATAACGAATTGTTGTCAGACTTTATGATTAAAATCGGGGCTAAAGGAGTTATTCATTTTTCGGGTAACTTTACGCCCTTTATGTAAAAACTAGGAGAAAACTATGAACACAACAAACAAAGAACTGCTGCTAGAAAAAAACCAGCATATAAACCGAGAGGAACTAGAAAAGAATCTGGATTTCGTTGGTCAAATACAGAGGCTTGGCATCAAAAAGCAATATAGTTTAGCATCTCCTTCAGAGGTTAAGAGGGTTCAGGCTATTGATGTAATAAAAGAAACCCGAACTGTTAATCTGCGACACATCTAAGCTGTTGAAATAATTAACAAATAAAAAGAGCAGATATTAAATATCTGCTCTTTTTATTTGACTTTTGCTTGACCGCTCAAGTATAATTTACATTATAGCAACACACTTGCTAATGTAAATTTATGAGCTGCCCAACCTGTAAATCACTCGGAAAGAAAAACGGCAAAGACCGTAACGGCAATCAAAGATTCAAATGTTTAACTTGCGGAAAAACTTACACTGCAACTGAAAAACTTGAAGGCAAAAACTTGTCAGCCGATAAAATTGAACTTTGCGTAAAATTACTTGTCGAAGGTAATTCGATACGAGCGATTGAACGCATTACGAGCGTTCACCGCGATACAATCATTAGACTTTTACAAACCGTTGGCGAAAGATGCTTAATGCTTCAAGAAACGCTCGTGAAAAACGTCAAAGTTACCGATGTTCAAGCCGATGAAATTTGGGCATTTATCGGAATGAAGCAAAAGACGGCTAACGAATATGGTTTGAGCGATGATGAACAGGTTGGCTCTGCTTACACTTTCACCGCAATTGAAAGCAATTCTAAATTGATTGTCGCTTGGCATCTTGGCAGACGAACAGAGCAGGATACTTTGATTTTTCTTGATAAACTCTACAATGCGATTGACGGCGCAACAAACCGCTTTCAAATGTCCACAGACGGCTTTCGCGGCTATGACCATACCGTTAATGAAGTTCTCGGAACAAAAGCCGATTACGGACAAATTATCAAAATTTACGGCAAGCAAAATCCTGACGAAGTTCGTTATTCGTCTGGTGATGTTATTGAAATTAAAAAACGAGTTATTTGCGGCAATCCAAATATGGAAAAAGTTTCAACAAGCTATGTCGAAAGAAATAATCTAACAATGCGGATGCACATACGCAGATTTACACGGCTAACAAATGCTTTTTCTAAAAAATGGGAGAATCATAATTTTGCTTTGGCTCTACATTTCGCGCATTATAATTTTTGCCGCATTCACAAAACGATTCGTTGCACGCCTGCGATGGAAGCAGGAATTACAAAGACAGTTTGGACGTTGAAAGAATTAATCGGCATTACCTAGAGGATAAGTCAAAAGATTTTGGTCTTTTTCGCCAGGAAATAAAGCCGTAATTAGCGCAACTGCTTTCTGATAAACATTCTCATTTCGTCGCCTCAATTCAGCCAGTGTTATATTCTCGCTACCCTCATTAATGCCTTTTGGTGACCAATTATGCCAAGAACGTTCAACGAATAATTCAGCCGCTTCTTCGTCAAAAACTAAATAATAGTAAACATCATCCCAACCGCTGCTATCCGAAGTCATTTCAAGGTAAACTTTCCGCATAATAGTTGCAATTTTATTATTTTTAGATTAGCAACACAAATTAGGACACTACCCGAAAAACTTAAGGTTTGACTTTTTACATTTTTTTCGATTGTGCTAAACTCGCTCTCGCTATGAAAATCACTGTCCGCTAAAACACTTCGCAACCTTTTTTCGTTTGCTTCGTTCGCGTAAATTCACGAACGGCAAATTCCGCTGCGGCTTCATTTTCTTAATTAAAATCAAATAATTTTATGCTAAACGCTTCGGAAAACTCCGTCCGAAAAACGGAGGAAAATTCTTTTTGGTCAATCGCGCGCGAAGCCTTTTCCGGCACAAAGCGCGATTTAACAAGCGGTTCGCTCGCCGTCGCGCTCGTCCTTCTCGCCGTGCCGATGGTCGCGGAAATGATTATGGAAAGCCTTTTCGCGCTGTTCGATATTTTCTTCGTCGGCAA
>CAXSHW010000110.1:0-12665 GCA_964237245.1 uncultured Pyrinomonadaceae bacterium
GTCGTTCGGGCGCAATCCTCTGATAAATTCAATTGCGGCGTCTTTTATATCGTCCAAAACCCATTGCGCGCTGCGGCTCGTATCGAGCATCAGCGCGACTGTAATCGGCGCTTCTTCGTCAACGAAGAATTCGATTTTCTGCGGTTTTCCGTCTTGAAATAAAGTAAAATCCTTCGAGCTTAATCCCGCGATATATCTGTTTTGTCGGTCGCTGACAATTGCCGGAACCATTATCAAATCAGTGTTGATTTTTATAACTTCATCATCTTTTTTATCCTGAGAATTCGCGGCGAACGAAAACAAACCGATTACGAGAATTATCCAAACAAAACGTGAAAGGTAAATTTTAGACATAATTATATTTAGACGCCGCAAAAACGGATTTGGCTGAAAATCATTTGAACTTTCAAAAAACGAATTTATAAAATGCGCGGGTTTATTTGTAGTTGAAAGCCTCACTTTAATTGTTAAATTCGATTCTTTAATTCCGCGGTAAACTAACAAAGCTAAACCCGCGACGGGTTTAGCTTTGTTTTTGACAAACTGAGAAAGTTTTATAAAATTTTGCGAACCGCTTTTCTGACGAGTTCCGTCGTCAAGCCGTAAACCCAATGCGACGTGAGCGCGTAAGCGTGAGTCGAAAGCGAATATTGGGTCGGCGATTTTGAAAGTCCGAGCGCGGGAACGACGACATCATCGGCAATCGCCCAAACAGCCGAACCGAACGGCAAGCCCGCGCCCATCGTCGTCGCGCCGGTCATTTCCGCCGTCGCGCCGTAAATCGCGCCCGAAACGCCGCCCATTAGATAGTGCATCGCTTCGCCTGCCGGTTCTTTCTCGCTCTTTTTTAATTTATGGTCAAATACATTTTCCGAAATCATTTCCGCTATTTTGACATTCGCCGGTTCGTCTTTTTTGCTTTTCGGTTTTTTCTTTTTATCGTCGTCCGACATCTTTGAAGTCAAAGCCTGATATTCGGTCATCACAAATGACGCGACCAAACCGCCGATTGCGCCTGCGATAATACCTTTAATTAAATTTCTTTCGCCTTCATCTTCTATCTGATATTTTTTCTTCATTTCGTCTCCTATGGATTTTTTTATGTTAGCTGCAATTTTTATTCCGTCAAAAACGTCTGAATTTATTGAGTTAAAGTTTAAAAGTTCCGGTAAAATGCAATAAATTATTACACTCGAAAAATCAATCCGGTAAAAGCCCGCCGACAAATCCGCCTATTTTTTCGACAAAATTATCAGGCACATTATCAGGATTCGGCGCGAGCCTCATTATTTCCGCGACAATCGCCGAGCCGACAACTGCCGCGTCCGCATATTTCCACGTTTCTCTGATTTGCGCGGCGTTTGAGATGCCGAAACCGACGGCAATCGGCAAGTCGGTAAATGATCTTAATCTTTTCACCAGATTTTCCGCATCATTGCTTAAATCCGTCCTCGCGCCCGTTACGCCCGCGCGGGAAACGGCGTAAACAAATCCGCTCGCTTTGTCGCAGATTCGTTTCAATCTTTCATTGCTCGAAGTCGGCGCGGCGAGCATTATTAAAACTAAATTTTTCTCGGCTAAAATCACGCGAAATTCTTCGGCTTCTTCGGGAACTAAATCGGTTATCAAAATTCCGTCAACGCCGGATTTTACCGCTTCATCGGCGAATCTTTTCAAACCGAACTGCAAAACCGGATTAAAATAACTGAACAAAATAATCGGCGTTTCGCAATTCTCTCGTCTGACTTCGCCGACTAATTTTAAAATGTCATTCACGCTGATTTTGTTAATCAAAGCGCGTTCGCCGGAAGCCTGAATCGTCGCGCCGTCGGCAACCGGATCGGAAAACGGAACGCCGAGTTCGATAACGCTCGCGTCTTGCTCGGCAAATTCTAAAATTAGCTTTTTCGTCGTTTGCAAATCCGGGTCGCCCGCGACGATAAACGGAATAAAACCGCCGCGATTTTCGGATTTTAAGTTCGCAAATTTTTCTGTGATTCGATTTTTCATTAAAGAGAATTTAACAGGGATTTAGAGGCTGAAAAGGATTTTAGAAATTGATTTATCCTCTTTATCTCCTTCATCCCTGTTAATTTTTTAACATTTCCTGCACTTGATTGACATCTTTATCGCCGCGCCCCGAAAGATTGCAGATAATCGCCTGCGCCGCCGACATTTCCGGCGCGAGTTTCAACAAATGAGCAATCGCGTGCGAAGATTCGAGTGCGGGAATAATTCCTTCAGTCTGCGATAAAATCTGAAACGCTTTTAATGCTTCATCGTCAGTTGCCGAAGCGTATTCGACGCGCCCGATTGACTGCAAAAATGCGTGTTCCGGTCCGACAGAGGCGTAGTCCAAACCTGCGGAAATCGAATGCGTCAAAGCGATTTGCCCGTCGTCCGTTTGAAGAAGATAACTTTTCGTTCCCTGCAAAACGCCGATTCGCCCGCCGCCCGCTTTATTAAAACGCGCCGCGTGTTCACCGAGATTATTTCCTTTGCCGCCCGCTTCAACGCCGATCATTCGCACCGGTTCGTCATTCAAAAACGGATGAAACAAACCGATTGAGTTTGAGCCGCCGCCGACACACGCGACCAAACAGTCCGGCAATTCGCCGGTTTTTTCCAAAATTTGTCCACGCGCTTCTTTCCCGATGACCGACTGAAAATCAACGGATACGGATGCGGTCCCAACGCGCTTCCCAAAAGATAATAAGTTTCATCAACATTCGTTACCCAATCGCGCAACGCCTCGTTAATCGCGTCTTTGAGCGTCTTCGCACCCGTGTCAACGCCGCGCACTTCCGCGCCGAGAAGCTGCATCCGAAAAACATTTAATGCCTGCCGCCGCATATCTTCCGTTCCCATATAAACGACGCATTCCAGTCCGAATAAAGCGCAAACCGTCGCCGTCGCCACGCCGTGTTGTCCCGCGCCGGTTTCAGCGATAATCCGCTTTTTGCCCATTCGCCGGGCAAGCAAAATCTGTCCCAGCGCATTATTGATTTTATGCGAACCCGTATGCCCCAAATCTTCGCGCTTGAGATAAATCTGCGCTCCGCCCAAGTTTTCCGATAATCTTTTCGCGTGAAAAAGCGGAGTCGGGCGACCGGAAAAATCTTTCAATAACTGCAAAAATTCCGCCTGAAAATCCGCGTCGTCGCGCACGGCAAAATACGCGCTCGTCAATTCCTCAATCGGCGACATCAGCGTTTCGGGAACAAACCGCCCGCCAAATTCACCCCAATAACCGCGCTCGTCTGGTTGATAATTCATAAATTTTTAATGATTGTTCGGATTATCTACTGCCAAACCTTTGGCAACGGCGGCTGAATTCAGATTATTGTCGGCAGAGACGAAAGTTATTGAAGTGAATTTCTGCAATACGAATCGTTTTTCCAATTCAAGCGCAATCGCTAACTGCACCGAGTCGTAACCGCGCAAAAAATGTGTTTCCGAAAGCCCCATCGCCTCGGCAATTATTTGATCGTTCAAACGAATAATTCGGAGTTTATTGGCAAAATCTCTTTTGAAACGAAAAATTGCCTTATCAGCCGATTTTTGCGTTAATTTGTTCCCGCGAAGCCTTCTTGAAATTGCTGAAACTACTTCAACCCCTGTAATTTGAGCGACATAAATAACATTTTGAGCGGACCGTTTTTGTAAACTCAGAATCCAATTTGTGCCTATTTCGGATACATACCTTTTGACAATCGCGCTGCTGTCTAGAAAATAAAGCGGCATTATCGGCGTTCCTCGATGATGGTTTCAGAAATTGGTTTGCCTGTAAATTCGATTGGTTCAAACTCTTCATCGTCAATTTCAATCGGAAAATTCACCAATAATCCGTCATCAAAAAGCATTTGATCAAATTCGTCTTGCGTGATCTGCGGAGCATTTTGATTACCTGTTTTGTTTTCTTCCAAAAGACTTTGTTTGATTTTTTTTCTTTCGCTCAAAGGCAATCTGTTTATTTCATTCAATATCTCGGTCGTCGTCATCATAAAATTTCACCTCACAATTGTAGATTTTAACACACCTCAATTTGCGCCTAAATCTTCATTTTCTGACTTAAATTCTTCTAAAAGCGCAAAGAAAAGATCAAATGCTTTTTCTTCGTTATTGTCGCACTTTTCTAATATATGACTGTATGGCAAAGCACCGTGTAAATTTTGCAAAAATATTGACAAATCATTCGGAAATCGAAATGGATCGTTTATGTTATTACTTAAAATGTTATACCCAAATATGATTCCCGATAAAAAACCAGACAGATGAGATACTGATTTGCAACCGATATACATTGCAGGGCTTAAATGAATTAGATCAAAAATTTCATAAATATTGTCGAGTTTGAAATCTGTTTGTTTTTGAATTCTAAACCACCAATCAAAATGTTTAATTTTAGTTACGAAATTAATAAGTTTAATTTTATCTTTTGAACCTTTTTCTTTTTCTAAACAACTACAAGAATCAACGCCATAAGCTGGAACTCGTTGCAAAGCATTTACAATATTATCTTGTGAAAGTCCGCCCGCGAGATACATTTTCGGAAAAAGCTCCTGCACTTTTTTTGCAATTTCCCAATCGAAAGTTTCGCCCGTTCCGCCGTGTTCTTTGGGCGAATAAGCGTCAAGCAAAATCGCGTCAACTTCATATTTCAGAACATCTTCCGGCTCGAAATCGGGTGAAACGCGAAAGGCTTTGATGATTTCCAGATTCGTTTTTTGTTTTAGTTCACGCGCGTATTCCGGCGATTCTTCGCCGTGAAGCTGCAATGCGTTGAGTTTGGCGATTTTTGCAATTTCGACGATTTTTTCCAAATCTTCATTAACAAAAACGCCGACTTTCAAAACTTCCGGCGGCAAACGCTCAATAATCTCACGCGCTTTTTCCGGCGCGATGCAGCGCGGACTTTTCTCGTAAAAATTAAAACCGAGCGCGTCCGCGCCGAATTTCGCCGACAACAGCGCGTCTTCAAGATTTGTAATGCCGCAAATTTTAACTTTCGTCATAAGAATTTTGCCGCGAACAAACACGAAAATTCACGAAAACAAATCAAAAAAAATTTTGTGTTATTTTGTGTTTGTTCGTGGTTAATTTCTTCAATTCTTCCACAACATTTCCGCTTCGCATTAAAGTCTCGCCGATCAAAAATCCGGCAAATCCGAGTTGGCGCAATTCCAAAATTTCGTCTTTCGATGAAATTCCGCTTTCGGTAATCATCAGCGCGTCTTTCGGCGCGTGTTTTATCAATTCGCGGGAAACATCCAGAGATACTTTGAACGAATGTAAATCCCTGTTATTAATTCCAATAACTTTCGCGCCGATATTTTTCGCTCGCATTAATTCTTCTAAAGTATGAACTTCAACCAAAACGTCCAAGCCAAAATCTCGTTCTGCCGATAAATAAAGTTTTGTCAAACTTTCGTCGTCCAACATCGCCGCGATGAGCAAAACGATGTCCGCGCCCGTTTCAGCCGCTTCGTAGATTTGAAATTCATCAAAAATGAAATCCTTTCGCAAAATCGGCAGCGAAACCGCTTCTCGAACCTTCTTTAAATCTTCCAGAGAACCTTGAAATTTATCTTCTTCGGTCAAAACCGAAATCGCGCACGCGCCGCCGCGTTCATATTTTCGAACGATTTCGGCGACATCAATTTTATCGTTTATCACGCCTTTCGACGGTGAAGCGCGTTTGATTTCCGCGATAATGTTGATTTTGTCCGATTTCGTTAATATTTTTTGTAAACGATGCGGTTCAGCTTTCTCCCGCGCGGCAAACGCTTTTTCCTTTAAATTTTCAAGCGAGATTTTCGACCGCGCGATTTCCAAACGCTTTTTTTTCAGTTCGATAATTTCTTTGAGAAAATGGCTCATAAAAACTTTAACAAAGTCGTAAATTCTATTGCGCGTTTGTCACCCGGATTAAATTTTGCAATTTTTCAAAAGCCTTTCCGCTGTCCAAACTTTCGTTTGCCAATTCAACCGCTTTCAACAAACTTTCAGCTTTTCCGCCGACAAAAATTGCCGCCGCCGCATTTAATACAACCAAAGAACGCGCCGCGTCTCGCCTTTTTCCGTTCAAAATATCTATGATAATTTCAGCGTTTTGTTCCGGGCTGCCGCCGCGCAAATCTTCCAATTCAGAAATTTTCACCCGCTCAAATCCCAAATCAGCCGGTGAAATTTCAAAAAATTTCAAATGATTTTCAGCGACTTCGGCGACGACGGTTTTGTCGCTGACCGTAATTTCATCCAAACCGTCAAGACCGTGAACGACCCACGCGCGTTTTGTTCCGAGAGCGGCGAATGTTTTCGCTATCGGTGCGACGAGCGATTCGTGCCAGACGCCCATAATTTGGAAAGGCGCGTTTGCCGGATTAGTTAATGGTCCCAAAAGATTGAAAGTCGTGTGAACGCCGAGTTCGCGGCGCACGGCTGCGACTCGCGCCGTCGAAGCGTGATAAAGCGGCGCGAACATAAAGCAAATTCCGATTTCGTTCAGGCATTTTTCCGACGTTTCACGGCTCGCGCCGACATTAACGCCCAAAGCCGTCAGCACGTCCGCGCTTCCCGATTTTGAAGTCGCGGCGCGGCTTCCGTGTTTTGCGACAGGCAAACCTGCGCCTGCGATCACAAATGCGGCGGCGGTCGAAACATTAAAAGTTTTCACGCGGCTCGAACCCGTTCCGGCGGTGTCTATAAAATCCGTATGTTTTGAATTTATTTTAACCGAATGAAGACGCATCGCTTCCGCCATTCCCGCAAGTTCCTCGACGGTTTCGCCTTTAACTGCGAGCGCCACTAAAGCGGCGGAAATTTGCGCGTCGGTCGCCGTGCCTTCTAATAATTCGTTGAGAAGATTCGCGGCTTCGGCTCTCGATAAATTTTGACCTTGTATCAAACGCAGCAATAATCCGCGCAAACCTTTTGCCGAAGGTTCGTCCGCGCGGGGCGGTGAATTCAAAAGCCACGACGGACGAATTAAATTGTATTTTTCAAAATCCCGCATAAATTAGCTTGAGAAAGAAAAAATCTGTTGTGAAAAAATAAATTTCGACAACAGATTTTCTAATTTTTTCGCGGCAAAAATTAAACTTTTCACCCGTTTAGAAAATCAATCGCGCTTGACCGGCACCAAACTTTTTGCCAGTTGTTTTTGCGGCGATTATTTTTCATAAAAATTGACCAAAATTATTACAGGTAAAGATATTTATAGCTTAAAACTAAGACTTTTGGCAATTTGTTTTTGATATTTTTCAAAATACAATTTTCAGTATTGATAATAAAAAAAACGAAACTTGCTGTAATCCCCAAGCATAGATTTTAGCAAATATATAAAACGAAAAGGCTAATCCAATTTAATGATTAGCCTTTTGGTCAAATTTTTGAAGTTGCGTTTAATTCCGAACACTTCGTCCGGTAGCGAGACGATAAATTGCCAATACTACAATCGCTCCGATGACGGCTAAAATTAAACTCCAAATACTGAAATCGTTGTTGTTAATGCTGTCGCCGCCGATGTGCAAAGCATTGCCAATAAATCCGCCGACAAAAGCGCCGACAATACCTAAAATTGTCGTCAGAATAAAACCGCCACCATCCGGTCCCGGCATAATTAACTTCGCCAGATAACCGGCTACAAATCCCACAACAATCCAAATGATTATATTAATCAACATCTTTTTTTCTCCTATTTGACTAAATTTCTAAAAACCTTAAGTAAAGATTTTTTCAACCTTTGAAATTACGATATGCAAGGCATATGCCATAATAGATAGTATATTTGTGAATTATTTGCAAGCCATTTTTTCATTATGTAATTACTGTATTTTGACAAATTTAGCTGCAAAATGCCGGGTTTTTGAATTTTTCTTTCGCAATCTTGATTGTATTGATTTAATTCATCACGTTTTACAAAAACGGTTTCGTAGTGTTTTACTTAAATCGCGGCTGCATTCTCAAAACCATCTGAATAACCTGCATACTTGACACAAATCGGAGTTCTTCGCTATTTTATTAGTTCGCTTTCAAATAAGCTGGAGCGACGCGATAGGCAATTAGCTCAGTGGTAGAGCACTACCTTGACACGGTAGGGGTCAGCAGTTCAACTCTGCTATTGCCTACCAAATTTTTAAAGTTATAAAATGTGAATGTTGAATATGAATTTTTATTCGTTCAACCTTCGCCGGTTCGGTATTCATTATTTTTGATAAGATGCTCGCAAAGAACTTTGCATTTACACGAACTACTACGACGCGCTTCTAACAGCGCGTATTCCGACGTTTTATTTATAAAGCGTCGAGGCAAAGTCGCTCTTATCGAATCAAATCTTTTGAGTAGTAGAAATTGTTAGTTGTAATAGTTTTGGTTTAGCTTCGAGTGATTTTGCAAATTTTTTGCAGAATGGCGGAAGCAATTTTTAGCCGACATTTCAATTAACAAAATTATGAGCGAAATAAACATTAAAGTTGGAGAAAATTCAAGAAGTTTTCCCGCGCCCGTGAGCGTGGCGGAGGCTTTGAAGTCGTTTGACCGCGATCTGATCAAAAAATCTCTCGCCGCGAAAGTCAATGGTGAAGAGAGAGATTTGTCTTTCACACTTGATGCGACTGACGAAGTTTTGTCAATCGAACCGATTTTGCCGGAAACGCGCGACGGTTTGGAAGTCATTCGTCATTCGGCGGCGCATCTGCTCGCGGCGGCGGTGCTTGAATTATTTCCCGGCACTAAACTCGGCGTCGGTCCAGCGCTGATGGACGATCCGCGTTACGGTTATTACTACGACGTAATCGCGCCGCAAAGTTTGACCGAAGCCGATTTGCCGGTTATCGAAAAAAAGATGCGTCAAATCGCCGGAAGAAATCTGGCTTATCGCCGCGAAGTTGTCGGCAAACAGGAATTGGTTGACCTTTTTACTTCGCGCGAAGAACCTTTGAAATGTCAATTGATTGACGAAAAAGCCGATGCGACGGCGACCGCTTATTATATTGACAACACTGAATTTGTTGACTTCTGTTTAGGTCCGCACGTTCCGAATACGAATAAACTAAAAGCGTTCAAATTGCTCGCGCTGTCGGGCGCGTATTGGAAAGGCGACGCAAACAACGAGCAGATGCAGCGCATTTACGGAACGGCTTTTGCGACGCAGGAAGAACTGGACAGTTGGTTAAAACAACGCGAGGAAGCGGAAAAGCGCGATCACAGGCGTTTAGGCAAAGAACTCGATTTATTTTCGATTCAGGACGATTACGGTCAAGGCTTGATTTTGTGGCATCCGAAAGGCGCGGCGATTCGGATGGAGATGGAAAATCTTCTGAAGGAAGAATTACAGCGACGCAATTATAGTTTTGTTTTCACGCCGCACATTGCCAAACGCGAACTCTGGAAAATTTCCGGTCACGAAGAAAATTACGCCGATTCAATGTTCGCGCCGACGCACGTCGAAGGCGATGAAGAGGAATTTCGTCTGAAGCCGATGAATTGCCCGTTTCATATCGGAATTTACAAGGCTTCGCCGAAATCTTACCGCGATTTGCCGCAGAGATACTCAGAAATGGGAACGGTTTACCGCGCCGAACTTTCGGGAACTTTGCACGGTTTGATGCGCGTTCGCGGTTTCACCGTTGACGACGCGCATTTATTCGTTCGTCCCGACCAGGTGCGCGAAGAAGTCGCCGATTGTCTGGATTTCGCCATCAAAGTTTTCGAAACTTACGGATTCGACAAAGTAAAATTCGAGCTTTCCGTGCGCGGCGACGCGGAAAATAAAATTTATCTCGGCGCGGACGCGGATTGGGAAAACGCCGAAACTTCGCTTGCCAACGCTTTGAAGGAACGCGAGATTTCCTACGAGCGAATCGAAGGCGAAGCGGCGTTTTACGGTCCGAAAATTGATATTAAAATCGAAGACGCCATCGGCAGAATCTGGCAATTGGGAACGATTCAGCTTGACTGGAATTTGCCGGAAAGATTCAAGCTCGAATACACTGGCGAAGACGGACAAAAACATCGTCCGATTATGATTCACCGCGCGCTGTTCGGCTCGGTCGAAAGATTTTTCGGCGTGCTGATCGAACATTTTGCCGGAGCGTTTCCCTTTTGGCTCGCGCCGATTCAAATCGCGGTTTTGCCGATTACCGATAGAATCAACGATTATGCCGAAACTGTCGCCAAAGAATTGAAACAACTCGGTTATCGGGTTGAATTAAATATGGTTAGTGATAAAATCGGTGCAAAAATCCGCAACGCTCAACTGCAAAAGATTCCGTTTATGCTCGTTTTGGGCGATAAGGAATTGGAAGACAACAAAATCGCCGTCCGCGAACGCAAAGCCGGAGATTTGGGCGTGATGAGTTTGGAAGAATTTAAGGAAATGGCAAGCCGTTTAAAGGAAACGCGAGCCATCCGCAATAGTTAGATCAAAATTTCAATTTCGGTTTTTCAAAGGAAGACAAATTTATCGAAATTGAATTTTTGAATACGATACAGGAGAAAAAATATCGCAAGTAGATTTAATAGAAATCGTCCGATCCGCCAGCGCGGACCGCTTCACCGCACCAATGAGCGAATTAGAGTTCCGTCCGTGCGCGTCATTGACGAAGACGGTGAACAACTCGGCGTAATGGATTCGCGCGACGCCGTGCAGCGGGCGCGTGAAGAAGGCAAAGATTTGGTCGAAGTCGCACCGAACGCGAAACCGCCGGTTTGCCGCATTATTGATTACGGCAAATTTCTTTACGAAGAAAAGAAAAAGGCGCACGAAGCCAAGAAAAAACAGGTTACGGTCGAGGTTAAGGAAATCAAATTTCGTCCCGGCACGGACGATCACGATTACGGTTATCGAATGGAACGCGCGCGCGGCTGGATTACCGGCGGCGACAAAGTTCGCGCGACCATCGCATTTCGCGGACGCGAAATGACGCACCGCGAATTGGGAGCGAATCTGCTCGCCAAATTGCGCGACGATTTAGCCGACATTGCGGATGTCGAAGTTACGCCGAAAATGGAAGGCTATCAAATGTTTGTGATTTTCGTGCCGAAAAAAGTTCAAGCGCCGGTAAAAGCGACGGCGAAGAAAGAATAAGTTTTTTAAGAAAATTCAACCACGGATTTATTCAAATTGACGCAGAAAGTTTTAGATTTTATTCGCGTTGATTTGTAAGATTCGTAAAAAAGGGAGTTATAAAAATGCCAAAATTAAAAACACATAAAGGCGCGGCAAAGCGTTTTCGTTCGACGGCGAGCGGCAAATTTAAACGCGGACATTCGCACGCTCGTCATATTTTGACGAAAAAGTCGGCAAAGCGAAAACGAATTCTCGATATTGACGTGATGGTCAGCGAAAGCGACCAAAAGCGCGTCGAAGCAATGCTGCCGTATGGAAGAAATTAAAATAATTGATAACGAATAATTGATAATGGATAATGTAAAAACAATCATTATCAATTATCCACTATCCATTTTCAGTTAAAAAAGGAGTGAATTATGCCAAGAGCAAAACGTGGAAATAAGCGTCTTGAGAAACGCAAAAAAATATTAGCCTTAGCCAAAGGTTATTACGGAAGAAAATCAAAAACATATCGCGCGGCAAAAGAAGCGGTTGAACGTTCATTAAATTTCGCTTATACCGGACGCAAACTAAAAAAACGTGATTTCAGACGATTGTGGATTGTCCGCATCAACGCGGCGTGCCGTTTGAATGAAATCAAGTATTCGCAATTCGTTCACGGCTTGAAAGTCGCGGGAATCGAACTTGACCGAAAAGTTCTCGCCGATTTAGCCGTCAAACAACCCGAAGCGTTTGCGACTTTAGCCGGACAAGCCAAAGACGCGGTAAATAATAAACAACAAGCGGCGGTTTAATTCGCAGCGATAATTTTACCAGAAGCGTTCGGGCAAAAGTTCGGACGCTTTGTTGTTTATAAATTTATGCGTAATGAACAGAACACTTGCGAAATTGATAACGGCAACAGGAATTTTGTGCAGTATGATTGCGCTTTGCCTGTATTTATTCAGCAGCGTCTCTGAATCAAAGTTTTCGCAAATTTTATTACCTTTGGTTTTCGTCGGCGGAATCGTTCTGATATTTTTTTCGCTGGCATATTATACTGAGAAATAATTTTATTGGTGTTGATTTTCTATGTCTGAAGAAATTAAACAAGTCGAACAAATCCGGCAAATATTTGAAATTGATTTTGCCAAATATTCAGATTTTCGCCGGGAAATCAAAGATTTATCTTTGAGCGACGCGGAAAATTTACAGCGCGAACTCGGCGAATTAAAAACCAAACACACCGGCAAAAAATCGGAACTCGCCAACTCGAAAAAGCTGATCGGACGAGTCGCGCCTGAAGAACGCGGCGCGTTCGGACAATTCGTGCAGTCGGTTGAAAAGGAAGTTTCCGGCGCGATTGAAGCGGTCGAAACAAATCTTAAAAACTTCATCGCCGACCAGAAAATCGAGCGTGAAAGATTAGACGTTACGCTGCCCGGAACACGACCGCGCGAAGGTCATTTGCATATTTTGACGATTTTGCGCCAGAAAATCGAAGACATTTTCGTTTCGATGGGTTACGCGATTGAAGACGACCGCGAGATTGAAACCGATTATTATAATTTCGACGCGCTCAATATTCCCGAAGGTCATCCGGCGCGCGAAT
>CAXSHW010000111.1:0-12606 GCA_964237245.1 uncultured Pyrinomonadaceae bacterium
ATGGATTATGCGCGGCAATCATCACGATGCCTGGGTCAACGGCGCGGACGATCCTCTGAGCGGGCAAGTATCTCTTATGGAAGAAGCGCGCGGCATCGCCGAACTCGCCAAGACCGGATGGAAGCCGAAACGAACGATTGTTTTCTGCGCCTGGGACGGTGAAGAACCGGGCTTGCTCGGCTCGACCGAATGGGTCGAAACGCACGCCGATGAACTCAAAAATAAAGCCGCCGTTTATATCAATTCCGACAGTAACGGACGCGGATTCCTCGGCGTCAGCGGTTCGCACACGCTCGAAAAATTCATTAACGAAGTCGCCAGAGATGTCAGCGATCCGCAGACAAATATCTCGGTCTCCGAACGTCTGCGCGATTCGAGATTAGTAAACGGTTCGCCTGAGAACAAACGCGACGCCAGAGAAAGAGCGGATTTGCGAATCTCCGCCTTGGGCGCAGGCTCGGACTACACGCCGTTTTTGCAGCATCTCGGCATTTCTTCGATTGATCTCGGTTACGGCGGCGAGAGCGGCGGCGGTTCTTACCATTCTGTTTACGATTCGTTCGACCATTTCACACGATTTATTGACCCGAATTTTGATTACGGAATTGCGCTTTCACAAACTGCCGGACGAATGACTCTGCGGCTTGCCGACGCCGATGTTTTGCCGTTTGAATTTACCGATTTCGCAGACACAATCGGCGTTTATGTCAAAGAACTGACGACGCTCGCCGATTCGATGCGCGGAGAAACAAAGGCGATGAATCAAATGATTGCGAGCGGAGCGCTGAAAGCCGCGCAAGACCCGAAACTAACGTTCGTAATGCCGCAGCCAAAAGCGGAAGTTCCCTTTTTGAACTTCGCGCCGCTCGAAAACGCGCTGACGAATTTGCAGCAAAGCGCGAAAAATTATCAGACGGCGATAAAAGGCAAACAGGTTTCGCCGTCCGAACAAAGACAGCTTGACGAAGTTTTATATAAAGCCGAACGCGCTCTGATTTACGACGGAGGTTTGCCGCGCCGCGACTGGTTTAAACACGAAATCTACGCGCCGGGTTATTACACGGGCTACGGCGTCAAAACAATTCCCGGCGTGCGCGAAGCTATCGAGCAGAGAAATTGGACGGAAGCCGCCGAACAAATCCAAATCGTTTCCAGAACGCTCGAAAATTTCACGGCGGAAATTGATCGGGCGACGAAATTGTTATAAGCGATTTCAAAAAATCCGGTTTCCGCTACTGAATTAACAGCGAATAGTTAATAGCGAACAGCGAACAGCTATTAACTATTCGCTGTCAACTGTTCGCTGTTAAACGCAGAAACAAAATTATGTCCAAAAGCATCGTCCTCGAAAAATCCATAAAGTTCGCCCTCAGAATCGTCAAACTCTCGCGTTACTTATCCGAAGAAAAAACCGAGTATGTTTTGAGTAAACAGATTTTGCTTTCGGGAACGCACGTCGCCAAGTTTATCAAAGACGCAACCAACGCCGAATCGAAACAAACTTTCGCCGCCGATATGCAAACTGCATTAAAGAAGACTTCGGAAACCGAGTTCTGGCTTTTGATTCTGCACGAAGGCGGCTATCTCGAAGACAAACCGTATAATTCCATTAACGAAGATTGCGTCGAACTAATCAAAATGCTGACGACGACCGTTAAAACTTCAAAAGAAAATGTCTGAAATCATTACCGAAACTGCCGATTCAATTTTCACGATTACGCTCAACCGACCGGAAAAGCGCAACGCTCTGAACGATGCGTTAATCAACGATTTGAAAAACGCCGTGCGCGAGATGGACAAAGACGAATCATTACGCGCCGTCGTCATCAAAGGCGCGGGCAAAGATTTCTGTTCGGGCGCGGATTTGTCGGCTTTGCAGAAGATTTCCGAATCCGACGTTCTGGAAAACTACGACGACGCGGACAATCTGAGAGAACTGTTTTCCATTATCAGACACGCAAAAATTCCCGTTATCGCCGCCGTTCACGGCAGAGCGCTCGCGGGCGGCTGCGGATTGGCGACGGCTTGCGATCTTGTTTTAGCGACCGACACGGCGAAATTCGGCTACCCGGAAGTGAAAATCGGTTTCGTTCCCGCGATGGTGATGGCGATTTTGAAAAGAAACGTCTCGGAAAAGCGCGCCTTCGCCCTTTGCACGCAAGGCTTTGAATTCGACGCGCCAACCGCTAAAAGTTTCGGCTTAATCAACGAAATTTTTGCTGAAAACGATTTTGAAGATTCTGTCAAAGATTACGTTGACGTTTACAAACGAGTCTCGCGTTCGGCAGTCGTTTTGTCGAAACGCCTCTTGTATCAAATGGACGGCTTAAACTTTGAATCCGCGCTCGCATCCGGCGTGGACATTAACACAATCGCCCGTCAAACCGACGATTGTAAAGCGGGAATCGCCCGCTTTTTGAACAAATAAAAAGACCGAACTGTAAAATCCGGTCTTTCCGTTTTGAATTGATCGCATTGCAAATCGCCGCTATCAGTTGCCGTTACGATGATTGCCGTCTCTGCCGTTGCGATTATTACCGGAATTGTAACCTTCCATAAACGCTTGACGATACGCATTTTTGTAATCGTTTTTGCTGCCTAATCTCGAAGAATAACCGTGTGTGGCTTTTTTGTATTCGTTTGATTTTTGCGCGTCGTTATGGTTGCGGTCGCGGCGGTTGTTTTGAGCTTCGTTCTGTCCGTCACGAAAACCGTTTTCGCGGGCGACGCTATATAAATCGTTGCGATTGCGGTCATTACGGTCATCGCGTCTATCCTGTTGATTGTCGCGTCTGTCCTGCTGGTTGTTCGGGTTACGATATTGCGCGTTCGCTTCGGTGCTTGAAAAAGCCATTATTCCGAACGCCATAAAAATTCCTAAACCAAGTCCTTTCGCTGTTTTTTTAATAATATTTGATTTCATAAGAAGTAGCGTCCGACCGCTTTTATGCAAGGCGTGTGCCAGTCTTTGAAAGCGGCAAATCATACGCTTTTTATCACTATTAAAGAAATTGCCGCGTCATCCGTAACCGAAAGCGTCTAATAATCCGCGTAAAGCGAGTGATAATTTTCTTTTTCTCGCTTAAGGCTGTCTATACTTCCGTTCCCTGATAGATTTGCAGATACCGGCTCGTTCATTTATCTTTTAAGTGCAATTCTTAATTAAAACTCATTTTAAATAAAAAACTTTATGTCTGAAGAACTGACTAACGAACAGCTTCTAATAAAAGCGACTGCCGAAGGCTATATTCGATTCACCGGAGAAGGTAAAACCGAGCGTGTCGTTTATGTTCAAAGCAAAGAACATTCCGAACGATGGAGCGACCCGGAAGAAAAGGTTCGCGCCGCTTTTTATGCTGAACTCATTTATCGTTATCAATATCCGGCGCGTCGTATGCAGATCGAGCGAACTGTGCCGCGCAGAACTCCGAATGATTTGGCGGACATCGTGATTTACGAAGATGACGAATGGACAAAGCCGTATATCGTTATCGAATGTAAACGCGACGGCATCAGCCAAGCCGAGTTTTTACAGTCAATCGAGCAGGCTTGCGGTAATTGTTCCAGCTTAAAAGCGAAGTTTGCGGGAGCGGTTGCGGGCGGAACGCGCAGATTCTTAGATTTTCGCGGCTCTATCGGTTCGCTTGAACGCGATAAAAACATTCTTTCGGACATTCCGACGAATTACGGTGCGCCGCCGCCGTTTCGTTTTTTCAAAGGCGTTAAAGGCAACGATTTATCGGCGGTTTCGCGTGATGATTTACGCTCGGCGATTCGCAAATGTCATCAAACTCTGTGGGAAGGCGGCAAACGAAGCGCGATTGTCGCGTTCGGTGAGTTTTCCAAGATTATTTTCGTCAAGATTCGTGATGAAATGAACCGCAACCGCAAGAAAGGCGAGCCTTATGATTTTCAGCGCAAGACAGGCGAGACGAAAGAAGAATTAGCGGCGCGAATTCACGCGCTTTACGATTCGGAAAAATTGCGCGAACCCGATGTTTTTACCGACAGCATCCGCGTCGAAGCCAATGTATTGGCGCAGGTTGTCGAACACATCGAACATATCAACTTCAATAAGACCGACCTCGACACAAAAGGCGTGGCGTTTGAAGAATTTATGGGCGGTTTCTTTAAAGGCGATTTCGGACAATACTTTACGCCCCGTGAAATCAAAGTCCCTTCCGAGCGGTGTGTTTATAATTTAACATCTGCATTTTATGAATATAGTATTCCAGTTAGAATATAGTTAATTTATAAAAAAATGGTTGAATCAAACATCGAAAATCAAAGTGATAAAAACTTAATTGCTACGCTTGAAGATTTAGGATACTTGCCGAACGGCTTTCAAGGTGGTTTTTTGTTTAATCTACTCGAACATAAGAATCCAAAGGTAAGATTTTTAGCCGCAAAAAACATCGCTAAACTCAACCAAACGAAAAGTCTCGAACCGCTTTGGAACGCTTTCAAACAGGAAAGCGACACCGCGACCCGAAGAGAAATAGTTTCGGCAATCGGCAGACTTCGCAAACCCCAAAACAAACCATATTTATTTGAGATTCTTCAGGACGAAGACCCGAAAGTTGTTTGTCAGGCGATTCGCGGTTTGCTTGTTTATGACGATGATATTTTAGTAGAGCGAAAACTAAAGCCTTTGCTCAATCACGAAAATGAAACGGTTCGGACGGTTATCTACAAAGAGTATTTTGCGGAAAAAACGAAAATAGAAAATGAATTGCCGCACCCGCAATCTTATGATTTCCTTAAAAACATCGTCGTCAATGCCGATGTTCGAGAAGCCTTGCTTAAAGTGCCGAACGAGAGCGTTCATTTAACCTTTACTTCGCCGCCGTATTACAACGCTAGAGACTATGCGATTTATCCAAGCTATGAGGCTTATCTAAACTTCTTGGCTGGCGTTTTTCAAGAAACACATCGCATAACAAAGGAAGGAAGATTTTTAATCGTTAATACTTCGCCCGTCATAGTTCCGCGCGTGAGTCGCGCTCATTCGAGCAAACGCTATCCGATTCCGTTTGATTTGCATCATTATTTGGTCAAAATTGGTTGGGAATTCATTGATGATATTATTTGGCTTAAACCAGAATACAGTGTTAAGAATCGCGTCGGCGGATTTCATCAGCACCGCAAACCGCTAGGCTATAAACCAAATTCGATTACAGAGTATTTAATGGTTTATCGTAAAGAAACAACGCGGCTTTTAGATTGGAACATGCGAAGCTATCCGCAAAATACGGTTGAAGAAAGCAAAGTTAAAGACGAATACGAAACAACGAACGTATGGAGAATTGACCCGAAGTTCGACAAGGTTCATTCGGCAATCTTTCCCATTGAGTTGTGTAAAAGAGTAATTCAATATTATTCATATAAAGGCGATTTAATCTTTGACCCGTTCGGCGGAAGCGGAACAGTAGGCAGAACGGCGAAAAGTTTAGGCAGGAATTTCTTTTTAACAGAGAAAGAAAAGGAATACTTCGATTATATGCAAAGCAAAGCGCAAAAAGATGTGTCGCTATTTGCTGAAAGTTACACAAAATTCTTAACCTTAGAACAATTTGCAGAATTAACTAAAAAAAATGACTCTAACGGAACAAGTAACTAAGAACATTATTAAACGTCTTCTCAAAGGCGAAGATTATCGTATTGAGGTCGTCGCGCTTATCAATGCGGAGTTTCTACAATTTGCAATCGAATTCTTTAAGAAAGTTGCCCAAGCTAAGTTTGACAGCATTGAGATTGACGGCGATTGGTATAAAAATGCGTTTTTAAACGAATCTTTACCGTCGGATGAAATAGCAATCAATTCGGGATTGAACAAGAAAACAATTACGAATATGTATAACTCCGCTAACAAGCAAGTTGTGATAGATGCCTCAAATGAACATTACGATACGCTTTACAATGCAATCAGCGACTTGATTCAGAACCAAAGCGAAATTGATTTGATGCTGACGATTAAGTTCAAACAAGTAAGTATCGAATTAAATATCAATGAAAGTCTTTTAGTAATAAATACACTCGCCGTTAAACGTGCCGCTTTGCGCGGTGGTTTATGGTCAACTGCCGGCAAGAAAGTTGAAAAGCCTTTGATGTTGACGCTCTGCAAACTTTATCAGGTTGCTGATGAAAACTATGCCGTCAAACTCAAAGGCACAAATAAGGAAGTTGACGAGACGGCTTTTGAGCGTGAGATAGATTTTTATCTGAATGAAGGAAACAATCAATATAAATGCGAAGTCAAGCTAATGGGCAAAGGCAATCCCGAAAGTGCCGATGCTGTAATTGCAAGAGACAGCCGCGTATTTGTCGCCGATAAACTTTCCGATATGAACAAGCGGCAGTTAAACAGTTTGAATGTTGATTGGGTTGAACTGAGAAGCGAAAACGGCTTTCAGAAATTCGTCTCCGTCCTAGATTCTTTAAAAATTAAACACGGTGAAATGCTGGAAGTTTCTGAAGAAAATTTAGAATTGATTTTCGATGAAATAATGAAGTGATTTTATAGTCGCAGTTCCCGAAAATTACCGACCGGACGTTATTTCAGGTCTGGCAAATGTTCAATCGCACACGGGCGAATTCGTCAATGTTGACGAGAAAGTCGAAGGGAATGTTTTAGCATTTCAGAAAAATGATGTTTTATTCGGACGCTTGCGCCCGTATCTCAACAAAGTCTATCGCGCGGAGTTCGCGGGTGAATGCTCGCCTGAATTCCACGTTATGAGAACGAGAAATGATGAGGAATTAAACGCCGATTATTTAGCCGTAATTCTTCGCTCGTCAATAATTCTCGCGCAAACCAAACATATGATGACCGGAAACACGCATCCGCGCTTAACCAACGAAGATGTTGTTAATCTCGTTATCCCGATTCCGTCAATCTCCATTCAAAATTTAATCGGCGAAGAAATCAGAAAAAGAAAATCCGAATCAAGACGTTTGAAATCCGAAGCCGAAAGCGAATGGCAGGCGGCGAAAGATCAGTTTGAAGTGCAGTTACTTGAGAAATAACGAAAAGTATTTGCAAATCAACGCTCGTCGTATGCAATTTCTCTTTAAAGTTTTATGCATTATTAAAGAGTAAGCGCGCATTAGAGCCTGGTATTCACAAATATCAAGCTCTAATGTGCGTTTAACAAGTTGTAATGTATAAATACTGATTGCTAATGTGAAATTAATTGCTTGGTAATAGCATATTACGACGCCTATTTTATAAATTTACGGGCGCGTTAAAAAAGTTATTGACATTGATTAAACGATGTTTAATAATTTTAATTGACGATGCGCCTGTCCGCGAGCGTTTTGCTTGCGAGAAGAACCTTAACACGCTCAACGCCGCTTCGTTTCCGCCTTGCAGTAACCGTTTAGGCTTCCACATTACTCTTTTCAACTCTTCTCGCAGCTTTGAGGAAAATAAAATTATGGCTTACAGCCCGAAAATTAACGAAGAAAAGCTCGATAAAATTTATAATGCGTGGAAAACTCTCGCGCCGGAGAAATCTTTCGGCGGAATGACGCTTGCCGAATTTGAAGTGTTCGTCAACGATTCGATGGCGGAACGCGCCGTTTTAAGCCAACTCGAAGACCAGATGAAACAGGTGATTGCCGCACGCGATAATAGCGACAGCATCGGTCTGGCAAAAGCCCAACTGGTAGTTGCCGGTGTCGTCGCCGATCCGACCGAAGGCGATAATTCCGCGCTTTACGAAGCGATGGGTTATGTCCGCAAGTCAAATCGCTCATCCGGTTTGACGCGCAAGAAAAAAGAAGCGGCAAAGTAAAACTTTGTAATGGAAAATGGAAAGTGGAAAATGGAAAATTAAGAACACGTCTTTATATTTTCCATTTTCCACTTTCCATTTTCCATTTTAGTTCCCACATTTTCCATTTTAGTTCCCGCATTTTTCATTTTCCACTTTCCATTTTCCATTAATGACTTTCGTTTTTCATTTAACCGTTGTTCGTTTTTGCGGTTTTGATGGAAGTTGTGAGAAGTTTTTGCAGTTCCTGACAGTCTAAGAGAAGTGATTTGGCTTGTTTTTCGGTGATGTATTCGGCATCGCGCAGAAGATTGAGCCAATAGTCGGTTTCAAAAGATTCTTTGTGAGCAATGGAAAGTTTATGAATGAAGTCGGATTTTGACTGCGCTTGATTGCCTTCAGCAATGTTCGCGCCGATGGATGTTCCCGAACGTAAGATTTGTTTAGACAATACAAAATCACGTTTCTCTTCACTCAGATGCTTGTATAGCTTCACGATTCGTAAAGCAAACTTGTAAGATTTATCCTTCAGCGCGTTAGCCTTAATTTCCATTCTTTGTTTTAGATTTTATTCCTAAAATTTATCATTTTCCACTTTCCATTTTCCATTTAAGAATTAAGTTTTCCATTTTCCATTTTCCATTTTCCATTAACAAACTTTAGTTTGTCGCGCGAAAGACGAGAAAATAATCTTCGCCGTCGGGTTTGACGAAATCGTAATCGTCTTTTAATTCGTAACCGGCGCGTTTCAGTTCGTTGATGACCACATCTTTTTGAATGCCGTGATCTTGCCCGTTTCCGTTGCGGTCTATGATGCCGACGAGCGCGTCTTTTTTGAGAGATTTTCGCAATTTTTCCATAACCTTTACCGGCTGTCCGATTTCGTGGTAGGTTTTCAAAATCAACGCCGTGTCAATCGAATTTTCGGGCAGTTTCGGATCGTCTTCCGTGCCGAGAACGGTTTGAATGTTCGTGAAGTTCTCGCGTTTGGCGCGGTCATTGATGTAAGTTATCGAGTCGGGATTAATTTCTACGGCAAAGACTTTGCCTTTGCCGCCGACTCGTTTTGCGGCGCGAACGGTGAACCAGCCCGAACCCGCGCCGATGTCGGCGACGGTTTTTCCGTCCGAGATTTTCAAAATGTCCATCACGCGGTCAACCTGCAAATTTTCCGCGCGTTTCGCATCTTCAAAAATAGATAAATCGCCTTTGTAAGGTTCGCTCGTCGGACGATTGATGTTGTCGTTCGGCGCGGCGGTGACGGTCGCCGACGCGACAGGCGCGGGCGTGTTCGCGTTTTCGACGGGCGACAAACTCGCCTGCTGACAGCCGACAAAGAATAAAGAAACAATAACTGACAAAAAGACGGCTTTTGCAAAAGCCAGACCGATCACAAATTTTTTCATAAGTTTTCTGATGTTAAATCTTCCGTGTAGTTTGCAAGCGAAAACGCGAGCGGATTTTCGTCAATTACGTTAATCAAGCCGATTCTCAACGCTTCGTTCGCGCCTATTCTTTCGGCGGTAAAAAGCATTTCAAGCGCTTTCGCTTCGCCGATCAAACGCGGCAATCTTTGCGTTCCGCCCCAACCCGTGATAATGCCGAGTGAAACGCCCGGATGCGCGAAAGTCGCGTTAGGCGCGGCGATTCTTTTGTCGCAGGCAAGAGCCAAATCTAACGCGCCGCCGAAACAAAAGCCGTTGACGGCGGCAATCGTAAGTTTGGAACTGTCGGCGATTCGTTTCATCAGCTTTTGCCCGCGCTTCGCAAACTCTTTCGCTGTTTCAGATGTAACTTTCGCAATCTCGCGCAAATCCGCGCCGGACGCGAAAACATCGTCTTTACCTGTGAAGATAATCGTTTTGATGTCCGAGTTGCCTTCCGTTTCTTCCAAAATATCATTTAACCGTTCCAGCACGAAAATTGACAGCGGACTGCGAATTTGCGGGCGATTGAACTCGATGACAATCGCGTTCGAGATTTTATTGATGTTGACCGCATTAGACATTTTTGTTTCCGGTAACAATAATAAAATTATGTTCAGAACAAATAAAGCGCATCCGTGGCACGGCGTTCCGATTGGCGAAAACGCGCCGCAGGAAGTAACGGTTTTCATCGAAATCGTGCCGCGCGACACGGTGAAATACGAAGTTGATAAAGAAACCGGCTATTTGAAGATTGACCGTCCGCAGCAGTATTCAAATGTCGTTCCGGCAAATTACGGTTTTATCCCGCAAACCTACTGTGCCGGGCGCGTCGCCGCGCTCGCCCGCGAAAAATCAGGCAGGGAAATTGCCGAAGGCGACGGTGATCCTTTGGATATTCTCGTTCTGAGCGAACATCATATTCCGCGCGGCGACATTATCTTAAAAGCCGTCCCAATCGGCGGTTTCTGCCTGATTGACGGCGGCGAAGCGGACGACAAAATCATTGCGACGTTAAAAGGCGACAAGGTTTTCGAGCAATACACGGAAATTACCGAACTGCCGAAAGGAATTCTCGAACGCTTTGAACACTATTTCCTGACCTACAAAAACCTTCCCGGCGAAGCGAGCATCTGCGAGATTGCTTATTCTTACGGGCGCGAGCAATCTTTTGAAGTCATCAACGCCGCGATTGCCGATTATGCGGATTTGGCGTCGAAACTTAAGTAATGGAAATGGAAAATGGAAAGTGGAAAATGGAAAATATAAGAGATTGTCTTACATTTTCCATTTTCCACTTTCCACTTTCCATTTAAAAGAAGATTGCCCACGTCGCAAAATCTTCCGTGAAGTTTTCGAAGTGATGCGGCGTGTTGGCGGCAACGTAAAAAGCGTCGCCCGTTTGACAGGCAAAAGAATCGCCGCCGATTATCAAACCGCCTTTGCCGCGAACTATCACGTAAAATTCATCTTCTTCGTGAAAGGTTTGATAATCGGTGCTGCGCGGCGCGAAGAAAACAAGCGAAACTTTTCCCTTCTTCAACGGCTCGACATCCCAAACGCCGTCTTTCCATTTTTCATTGGCGGGCAAAGGCAGTTTCGCCAGCAATTCTTCAACTGTAAATTTCATAAATTCGCGGGCAAAACAAACGCGCCGATGTGCGGCTGATTCGTATTCAAAGTCGTTTGCAAAGCGAGCGTCAGAGCGTCGCGCAGATTTTCCGGCGTGATAATCGCGTCTAAAAGTCCACGCGCCGCCGCGTGTTTCGCGTCGAGTTCTTTTTCGTAAGTTTCGCGCACCGATTCCATTTCCGCTTCCATCTCCGCGTCAATTTCTTTGCCTGCTTTTTTTAATTTTTCAATCTGCGTTCCGAAAACGGCGACCGCTGCCGAATCGCCTTCCATCACGCCCATTCTGCCCGTCGGCAAACTGAAAATAAAATCGGGATCGAAACCTTGTCCAGCCATCGCGTAATAACCCGCGCCCGAAGCGTGATTGACGGTCAAAACAATTTTCGGAACGGTCGCGGTCGCCATCGCTTCGACAAATCTCGCGCCCGCGCGGATGATTCCCGAATGTTCGGCTTCCGCGCCGACCATAAAGCCGGAAACGTCCTGCACGAATAGCAAAGGTGTCGAATGGCGATTGCAGTTTTCGATAAAATACGCCGATTTTTCCGCCGATTCGGTATAAACGATGCCGCCAAAATGCGGCGGTTCGCCTTTTTTTCCTTTGACCATTCCGCGATGATTGGCGAGAACGCCGACGAGAATTCCGCCGATTCTGGCTGTGCCGCAAATCATTTCTTTCGCATAATCGGCTTGAAATTCATCAAGTTCGCCCGCGTCCAAAAAGCAATTCAAAATTTCGCGCACATCGTATGGAGCGCGATGGTCTTCGGGCAAAATCTCGTAAAGTTTTTCCGGTTTATTTTTCGGCTTTTTCGCTTCGATTATCGAAACTTTCGTTTCTTTCTTACGCGGCAATTCTAAAACCAGAGCGCGAATTTTTTCCAGACATTCCGCTTCGTCTTTCGTTCGATAATGCGCCACGCCGGAAATCGCGTTATGCGTCATCGCGCCGCCTAAACTCTCATTATCAATCGTCTGTCCGGTCGCCCCTTTCACCAGATTCGCGCCGCCCAAACCCATAAACGACGTGCCTTCGACCATCAAAATCACGTCCGAAAGCGCGGGCAAATACGCGCCGCCCGCGACGCACATTCCCATCACGGCGGAAATCTGCGGCACTTTCAGATAACGCCGCATAATCGAGTTGTAATAAAAAATCCGCGCCGCGCCGTATTGTCCGGGAAAAACGCCGCCTTGATACGGCAAATTCACGCCCGCCGAATCAACCAGATAAATAATCGGCACACGATTTCGCATCGCAATTTCTTGCGCGCGCAAAATTTTCTTGATGGTTTCGGGATACCACGCGCCCGCTTTGATCGTCGCGTCGTTGGCGACGACGACGAATTCGCGCCCGTGAATTTTGCCGATTGAAGTGACAACCGCCGCCGCCGGTGCTTGACCATTATATTCGTCATAGGCGACAAGCAAACCGATTTCCTGCTGAAAAGCGTCTTTGTCAAACAGCAAATTAACCCGTTCCCGCGCGGTCAATTTTCCCTGCCCGTGAATCTTCTCGATTTTCGCCGCGCCGCCGCCGAGTTTTAATTTGCGTTCAAGCCGCTCGAATTCTTCGGTGAGTTCGCGCAAGCGTGATTTTTGTTCGGATTTTTTCATTCTATAAGTGAAATAGAGCTATTTCGGTAATTTTGTTTTTTTCTGAATTTCATAATCCGCGTAAATTTGTCCGCCGCTAGCACCACCGCCTATTGGTATTTCTTTTGAATATCTTGGAAACAAAATAAAAGGCGATTCGGATTGAACTTCCGGCAAAT
>CAXSHW010000112.1:0-12290 GCA_964237245.1 uncultured Pyrinomonadaceae bacterium
CGGCGGCGGACATTGCGCTTTGGCTTTGTCGGAATTGATGTCGAAAATGGATTTTTATATCACGCTTTTCGACGACCGCGCCGATTTGAATACGCTCGATAAAAATAAATTTGCTCACGAGAAAATTATTGTTGAAAGCTATGAAAACATCGGCGAGTTTGTCAGTTCGGGCGCAAATCATTTCGTCGTTGTGATGACGCTCGGTTATAAATATGACGAGATTGTAATTAGAAAATTACTCGACAAAAATTTCAGATATTTCGGTGTTTTGGGAAGTCGCTCGAAGATGAAAACGCTTTTGAAAAGTCTCGAAAAAGAAAATTATCCGAAAGACAAATTAAACCAAATTCGCACGCCGATTGGTTTGCCGATTAACAGCCGAACGCCGGAAGAAATCGCTGTTTCAATCACGGCGGAAATCATTTCAGTTAAAAACAAAATTGTCTAAACTCTCGACTGTCAAACTCTTTAATTCCAAATCAATTTTCTTTCCTAAAACCATCGCGGGAACAAATCGTAAATTCCGGTGTCTAACAAATCGGACGAAAATTTCCGTTCTCATTTGACCGCAAATTTGGCACTGCAAAACAAATGGAGGAAAAGAAAAATGTTAGACCAATTAGTCGAATCGAAAAGTAATCGAAAGGAGAACAAAAAGCGCGGCGAATTTTTGCTGACGACGTTTGTGCTGGTAGTCGGAATGTTGTTTAGCGCGGTTTTGTGGAGTTTGTTTGCAAAAGATTTAGGAATAGGACGCGAAGAATTTGAATTATCAACAATAGTCGCGCCGATTCCAATTTCGGAAAACGCGCCGGTATTGAAGCAAGAAAGACGTGAACCGCCGTCGGCGGCGAAAAATGAAACGGTTTCCCGACAGATAAATATGTTGCGCGTGGACGAAACGCAGCCAGCGCCGAAAGATATTTCTGTTGTCCCGAACACGCAAAAATCTCGTCCAAACGGAGTCTTTTTGATAAAAGACGGAATCGAAGACGGAGTTCCGAATTTGTCTTCGGGTAACGAGGGCAGAGGAAATTCCATTGATGGTATAAGCGTTCAAGAAAGCCAATCAACGCAGTCGGAAAATGTCGTTAAAATTGTTCCGCCGCCACCGCCGCTAACTTTAAAAAAATCAACTGCGGAAACGCCGCCGAAGAAAAATGCAATCGTTTCAACCGGCGTCGTCAACGGTAAGGCGACAGTATTGCCGAAACCGCTGTATCCGCCGACTGCGAGACTCGTCAATGCGAGCGGCGAAGTTACCGTTCAAGTTACGATTGATGAAGCCGGAAATGTTACTTCGGCAAAGGCGACCAGCGGACATCCTCTTCTCAGGGAAGTGTCGGAAAAAGCCGCTCTGAATGCCAAATTCAAGCCGACTCTTTTATCCAATCAACCTGTTAAAGTCATCGGTGTGATAGTTTACAAATTTTCGACACAATAAAATTTGAATGAAAATTTTCTAATGAAAACGGCTGATAAAGCGTTAATTTCATTTATCAGCCGTTTTTTAATTGTGTATGATTGTCTTCAATTTTGAAAATTGCCGTTTGCGAGTAATTTCATCAAGCCTTTGATGTCTAAATCATAAATCGGCACATTAAATTTTGATTTGAGTTCGTCAAACTGCATTCCATCGAGCAAAATCGGTTCGTCCGATTTGATTGTGTGTTTCGGAATGATAACAAAGTCGCCTTCGATTTTGTCTTTCACAGCCAGATAATCTTGTCCGGTTAAAAGTCCCGCAACAGCGACATCGCCGCCGAAATAAGTATTCGGAACGGCGAGAACTTTTAGTCGAAAATCAAGCAGGGAATTAAATCGTTCGATTTGTTCGAGCAAAATCGGAGCAAACATTTCGCCTGTGAGAATTGTGCCGTAGAGTGGTTTCGGAATTTGGAATTTGGAATTTGGATTTTCGGCAATCTCTGTGGATTTCGGCGTTATCGCCAGTTGATTAGTTCTAACGTTGTCGGCGAAAACCTTACCGACAAACGCGGTCGTTTCCGCTTCTTTCGGCGACAAGGCGGAATTTTTTTCTAATCTTTTCAGCAATTTTTCAAACGAATTCAAAAATGAGCGAATCATTCCAACGCCGTCTTCGATTTGCGGGTAATTGCCGTAATGTTGTTTCGACGGGATTTTTTCGCCCGCTTTGATGTAGATTTCATCGCCGAGAAATGCAAACGTAACGCCGAGATTTTTGCGAAATTCCTTTTGCAGTTTTTCGACTTCGGCGATTGTTCGACGGCAAAATTCGGGTGTCACGCGCGTTAATCTTTCGTCGGTGTTGTAGCGCGTCAGAGCGACCGGAACGACTGCGGTTGAAACAACTTTCGGATAATTCGCCGCCAAATCGCGCAGGGTTTTCTCCAATTGTTTTCCGTCATTTATTTCGGGACACAAAACGACCTGCGCGTGAATTTCAATGTCGTTGTCTAAAAGCCGCTGCAATTTATCGAAAATATCGGCGCGTTTTTCTTCAACTCCGAGCAGGTAAGCGCGCGTTTTCAAATCGGTCGCGTGAACCGAAACGTATTGCGGCGAAAGTCTCTGTTCGATTATCCGGTTCATTTCGTCCGGCGTAATTGATGAAAGCGTCGTGTAATTGCCGTAGAGAAATGAAAGGCGAATGTCTTCGTCGCGGACAAAAAGCGAAGGTCGCGCCGTTTCGGGATTGCCCTTGCAGAAACAAAAAAGACAATCGTTGGCGCATTGGCGCGGCACGATTTGCTCAAACTCGATGCCGAAATCTTCGCCTTCTTCGCGCTCGATTTCCAAATCCCAGGTTTCACCGTTCGGTTTTTTAACCTGCAAAGTCAATTCTGTTTCGCCAGCCGTCTGAAAACGAAAATCAAGATAATCGCGCACCGTCCGACCGTTGACGCGCACAATCCTATCGTTCGGCGCAAGCTCCAATTCTTCCGCCAGTGAATCAGGCAAAACCTCAGCAATCAAAACTCCCGGACGCCGCAACTGCGTTATCGCCGGCGTTACTGCAAACTCATACATACAATTAAAAACCGCAATTCACAGATTTTGCGAACAACTTTAAAGCATAACATACAGCGACATCGAACGGAAGAAACAACATTGTTGCGCCGAAGTCAATCTGTTATTAACAACTTTTAATAATTAAAATAATTGGTCGGAAAGTGTTTCATAACCGAGTATTTTTTGATACTAGATTTATTTGCACTTCAAAGTGTCATCCAACGGAATTTCTAAAAACTGTAGTCCCTTATCTTTATATAATTCCTTTTCTTTACCAAATACTAAAAGTTTGTCTGGTTCAATTATCTTTACTTTCACTGGAAAATTTTTCGGTTGAACAATATTTTTGCCTTGTTGCGTCGGATTACCTTCAAGTAAATATAAAATTCCCTTGTCAATTTTGTAAAAAATAGTAGTGTCCATTGAAGTAAAATCATAATCTGATTCAGGGTTATATTCAGCACAATGATTTTCATTTGGAGATAAGATATAAGCATCGTGGTTTAATCCTCTAACTACTCTTTTGAAATATAATTGCTTGCTGTCAACTACTATTTTAACTATTCCGTATTCTGAGGAAAAATCAGGCAAATTGTGAACAACTATCACTGAAGCAAATACGAAAAAGCTCATTAGAAGAGTAATTATGCCGAGAATTATAAATATTATAGTTTTTGCCTTTTTTCTCATTTTATTGTGGAATTTTTCTAAATCAAATACACCTCAAGAAGAGTTATTTATTAAAGTATGCACGATAAAATCAATAAGTCCGCTCGTTGGGTTTTGAGACGCTGATGACATTTACAATTAGAACTTTGTCGAAAATGTCGTAAAGAATTCGGTAGCCTGCGACTTTGACGCGGCACGTTCCGCCTTCATCAACCAATTTTTTGTAACCGAACGGGCGCGGGTTTTCGGCTAATTCATCAATCTTAGCCGCAATTTTGATTTGAACTCGTTTTTCGAGTTTGCTTAATTGCTTGGCGGCTGATTTTTCAAATTGTATTGTATATGTCATCGGCTCAATCCAAGCCAAGCTTTTCTTTAACTTCTTTCCAGCTAACGAGGTCGCCTTTGCGGGCGCGTTTTGCGGCGCGAATGTCGGCTAAATCTTCGGCGGTCGGTTTTTCAGGATTCACTTTGACGCGCTTCGCTTTCGTCTGCAAAGCGGTCAACAATTCTTCGGCTGATTTCGCATCGTCCATTTTGTAGCGACGTTTCACGCCGCGCTGCGGCACGTCAATAATTATTTGTCCCATAACAGCTAAATTTTAACACAACGTTTTGTTCGGAAAAATAAAAAAGGTTGGGACAAAAAACAAATAGACTTCAGCCGGAACAAAATAATATCCGTTGACGGCTTCAGCCATTTTATAATTCAAACGATTGTGCAGATTAAACGAAAACTTCGTAAAGGTCTAAAACTTCGATGCTGACAAGCCGGTTTGCGGCATCGTAATTGTAAATCAAACCTTTTTCATAATCGCTTTCGCTGTAAGTTGATTTCCCGTCGTTCAAACGAATTACAAGCAAATCAACGTCCGGCTGATATTTTAATTGCAGATTGCCGTCTGGAAGTTTCAAACGTTCGCCCGCGAGTTTGAGCAATTCTTTTTCTTTGCTGATTTCTAATTGTTTGACTGCCATATTATTAAATTTTCGTCGTAGCCTCGTTCAAAATGCGCTGAAATAATAAATCCGTCAGCGCGTTTGATTTCACGATAAACGACGTGAAGCCACTTTATTCTGCTAATGTTGACGACGGCTATTTTTGAGCCTTTACGACCGCGCAAAACGAACGTCGGATTTTCGACAGCGGAAAGAACCGTTTGATAATGTCCGCTCATTTCGGGATGGTTTTCCACGATATGCTCATACCAACGCTCGTCGGTCAGACGAATAGGAACGCCGTCTATTGATTTTACAATATCCAAATTCATAAATCTACAAATTCAATTCCGAAAACATAATGAAAGGAATTTGTAAAATAATACGGCAAGCGCGCGGGAAAAGAAAAAGCGCGTATTTAATTGAATTCGCTTTTTAATCGGTTGTTTGCTAACAATTTCAGGCGAATGTTAAGATTACCTTTTGCATTTATACAACTGGAAAATAATTATTTATGGAATTAGCAGTAGAAAAATACAAGGTCGAAAGCGAACCGTATTATTTGCCGATTGGTCAGGAAGTCGAGCTTTTTGAAACCGCTTACGAAGCTCATTTGCCCGTGATGCTGAAAGGTCCGACGGGTTGCGGGAAAACTCGGTTTGTCGAGTTTATGGCGCATAAATTAAATCGCCCGCTGATAACTGTCGCGTGCCACGAAGATTTGTCTTCGACCGATTTGGTCGGGCGATTTTTATTGGAAGGCGACGAAACAGTCTGGCACGACGGACCGTTGACGAACGCGGTTAAAAGCGGCGCGATTTGCTACCTGGACGAAGTTGTCGAAGCGCGCAAAGACACGGTTGTTATTATTCATCCGTTGACCGATCATCGCCGCCGTCTGCCGATTGAAAAACTCGGAACAATCGTCGAAGCGCCGCCGGAATTTATGCTCGTCGTCTCATATAATCCGGGTTATCAGTCAATTTTGAAGGATTTGAAACAGTCAACGCGCCAGCGTTTCGTCGCAATGGAATTCGATTATCCGAACGCCGAATCGGAAACCGAAATCGTTGCCAAAGAAGGCGGAATTGACGCGGCGACGGCGAAAGATTTGGTAACAATCGGGCAAAAAATCCGCAACCTGCGCGGACACGGTTTGGAAGAAGGCGTTTCGACTCGCCTTTTAATTTACGCCGCGCAAATGATTGCCAAAGGAATCGCGCCCGTCAGCGCGGCGGAAGTCGCGCTCGTTTCGCCGATTACCGACGATAGAGAATTACAAAGAAGCATTAGGGAAATTATTACGACGATCATCTAAATTAAAAATCTTCTTTTTGATCCGAATCCGCCTGATATTCCGGCGCGTTTTCCGCGTTCGTATTTTGCACGACAATCGAGCCGGGCGGATAGAGTTCGATTTTCGCCGCGCTCAGAGCGTTTTTGATTGCGGTTGAAACCGTGTCGAAAACTTTCATCGGATTGTTTTCACTGGTTTGAATCCAGAAATAAATCGAGAGATTGACGCCTTCGGACGCTAAATCGGTAACGAAAACGTTTGGCTGCGGTTCGCGGACGACGCCTGATGAATTTTCTAAAACTTTTAGAATCGCCGTTTTGACGCGCTCGATTTCCGCGTTGTAGCCGATGCTGATTTTCAGTTTCATTCGCCGCTGCGCGCTCGCGCCGCGAATCGTCAGCGCGTTTGAATACATATCTCCGTTCGGCATCAAAATCATTTCGCCGTCGTCCATTCTCAAAGTCGTTGCGCGGACGCCGATGTATTCGACTTTTCCCTGTTTGTCTTTGACGAAAATATAATCGCCGATTTGAAACGGCTGCTGCCACAAAATCAGCACGCCGCTGAATAAATTGTTCAAAATATCTTTGGTCGCAAAACCGATGATAAACGACGAAAAACCCAAGCCCGCAATCAAATCGCTGAAATGAAACGCCGGAATAATAACCGTCAGCGCGGTGAAAAATCCGACGATAAAAATACCGATGCCGATGAGCCGGCTGAATAAAATCCGCAGACGCAAATCAAGTTTGGTGCGCTTTGAGGCTGCCAAAAACGCGCTTCTCAGCATTTTCGCAATCAGCCAGAAAAGGATAAAAATGATTATTCCAGCCGCGAAAAGCGGCAGTTCGCTGATGACAGCCGTCAGCAGATTATTGACCGAAGTCCACGCGACGTTTGAAATTTCCGATGCGTTATCAATAATGCGCGTCGAGACGTTTGAATTTTGCAGAAACATTTAACCGAGTATATTGTAAAACCGGCGTTTGAAGAAACGCGCCGTTTGTCGGACGGTTTTGTAAAAACCGGATTCGAGTTATAAAATCAGAGTTATGAAAGAAATCAAACAATCAAAAGAACAACTTGAAAAACGCCGCGACGAAATCAACAAGCAATTAAACCACGTCAATGAACGCGAAGAAATCAGGCTCGACAATGATATGGAAGAGCAAGCCATTGAATTGGAACAGCACGAAGTTTCCGTCACGATGGAGGAAAATCTGCGAAAGGAATTAAATCAAATCGAAGATAAACTGCTCGATTTCGGAGAGTGATTTTGAGAAATCGTAAATGAAATGCACGAAGCGACACAAAGATTTTTTGCGTCGCTTCGCGCTTTTATCTGGCATTTTTCTCGACAAATCTATGTTATAATTCACTCAAAATTTTCTAATCTTCATTTCTAAAAATATGACAACCACAGATTTTCTAACCGGCACGGTCAAAGGTCCGGGCGAGATGCCGCACGAATACCTTTTTATTACCAAAGACAATAAACGAACGCGCATCGGCGAATTCGTTTATTACACGGCTGAGACGAGCGACGAAAAACTTCAAATTATCGGCACGATAAAGGCGAGAAAGCTCGTCAGAAATTTGCCCGACGCTTTTTTGTCAGACCCGAATACGCCGCCGTCTCTTGTCTCATCTTTGATTGGCTTGAACGGCGACGCTTGCGAGATTTACGAAATTACGGTCGAAACAATCGGCTATTTCAACGAACAGCTCAAAGATTTCGTTAATCCGCGCATTCCGCCGAATCCGGGCGACGCGATTTATCTCGCGTCGAGCGAAACGCTGTCGAGAATGCTCAGTCCGAAAAAATTTAAGGAACACGGCTCGGCGCATATCGGAAGCCTTTTGACCCGAAAGGCGGGCGAAGTTCCCGTCGTGCTTTCGGTCAAAGATGTCGTCTCGACTCATTTGGCGATTCTTGCTTCGACAGGCTCCGGGAAATCTTACACGGCTGGCGTTCTGGTCGAAGAATTGATGCAGCCGCACAACGGCGCCGCGATTTTAATCGTTGACCCGCACGGCGAATATCACACGATGCAGTCAATTCAAGGCGACGCGCAGTTTCACGCCGAAGGCTACCGACCGGAAGTTAAAATCTTTACGCCCGACAAAATAAAAGTTCGCTTTTCAACTCTGACCGAAGCCGACGTGAAATATCTTTTGCCCGAAGGAACTTCCGACAAAATGGCGCATTTCTTGTCGCAGGCTTTTACGAGCTTGCGCGAAAGATTGAAAACCGAAAATCGCGCCGATTACGCTTATGCTTATCACGATTTGCGCGACGAAGTGAACGCGCAAAAATTCGGCAGCGAAAATCAGAAAGATTCTGGCGGAAACGTCTCTTCAATTGACGGTTTGCTGTGGCGTATGGATTCGCGTTTCGGCAAATCCGACAGCATTTTCACGGCGAGCGAACACATCGAATTAAACGAGCTTTTCAAACCCGGACGCTGCACGATTTTGCAGTTGTCCGACATCGAACAGCACGAACAGCAAGTTATCGTCGGCGCGCTTCTGCGCCGCGTCAATAAAGCAAGAGTTTCAATCGTGCGCGGCGAAACTCCGAAAGAGCGCGGCGATTTCGTCAATTATCCGGTTTTCGCGCTCCTTGAAGAAGCGCACCGTTTCGCGCCCGCCGGCGCAAGCGTCGTTTCAACCAACATATTGAAACAAATCTTATCCGAAGGCAGAAAATTCGGCGTCGGCATCGGTTTAATTACACAGCGTCCGGGAAAACTTGACCAGGACGTTCTCTCGCAATGTATGACGCAAATCATTATGCGAATCGTCAACCCGATTGACCAGCAAACCGTCGCCCAATCGGTTGAAGGCGCAGGGAGAGCAATGCTCGCCGAACTGCCCGCCTTAACCAAAGGTCAAGCCGTCATCTCCGGCGTCGGCGTCAACACGCCAGTAATGTGCCGCATTCGCCCCAGACTAACCCAACACGGCGGCGAAACCTTCGACGCCCCGACCGAATGGATGAACTGGCATTCGTCCGATTCGCAGGAAAAGCGCGAACAGGACAATGCGCCGTATCTGAAACCGAGTTCGGATAAAAAACCTGAGAAAATCGGAAACATCAGAATTTGATTTCACGAATCTAAACGCGACTTGATATTTATGGACAATTTGATATAACTTCATTACGTTTACAATAAAATTTGTTTAATTAAATTTTGTTCATTGAATATATTTAAATGCGCGTTTTAGGAATTGACCCGGGAAGTGAAACGCTCGGTTGGGGCGTGGTCGAAGGCAGCGGGCTGAAATATGCGCCGGTTGATTTCGGGACAGTCAAATCGAGTCCGAAAGAAAGTTTCTCGAAGCGGCTTTTGAAAATTTACGATGGCATCGAAGCCGTTATCTGCAAATTTCAGCCGGATGTGATGTCGGTCGAAGAGGCGTTTTATGCAACTAACGTTAAGGTTGCGATGAAACTCGGACAGGTTCGCGGCGTGGTGCTTTTGTTGGGCGAAAAATCGAAGCTGGAAATTTCAGAATTCAGCCCGCGCCTGATAAAACAAACGGTCGTCGGCTACGGAAACGCCGAAAAGCATCAGGTTCAGGAAATGGTGCGCTTGCTTTTGAAGTTAAAAACCGTTCCGCAGCCGCACGACGCGGCTGACGCTCTCGCCATCGCCATCTGTCATTTTCACCACGCCGGAATGCAGAATAAAATTCTGCACGCGAAAATGAAAAAATGAAATCTGCCGCGCGGCTTTTCTTTCCATCGGCGATAAATTTATTTTTCAAAAAATAATTCACACGCGAAATTGCATGTCAAATTGAGTAAATTTTTTCCAATTTGTGTTAAATTTCGTATCTCGCTTTTTCCGATCTTCAAAAAAAGTCACTCCAAATGATAGTTTTCAAACTCAAATGGTTCGTTACTTATAAGAGGTAATTCCAATTACAAATAACTCCGAATTTATACGGGATTTTACTTCACTTGATTTAAAGTCTGTGCTTGAGAAACGAAAGTGCTATGAAAAACCCACTATTTTCAATTTTACTTCTGATTTTCATTGTCTTCACCGCAAATGCTGAAGCTCAAAAACGCCGCGTATTATCGAAGCCTGCAAAAAATCAAGTTGTCGCGCAAAAAACAAATGAAAAGTCGAACACGGCGATTGTCGTTGATGAAAGTTTGTCGGTTTTGCGTGCCGCGCCGAGTCTTTTTGCGATGCCTCTGCAAAGAATGAGACGCGGCAGAGTCGTTTCCATCAGCGGTTCAAAAGATGCTGACGGAGTAACATTTTACCGGATTACGGCTCTGCCGAATAATTCCGGCTGGGTGCAATCGGAAGCGGTCGTCGGAAAATTCCGACGCGGAGATGACGAACGTTTGGCAAAACTTATACAGGCTTCAGACGGTTTTGAACAATCGGAACGCGCCCAGATTTTTTTAGATACGTTTGTTGATTCGCCGCTCAGACCGACTATTCTTTTGTTGTTGGGAGATTTGATGGAAGAAGTCGCGCTGAAACTTTCCGGCGAAGCCGCGAAAAAATTAGACCGCCGAGAAATGGCGGCGTCCGGCGCGCCTCTGCACAGCTTTTATCTAAATTACACGAGCCTCGACCGTTACCGGAAAATCAACGTTAATTTTCTTTTTAATTCAAATGTAAAATTGTTTCACTACGACGGCGCGAGTTGGCGCGAGATTGTCGAAAAATTTCCGAAATCGGCAGAAGGCGCCATTGCTCAAAAACGTCTCGATTTGCTGAAAGAAAAAATGCAGGCGGTTAAATGAAAAATCAAAATCTAAACGGTTGATAATGCTTTTTTCTCGCTTGCTTTTTCCGATTCTCCATCTCACAAATGTATTTTCCAAGCCGTCCAAATGACATTTAAATCGCCCGGATGCGCGTAGCCGTCGTTTTGGCGCATATAATAAATGTCAACCGACGCTTTTTTCGTTAAAGTTTTCGTAATTCCGATGCTGAAACGATTGCGGTTGAATTTCTTAATTAGTGAATCGTAAAAAACTTCGTCGGCAACAAAAAATTTCGCTTTTGGAATAATGTTTTTGGGAATGTCTTTGTCAACTGTCAGCATCGCGCGATAACGCCACGAATCTTGCGGGTGACGGATGCGATATTCGTATTGACTGCGGTGCGAAAGCCCGAATTTTTTGAACGGAAAACGATAGACGCCGCGTAAATTCAGATCGTGTTCTTCGCGGAATTCCCCCCGAATATTTCGCGCCGAAATATACCAGTAAAACGGCGTTACCGAAAAGGATTTGGTCGGCTTTAAAGTGAATCCGAATAAATATCTGCCGTCAACAAACTGTGAAACATTGTTGCCGAAACGTCCTGTTATTTGCGTCAGAAAATCAACCTTTTTCGCCATCGGAACAATAAGTTGAACATCGTTCCAGGATTGAATGTCCTCATCGTCGCCGGTTGTCTGCGCGTGTGTAAACAAAACGCCGCAACAAAAAAAAGTTAAGACGAAAAGGATTTTTCCCATTGCTCAAGAGCGCTCCTGTTTTGTCAATAAAAATTAATGTCCACTCTGTAATGCTAAGAAGCTGTTTGAAAACTCTTGAGAACCAAAGAATCTGTCCGCGAATCACACGAATAAACACTAAAATTGTTTCGGTGAACAATTGTTTCGTGCTGTATTCGTGTCTTTTCGTGGACAGATTCTTCTCTTTTTTGAGTTTTCAAACAGCTTCTAAGTAAATTTCATATCCGATAATACAAAAAAGGCGCGAGATACGCACCTTAAACATTTCGGAAAAAACTCATTTGTTTTAAGAACGATATTGAAGTTAGTCGTCGGGGTGGAAGTGAAATTTTTTTCACATTCGACAATTCGCCTTTTTTGCCGAAAAAGCAAAATTTTTCCAATGATTATTTTGCATATTTTCTTTGAGCCATAGCATCAAAACAAATGACTTTTAATACGACAAAACCGATAAGTTTTCGACTTTATTTATACGAAAAACTTGCAGAAATATTATTTTTCCACTAATTTAATTACACATAAAAGCTAAATTCGTTTCATTTGTGAAACGTTATTTCACAAATGCGCTGTTTGTGTTATACTCATTTAAGTTTAAGATTCACTGATAAAAAAAGGAGCGATAAAACATTGGCTAAAGAAGCAGCAGTTCAAATGGGAACGGATACGAAAGGCAAAGCTATCGAGTCGGCTTTGGCAAACATTGAAAAGAAATTCGGTAAAGGCTCGATTATGCGGCTCGGCGAGCGTCCGCACGAAGAAGTCGGCTCGATTTCGACGAATTGTTTGAGTATTGACGCGGCAATCGGCGTCGGCGGAATGCCGCGCGGTAGAATTATTGAAATTTACGGACCGGAAAGTTCGGGCAAAACGACGCTTGCTTTGCAGGTCGTCGCGTCAG
>CAXSHW010000113.1:0-8072 GCA_964237245.1 uncultured Pyrinomonadaceae bacterium
CCCGACAGCAACGCCGACAGCAACCCCGACAGCAACCCCGACGGCAACTCCGACGCCGACAGCGACTCCAACCGCAACACCGACAGCGACTCCAACGGCGACTCCAACGGCGACACCGACAGCAACCCCGACAGCAACCCCGACGGCAACGCCAACGGTAACTGCAACACCTACCGTTACACCGACTGTAACACCTACCTCGACACCGACAGCAACTCCAACTGCCACTCCAACTGTAACTCAAACACCTACGGCAACGCCGACTGCAACTCCAACAGCCACGCCGACTGCGACCCCGACAGTCACTCCGACGCCATCTGTTACTCCGACGCCGCGCCGCGCTGTTCTTGATTTTGACGGTGACGGAAAATCGGATTACGGTGTGTTCCGCCCGGGGATCAATACTTGGTTCGTCCGCCGAAGCTCTGATAATAGTTTCTTCGGTGTTCAATTCGGTTTGGCTGATGATGTAAAAACACCGGCTGATTATGATGGCGACGGTAAGGCAGACGTTTCGGTCTGGCGTCCTTCAAACGGTGTATTTTACGTTTTGAGAAGCGCCGACAATTCGTTTTTTGCCGTGCAGTTCGGGCAAAACGGTGACGAACCAGTCGCGCGTGATTACAACGGCGACGGCAAAGCTGATTTTGCTGTTGTGCGCCGGGCGAACGGTTTGATGACTTGGTATATTCTGTTCAACAATACCTTTACTTTCACCGGTGTCCAATTCGGTTTGGATATTGACCGCGTAGCGCCGGGCGATTACGACGGCGACGGTAAAGCTGATCTAGCGGTCTATCGCGGAAGCGGAGCAAATCAAAGCGGTCAGGCGACGTTTTTCGTCCAGCGCAGCACAGCAGGTTTCCTCTCTGTAGATTTCGGTCTGGGAAGGGATTTGTTGGTGCCGGGCGACTATGACGGCGACGGTAAAACCGATTTTGCCGTTGTTCGCACGGGTTCGACCTATAACTGGTTTATCTTGAACAGTGCAGATTTCAGTTTCCGCGCGGTTCCACTCGGAATGAAACCGTTTTTAACGACACAAGCCGATTATGACGGTGACGGAAAAACCGACATTTCGGTCTGGAATCCGCAAAGCGGAACTTTCTCAACCTTGCGAAATTCCGACAACGGTATAACGCAAGTGCAATTCGGGCAAAACGGAGATTTCCCGATAGCAAATTACAACACGCACTAAAAAAGCAAAATAAAAAGGTCGCACCGAACTGTTGTTGCAGTTCGGTGCGACCTTTTTATTTTTAAAATGCTCTTTAAAAACCTTTGCCGGTAACGAAAATAATCATTCCAAATTATAAGGCATAAAATTCTTCAAACTCATAAAATTGAGCGTCGCAATTAAAAAGTTTAAATATGTATTTTTCTCCTAATTCTGGAAAAAGCACACCTGAACCTGAACGAATCACCACATAAAATTTATTATTTTCTCAACAATTGATGATATATTGGAACAAAATACATTTCCGAAACGTGCATTCGTCAAATTTCAAACAAAGGAGCAAGATTTATGAAAACAAAACAAGCGTTGTTTTTTATCTTTGTCTTATTTTTTTCAATCCGGGTTTACGCTCAAAACAATCAACCTGCCGCGCCGCCCGAACAACTGAATCAACCGGCAAACGCGGTGGAAAATATCTCTGTCGAACTTATCCGGGTTTCAAATTCGCTTCAAATATTTAATAAAAATTTCAAAGCGTTTCTTGATCGCCTGCCGCAGGGAATAAAATTTAGCGATAAACAGCAAAATCTTCTGCTGGGATTTGAAATCCTTAATCGCGCCGAAGAGCGGGTCGAGATTCTGCAAAAATTTCAAATTGAACTGACCGATAAACAAACCGCCGTGAAAACCCGTCTGGCGCAAATCGAGCAAGATATTACGCCCGAAGGCATTGACCGAATCGGCGCTTTATACGGCACGACGAAAACCGAAGAAAACCGGGAGAGTCGCCGCAAAACTCTGGATGCCGAAAGATACAGCTTGCGCCAGCTCGCCGCTCAATTGAACCAAAATCTTTCCGATACAAACGACGAATTGCGTCAAGCGTCTGCATTTGTCAAAAGAATTCGAGAAAAAATCCTGCCGCAAATCGAACAGGAAATTGCGAATTTCTAAATTTTCCGGTTTCATTTTACAAATCTTCAATTTTGCAAAAATTTGCAAACTCGTTAAACTATCTTTCAATGAAAACCAAGACACAGACGATGAATAAACTTGAGCTTTTGAAAGAAAAATCCCAGCTTGCCGAACAGGGCGGCGGCGCGGCGCGAATCGAAAAGCAACGCGCCGGCGGAAAAATGACGGCGCGTGAACGCATCGAGTTTTTTCTTGATGAAGATTCGTTTGAAGAATTCGATAAATTCGTCGTGCATCGCTCGACCGACTTCGGTTTAGAAGAGCAAAAATTTCTAGGCGACGGCGTAGTAACCGGACACGGACTCGTTGACGGGCGCGAAGTTTTTGTTTTCGCGCAGGATTTTACGGTTTTCGGCGGCTCGCTGTCGGAAACTCACGCGCAGAAAATCTGTAAAGTGATGGATTTGGCGATGAAAACCGGCGCGCCGATAATCGGTCTAAACGATTCGGGCGGCGCGAGAATTCAGGAAGGCGTGGTTTCTCTCGGCGGTTACGCAGATATTTTTCTGCGAAACACTCTGGCGAGCGGAGTCGTTCCGCAAATTAGCTGCATTATGGGACCGTGCGCGGGCGGAGCGGTTTATTCGCCCGCGATTACCGATTTTAATATAATGGTGAAAGACACTTCGTATATGTTTATCACCGGACCGGACGTGATAAAAACCGTTACGCACGAAGAAGTCACTAAAGACGAACTTGGCGGCGCGATGACGCACAACACAAAGTCCGGCGTCGCGCATTTCGCTGCTGATTCGGACGAACATTGTCTGCGACTGACGCGCGAGCTTTTATCGTTTGTTCCGTCAAACAATATGGAAACGCCGCCGTTCGTGCCGTCGAGCGATCCCGCGAGCCGCTCCGATCCAAAATTAAATTCAATTGTCCCGGAAATTTCGACCCAGCCTTACGACATTCGAGATATTGTTCACACAATCGCCGACGACAATTACTTTTTTGAAGTTCAGGAACATTATGCGCCGAATATAGTCATCGGTTTTGGGAGATTAGGCGGATATTCGGTGGGAATCGTGGCGAATCAACCGGCTTTTCTGGCAGGCGTTTTGGATATTGACGCATCGGTCAAAGCCGCCAGATTCGTGCGGTTTTGCGATTGTTTCAATATTCCGTTGATAACCTTTGAAGACGTTCCAGGATTTTTGCCCGGAATCAATCAGGAACATCTCGGAATCATCAGACACGGCGCGAAACTTCTCTACGCATTTGCCGAAGCGACCGTTCCTAAAATCACCGTTATCACGCGCAAAGCATACGGCGGCGCGTATTGCGTGATGGCTTCAAAACACATTCGCACCGACATCAATTTCGCGTATCCGACAGCGGAAATCGCCGTAATGGGCGCGGAAGGAGCGGTCGGCGTTTTATATCGCAAAGAAATTTCCGAAGCGAAAAACGGTCTGGAATATCAGAAAAATAAAGTCGCCGAATTTGAAGAAAAGTTTGCGAATCCGTATATCGCCGCCGAAAAAGGTTTTATTGACGAAATTATCGAACCGGCTTGCACACGCCCGAAACTGATTCGCGCCTTGTCGCTCTTGCAAAACAAACGCGACACGAATCCGCCGAAAAAACACGGCAACATTCCGCTTTAGAAAAATTTTAACAATCTGTGCGCTGACAATTAATTTTAAAAGTCAATAAATTCAATTTAGACTCCATTTTTGCTCGCCGAATTTGAATGTCAGAAACATTTACGCATCGTCCGACCTGCACGGAAATCAATCTGGAAAATCTGGCTTTTAACTTTCGCTCGGTTAAAAAATTTGTCGGAAGCGCGGTTGAATATATGGCAGTTGTCAAAGCCGACGCTTACGGTCACGGCGCGGTCGCCTGCGCGAAAAAACTCGAAGCCGAACGAATTGACTGGCTTGGAGTCGCGCTGCCCGAAGAAGGCTTGGAGCTGAGAGAAAACGGAGTTCGGACACCGATTTTATGTCTGGGAAGTTTTTGGGCTGGTCAGGAATTTCTGTTGCTCGAAAACGATTTAACGCCGGTAATTTATCAAAAAGAAGCGGCGGAAATTCTCAATCGCGCCGCTGCCGAAAAAAATTTAACGGCGAAAATCCACGTTAAAATTGACACGGGAATGGGCAGAATCGGCATCCGTTTTGACGCGGTGAAAGAATTTGTCGAGGCTTTAAAACCGCTCAAACAGTTATCTGTCGAAGGCGTAATGACACACTTCGCGGCGGCTGATAATTTATCTGAAAACGAATTCACCGAAACTCAAATAAAGCGTTTCGACGAAGCCGTTAAAATTTTTGAAGCGAATGATTTTCATCCGAAATATAAAGATTTAGCAAATTCGCCCGGAGCAATCGCGCACGAAAATTCGCGTGCGAATATGGTCAGGCTCGGCGGAGTTTTATACGGTTTGGGCGACGACGTTTTGCCGCAGGAAATCGTCAAACCCGAACTAAAACCCGTAATGTCGCTTCAAACGAAAATCGCTCATTTAAAAAACGTTCCGAAAGGCGAAACGCTCGGTTACAGCAGAACATTTACGACACACAGGAATTCCGTTATCGCAACCGTTCCAATCGGTTACGACGACGGTTACAGTCGCATCCTTTCAAATTGCGGGCGCGTTATCATCAACGGTTCTTTCGCGCCGATTGTCGGTAGAATTTCGATGGATTGGACGATTTTAGACGTTACCGAAATTCCTGATGTTAAAATAAATGATTCGGTTATTTTAATCGGCGAGCAGAACGGATTAAGTATTACGGCGGAAGATTTAGCCGGAAAAACCGGAACAATTTCTTATGAAATAACTTGCGGAATCAACCGGCGCGTCGCTCGAAAATATGTTGGAAGCTAAAAAAAATGCTCTGTTTGAGAAAATTTTTGTCGTTTATAATCGCCATTTACTCAAACGACGTTTTAATTCGTTTCAGGTTTCTGGACTGAATTTTCTGACCGCGCGAGATACAAATTTTCCGCTTATAATTTATGCAAACCATTCGAGTTGGTGGGACGGACTCGTCGCTTTTGAGATTGCCGGAGAAGCGAAACTCGATGCGTTTGTGATGATGGAAGAAAAACAATTGCGAAAATTGCGGCTTTTTCGCAGACTCGGTGCGTTTTCGGTTGTTCGTGAAAAACCGCGTGAAGCGATGCAAAGTATAAAATACGCCGCGCAGGTTTTACGAAAAGATTCAAACCGCGCAATCTGGATTTTTCCGCAGGGCGAGATTTTGCCGAATGACGTTCGCCCGTTCGATTTTTATAACGGTTTATCTAAAATCATTGAAAAAACCGGAGAATGTTACGCCGTTCCGGTGGCGATGCGGTTTGAATTTCTGGGTGAATTCAAACCCGATATTTTTATAAAAATCGGCAAGCCGCAGTTGATAAAATTTGACGGAAGTTTGCCTTTGAAAAATTTGACTTCCGTGTTTGAAAAACAACTGGCGGAAAATCTGAACGCTTTGAAAACGCAGATTTTGTTAAAAAAAACAGACGAATACAAAAATTTATTTTGATTGTTGTCCAATCGAAAATCCAAAATCCGAAATCCGAATGTCGCTGCCGAACACATCGCAAATAGAAATGCCGATTCTGCAAGAACTCGCCGCCGTCGGCGGTTCGGATAATCTGCGTTTTTTATACAAAAGACTGATTGCGTATTTTCCGCAGCTTTCCGAGCGCGAAATTGTTGAAATCAAAAACGAATCAAACGCGAAATGGCGAAGTGCCGTGCAAAAAGCCGGCAAAACTCTCGACGAAAACGGATGTATTTCACGCCGCAAAGGTTTCTGGGCAATCACCGGCAAAGGATTTGAAGTCGCGCAAGCCGAAACGCCGGATTTTACTTTGACAAAATCAAAAGAAAAACAAATTTCACACGGCGAAATTCAGGAAATGCTAATCGAAATCGGCAGAAATTTAGGATTTCACGCCGAAACCGAGTTTGAATTCTATGATGTCGTCTGGCGCGAAAACGAAAAATCGCGGCGTCTTTCGCACATTTTTGAGGTTCAAAGCAAAGGCAATATTGATTCGGCTTTCGCCAAACTCAAACGCGCTTACGAAGCGCAACGCACCAAACCTTTTATCGTAATTTCTTCGGAAAGAGATTTAAATCGCGCCGAAAAATCTCTGAGCCGCGAGTTTCAAGACATCGAATCGGAAGTGCGCGTTTTGACTTTCGCGCAAATCGAGCAGGTTCACCGAAACTTAAAAAACATCGCTGATATAATCCGCGAGTTTCTGCTAAAATGAATAAATTCTAACAGGGATGGACAGGATAGACAGGATAAATTTTATTTCCCAATCCTATTTATCCTGTTTGTCGCTGTAAATTTTATGGAAAACGAAACTCCGATTCGGCGGCAATATCTCGAAATAAAAGCAAAACATCAAGATTCGATTTTGCTTTTTCGTCTGGGTGATTTTTACGAAGCCTTTGACGAAGACGCGAAAATTTTGGCGCGTGAGCTTGATATTGTCCTGACTTCCCGCGCGATGGGCAAGAACGCGCGAGTGCCGCTCGCCGGAGTTCCGCATTTCGTCATCGAAAAACATCTGGCAACCTTGATTTCGCGCGGTCATCGCGTGGCGATTTGCGAGCAGACGAGCGCCACGCCTTTGAAAAATAAGGACGGCAAAAAGCTGATTCAGCGCGAAGTCGTCCGCGTCGTAACCGCCGGAACGGTTATCGAACCGCTGCTGCTCGACAGCAAAACAAACAATTATCTGGTTTCATTCACCAGCGACGGAAACCGCGCCGGAATCGCTTACGCCGACATCACAACCGGCGATTTCGCCGCGACCGAAATCGAAAATAAAAACGCGATTGCCGAACTGCAAAGACTCGCGCCGGCTGAAATTTTGATTGCCGAAACACAGGAATCATTCAGCAACCGCGATTTGCCGCAGTTCGTTACGAGGCAGAGCGCGGAATTTTTCAAACTTAAAAATGCCCGCAAAACGCTTTACGAACATTTCAATACGAACACTCTGAAACCTTTCGGACTCGACGACGCGCCGCTCGCAATTTCGGCGGCGGGCGCGCTCATCGCTTATTTGCGCCAGACAAACAACGGCTCGGCGGAACAATTAACGAGATTAAAAAGCTATGATTCGCGCTCGTTTATGCTGCTCGATGAACGGACTCTGCGAAGCCTCGAAATTTTTGAAGGCAGTTCCGGCACGAGTTTGTTATCAATTATTGACCGCACGGCGACGGCGATGGGCGGCAGACTCGTTCGCCGCTGGCTGCGCCAACCTTTGCTCGATTGCGCCGAAATTTTCCGGCGACAGGAACATCTCGCTTGGTTTAAAGAAAACCGAGAAAACCGGACGAAACTGCGCGACATTCTATCGGAAATAAAAGATTTGGAACGACTTTCGAGCCGCGCCAAAGCTAATTTTTTATCGGCTTACGAGCTTCGCGTTTTCGGAAAAAGTCTGGAGTTGATTCCCGAAATCAAGGAAATTTTGCGGTTCGATGTTATTCGTTTCGGTCAACTTCTGGCGCATTTGCCGGAATGCGCGGAGACGACAAAAATTATCGAAACGGGAATTGCCGAAGAACCTCCCGCGCGATACACCGAGCAAGTCGGAATTATTCGGGAAGGTTTTTCCGAAGAACTCGACAAACTTCGTCGAATTTTAAAGGACGGCAAAGGATTTTTTGCCGAACTGGAAAAACGCGAACGCGAACGAACCGGAATACGCAGTCTGCGCGTCGGATTCAACAAAGTTTTCGGCTACTACATCGAAGTTACGAAACCGAATCTGCATCTCGTTCCGTCGGATTTTACCAGAAAACAGACGCTGCTTCCCTCCGAAAGATTCGTTACGCTCGAACTAAAAGAACACGAATCTCTGGTTTTGCACGCTCAGGAAAGAATCACGGAACTCGAAAATAATCTTTTCCGGCAGATTTGCTCGGAAG
>CAXSHW010000113.1:8082-12032 GCA_964237245.1 uncultured Pyrinomonadaceae bacterium
CGAAATTTTGCTGGCGGCAAACACCGTCGCCTATCTCGACGCGATTTGTTCGCTGGCTGACGTTGCCGACGAACTCAATTACGCGCGTCCGACCGTCAATGAAACTTCCCTTTTGCGCGTCAAAAACGGACGACACGCCATTGTCGAAAAAGTTCTTCGTCAGGAAAATTCGGAATTCATCGCTAATGACGCGGCGCTCGGCGGCAACGGCGCGCCGCAAATCGCTCTGATTACAGGACCGAACGCTTCCGGTAAATCAACTTATCTAAGACAAATCGCAATTATCGTTTTGCTCGCTCAAATCGGCAGCTTCGTTCCGGCGGACGAAGCCGTCGTCGGAATTTGCGACCGAATTTTTACGCGCATCGGACTCTACGACCGCATCGGCAGCGGCGAATCAACTTTTATGACGGAAATGATTGAAACCGCCGAAATTCTGCATCACGCAACCACGCAAAGTTTGATTTTGCTCGACGAACTCGGTCGAGGAACTTCGACCTACGACGGTTTGGCGGTTGCCCGCGCGGTTTTGGAGTTCATACACAATCATCCGAAATTGAAATCACGCACACTTTTCGCCACGCATTATCACGAATTAGCCGAACTGGAAAGTCTTTTATCGAAACTCGAAAACTTTTTCTTTTTAATTGAAGAGAAAAAGGATAAACTCATTTTCAAATATAAAATTTCCAGAGGCACGGCGCTGAAAAGTTACGGCGTTTATGCCGCTAAACTCGCCGGTTTGCCAAAGCCGGTCGTTCACCGCGCTGGCGAACTTTTGAAAGAATATGAAAATGACCGTTCGAGCTTTGCAAATTTGCCGGATGAAATCGTAAAGTTGTCCGAGATTGAAAAAAGAGTCGTTGAAATAGACACCGACAGCCTTTCGCCGGTCGAGGCTTTAATGAAAATTTATGAATTTAAAAATCTATTAAAAGAGCGGGGAAAATTTCAAAGTATTTCCGAACTCAAAAAAGCCGTCGGTTGAAATATAAAATGCTAATAAACTATTTCAGAATAAAAGAATTTAAGTTTAAAAATTTCTTCAAACTGCTCTACGCCAAATATCTGGAAGAAGATATTTTGAGCAGCGCGGCACAGGTCGCTTTTTATTTCACGTTCGCGCTTTTTCCGCTGTTGCTTTTTCTGCTCAGTCTTTTAGGTATGGTTTTAGGTTCGGCTGAGGATTTGCGAAACGAGCTTTTTTATTATTTAAGACAAGTAATGCCGTATTCGGCTTATGAGTTGGTGCAGACCACGATTCAGCAAGTAACGGAAAACAGTTCGGGCGGTAAATTAACCATCGGGTTTTTTATTGCGCTGTGGTCGGCTTCTGCCGGAATTGACAGCATTCGGATTGCCTTGAATTCGGTTTTCAATCTCAATGAAACGCGCTCCTGGTGGCACACAAAGCTCATATCGCTTTTGCAAACTCTGGCGATAGCGATTCTGGCTTCCACCGCTTTGGGCTTTGTGTTCTACGGCTGGAAATTTGCTTCCCTCGCGCTCAAAACATTGAATTTACCGATTCCTTCGCCGATAATTCTGGTCATCATTCAAATCATTTCCGTTTTGATTTTGTTGATGCTTGTGTTTGCTTTGATTTACAATTTCAGCCCGAATTACAAAGCTAATAAATGGGTTTGGGTGACGCCCGGTGCGGCAACAGGAATCATTTTGTGGGTGTTTCTTTCCGAAGGTTTCCGGCTTTACCTGCATTTTTTCGATAGTTACAACAAAACTTACGGCTCGCTCGGCGCGGTTATTATTCTACTTCTCTGGCTGTATCTGACTGCCCTGGTTATTTTAGTCGGAGGTTTGATGAACGCGACTTTGCAGGAAATGTCCGACCCGCAGACAGCGGCTGCCGGCGCGAAAGGAATCGGCGAAAACAAAGAAAAAAATAAAGAAGAAACCGGCGAAGAAAACACCGACTCCGAAACCGGCGAAACAAATCTGGATAAAGCGGCAAAAATCCGTGAAGAATTGCAAACAGACGAAATTTCCGATTCAAAAACGGCGTCAATTTCAAAATCAGCCGACGCGCCGAACAATTTGCCGATTGCGGCAACGCGAACGGAAAAACAATCAGATGAAAATTTCGATAACCGAAATCCGCCGCGCAAATCCGTGCCGAATAAAATCGGAAGCAAATCCTGGCTGAATTTGGCTGTCGGCGGACTTTTCGGTGTATTCGTCGGTTTGTTCGTGAGAAAAAACCGGAAATAGTTTCAGTTCGATTGCCGTAAAATTTTCGAGACTGTAATTGTGTTTTTTCTCAAGTCAAAATTTTCGACTTGGCGAAAATTTTATAATTTGATCAAGTAAATGAATCTCAAGTTCTTTGTAAAAATAACATCCTTTTTCGATCTGAATAATCTGGTGTTTGTCTTTTATCTGCTGCTCGTCTTTTCGCTCGGTTTTATGAAACCGGCAATTGTGATTGAAAATTTCGATGTTCCGCTCACGGATTTTATTTTTCTTTTGACCTTTTCGCTCTGGCTGCTTTCGATAATTTTAAGAAAATCAAAATTCCGCACACACAAATTTTACTGGCTGCTGCTCGGATATTTTTCCGCAATGCTGCTTTCGACCATTTTTTCAATCAATCCGCAAACGAGTTTTGTAAAACTTCTCGGCGAAATTTATTTATTGAGCCTTCCGGTTTTGACCTTTAATTTGATTAAGACCGAAAAGAATGTAAGAAGAGTTTTGCAAGTCTGGCTTTTTGCAACTTCGATTGTCGTCATAATCGGGATTTTAACGTTTTTTCTTTTCTATTTAGACCGCTCGAATTGGCTGCTCGAATATACTCTATTTCATTACGGAACTCTTCCGCCCGGAAATTATCCGCGTCTGGCGGCAACTTTTTTCAATGCCAATATGCTCTGTAATTATTTGAGCTTGAGTTTGATATTTCTCTTTATTACTCAAAAATTCGGCTGGATAAACAAAAAATTTTATTATTTCCTATTGTTCGGAATTTTATTTTGTTCGTTTCTGACAATATCGCCCGGACTCGGCGGAATCGCGCTCGTCGCGGGCGTCTGGATTTGGCTTAGTTTCAAAAATCCCAAACCGCGCATCGCCGCGACCGGTCTTTTTTCCGGTATTTTTTTAGCGGCGATTTTTCTGCCCGTAATGATGATTGCGCCAAACATTCATTCGACTTCGCCGTTTTTTATCAACGTTCCGATCATCGGGCGAAAAATCGAACCTTCTTCGCGCGTGATGGTTTGGATGGATTCGTGGGCGACATTTACCCAAAATCCTTTTTTCGGGCGCGGTCTCGGTCAAGAGGTTTGCCATACGCGATATTCCGATTTATCGGGCGGTTTGCAGCTTTTAACCGACGCGCACGACGTATTTCTCAACGTCGCCGCGCAGGAAGGCGTCTTCGGGCTTTTTGCGATAGTTTTTATTATTTATTATGTTACCCGGAAAACTTTTCCGTTAAATTTCACCGGTAACGAAAACGTCTTGAGAATCGGTTTCGGTTTGGCTTTCGTCGGCGCGTTTTTTTATCAGGGAATCGGCGGCTCGTTTGAAGACGCCAGACATTTGTGGGTTTTAATCGGTCTTTTTTTAGCGAGCGAAAATTTAGCCGACCGCTCGCAGCAGAGCCTCGCGCATTTCTCCGGCGCTTGACCATCTCGAAGTGATTTCTTTGGAAATTGATTTTTCAATCACGGCGGCGATGCGAGCAGGAATCTCAGGCATTCTCTGTAAAATCGGCACGGTCGGTTTTTCAAAAACAGCTTTTAAGGTTTCGGAAATTCCGGCTTGCGAATCTACATCGAGCGCCTTTGTGCCGGTCAACAAGCTGTAAGCGGTCATTCCGGCGGCATAAATATCCGACGGCGGGCGCACGTCCTTAAAATCCCTGATTTGTTCCGGCGGCATATAAGCGATTGTTCCGGCGACATCGCCGACCATCGTCACGCCGCTCA
>CAXSHW010000114.1:0-11928 GCA_964237245.1 uncultured Pyrinomonadaceae bacterium
CTCATAATCTGTCGAAATTGTTCGATGTGGCTTTTCAGGCGCGTGATTTCTTCGGAAATATCGCTGCGGTCAGCAAGATAAGCGACTTCCTGCGCGAGTCTGGCTTGGTCAATTTCGATTTGCGCGTCGCTTTTTTCGAGCAAATGAGCAATTCGTTTGTTTAATCTCAAGCGATATTCGTCCGCGACCGTTTCAATTTCAGTTTCGATTACCGGCAGACGGTTTTCAATTTCCGTCAAACGTGATTCTAACTCTTTTTTCAGCGATTCGCCTTCGATTTCGCGCATTTTTTCCAGTTCGTCCAGGGCAAATTTAACCGCTGTTTCAATGCCGGTTGTAAAATTTTCGTCTAAATCGTCGGCTTTGATTTGTAGAACATTCGGAAGTCTGGCAACTGCGTTGAGGTCAGGTTCGCCGGCGAGTGAAAATTTATCCTGCATTTCTTTGAGCGCCGACAAATAACCGGAAATCAAAGGACGATTAAGTTCATAGACAACATCGTTCGTTCGTTCGTAATTGACGAAAACGTCAATTCGCCCGCGCGAAAGACGGTTTTGTATCAATCGCTTTAATTTCGCCTCAAGCGACTGGAGTTCGCCCGAAAGCCGCAAATTCAAATCTAAAAAACGATTATTGACAGTTTTTATTTCGACCGACGCGGCAAAGTTTTCTCCCGCAACCGCGCCGCGTCCGAATCCGGTCATTGATTTCATAATTTTGTGTTTTCAAAAATTTCTTCGTCTGCAAATTGTAACTCGTAGAGTCTTTTGTAAACGCCGCCTCTTTCGAGAAGTTCAGCGTGCGTTCCGGTTTCGATTATTTTCCCGCGTTCCATAACGACGATTTTATCGGCGCGGCGAATCGTCGAAAGTCTATGCGCGATGACGATTGATGTTTTGTTCATCATCAAATTGGCGAGAGCTTTTTGGACGAGTCTTTCAGATTCGGCATCGAGCGCCGATGTCGCTTCATCCAAAATCAAAACCGGCGCGTTGACAAGAACCGCGCGAGCGATTGCGACGCGCTGGCGTTGTCCGCCCGATAGAAAAACTCCGCGCTCGCCGACGATTGTGTCATAACCGTTCGGCAATTCTTCAATGAATTCGTGCGCGAAGGCGATTCGCGCGGCATTTCCAATCTCCGCGTCGCTCGCGTCCGGTTTGCCGTAGGAAATGTTGTAGCGAATCGTGTCGTTGAATAAAACCGTTTCCTGCGTAACGAGCGCGATTTGTTTTTTGAGACTTGCGATTTCCGCGTCGCGCAAATCCGTTCCGTCCCAAAAAACCGCGCCGCCGGTCGGGTCGTGAAGTCTCTGAACGAGCTTGATTAAACTTGATTTTCCACCGCCGCTTTCGCCGACCAGAGCGACCATTTCGCCTTTCGGAACGGTTAAATTCAAATTTCTGATAACGCTTTTTTTGTCAGCTTCATAATTAAACGAAACGTTTTTCAGTTCGAGTTTTCCCCGCAGAGATTCTAATTTCACCGCGCCGTATTTTTCGGGCAGCGAGTTGGTTTCATCCAAAACGTCCCACACATCTTTGGCGGCGGCAAATGCTTGAGTAATTTGATTGTGCTGGCGCGAAATTTTCCGCATCGGATCGTAGCTTCTGAAGAGGAAAAATAGAAACGTAAAAAACTGCGCGGCGACCATTCGCCCGCTGTCTATCTCGCGCAAGCCGAAATAAAGCAAAATTACAATCGCAATCGTTCCGATGGTTTCGATGACCGGCGGGGAAGTCGCGCTGATTTTCGCCGAACGCAAATTAGCGCGGGCAATGTTTTCGGCGAACTTTTTGAAGCGCGATTTTTCACGTTCTTCGGCGCGATAGGCTTTGACGATTGTTTGATTCGACAGAGCTTCCTGCGCCGAATCGGTTAAAAATTTGTTGCTTTCAAAGGTTTCTTCGGCTAATTTTCTTAAAGATTTGCTGAATTTTGAAGTTAAACCGCCAATCATCGGGGCAATAATCAAAGCCGCCAGCATCAGTCGCCAGTTGTAATAAAACGCCGCGCTGAGACATCCGACGAGCATAAAACTTTCGCGCAGAATGTCGCGTAAGTTAGACGAAACGGCAAGTTCGATTGCCGCGCAGCTTGTCACGAGTCTGGAAACAAGGTAATTTGTCCGGTGTTTTTGAAAAAAATCCGCTGACTGATTTAACAGATGCGTGTATAATTCCTGCCTGAGCTGCAAGACTGCCGATTGTCCGATTTTCGCCATCAAATAAGAAGAAAAATACTCGGCTATTCCTTTGATAACGGTGAAAGAAATTAACATCACCGAAATCGCCAGCCACGCTCGATACCAATCGTTTTGCGGTATAAATTTTTGCAGCGAAAAAATCGTCGCGCTTTTTTGTCCGCTGGTTGTTCCGAATGCCAAATCGGAAATCGGCACAAGCAGCGCGCCGGTCGCCGTTTCAAAAAGCGCCGCTAAAATCATCGCCGCGATTGCCGAAACAAAAGCTGTAAGATGCGGGCGCAGATATTTTAGAATTCTGGTTAATTCGTTCATCTCGAAGTCCGAAGCATTGAATATACTTTAGCGGACATCGGAAAGTCCAAACTCGTCTGGAAAATTTTGCCTGTTGTGCTAACATTTACAACGTCAAATCGAGTTGCGGCATCTTTTCTAACGTCGGCATACCTCGGAGAATATCTTATGAAAAATCAAAAAAAATTAAATTTATTAGCAATTTTATTAGTTTTATTAAGCGTCAGCGTTTTTGCCCAAACTGATGTGCCGCGCAAAACAGTCGCGGTAACTTATCCGATTGACGAAACGGTGATGCTTCAATTTCGCGGAACGACGCGCTTTCCGCGTATGAAAGGCGAAGCGAAAATCGAGCGCACGAAAAAGAACGGCACGGAAATCAGCCTTTCGGTTTCAAAAATGCCGCGCCCGTTTGAACTCGGCGCAGGTTATGCGACTTATGTCGTCTGGGCAATTTCGCCCGACGGTCAGGTGGACAATTTGGGCGAAATTAAACGGCGCGGATTTTTCGATTTCGATTCAAAAATTTCCGTGACGACGCCGCTGCAAACTTTTGCACTGATTATTACGGCTGAACCGCACTTTCTCGTGCGTCGTCCGAGCCGCGCGATTATGCTCGAAAATTTGAATCCTTTTTCGCAGAGCGGAAAAACTCTGACGACCACGACGGCAATCGAGTATTTCGGAAATTCGAGCGATTATTTCTCGGATGCCAGAACGCCGGAAATCGCCGAGCTTGATTATTCAAAAACGCCTTCGACAGTTTTGCAGGCAAAACAAGCCGTCGCGCTGGCAAAATTTGCCGGCGCGCAGCGCGATGCGACTGAAGAATTAGGACAAGCCGAGACGCTTTTACAAAATGCGGATGACGCCTGGAAAGCCGGACGCGCCGAAGAAGACGTTGATATTACGGCGCGAAAAGCCATCAGCGCGGCGGTCAAAGCCGAAGATACGGCTCGCGTTCGCAAGGAAGCGCGTGAGCAGCGCAACGAACGAACGCGACAGGACGCCGAAATTCGCGCGTCGGAAGAAAAAGTTTCTGACGCTCAAGGTCAAATCGCAGACGTTCGAGCGGAACTCGCGCGGGAAACGCGCGACCGCGAACTTGCCGAACGCGACGCGCAAAATTATGCGAATCAGGTCAAAGATTTGAGAAATGAACTCGCGCAGGCGCGCGAAGAACTCGGACGGGTGAAAGCCGAAGCTGAAACCGCTAAGGCGAGAGTCGCCGCCGTAGAAAGCGAGAAACAAGCCATCGAACAGCAAAAGGAACAGCAAAAAGAACAGTCAGACCGAATCGCGCGTCTGCAAGCTAACGAACCGCTTTTAATGCAGTCTCTACGCAAATTCGGAACGGTTGAAAGAAACGACCGCGGAATTGTTTTAACTCTGCCTGAAAATTACTTTTCAGGCATTAGAGCCAGCAATTTTTCGCCGAACGCCGACGGGAAATTCGCGTCGCTCGGAGAAGTTTTAGCGGGAAGCCCGGATTACAAAATAATGGTTGAGTCGCACACCGACAACAAAGGAACGCCGGACGATCTGCAAAATTTGACGCAGGAACGCGCTCAAGCCTTAATGGATAAATTTGTCGCTCTGGGCGTTACGCAAGACCGCATCGAAGCGAAAGGCTACGGCGCGAGCGCGCCGGTAGCGCCAAATTCGACAAATGTCAGCCGCGCTAAAAATCGCCGCGTTCAAGTCATTCTAGTTCCCGTTATCCAATAGAAAATAAAAGGAGCAAAGCTAAAATTTAAGGTAAAAGGTTAAGCGTCGGAAATCCAACTGTTAAAGTAAAACTATAACGATTGGTTCAACTTTCTTAAATCTAAACTTTTACCTTAATCTTTGTTTTTCTAAAATTTACTTATGAAATCGAATTTCGACGCGATTTTACAGCCGAAGCAAGCAATTTATCTTAACCTTCTACCGGAAAGCGAAGGTGTTTTGGCGAAAACGAAAAAAATACGTTTGGGATATTGATGTTCCGAAAAACGAGAGACTGCGCGGTCGGTAAATTGAAACTTTTAATCTTTCAGTATCAAAATCCTGTCAGGCGGAAGTCCGACCATACATTCGTCGCCGACATTCAAACCAACCAGCCGCAAAACCAGCGCTTCCAATTTTAACCCGTCGGCATCGAGATAAATCGAAGTCGTCGCGCCGTTAAAAGTAATTCCGGTAATTTTCGCTTTCAAAAGATTATCTTCGGGAAAAGACGCGCCGAAGGAAATCGAAATATGTTCGGGTCGAATGGCGAGCGTCGTATTTTGGTCAATCGCGCCGAGCGAATTTTTCTCCGCCTTGTCGGTTAGAAGGCGATGATTGCCTTCGAGGGTTTGGAATTCCAAAGTGTCGGCTTTATTTGAAGTCAAACGTCTGACTTCAATTATATTATTGCTTCCGGTCGTTCGCGCCACGACAACAGAATTCGGCTTTTCATAGACTTCGCGCGGTGTTCCGGTTTGCACAATGGCTCCGTCGTGGAGAACGGAAACAAGATCGCACATCGAAAAAATTTCGTCGTAATCGTTGGTGGCGAAAATCACCGCCAGATTTTTTTCCTTGGTCGTTTTTCGCAGTTTTTCGCAGTTTTCTTCGCGCAGTTGCTTATCCATAAAGCAAAACTGATTGTCGAGCAGCAAAACGATTTCGGCATTTTGCAAGGCGTCTTCGAGCGCTAGAACCTGACCTTCGCCGTCGGCAAGCTGCGAAGATTTCTGGTTTTTGAAAATTGATTTCCAAAATGCGTCGTTAGTCAGTTTCGGAAAATGAAAGCCGCGTTCTTCGCAATTTAATTTGGATAAATCTCTGGAATCGAAAATTATATTTCCGCTATTGTGGTCTTCGACGCCGGCAATTACACGAATCGCCGTCGTTTTTCCGACGCCGACCATCCCGAATAAACCCAGAATTTCGCCCTTTTTAACTTCGAGCGAAACATCCTTCAAAATCCAGTTATTATCGAATTGTTTGGAAAGATTTTTGATGACGAGCGACATTGTTTTATATTAACATTTGAAACTTTCGGAATAAATGCGCGTGCAAAGTAAAGTATGCTTTTGTCATCCGAATAAGGCAAGTATAATAAACCGGCATCGAGCGAAAAAATTATTATGGCAAAAGAAAATCCGAGTCTTAAAAGAAAATTGGTTCACGCCGGCGGCTGGTCGGTTGCCAAGCGCGTCGCTAAATCAATTCCGTATGTCGGAACGGCGATGGCAATCGGTCTGGTCGGTTATGACATCAAAAATAAAGGCGTCGTCAAAGGCGTTCTGAATGCCGGACTTGACGCTATTCCTTTTGTCGGCGCGGGAAAAAATATCGTCGAGTTTTTTACGGGCGATTTGCTGCCTGACAAAAATGTTGAAAATCAAAAAAAGGTGTAAATATGAAATCCGAATTGTTCAGAACAAAATTTATTTTCGCCGCTGTGATTTTAATCGGTCTTTTCGTTTCGTTTTCGACAGCCGAAGCGCAAACCGCGAAGCGAAAAACTAACAGACCCACAAAACAGCCGCTTCTCTATCCGTCACAGCCGATAGTCGAGCCGACCGTCGTCAGCCGCGCCGAAGACACACAGGTTGAAAATCAAGCGCCAATCAGCGAACCTGTCGCGCAGCCGCCGGCAGAGACCGTTGACGATAAAATTGACGCTTCAAATAAACGTATAAAAGAACTGAACAATCGAATAAAAACGCTCGAATCTACTCAAAAAAATGAATATGACGAAAAACAGAAACGTCTTCTTCTAAACTTGGACATTCTCTCGCGGGCTGAACAGCGGGCTGAATCTTTAAGAAAACAGCTTTTTGACATTATCGAAAAAGAATCAACGGTTAAAACGCGAATTGACCAGCTCGGAGATGAATTGCGCCCGGAAAACCTCGAACGCTCGACCGCGTTTTCCGGCTCGCTTCGACCGGAAGAACTCCGTGACCAGCGAAGAAAATCACTCGACGCGGAACGTAAAAATTTAGAAGACTTGCTCACACAGATTCAAAACAATCACAGTCTTTTACAGCAAAGCGTAGAAAAAGCCGATTTACTGGTCGAAAAAGTCCGCACCAAAATGGAAAAGGATATTGACGACGCGCTGGATGCGGACGACAATCAAAATCCGTAAAAATAAATAAAAGCGAAAAACGCCGGAGACGCTGGAATTATTTTTATATTTCCAGCGTCTCCGACGTTTTTCGCTTTTGAATTGTGTCAAATGTTAATTTGACTTCGGTTTCGTTTCGTTTGTTTTCACCTGCGTTTTTGGTTTTATTTTCTCCTCGTTTTTCTCGCAGTCTTTAACCGCTGCCAACACCGCCAGCGTTCGCAAGTATTTATCGTTAAAACTCTCGGCTTGCGCGGTTGCGCCCTGAAAATCGTTTTGGCTGATTTCGTAGAAAGTTTTGTTTAAATCAAATCCCGGCACATCGAAAACGGCGTAAAAACTTAATTCTTTGGTGATGATTTGCTGAAACGAGGACGATGTAAAAAGATTCGGATTTTCTAATTTGTTGGCGGTTTTGATTGCCGCCGAAAGCGCGTCGAGCGCGTTCGAATGGTCAACCTTTTCATACATATAAGCCAATCCGAGCAGAACCTGCGCTTTTTCAATTGAATCGGGAGATTTCTGCGCCATTTTATAAACTTCCAAAAGCGCGTCGAGCGAATCGGCTTTCGTCATCGGATTTTTCTGCTTTGCTTCGGCAATATCAAAATAGACGACGGCGCGAATTTCGGGTTTGCTGATTTTTTCCGCGAATTTTCGCGCTTCGTCAAAGCGATTTTCCTTGTTCGCTATTTTTGAACGCTTAAAGTAAAAATAGTTTCGCGCGCTTTCGCGCGGCGTGTCGTCCGCTATTTTATCGAGCCATCTTTCTGCCGCTTTATAATCTTCTTCCTTTTTTGCCGAAGTTATCACTCCGACGATTTGCGAGTCGGTAATTTTGCCTTCGGATTCGGCTTTTTCCAATTCCCTTAGTCGTTCGGCAAAAGATTTGTCAAAATCTTTTCCGCTCTCGTCGCGCTTGTTTGCCGCATTCATCATTTCATTGGAAGCAAGCGAAGCGGCGGAAATTTTGGCTTGGGAAAACGCCTGCGCGAAATCGGGAAATTGTTCCGCGATAATCGGTTCGATTTCGTTCATAGCAATAACGGCGACAGCTATTTCAGGCGTCGAGGTTTGCAGCGATTTGCCAGTGTTTTCCGGCGTCAGAGTCATCACGCGGCGCAGCAAAACGGTCAAAAACTGTCGCTGCAAATTAGTATTCGGCGAAAAATCGGTGGGAAGGTTCGCGCCGACACTGTATTTTTCGATGCCGAAAATCCGCTCGCGCCCAAACGGATACGCCGACAAATACAAAAGACGAAAAACTTCCGCGTTCTGATAATTAGCTAAAACTTCCGAATAAATTTGGTCGGCTAACGGCTGATTTGTTTGAGCTATCGAATAAAGCGCATCATACCAGTTATAAGTCAAAGGATAGCGCATCACGCGGCGAGCAAGCGCCAAAGTCAGATTCGGATTGTCTTTTGCCGCTTCAACCGCAACGTATAAGAGTTCCTGAATCTCACGGTCTTTATTGAAAGCGTCGCGTTTATCTTTTTCCTTATCTTCGTCAAATTCTTTCAAAATCTGTTCGGAAAGTTTCTTCGCCCAAGCTGAATCACGTTTGGCAATCGCGCTGACGACCTTAAAACGATAATCCGGCTGAGAAATGGTTAAGCCTTTGTTTTCCTTTTTTTCAAAACCTTTTTCCCGATAACGTTCCTGCGCGACTTGAAACGCCTGCGTAAAATAATCACGCGCCGAGTCTTCGTCCGTAATCCACAAAAAATCGGCAACTTTTATCAGAACATTAACGCGCTGGTCGGTTTCGCCGAGCGTTTTACTGAAATCGGCTTGCTGCTCGACAATTTGCCTGGCGAGCAGCGCGTTGCATTGTTTGATTGGTTTTTTTGCAGTCGTTTGAGCTTGAGCTTGAAATAAGAAAAATGAAAGCAAGAAGAGAATTGCGATTGCCGGTATAAGCGACGCTTTTTGAAAACTTTTCATTTTGCCTCCCAACTATTGAGCGGATGGTTTGTCAGGCGATTTATCCGTTGCCGCATCCGTTTTCGGCAATGGTCGTCGTGATGTTACGCAATTGAGAATTGCGCGTTTGAATTTGCGGCGGATTGTAAAATTCGTTTTGACGAATCAAAAGCGTCAGCCAAGATTTTTATCCTTCAAAATAACTTCAATTCAAATTTTTTGCAAGAAAAAGCAACCGCTCGCGTTCACAAGACAGTCAAACGAAGCGTAAAGTTTATAAAACTCGCGCTTTCAATTCGTGTCTCAAGGAGAAATTTATAATGTTCAGGTTTGCGACAAATCTTTTTTGCCTTTTATTATTCAGCTTTTTAATGATTGTTTCGGCAAATGCGCAAGGCGTGATTGTTCCGATTATTTGCGACGTTCGCCCGTGTCGTCCGATTCCGCGTCCCGTTCCGATTCCCAACGTTTTGCCCGTTAAATCAATCGAGCTTGATACGAAAATCAGCGGTCAAGTGGCGACGACACGCGTCGAGCAAATTTTTCGCAACGATACCATTTACACACTTGAAGGAACATATTTTTTTCCGATTCCCGAAACGGCTTCGATTGTCGAGTTTGCGATTTGGGAAAACGGCAAAAAGCTCGTCGGCGAAGTGCGTTCGCGTGAAGAAGCAAGACGAATTTACGATGAAATTGTGCGGCGACAACGCGATCCCGGATTGCTCGAATACGCGGGCAAAGATTTGTTTCAGGCTTCGATTTTTCCGATTTTGCCGAATTCCGATAAAAAGCTGGAAATTACATATTCGCAAATCTTGAAAGCCGAATCGGGAACGGTCGCTTATCGGTATCCTTTGGGAACAGGCAGAAATTTGTGGGCGAATCCGCGTCCCGTTCCGATGATAGAAGAGGATTCTGTGAATCGTTCAAAAAATTCAGCGAATCGGCAAAAGTTCGGCACGGTTTCGGGCAAAATCGAAATCGTCGGCAAAGAAGCACTGCGAAACATCTATTCGCCTTCTCACAAAATCGAAGTCACCAATAAAACCGAGACGAATGCGACGGTTTCGTTTGAGACGAATAGCAGCGACAACGACTTTCAGCTTTTTTACGGCTTGTCGAATAACGATTTCGGAATGTCGCTGCTGACTTACCGCGAAGCCGGAAAGGACGGCTATTTTCTGCTTCAATTGTCGCCGAAAGATAATTTGTCAGAGCGCGAACTGCTCGATAAAGACATCGTTTTTGTGCTTGATACGTCCGGTTCAATGGCGGACGAAGGCAAAATGGAAAAGGCGCGGGCGGCTTTGTTGTTCGGCATCAGAAATCTGCGTGACGGCGACCGTTTTAATGTAATCAATTTTGCGGGCGAAGAACATCTGATGGAAACTCGAATGATAACCGCGAACGCGCAGGGCAAAACGCGCGGCGAAGATTTTGTCAAAAAACTCACGCCGACCGGCGGAACGAATATCAACGACGCTCTGCGAGCCGCGTTCAGGCAATTTGATTCGTCCGACCGACCGAAAATGCTGGTGTTTATGACCGACGGTTTGCCGACTGTCGGCGAATCGAACGTTGAGAAAATCATCGCTAACGCAAAGCAGGAAAAAGTCGAGAATCTACGGCTTTTCACCTTCGGCGTCGGTTACGATGTTAATACGCTTTTGCTTGACAAACTCGCGGCGGAAAATTCCGGCGCGGCTGATTACGTCGAGCCGAAAGAAGATTTGGAAGTAAAAGTTTCAAATTTTTTTACAAAAGTTAATTCGCCTGTTTTAACGAATTTAGAAATGGATTTCGGCGGCTTGCAAACGGATTTACTTTATCCACGCGATTTAACGGACGTTTTCAAAGGAACTCAATTAACTTTAATCGGACGTTACAAAAATGCGAGTGACCTTGAGAATGTAACGCTTCGTTTGAAAGGGAAAAGCGGCAGACAAGTCAGAACTTTCAATTATTCAAATCTCGAATTTCCGCTGCGAGCCGAGAAAAATGATTTTCTTCCGCGTCTCTGGGCAACGCGCCGCGTCGGTTGGCTGATGGAACAAATTCGCACGAACGGCGAGCAAAAAGAATTGCGCGACGAAATTGTAGATTTGGGAACGCGCTACGGAATCGTTACTCCATACACATCGTATTTGGCGACAGACGGAAGCGACAAAAATGAAGCGGATAGGCGAACAAACAGATTTTCAAATAAAAGCGCCGCTAGAACAGTTATGCCTGTCCAAAATCCATCGGCAAATGCCGCTTCGGTAACGGTAACCGGAGAAGAAGCGGTGCAGGCGAGCAAAAATTCCACACAACTGCAAGAACTAAAAACCATCCGCGCCGAAGACGACGAAACTATCAAAACAGGAACGGTCAAGAAGATCGGCGCGAAAACTTTTTATTTGCAAAACGATGTCTGGATTGATTCGGAATACAAAGAAGACGCCAAACTCAAAGAAATCAAAATCACATTTGCAAGCAAGGAATTTTTTGATTTAATCACTAAAGAAACCGCGCTCGCGCAATTTTTCGCGCTCGGCGAGCAAGTCATAGTTGTTTGGAAAGGCAATGTTTATCGAGTAACGAAGTAGAATATGAATTACGAATTTCAAATTACGAATTACAAATGTTAGAAATCTTTTTTTAATTCGTAATCTGAAATTCGTAATTCGCCATTCCGATTCGTAATTCGCCATTTCGACGGGTGACATTTGAACGAATAAAGTTTATTTTATTCGTTCGCGTCATCCTAATTTTTGGGCAGGTTTTCAGAGGAGAGAGCAAGTGTCATTTTGGAAAAAAATATTTTTATTTACTTTAATAATTCTTTGCACAGTTCCGTTTATAAAAGCGCAGTCCGCCTGGCAAACTGTTAAAAGCGGCGGCGCGGACGATTTGGTAGCCGTGTTTTTCACCTCATCCGAACGCGGTTTTGTCGCGGGCGATAAAGGTTATTTCAATTTCACAACCGACGGCGGACGAAATTGGGAAAAACAATTTCTAAACACTGAAGAAGACATTAACGAAATTTATTTTCGCAACGACAATAACGGATACGTCGTGGCGGGAAAAAAAATGTTTCTGACCGACGACGGCGGGCGCAGTTGGCGCGAAACAAAAATTTATAAAGCCGGTGACTTTAAAAATTTAACGCCTGAATTTTTAAGCATCCGCTACGCCGATAAAAAACGTGGTTTGATTGTCGGCGCGCTGCTTAATAAGGAAGGAGATGTCGTTGATTCGCTCGTAATGCGAACCGAAGACGGCGGCGAAACCTGGGAGCGAATTCTTGTTCCGTCAAAAACCGAGTTGTATCACCTTGATTTCGTTGACAGCTCGCGCGGCTGGATTGTCGGCGACAAAGGATTGATTTTAGCAACTTTTGACGGCGGCAAAAATT
>CAXSHW010000115.1:0-11698 GCA_964237245.1 uncultured Pyrinomonadaceae bacterium
TTGAAGAGCGCCGCGACCGTCTGGCGACGATTTTAATTGCGCCGTTTATGAGTTGTTCGGCGCGGCTTCCGGTATATACGTTGATGATTGGCGCGTTTTTCGCCGGAAGAACGGTTTTCGGATTCGTCTCGCTCGGCGCGATTTTGATTTTGGCGATGTATGCGCTCGGAATTGTTGTCGCCATAATCGTCGCCTGGATTTTGAAGCGCACATTGCTCAAAGCGCCGCCGCCGCCGTTTGTAATGGAGCTTCCGCCGTATCGGATGCCGAACTTAAAAGCCGTCGGACTCAATGTTTTTCAGCGCGCCGGAATGTTCGTCAAACGCGCCGGAACTGTTATTCTGGCAATTTCAATTATAATGTGGGCTTTGGCAAATTTCCCGAAACCTTCCGAAGCGCAAGTTTCAATTTCGGAAATACAAAGTCAAATCGAACAAACCTGCGATTGTTCGCCGGAAGAAGCGCAAAAACACGCCGAAACGAAAGTTCAAAATGAAACTTTGCGTTATAGTTTCGCCGGAAGACTCGGACACACGATTGAACCCGTTATTAAACCGCTCGGTTACGATTGGAAAATCGGCGTGGCTTTGATTTCATCTTTCGCCGCGCGTGAAGTTTTCGTTTCGACAATGAGTATTTTATACAACGTCGGTAAAGACGAAAATGCACAGTCAACTTCGCTTTTGCAGGCGATACGCGACGCGAAAAACGATAGCGGTGAAACGGTTTGGAGTCCGCTGCTTGCTTTGTCCACAATGGTTTTTTATTTGCTGGCGATGCAATGTATGTCAACCGTCGCCGTCACCAGACGCGAAACAAATTCCTGGACGTGGACTTTGTTTATGGTCGGCTATATGACGGCGTTAGCTTATTTAGCGGCATTTTTGACTTATCAGGGCGGAAAACTTTTAGGATTTTAAAGCTCGAAGTTTTTTTTCGTAATAAAAACAATCAAATTCAGGCTATTATGATTTGAGAAGAGTTAAAAATATGAATTTACAATTAATAATTGTCGGAACGATTGTTTTAATCGCCTTTGTTTATATCGGCAAGTCTGCGTGGGGAAAAATGAAGTCGTTTTCAGGCAAATCTTCGTGCGGAACAGACTGCGGATGCGCGGCAAAATCAAATGGAAAATCTTTGGCGCAGATTGGCAAACGTTAGATTTTCAATGTTTGAAAAACTCAAGAAGTTTTTTGCGAGCGCTTTTGTAACAGACGTTTAGTGACTTTTGGAACGTTTTGATAGCCCGCAACCCGTTTGGACAACGTATTTCGGTGAATACCGAGAGCATTCGCGGTGTTTGAAAAATGTTCGTTGTTTAATTGCAGCGCCTTTTGAATATAAATTTTTTCAAATTCGGTTATCGCTTCGCCCAGCAAAATTTGTCCGTTAAGCATTTCTTCAATCAAGGCTTCCATTTGTGTTCTGATTTGCATAATTGTGTTAAGAATTGAGAATTAAAAATTACGAAGCTAGTTTTTCATAACTCTTAATTCTTAGTTTATTAACGTTTTTCCGGTCAAAATTCTGAAGGCTTCTAAATATCGAGCGGTTGTTGCTTTGACAATTTCATCGGGCAAAATCGGTGCGGGAGGCTTTTTATTCCAATCCAAAGTTTCCAGATATTCACGGACAAATTGCTTGTCAAAAGACGTTTGAGTTTTACCGGGTTCGTAGTTTTCCCTTGACCAGAAACGGGAAGAGTCGGGCGTTAAAATCTCGTCAATCAACAAAACTTCGCCGTTTTCATCCAAACCGAATTCAAATTTTGTATCGGCGATAATAATTCCTTTCGTTAAAGCGTAATCGCAGGCTTTTCGGTAAATCTCCAGGGAAATGGATTTTAATTTTTCGGCGTTTTCCGTCCCGATGATTTTCGCAAATTCGACTTCGGAGATGTTTTCATCGTGTCCGGCTTCAGCCTTTGTCGCGGGAGTAAAAATCGGTTCGGGAAGTTTTTCGCATTGTTTTAAATTCAAAGGCAAACGGTGTCCGCAGATTTCGCCCGTCGCCTGATAATCTTTCCAGCCCGAACCTTCCAGATAACCTCGAACTATACATTCGACAGGAAAAACTTCGGTTTTTTTTACCAACATCGAGCGTCCACGAAATTCTTCGTTTCGCCGAATCTGTTCGGGCATTTCATCGAAATCGGCTGAAATGAAATGATTTTTTGCTAAATTCTTAAACTTCTCAAACCAAAATGCGGAGATATTGGTTAAAACAGCGCCTTTATACGGAATCGGAGTCGGAAATACACAGTCAAACGCCGAGATTCTATCGGTTGCGACGAGCAGCAGGCGCTGTTCATTTATCTGATAGACATCACGCACTTTGCCGCGGTGAATCAGAGATAAACCGATAGCATTAGTTTCGGAAACCGTTTTGACTACCGCCATTTTTCTTTTGTTTTTCAGGTATTGAAATAATTTTTAACAAGCTAACTTTATTATGAAATTTAAAATAAATAAAGTTTGATAAATCATTTCCGAGAATTAAAATTTTTTTCGCTTCGACTCAAGATCGAATTCTAATTGTATTCGCTGTCATCTAAAAATTACAAAAATGTTTAACTTAATAAATAAACTTAAAATTATTATAGACAATTCAATTGGTTAAGTGCATAATGTTTGATGTGAGTTTTGAAACTCAAAATTTACATCTTCCGACAAAGATTTTTATTTTATTCCCTCATATCTCTCAACCGCCTAACTTTTGTCTTCAAAAAACATAAAAAGCAATTTTTCGTAAATTTCTATGAAATATAACTTAAGTTTTCGTAAAATCAATTTTCGACTGATAAATCTCGCCTCATTTTTCCTGTTTTTGAGCGTCGAAATTTGGGCGCAGATGCCTTCCATCCAAGTTCCGGCAACCGAAGAACCCGAAGCGGGTGACGATTATACCTGGTGGTATGCGATGCTGTTTTTGTTGGCAATCGGCTTAATCGGCGCTGTTCTCTGGCGGATGAACGTTAAAAAAGCGTTGAAGGTCTCCGCGCCTGTAAAACCGAAAAAGACGACTGCCGAAAAAAACAGTCGAGGTTCGTTCAACGTTGACCAGGAACTTGAATGGTATAGAAAAAACTTTAAGTCGGCGAATGCCAGAACCAACGGTAATTCAATGCAGACAAACGGCGACCAATTGCCGTTTAACAGCTTGCCGTTAAATCGAAGTGCCGCCGGCTCGAATGATCAAACAATAAACGAAACCGAAAATTTATCTGACGATGATTTGCCGGTCTTTTCCATCCAAAAAATCCAGCTTGCCAGACCTTTCGCGCCGTTGCCGATTTCCAACGATGAGGCTTTAATGAGCGCCGTCGAACAAACGCACGAAGAATTTGAAGATGACGAAGAAATCCGCGAACTTTCCGTGAGAATTTTAGCCGCCTTTAAAACCCGGAACTCGGTTGAAGCGCTTTCGGAAGTCGCGCTTTATGATTTATCTTCAAATTTGCGTTCAAAAGCCGTGACGATTTTGTCGGAGTTCGACCACGAATCTGTTTTCGAGACGGTTCTGCTGGCTTGCGCCGACCCGACGCGCGAAGTAAAAGCGGCGGCGGCTCGCGCATTGTTTCGTCTTAGTTTCGACCGCGCGAACGCCTGGACGCGCATTGCCGATTCTGACGAAGAAGGCAGAATGCGGCAAATCGCGCGCGCGGCTATTGAAGCCGATTTGGTTGACAGAACACTGGACAGACTCACTCACGCAGATCACAAAATCGCTCAGGAAGCAGCGGCTTTCACGGCTTTAATGATTAAATCAGGCGAAACTAAAGAAGTGTTTAACGCTCTTTGTAAAAATAAAAAAATGAATGTGCGCAAAGCGATATTGCACATTATCAAAATAACCAAAAATCAAAAGGCTTTAGAAGGACTTTACTCGCTGCTCGAACAAAATAATTTGCCGCTCGAATTACAGGAGGAAGTTGACAAAGCAATCGAAGAAATAGGATTTGTAACAGTCTAAAATTATTTTCGGCAAATGACAGACGAAAGGGTTAAGAGGTAAAATAATAGAAATACTTCTTAACTTTTTTGTTTTAAATGCAATTTAAATTAGTTTCCGATAACAAACCGAAAGGCGATCAGCCGCAGGCAATCGAACAAATCGTCAGCGAGTTAAATCAGCATACCAAAGACCAGGTTTTGCTTGGAATTACGGGCAGCGGAAAAACTTTTACCATCGCCAATGTGATTCAGGAAGTTCAGCGACCGGCGCTTGTTTTAGCGCATAATAAAACGCTCGCGGCGCAGCTTTATCAGGAATTTAAGACATTTTTCCCCGAAAACGCCGTCGAGTATTTCGTTTCTTATTACGATTATTATCAGCCGGAAGCGTATGTTCCGGCGTCGGATTTGTATATCGAAAAGGAAGCGACGATCAACGACGAAATTGACCGACTCAGACAAGCGGCGACGCGCTCGCTGTTTGAACGGCGCGATGTAATTGTCGTTGCTTCGGTTTCGTGCATTTACGGTCTCGGCGACCCGGATGCTTATTACGGAATGATGGCATTTGTCGAACCGGGACAGCAGCTTAAGCGCGAAGATTTTATAAAACGTCTCGTCGAATTGCAGTATGAACGCTCGCACATCGAATTCGAGCGCGGAACTTTTCGCGTGCGCGGCGATGTCGTCGAACTGTATCCGTCGTATCAGGAAAACGCTTATCGTTTCGAGTTTTGGGGCGACGAACTCGATTCGATTTCGACGATTGACCCGCTTTTGGGCGAAGTTTTATACAAACACGAATCGCGCCTGCCGATTTATCCGAAAACGCATTACATAATGTCGAAGCCGACGATGAAACGCGCTCTGAAAACTATCAAAGACGAACTTGTCTGGTGGGAAGAAGAACTTATCAAACAGGGAAAAATCGTCGAATCGCAGCGTCTGCATCAACGCACGATGTATGATCTCGAAATGATTAAGGAAATGGGTTTCTGTCGCGGCATCGAAAATTATTCGCGCCATTTGACGGGAAAACCGCCGGGCGCGCCGCCGCCGACTCTGCTCGATTATCTGCATAAAGACACGATTATCGTTATTGACGAATCGCATCAAACCGTTTCGCAAGTCGGCGCGATGTATAAAGGCGACCGTTCGAGAAAATCGAACTTGGTCGAATACGGTTTTCGCCTGCCGTCGGCGATGGACAATCGCCCTCTGAAATTTGAAGAATTTGAAGAACGGCGCGGGCAGACGATTTATGTTTCAGCCACGCCCGGAAATTTTGAATTGGAGAAAACCGGCGGCGAAGTCGTCGAACAAATCATTCGCCCGACCGGATTGCTCGACCCGATTGTCGAAGTGCGTCCGGTCAAAGGTCAGATTGACGATCTTTTAGAGGAATGCCGCGTTCGCGCCGAGCGCAATGAACGGGTTTTGGTCACGACTCTGACGAAAAAAATGTCGGAGAATTTGACCGAATACTTTTCCGAAGTCGGCGTCAAAGTCAATTATCTGCATTCGGAAATTCTGACGCTCGAACGCATAAAAATCCTGCGCGATTTGCGGCGCGGCGAATTTGATGTTTTAGTCGGAATCAATCTTTTGCGCGAAGGTCTTGATTTGCCGGAAGTATCGCTGGTTGCTATTCTCGACGCGGACAAAGAAGGTTTTCTGCGTTCCGAGCGTTCGCTGATTCAAACCATCGGACGCGCCGCGAGAAATTCGGGCGGAAAAGCGATTTTGTATGCCGACCGCATTACCGATTCGATGCGAAAAGCGATTGGCGAAACCGAAAGACGCCGTAAAATTCAGGAAGAATACAACGCCGAACACGACATTACGCCGACCACAATCGTAAAATCCATTGATGCGACTTTAGTTACGGCATATGAAGCCGATTATTTCAAAGTTCCGCTCAATCTCGACGCTTTTGAAGAATATTCGCCGAAACAAATAAAGGAAACAATCATCGGTCTCGAACACGAAATGCGCCAAGCCGCAAAGGAAATGAAATTTGAGCAAGCCGCCGAATTGCGCGACCGTCTGAAATACTTGCGCGAACGGCAAATTGAACTCGGTTGAAAATTATGCAGGTGAAAACTCAAACAGACGATTTGCAAAATTATTTAATTGACGCGAGCAATTTGCCGGGCGGACGCGCCGACAAACTTTTCGTGCCGGAAACGCCGGAAGAAATCGCGGATATTTTGCGCGAAGCAAACGAAAAAAACATTTGTGTAACCGTTTCCGGCGCGAGAACCGGAACTGTCGGCGGCGCGATTCCGTTCGGCGGTTGGGTTGTTTCGCTGGAAAAATTCAACCGAATCAAAGAAATAAACACGGAAGAAAAATACACGATTGTCGAAAGCGGCGTAATTTTGAACGATTTGCAGAAAGCGGTCGAAGCGAAAAATCTTTTTTACCCGCCCGACCCGACCGAATGGAGTTGTCAAATCGGTGGAACAGTCGCAACCAACGCTTCGGGCGCGAGAAGTTTCAAATACGGCGCGACCAGAAATTTCGTCCGAAAACTAAAAATCGTTTTGGCGAACGGAGATTTTCTAAATTTAAAGCGCGGCGAAGTTTTTGCTGCAAACGGATTTTTAAATTTAACAACCGAAAACGGCAAACAAATCAAAGTCAAACTTCCGACTTACGCGCAGCCGAATGTAAGAAAAAACGCGAGCGGCTATTTTTCGGCGGCTAAAACCGACGCGATTGATTTATTCATCGGCAGCGAAGGCACGCTCGGCGTTATAACCGAAATCGAATTGAAACTGTTAGACAAACCCGATGGTTTTCTAAGCGGAATAATCTTTTTCAAAAATGAAAAAAATCTACTCGATTTCGTTCACGAAGTCAGACAAATCTCGTTTGAAACGCGACGAATCCAAAATCCAAAATCCAAAATCCAAAATCCAATTGATGCGACGATTTTAGAGTATTTCGACCGGAATTCGCTGGAATTTATCTCCGAAAAATTTCCCGAAACGCCGGAAAATATGGCGGGCGCGATATTTTTCGAGCAGGAAACGGACGGCGAAAATGAAGATGAATTGTTTGAACAATGGAACGCGCTTTTGGAAAAACACGATGCCGAAACTGAAAAATCGTGGTTCACGACCGGCGAACAGGATTTGACGAAAATGCGCGAGTTTCGCCACGCGCTTCCGGTTTCGGTCAATGAAAGAATCGTTAAATATAAACAGCGTAAAATCGGAACGGATATGGTTGTGCCTGACGATAATTTCGCTTCGTTTTTAAATTTTTACAATCAAAAATTAAAAGAAAGCAAACTCGATTTCGTAATTTTCGGACACATCGGCGACAATCATCTGCACGCTAACATTTTACCGAAAAACGAAACTGAAGCCGAACGCGCCAAACATCTCTACGGCAGATTCGTCGCGCAGGCGATTATGCTCGGCGGCGCGATTTCCGCCGAACACGGCATCGGCAAATTGAAAACTAAATATCTCAAAGCGATGTATGGCGAAAGATTTCTAAACGAAATGGCGGAATTGAAAAAGGCGTTTGACCCGCACGGAATTTTAGGACGCGGCAATATGTTCGATGAAAAACATTTATAATGGATTGTTGATAATGGATAATTGATATTTTCTGGTTTTACATTATCAATTATCCAATAAAAGATTATGAGAAAACCTGTCATTGCGGGAAATTGGAAAATGTATAAAACGCTCGGCGAAGCAGTTGAAACGGCGCTGGCTTTGAAACCGCTTGTGTCGAACGCGAATAATTGCGAAGTTGTTATCGCGCCGGTTTTTACGGCTTTGAAAACAGTTTGTGACCGGCTTGAAGGTTCAAATGTTAAAGTGTCGGCGCAGGATTGTTCGACCGAACAGAATCAAGGCGCACAGACGGGCGAAGTTTCAGCCGAAATGATCAAAGATGTCGGCGCGACTTACATCATCGTCGGACATTCGGAACGTCGTCAATTTTATTGCGAAACCGATGAATCGGTGAACAAAAAAACAAAGGCGTGCTTGTCGGCAAATTTAACGGCGATTGTCTGCGTCGGCGAAATGTTGAACGAAAGGGAAGCGGAAAAAGCCGAAAGTGTGGTAAAATCACAGATTGTCGGCGCGTTGGATGGTTTGACAGTTTCGGATATGGAACGTATTATTATCGCTTACGAGCCTGTCTGGGCAATCGGAACGGGTAAAACCGCGACACCCGAACAGGCTCAAGAAATGCACCGATTCATCCGGCAGACGTTAACAGAAACGCAAGGCGAAGCGGTTGCGGAAGCGACGAGAATTCTTTACGGCGGTTCGGTTAAATCTGACAATATCAAGTTTTTGATGGCGCAAGCGGACGTTGACGGCGCATTAGTCGGCGGAGCGAGTCTCGAAGCGGAAAGTTTCGCGCAGATTGTAAATTACAAGTAGTTTTAACGGAGAAAAGAAGTTGGCTTTATTTTTATACATTTTATTTTTTGCTTCCTGCATCGTTTTGGTCGCAAGCGTTTTGTTGCAGCCGGGAAAAACCGACGCGGGCGCGCTTTTTACCAGCAATATTTCCAGCACGGCGTTTCAGCCGCGCGGCGCGACGACGATTTTATCTAAAATTACCATTATTGCGGCGACGACTTTTATGCTTTCCGCATTATTGTTGGCAATGCCCGCTCTGACGGGAAATATTTCGGTTTTGCAGACGACCGCCGCCGATACAACCGAACAACCCGCGCCTGCGCTTGATGCAAACACGAATGCGAACGTTGACGCGAACGCCAACGTAAATGTGGATGCGAATTCAAACGCGGCTGTTAATGCAAATGCGGCGTCGAATCAAGCTATTGTCCTTCCCGCAAACACCAACGCGAATGTTCAAGCGGCTAATAAATAAATTGGTTTTTGAAAGTTAGTTCTGATTGAGAATGGAAACTCATTTATATTTTCCACTCTGCAATCTGTTGCCGAGGTGGCGTAATTGGTAGCCGCGCACGTTTGAGGGGCGTGTGGAGTAATCCGTACGAGTTCGAGTCTCGTCCTCGGCACCACTATTTAAAAAAGGCTGCTTATCTTTCGAGAGAAAAGATGAGCAGCCTTTTTTCTTTACTCGTAACAAAGGATTATATATTCTGAAAATTGTCCACATAGAAAGTAAAATCAATTTTTGTCTCGATAATAAAAAGAAATCCTAACGCCTTTGTTACCTTGAAAAGGAAAATTATGGGAAAACGAAAATTTTATCTCGGTCTGGTTGTTCTGGCATTTTTATTTTGTTGCGTCCGATTAACTCGCGCGCAGAACGACGTGATGATGGAAGGTTTTAATTTTTATGTGCCGGTTGACGTTGAGAATCGCAACGGTACCTGGTGGGACAATCTGGCGAGCAAATCTTTGGACTTGAAAGAAGCCGGTATCACAGGTGTCTTTACGCCGCCGCCAAGCAAAGGTTTAACCGGAATTGAAGATGTCGGATATTCTATCTTCGACCACTTTGATTTGGGCAATTATAATCAGCGAGGGACAATCGAAACCAGATACGGCAACCAATCGGAACTCCAGGCGATGGTGCGGGCGATGCACGAACGCGGCATCGAAGTTTATACGGATACGATTCTGCATCACATCACAACCGATTATCACGCGCTTGAGCCGAATCCGATTGTCAAGGCTTATGTCGCGGGCGAAGCCAACAACGGTCTGCACACCGCCTATCCGACAAATCAAATCGTCTGGCGCGTTCCGAATGCTCCGCCGGGCGATTATTATTTTCAGGTTAAAGGTTATAATCTGCTCTGCTACACGGATTCCGGCGAACGCGCTTACGAGATTTACGCGACCTGGACTAATCCGAATCCGGCGTTTCCTTTCGAGCCTGATGTTCCGCAAACAAAACCATATAATTTCGAGACCGAACCGAATGACGGCAACGGAAAATTTAATGTGTTTCCCGCTTCGGGAATTCGTGTCTGGGCTAATATCCAGCAATGCGGCGACATTGACGAATATAAAATCACCGTGACGAGACAGGCGGATATAAATATAGTTTTAACTTCGATGCGCGGCGACCGTGTTTTAACCGTCGCAGACCAAACTCTCGGTTATCGAATCGCTCGCGTTTCAAACGATTCGGGCGATTTAACCGATTCATTGCAGGCTCTGACTTATACGCATATTGATTATCAAAAAGATTCCGGCGTTACGCATACCGGAGCGGGCGAGCAAAATTGGGTTTGGGATTATACGTATTTTCATCCGAACAGCGCGGGCGATTATCTGGAAACTTACGACGGAAAGGACAGCATTATTCCGCGCGCGAAACTTTTCGGCAACGACATAGACACCACCGATATGCGACCCGACGGCGCGGTCAATCGTTTGATTTACTGGGGAAAGTGGCTGACTAATCAAATCGGCTTTGACGGATACCGGATGGATTCGGCTAACTTATTTGAAGAAGATTTCGGCGCAAACTGGATAAAGGCGATGCCAAAAAAGCCCGACGGCTCGCAGCGTATGGTTGTCAGTGAGTTTGTAACTCTTAATAATGTCAGGATTCGTTCGTTTGTGGATGAGATGGCGAGTCGCGGAGCTGATGTAAAAGTTTACGATTATAATTTAAAAAATACTTTTAATGATTTGGCTAACGGCGATTCGACGGCTTTCAATATGACATCGCTTAATCACGCTGGATTCGTCCGCGATAATCAGGGCGGTTATTTGCCCGGCTCAAAAGTGATTACTTATGCTGAAAACGAGAATTCCGCCAGACCCGAACACTGGATTACAAAAGATTGGCAGCTTCCTTACGCTTATCTTCTTTTCTCGGAAGGGCGTCCGTTTATTCTCTACGCGAATTTTTACGGCACAAAATTATATTCGGACGGAGAAGAATTAACCTCGCCGATTAGTCTCCAGCAAGATTTAAGAAAACTTATCAACATTCGCCGCCAGCAGCTCGAAGGCAATACGACGGTTTTAAGCGAGACGGGAAATCCCGCGCCGTCGAACGATACGGCAAATGTTTATGTTGCAAGACGCGGAGGCGATTTGACGAAAAATCGTCCCGGCGGAATTCTTGTTCTAAATAATCAAGAAACCCAGACAAAATGTCTGACGGTTGACAACGCACCGGGCGATTCAAATTTAGAAAACTGGTCTAATAAGACTCTGGTTGATTTAACGGGAGCGCAAAATGCCGCGAAAGTTGCCGCCGATGGTCGGGTGCGGGTGTGCGCCGCGCCGCGCGGCTATTCTATTTATGTCCCCGTTGAATGGATGAACAATCGCGCCTCCGATTTTAATCGTGACGGCGCGGCGGATTTTGCCGTCTGGCGACCATCAAACGGCGTCTGGTATTCGCTTCAAAATTCAAATTTCGTCGCAAGACAATGGGGCGTTGCCGGCGACCGAGTAGCGGCGGGCGATTACGACGGCGACCGCAAAACGGATTTCGCCGTTTGGCGTCCGAGCAGCGGCGTCTGGCACATTGTTCGGAGTTCGGACAACTCCGAAATTCACTATCAATACGGAACAAACGGCGACATTCCCGTTCCGGCTGACTATGATGGCGACGGCAAAACTGATATGGCTGTTTTTCGTCCCTCAAACGGTGTCTGGTATATACACAACAGCGCGGATGATTCGGATAAAACACTAAGTTGGGGATTAAATACGGATTTACCTGTTCCGGCGGATTACGACGGCGACGGTAAAGCCGATGTCGCGGTCTGGCGACAGTCGATTGGTGTCTGTTATGTGATGTAT
>CAXSHW010000116.1:0-11616 GCA_964237245.1 uncultured Pyrinomonadaceae bacterium
CCATATCGCGCATCGCGCGTTTGGCTTTCGCCTTGGTTTTCAGCCAACCCAAACCGCCGAGTCTGTCTAATATCGGCTGCGCCGCTTCGCCGGAGGAAAAGCGCGAAACCAAATCGAGTCGTTCGACAGGCACAAAAAGTTTGGCGTTGTCGGCGTAAACGAGCAGCATAAATTCGCGCGTCGCGCCGCCGGTTTCGATTGTCTGCAAACCTTCAAAACGCCCGATGCCGTGGTCAACGTGAACGACAAAATCGCCGGCTTTCAAATCGCGGAAATCCGAGATAAACGCGCCGAGATTGCTTTTAGTTTTTGATTTTTGTTTTTGCGCCGGCTGAAATTCTTTTTGAGTCGTTTCGCCGAAAATGTCGGTTTCCGTGTGGATGATAAGGCGAAGCGCGGGAATTTCAAAGCCGCCGGACAAATCTCCGACGAGCAGAGAGGTTTTGGGGACGACGACATCATAATCGCGCAAAATTTCCTGAAGTCGCTCTGCCAAACCGTTTGATTGGAGAACGAAAAGTTGTTCGTTGTTCGTTGTTCGTTGTTTGTTGTTTTCAGCGGATGCGTTTTGCTTTTTCGTTACGCGAGGTTTTATCTCACTGGCAAACTCCTGCATATTTCCGTGAAATTTTCTGGTCGAACGCGAACCGATTTCAATTTCGACTGCTTTTTCGGCGGTCGAGAAAAGAAAAAGCGGCGCGGGAATTTCAGAGACGGAAACACGGTTGTCAGGGAGCGCGTTAAAGGCTTGAGCATTCGCGCTTACGCCCGGATTTCTGCCTTTGTCATCTGTTTCAAATAAAAACTGTTCGTCCGTCTGCGCCGCCGTTCTGCCGAGAGCGCGTAGTTCGACGCGTTGTTTGGCATCAAGTTTTTCGCGCAGCTCTTCACCGCTCAAAAATAATTCGCGCGGTTCTAAACCGATCTCGCCGACTTCGGATATTTCCGCGAAACGTTTTTCTATATTTTCATAAAACGCGGCGAGCGTTTGTTCGATTATCGCGGGTTCGTCAATTATCAAAACGTAATTTTCAAGGAAATCGAACACGCTCGCGTCGCGGGAATTTACTAACTGAAACAGAAATTCCCAACCGGCGAAATCTTCGCCTTCTTCGGCAAACTGCGTTCTGTCTTTCAAAGCCCGCGCAAACTTTTCGTCGGCAAATCTTTCACGCGCGAGAAAAGACCAATCTCGAAAATCTTTCGCGGACGCTGAAAATTCGCGCATCGGAGCGATTGAAGTTTCTTTTAATTGCTCGGTCGAAAGCTGTGTTTCCGCGTCGAACGTTCTAATCGAATCAACCGTGTCGCCGAAAAATTCTATTCGCACGGGCATCTCGGCGTCCGGCGACCAGACATCAATGATTCCGCCGCGCACCGAAAATTCGCCGACGTTTTTCAAAGGCTCTTCGCGCACGTAACCTGAAGCGACGAGTTTTTCAATCAAACTTTCGGGCGCGAAATCTTCGTCGCGTTTCAAGTGAGCGCCGAGATTTTTTATCCGGTTCGGCGCGAGCGTTTTCGTTATCAGAGACTTTGCCGACAAAATCAAAAAATCAGGCTTCAGGCGAATTAAATTCCACAAAGTGAGCGCGCGTTTTTCCTGAGTTTCGGCGTGCGGCGAAACATTAGCGTAAACGTCGGATTCAAACGACGGGAGAGTTAAAATTTGCGATTTGGAATTGGCGGTTTGCGATTCAAAAAAATCCAGATCGCATTCCCAAGCGTCCGCGTCTTTGTTGGAATCGGTAACGATGATGAAGGTTTTGCCGGTCGCTTCTTTCAATTCAGACAAAACAAAGGCTTTAGCGGCGACAGAAGTTAAGCCGTTGAGGGAAACGATGCGCGTTCCGCGTTTTATTTCGTCGCGCAGATGCGTTTGTTGTGTGTTAGTTTCAGCAGTAGAATTCATATTCGGCGATAGAATTAAATTAGCATAAATTCTGTTTGATAACGAAAAGAAGAAGTTTCGTTGAAAATGCTATCATCATTCGCTATCATTTGTTCAGTGAACCGGAAACATCAGAAAACTTTGCAGGCGATTTTCAATCTTCCGACATCGGCATCAATCAAGTTTGCCGACATTGAAAAATTGCTGGCTGCGCTCGGCGCAACGGCATCGGAAGGCAACGGATCGCGGCTGGCTTTTGTGATCGGCGACCATAAATTGTTCGTTCATCGCCCGCATCCGTCGAAAGAAGCGAAGAAATATCAGACCGAACTGGTCAGAGAGTTTCTGATTTCAGCAGGAGTTAAAAATGAATAATACACTGACTTATAAAGGATTTACCGCAAAAATCGAATTTTCCGCCGACGATAATGTTTTTTTCGGGCGGCTTTTGGGATTAAAAGATATTGTCGGTTTTCACGGCGAAACCGTTGAAGAGTTAAAGGATTCAATGCGTCAAAGCGTAGATTTCTACATAGAAACTTGTGAGAAAGAAGGCAAACAGACGAAGAAAAGTTATTCGGGCAAAGTTCTGTTTCGCCTGCCCGACAAACTTCACGCCGAAATTGCCGAAGCCGCGACGCGGCGCGGCAAAAGTATCAACGAATGGGGCAGAGAAGTTCTTGAAACAGCCGTGAAAAACGAGATGGCGGTGAAGAAATAAACAAGACAAAAGTAAAAAGGCAAAAGCACAAGATTGATTTTTGATTAACAATGAATATCCCTGAATTTAACGATATTATCGAACCGAACGACCAGACCGAAGCGCGAAAGACGCATCTTGAAGCCTTGCGCGAATTAGTCGGCAATGTTTATCCGAACAAATACGAACACTCGAAAATTTCGGGCGCGGAAGATACGATTTCACACGTCGTGAGCTACGCGCCGATTGTCGAAATCGTCAATGAATTAAAGGACAACACGCCGACGGGCGAAAAGCCGGATCAGGAATTAAAAGCGCAGTTGAATGAAAAGCTCAAAGAATTCGGCAATGTCAGAATTTCCGGTCGGCTCGCCGTGCCGCCGCGCGTGATGGGAAAGGCGGCGTTTGTGCATTTGAGCGACGGCATCAGTCGTTTGCAGATTTATGTTCGCAAGCAGGACGCAAAGGTTTTCAGCAACGATTCGGGCAAAACTATCGAAGATGAAAATGCGGCTTGGGACGTTTTCAAACTGCTCGATCACGGTGATTTTATCGGCGCGGAAGGTTATTTATTTTTAACGAACACGGGCGAATTGAGCGTTCACGTCGAGACTTTGCAGTTTTTGTCGAAAGCTCTGATGCCGATGCCCGACAAGATGCACGACATCGGCGATGCGGAAATCAGTCGGCGTTATCGTTATGTTGATCTGATCGCGTCGAGTCTGCGAAACAAGACCGACGAAGAACTCGAAGAAGAAAAGCGCACGGGCGAGAAAAAGCTGACGACGCGCGAAGTTTTTGAACGCCGCGCCAAATTAATCAGCGGAATGCGCCGTTTTCTCGACGACGCGGGTTATATCGAAGTCGAAACGCCGATGCTCACGCCGAAAGCGACGGGCGCGGCGGCGACTCCGTTTGAAACGCATCACAACGCGCTCGACATTCCGCTTTATGCCAGAATCGCGCCCGAACTTTATCTCAAACGCCTGACCGTCGGCGGTTTTGAAAAGGTTTACGAACTCAACCGCAATTTCCGCAACGAAGGTTTGTCGCACAAACACAACCCCGAATTCACGATGCTCGAATTTTACTGCGCCTATATGGACGTGAACGGAATGATGGATTTCGCCGAAGCGATGATTAAAGAATCGGTGCAGAAAGCGACGGGCGGAAGTTTGGTTGTAAATTACGACGGGAAAGAAATTGATTTTTCAAAGTTTGAAAGACTGACAATGAAAGATGCAATTTTGCGACAACACAAACAAATATATGCAGATTTCTCGGTAAACGAAGACCTTAAATCTTACTTACAAAATCCCGATTGGTTTGAAGGTAAAGTTTTTGTTTGTATTTTAGCTTCTTACCTGCAATCACTCGATAAAAAACAAGATTTCCACAAAAACTTCCTACAGTTATTTAAATCCGAGAATGAGGAACGGCAACAAAAGGCTTTTCACAAAATTATTGATGCTGAAGAGATTGAAAATTATTTGAGTGAAGGTTGGATGGAAGTAGTAAATTTACATCAGACAGAGCATTCCGACATTGAAGCAGTCAATCAAAGAAAAGGTTGGATGTATTTCAAGGAAAGATTCAAAGGAAAAGAAGTTTCAGATGCGGAATATGCAAACGCAATTACACAAATCTTCGATTTAAAGGTTGAACAAGAACTAATCCAACCAACATTCATCATTGATTACCCGAAATCAATTTCGCCTTTGTCGAAAGCGTCGCCGGAGAATCCAAACATTGCCGAGCGGTTTGAATTGTTTATCAACGGGATGGAATGCGCCAACGGTTTTTCGGAACTCAACGACCCGCAGGAACAATACGAGCGGTTCGTTGACCAGATGAAAGAACGCGAATCGGGCGACGCGGAAGCAATGGTTTTGGACGAAGATTACATCCGCGCGCTCGCTTACGGAATGCCGCCCGCCGCCGGCATCGGCATCGGAATTGACCGATTGGTAATGCTTCTGACGAACAAACATTCGATCCGCGACGTGATTTTGTTCCCGCATATGCGACCGGAGAAGAAAGATGCGGAGAAAGAATCGGAAACAAGCGAGTAAAGTTCGGCGAAAAGTCGTAAACCTGCGCAAAAAGCCGTGAACTTGCACGAATAACTCGTTGAGACGGATGAAAAGCCGTGAACTTGCGTGAAAAAGCCTTCGAGTCGAACAAAAAGGCGTAAACTTTGACGAAAATTCCGTTGACTTGCCCGACAAACGCATTGAGTCGCGTGAAATGGCGTGAACTTGTATGTAAAGTTCGTGAACTTGCGTGAAATGGCGTGAACTTGCATAAAAAACTCGTTGAATCGCGCAAAATACCCGTGAACTTGCCTGAAAAACCCATCGAGCGAGATCAAAAGCCGTGAACTTCGATAAAAGACGGTGAACTTTGACAAATCGTCGTTTAACCTGCGCGAAGCATTCGTTAATCGGCTCGAAACCGCTGCTTACCGGAATTTAACAAATCATCTTACGGATTTTTCAACCGTAATTACCGAACCCTTGAAATTCGCTGATACATTTTCTGCTTTTTTCACGCTTTATATAGGTGAGAGATTGAAACGCCGAACGAGATTTTTCAAAACGGAAAATGTCGCTCGCGGGCGCGCCGAAAGTTTCGCTCAAAGTTTCAGCGAATAGAATTTAAAGGAGAAAAATTAATTATATGAGTATCAATCTTCGCCCTGTAACGCCCGCCGACGCTGAAAACTGCGGGAACATTATTTACAAAGCATTTTGCGGAATCGCCGACCGGCACAATTTCCCGCACGATTTTCCTTCGCCGGAACACGCCGGAGGAATGGCGCAAATGCTCGTCGGACATCCGGCGATTTACGGCGTCGTCGCGGAAAACGACGGTCAATTTGTCGGTTCAAACTTTTTGTGGGAACAAAATGAGATTGCCGGAGTCGGTCCGATTACGGTTGATACGGACGCGCAGGCAAGCGGCGTCGGCAGAATTTTAATGCAGGCGGTTATCGAACGCGGAAAAGATGCGAAAGGCATCCGGCTCGTGCAGGACGCTTTCAACACGACTTCAATGTCGCTCTACGCTTCGCTCGGATTTGATGTCAAAGAACCGCTCGTTTTAACTCAAGGCGAGATTTCCGGCGAACTGCCGCCGAACGTCGAAGTTCGCCCGATTAGCGACGAAGATTACGCGGCGTGCGACGAATTATGCAAAAAAGTTCACGGCTTTTCGCGCGTCGAAGAACTGCGCGGAACGGCGCAGATGATGCCCGCGTTTGTCGTTTTGCGTGAAAACAAAATCGTCGGTTACGCCGCCGCGCCGAACGTCTGGCAGATGAATCACGCCGTCGCCGAAACCGTCGAAGATATGCAAAATTTGCTGACAGGCGCGGGAAATCTGACCGAACAGCCGCTTTCGTTTCTGCTTCCGACGCGCGACGGCGATTTGTTTCGCCGGTGTTTGAGTAAGAAAATGAAAGTCGTCAAGCCGATGACTTTGATGGCGATGGGCGCGTATCGAGAACCGCGCGGCTCGTTTCTGCCTTCGGTTTTATATTGAATAGATTTCGCGCCGTCGCCGACAAACTTTATTGATTTAATTTTCGGTTTGCCGGTTGTCGCATCGTTTATAAAAACCGCAACGCCTGAAAAATAAAAAGAACAACGAAATAAAACGCCGTTCTTTTTATTTTTTAACTTCCGATTTTAGAGAAAATCAATTTTGCACAGCCGCGACTGCCTGCGAACCCGTCGCTCCAAAGGGAACGGCTGCGAAACCTTGAGTTGATTTTAACAAAAACCAGGTGTTTTGCCGCCGGACGGCGATGTCGGTTTTGCCGTCGCCGTCATAATCCGCCGCGACCGGCTCGTCTCCGTTTTGTCCGAACTGCACGGCTGCGAACGTGAAATTATCACCGACGCCCGACAAATACTGATACCAGGTGCCGTTTGAAGGACGAAATACTACGAGGTCTGCCTTGCCGTCGCCGTTATAATCGGCAACCGCCGGAATGTCGCCGTTTGTGCCGAACTGCACGGCTTTTAATAAATTGCCCGAACCGCTCGCCGCCCAGTAAAAAACGCCGTTTGACGGGCGGAAAACGGCAATATCGGTTTTCCCGTCGCCGTCAAAATCCGCTGACAGAGGTATATCACCCGCCGTGCCGAACTGATAATAGATGTAACTCAAGGTAGTTGAATTGACAGCTTGAATTATATACCAGATGCCGTTCGACGGTCGCCAGACGGCAATATCTGCTTTGCCGTCGCCGTTAAAATCGCCCGGAACAGGTTTATCTTCCGCCGCGCCCCATTGAACGGCGGCAAAACCGGCGGTTGACTGCGATAAATACCAGGTGCCGTTCGACGGGCGATAAACAGCGATGTCGGTTTTCCCGTCGTTATCATAATCAGCCGGAGCATATTTATCGCCGGTTTGCCCGAATTGTGTGGTAATGGTTTGACTGTTTTGACTGGCAAGAACTGACCAAATACCGGAAGAAGCGGTAAAGGTCGCCAAATCTGCTTTTCCATCGCCGTCAAAATCAAACCGCGTGCGTCCGACTTGCGGCGAATCAGTCAATTGCCCCGAAACAATAGTTTGCGACGCCGAATAAAAATTCTCACTCCCGCTAAAACCCGGCGCGGCTTGAAAGTTAGCGGCGAAAACTGCCAATAGCGGAAACAGCATCGCCTTCTGAAACTTTCCGCCCGTTAAAGTAAGCGACAAAACTTGTTTCAAAAATTTCACGGCTTGAATTGATTTTTTGTCTCTCATAAAATCTCCTTTTTACACATATGATTCCGTCCCGGTCAACAATCGTGTTTTCGCGCTTTAAGATACTTTACATCTATACTTTTAAGCAAGTTCGACCATCGCAATTTGTATTATACGGTAAGTTTTTCAAGCGATAAAACGACGAAGCGTAAAAGATTGCCTGTAATTCTTAAATGATACTTTGCAGACACGACGGATAGTTTGCAATGATTAAGAAACGCCTGACAAGCGAAAGATAAATTGTTAAATTTAATTTCTAAAGGAGAAGAAAAGAAAATGATACAGGAAAAAGACGACGTATTTAACCGGAGCGAAAAAGATACGACCGCGACGGGCAGCGATATTCCGGGCGGCGACGGAACAATTTCCGACGAAGATATGCACGCGATTGACGGCGGGAAAAAACGGCAGAAAACCGGACAAGACCACTCGCTCGAAAATTACGAAGACAGTGAACCGACGAGCGGCGTCGGCGCGATTCAAAGAAGCAGCGACACTTCGACCGACATTTATAATCCGGCGGATGACGAGGAGTAAACAATGGACTTTAAAGACACAGAATCGCAAATCGCGGGCATCAAGCAAATTTTTGAAGACGCGCGGCGCGAAGACAATTGGAACTTGGACGAAGAAATGCTTTACAGCTATTACTTTGTTGACACGGACGTTGACAAGCTCGAAAAACTCGGCTTAAAGCTCGAAGAAGACGGCTACGATTTCGTTGACATTTTTGAACTCGGCGACGAGGAAACCGACAAGTCAACCGGCGAATATTTATTGCATATTGATAAAGTCGAAAAGCAAACGCCCGAATCGCTCGCGCAAAGAAACGTCGAATTTCAAAAGCTCGCCGACGAGTATGACATTAAAACCTACGACGGTTGGGAATTCGGCGAAGTCGGCGATTACGACGACGAAGAATTTCCCGAAGAATTCGATATTGAAGAATAATCAGGAAATATCAATCAAAGTAGAAAATGGAAAGCCGGAATTGACCGCAAAACTGTTCGCTATTCGCTGTCAAATTTTCGCTGATTTACGAAAAACGATCCGAAAAACAGCAAATAGTTAATAGTGAATAACGAACGATTTTCTCCTTTTCAACTTTTGTTTGACACCAAAAATGAACAAGCAAAAACTTTAAAGCAAACACGCCGGAATGTTGAATGAAGACTTTCGCCTACACAACTTTCGCGCTTGCAGCGTTTGCTTTCAACTCGATTCTCTGCCGTCTCGCGCTCGGCGCATCGGCGATTGACGCGGCGAGTTTTACACTGATTCGCCTGTCATCCGGCGCGGTTACGCTTTTGATAATCAGTCAATTTTTCGGTAAAAAAGAATCGAATAAACGACGCGGAAACTGGTTTTCCGCGCTTTTTCTTTTCGCCTATGCCGTCTGTTTTTCTTTTGCTTACATCAATCTGACAACCGGCACGGGCGCGTTGATTTTATTCGGATTTGTGCAGGCGACAATGATTTGCGCCGCGCTCGTCAAAGGCGAACGACCGAAGATTTTGGAATGGTTTGGTTTGATTTTTGCGATTTGCGGTCTGGTTTATCTGGTTTTTCCCGGTCTGACCGCGCCGCCGATTTTGAGTTCGGCGCTGATGGGAACAGCCGGAATAAGTTGGGGATTTTACACTCTGCGCGGCAAAGGAAGCGTAAATCCGCTCGCCGAAACGACGGGAAATTTCGCGCGCGCCGTGCCGCCGATTGTTTTAGTCTGGCTGTTTTTTCTTTCGCAAATTCATCTTTCGCCGAAAGGAATTTTGCTCGCCGCGCTATCCGGCGCGATTGCTTCGGGCATCGGATATTCCGTCTGGTATGCCGCGCTCAAATTTCACACGGCGACCAGAGCGGCGATTTTACAGCTTTCCGTTCCCGCGCTGGCGGCGACCGGCGGCGTAATTTTCCTGGCGGAAATTGTTTCACTGCGATTGCTGCTGGCAACCGTTTTGATTCTCGGCGGCATTTCGCTGGCGATTGTCGGGCGCAAATACGGGAAAAGTTAAGGTGCGAGTGATTGAGGAAATTTCAACCGCAGATTGACACGGATAAACACAGATTTTTTGATAAAATAAAATAATTTCTTGTCTGTTCCTATCCGTGTCCATTCGTGTTCATCTGTGGCTAAAAAAATCCTCGCTTTGATATGGAAAACTCAGCCGCGCAATCGAATTCTTTGCCGCCAACTGAAAACGTCAAAACATTGCGTTTGTGGCAGATGATTTTTCTCGGCAAAGGCTCGTTTCCGCGCCAGATCATTCACGCCTTTATCAGCATCGCGCTGCGACTTTTCTTTCGCCGCATTGAAGCGAGCGGCACGGAACGAGTTCCAAAAGACGACGCTGTTATTTTCGTCCTTAATCATCCGAACGGTTTGATTGATCCCGCGCTCGTCTTTGTTTCGCTCGCTCGGCGCGTTTCGTTTCTCGCCAAATCAACGCTTTTTCACTTTTCAGCCGCTAGATTTCTGCTGCGCACGATGGAAGTTTTGCCCGTCTATCGGCGAATTGACGCGGGCGCTGATATGTCGAAAAACCGGCAGACATTTGAAGTCTGCCACGCGCTGCTCGCCCAAAATCGCTGCATCGCCATTTTTCCCGAAGGCATTTCGCACGACGAAACAAAACTCCAGCCAATGAAAACCGGCGCCGCGCGAATCGCTTTGGGAGCGCTCGCCGTCAGCAAAAAACAAATATCAGAATCAACAACAAAAGATTTCCTCGAAAACCGAACACCGAAAACCGAAAACCGATCTACCTTAAAAATTATGGCGGTCGGACTTTATTACACTTCCAAAACCGCGTTTCGCAGCGAAACTCTGATTCGTTACGGCGATTTGATTGCGGTCGAATTTGTCGAATTGGACGAAAACGGCGAGCCGCCGCGAAAGGAAGTTTTGGAGTTGACCGAAAAGATTGAAACGGCTCTGTGCAAAGTTACTCTGAACCTCGAAACAGCGGAAGAACTCGATGCAATCGTCAAAGCCGAAGCGCTTTTTTCGTCGGTTTACGCGAATCTTTTATTCAAACAGACTCTGACCGAATCTTTCAATCGCCTGCAAAATCTGGCGGAGAAATACAAATTTTTAGGAAAAAACGAACCTGAAAAAATGCGTGCGCTGAACGAAAAAGTCGCGCGCTACGAAAACGAATTGCAGTCAAGCGGTTTGAGCGTCGAAAGTCTTTCGGTTTTACAGCATCCGACCGCGTATGTTTTCCGCTACTTAATCCTGCGCGTCGTTTTGCTCTTTTTGCTCGCGCCGCTGATTATAATCGGCGCGATTATCCATTCGCCCGCGTATCTTTTTTCCAACTTTATCGGCTTGATGTTCAAAACGCACGGCGACGATGCCGCCGGTTCGACCTACAAAATCCTCGCCGCCTGCGCCGTGATGCCGCTGACGTGGCTGATCGTCGCCGGAATAATCTTCTACTTTTTCGGCTGGCAACTCGCGCTTCTCTCGATTCCCGCAACAATTCTTTGCGGCTACATCGCTCTGCGAAGCCTCGAAACCCTAATTGATATGGGCGTCTGGCTCAAATCGGCGTGGTTGCTCTTTCGTGAACGAGCTTTATTTTTGCGTTTATTAGTCGAAAGAGAAACTCTGCAAAAGGAAATCGGCGAGTTAATTGAAAAATAATTTAAAGTGACAGTTTTCTTTCTATTTTGATTATCTTCAATCCATCCGAGCATTTTTCAAAAGTATAAGCTACGTAAAAACTGAACGACGGTAGAGGAGAATTGTTACTGTTTGCCCAATTAATTTCCCTGATAAATGATAAAGAATTAGTACTGTTACTAAATATATTCAATATTATCGGATACTTTGCTTCAATTGATTTAGTGTTGATTTTAGAATAGTCATAGTTTACTAAATCACTTTTATAGATGTTATCTGGCGTTGCAACAGCAAGTTTAACACCTGATTCAGTAAAATTATCGGCTAACAAATTATTAATGAGCATCTTGTCATTATTGACTTGAGCATTATGAAATTCATTTGCTACTCGCAACATTTGAAGTTTTTCATTTATATGAAACAAATTAAATGATAAAACGCCAAGTAAAAACAAAAAGGCAAAAGCGACAAATCTGATAAAAAATTTTAACGCGAATCTGTTAAGCATAGTTCTTCTAATTTCAAACTAAAAACTTTCATTGTCACGCTTCCATTAAAAAAAAAAGTTGCGATAAAAACAAAATTGACTAGTGCTAAGTAACAAAAGATATTGTAGTAATGATTTGTTTTTTGTAACAT
>CAXSHW010000117.1:0-820 GCA_964237245.1 uncultured Pyrinomonadaceae bacterium
GTCTTCGTCGGGAATTTCAATGTCGAATTCCTCTTCAAAACGCATCACGAGTTCTACCAAATCAAGCGAATCCGCGCCCAAATCTTCGATAAAGCGAGCGTTTTCTGTAACTTCCGCTTCATCAACCCCTAACTCGTCAACAATAATTTGTTTAATTTTATCCTGAACTTCTGACATATTTTCTCCTGTTCCTTATTTCCCTATAAATTTTCTAAAGTATTTCTCAAACCGTCAAAATTTTCGACGTTCAGACATTGAACGTCGCGGTTAATTTGTCGAATCAAGCCCGTCAAAATCTTGCCCGTGCCGACTTCGATGAATGTTTCAACCGATTGATTTATTAAATTCTCAACTGAGTCAGCCCAGCGAACCGGCGCGGAAACCTGTTCGATCAACGCTTCACGCGCTCTATCGCCTTTCGCGTTCGCTTCGGCTGAAACATTTTCAATTACCGGAAATCTTAAATCTTCAAAGTTGATTTCGTATAAATCCTTCGCCAATCTTTCCTGCGCGGGCTTCATCAAGGCGCAATGAAAAGGCGCGGAAACATTTAATTTTATTGCCCGTTTCGCGCCCCGTTCTTTCAAAATTTCAATCGCGCGATCAATTGCTTCGGCATTTCCGGCGATAACGATTTGCGCGGGCGAATTGATGTTCGCCGGACTGCAAACTTGTCCCTGCGCCGCTTCCGCGCAAGCATTTTCTACTGTTTCGAGCGGCAACCCCAAAATTGCCGCCATCGCGCCGACTCCGACCGGAACGGCTTCCTGCATATACTCTCCGCGCTTGCGAACCGTTTTTATCGCATCTGAAAAATTCA
>CAXSHW010000117.1:830-11553 GCA_964237245.1 uncultured Pyrinomonadaceae bacterium
AATTCAAGGCATTTGCCGCGACCAAAGCAGAATACTCGCCTAAACTGTGTCCCGCGATAAAATCGGGTGTCGGAAAATTTTCAGCTTCCATCGCGCGAAACGCCGCAATCGAGACAGTCAAAATCGCGGGCTGTGTGTTAGCCGTCAACGCTAAATCTTCCGCCGTTCCCGAAAAACACATTTCGGACAATTTAAACTCAAGCGCGTCGTCGGCTTCTTGAAAAACCTCCCGACTTTGCGGAAAGTTTTCAAACAAATCTTTTCCCATTCCGACCGTTTGCGAACCTTGTCCGGGAAAAATATAAGCAATCATTTTCACTTCAAAGTTAGAAGTTCAAAGTTAATTTCTTACTTTAAACTAAAATCTTACCAGCGTCGCGCCCCACGTTACGCCGCCGCCAAAAGCCGTCATCAAAACCAAATCGCCTTCTTTGACTCGTCCCGCCTCAATACATTCGTCGAGCGCAATCGGAATCGAAGCCGAAGAAGTATTGCCGTGTTCGGCGATATTTGAATAAACTTTTTCTTCCGCCACTCCGAGACGCGACGCGACGGCATCGGTAATTCTTTGATTGGCTTGATGCGGAATAACCAAATCTATGTCGTCAACCGTGCAACCGGCTTTTTCCAGCATTTCCGCCGAAATTTCCGCCATCGAACGCACGGCGACTTTGAAAAGCTCGTTGCCTTTCATCTTGAAAAAGTTCATCCGATTGTCAATCGTTTCGTGCGTTAAACCCATTCGAGTTCCGCCGCCCGGCGCGTATAGCTGCTCGGCAAAGCGTCCATCGGAACGAATCTTCGTCGCTAAAATTCCTTTGCCTTCGGAAACTGAGCTGACGACCGCCGCGCCCGCGCCGTCGCCGAAAATCACGCAAGTTGAGCGATCCGTATAATCAACGTATTTGGTCAAAACTTCCGCGCCGATAACCAGAGCGTTGCGAATCTGTCCGGTGCGAATCATTGATTCGACCGTCGTCAAACCATACAAAAAACCCGAACAAGCGGCAAATAAATCGTAAGCCGCCGCGTTGTTCGCGCCGATTTCAGCTTGAATTAAACAACCCGTCGAAGGCAAAATCTGGTCGGGCGAAGTCGTAGCGCAAATCAATAAATCAACCTCGGAAGCGTCAATTCCCGCTCTTTCAAGCGCCTGATTCGCCGCTTTGACCGCAAACTGCGAAGTATATTCATCGTCAGCCGCTTTGCGCCGCTGCTTGATTCCGGTGCGCGAAGTGATCCATTCATCGGAAGTTTCGACGAGTTTTTCCAGATCGGCGTTGGTCAGAACTCCGCTCGGATAAGCGTGTCCCATTCCGATTATTCCTGCGTTTTGCGCCATCGAATTTTTATAAACTATTCTGAACTTTTGACTTCGATAATCTGACGACCTTTATACATTCCGGTTTTCGGATTGATGCGGTGCGGCTGCATCGCTTCGCCGGTATCTTTGTCAATATAAAACTGCGGCGTTTTCAGCGCATCGTGCGCGCGTCTCTGTCTGGTTCGTGATTTCGAATGTCTGCTTTTAGGATTTGGCATAATAAACCTCTATAAATAATCTGCTTTTATAACTTTAAATTCTTCAATGCTGACCATCTTGGGTCAGCTTCGTGCTTTTCGCAATTACAATCTATCAAATTTCGGTTCTCTCCGCACTTTTCGCACAAACCTTTGCAATCTTCGCGGCAAAAAATCTGTGTCGGCAGATTCAATAAAATCTGCTCGCGGGCGAGTTCCGTCAAATCAATTTTATCGCCTTCAAAAAGCGCGACTTCCAAATCGTCGCTTCTCAATTCAGCTTCTTTTTCCTGCGTGTAATTTTCCGGCGCGACAAAACTCGCTTCAAACGGAAAATCCAGATTCGTCTCAACCGGCTGCAAACAGCGCGTGCATTCGACTTCGATTCTGCCGGAAATTCTGCCTTCGACTTCCGTCTCGACGATTCCTTTCGTCAATTTGCCTTCGACTTTTACATCGCCAATCAGTTTCGCCGTTTCGTCTTCCAAATCAATTTCGTTTGAAGAAACCGTAAAATCAAAATCGGTCTGCCTGTCTTTCAAAGTTGTTACGTCAACAATCATCTCTGATAGAATAAACTTTCGATTCAAACAGCGCAAAAGCAAAAGAATTTATTATAGCCGCCGATTCCGAAGTGTCAAACCGAATTCTGTGACAATCTACGCGAGTCAAAAAATTTCGGTCAAATCAAGTTCAAAATTTTTCAAAACATCTTCGCCGGAAACATTTTGCGGATTATCTAAAATTTCTATTGTTTTATCTGCGCGATAAACGTGAACTTTTTTTTCGGTCGGATCAATCAGCCAGCCGAGACGCACGCCGTTTTCGACGTATTCGCGCATTTTAGTTTGCAGTTTTCGCAAATTGTCGGATTTCGAGCGCAGTTCAATGACAAAATCAGGCGCGATTCCGGCAAATCGTTCTTCGCGTTCTTCTTCGGAAAGCGCAAAATATCTTTCCTTCAACATCCAAAAAGCGTCGGGCGCGCGTTTCGCGCCGTTCGGCAAAGTAAACATTCCGTCGGATTCAAACGCGATTCCGGTTTTGTCTTTTTCAGCCCAAATGCCGAGTCGAACATTGATTTTAGCGTTTTTACGACTTGTTTCTAAAAAAGTTGGCGGCATAACGATCAAATTTCCTCGCTTGTCCATTTCAAACCGAAAATCTTTGTTGCGCCGACAAAATTCATAAAAAGCCACGTCGGTCATTTTCAGCGGGCGCAAATCGAGCGTAAATAAAACGGAATCTTGTTGAACGGCGGTTGGCATATTTTTCACCTCTTTCAAATCATTTTAGCTTACTCAACGAACAAACGGTAAATTTTTAACTTTCGCTGTTGTCTCGCCGATTTTTAATTGCGTGTCTTCCGCCAAAAAGTCGTAGCGAACGAGAGCGAGCGCGATAAATTTGTTGAGTTTCAGCGAAAACGCGACGGACGTAATTTTCCCCGCGTTTTTGCCTTCGACTGATTTTAACTCGGCGTTCGATTCGGCTTTTTCTTCTAAAATCAAACCGGTCAGTTGTTTGGCGACGTGACCGCGAAAATGTATGCGGGCGATAATTTCCTGTCCGATGTAACAGCCTTTGTTGTAGCTGATGAGATTTTCCACTCCGATTTCCGGCACAATCGTCGTTTCGTCCATATCAACCGCATATTTCGGTTCACCGTTTTCGACGCGCAAAACTTCGCGCAATTCGTCGGAAATTTCGACGGCGTTTTTGACTTTTAATTCTTTCAAAAAATCTTCCGCTTTTTCATTCGGAACGAAAACCGTTTTACCGAAATCAGTTTGAAATTCGATGAAATCCGGATTTGATGTTTGGAATTTGGAATCTGAAATCTCGAAACTTTTATATTTATTCGTCAAATCTTCGACAAAAAAATCGCCCGCTAAAGTGAAACGCTGCAAGTTTTTCAAAACTTTCTCGTAGGTTTCCGCTTCGGTTTCAAACAAAAATTTGTCGCCCGATTTTAATACGCGAACCGTCGCCAAAAGTCTTCCCTGCGCGTTCGGAAACGCCGCGCGGATTTGAGAATCGTCTTCGAGTTTGGCGACATCGTTGGTGATTAAACCGTTCAAAAACATCACGGCTTCTTTGCCGGAAACTTCGATCAAGCCGCGTTTTTGCTCATAAAATCCGATGCCGCCGCCGCGAACAGTTTCATATTCTTTTGTAAAATCTGTCTTCATTTTTTCTGAAAATCTCGTCGTATTCCTTCTCGAAAAATCCGGCGACGGCTTTGTTGTCCATCACCAAAATCGGACGTTTGAGAAACGTGTATTCGCTCGCCATCAAATCGAGCATTTCATCTTCGGAAATCGTTTTGTCGCGCAAGCCGAGTTCACGGTATTTGACCGAACGACGCGAAAAGAGATTCTCCGCGCCGCCGAGCATTTTCGCCAACCGCTCGATTTCTTCGCGCGTTAGCGGTTCTTCTTTGATGTTGCGAAGTTTTGTCGGCTGCACACGGTGATAATCGAGTCTTCGCAAGGCTTTTTGGCAAGTCGAACAATTCGGAAGACCGAAAAATATAATTTCGCTCATTTTTTTTCCGGTTCGACATACTGGCAGACGATGCCTCTGTCTTTGATTTTCTCAAATCTCGCCGTTTTGATATTCGCCCGCCACGCGCGAATCACTTTGTAAGTTTTCTGCGGCAAAAGTTCAGTCATCACGATCAAATCGAGATTTGCTTTGCCGTTTTGCGTGCAGGTCGAACTGTAGGAAAACAAAAATTCCTGATTTTTCTTCAGTTTATCAAACGTCAAAACGTCTCTGACTTCCCAACTCGGCACGCCTTTTTTGTCTCTATCCGTGATTTTTTCGAACCAGAGCATAAATTTGCCGCCTTTTTGAAAGCGCGAAACGCCGAAATTTTCATTCGACAGCAAACCGCCGCCCAAATCTTTGACGCCGTTCGGCAAAGTTTCGCCGTAAACGATTCCCTTATGTTTATAGCCGATAAATTCACTGTTTTTTTGCGGCGCGGCAAACGTCGTCAGCGCGAAAAACGTTAGTAAAAAAAATAATTTTGACTTTAACAACCCTGATTTCATTTTTCTATGATGCAATTAAATCTATAATTCGTCCTACTTTATCGAAAACGAATTTAGATTATGCTAAATTTGTAAATAATACGGCAAGCGTCGAACTAATTTATCTAATTTTTATATGAACCAAGTTACAGAACAATCTATTTTGCAGGCTTTAAGTCAAATTATTGATCCCGATTTACGAAAAGATATTGTTACGCTCGGATTTGTCAAAGATTTGACAATTAACGGCGGCGCGGTTTCTTTTCGCATCGTTTTAACGACGCCGGCGTGTCCGGTCAAAGAAGCGTTTGAAGAAGAAGCGCGTCAACTCGTCGGCGCGATTGAAGGCGTTGAAACGATTAATGTGACGATGGACGCGGACGTTCCGCAAGGTCGCGGCATCGCCAACAACATCGCCGTTCCGGGCGTCAAAAATATCATTGCCGTATCGAGCGGCAAAGGCGGCGTCGGCAAATCAACGGTCGCGGTCAATCTCGCGGTTTCGCTCGCGCTCGACGGCGCGAAAGTCGGTTTGATGGACGCTGACGTTTACGGTCCGAACGTGCCTTTGATGCTCGGAATTCAAAACGCCGAACCACAGGTTTTCAATAATCAGCTCGTGCCGCTCGAAGCATACGGCGTTCGCGTCATTTCGATGGCGGTTTTAGTTCCGCCCGACAAACCGATGATTCTGCGCGGTCCGATGCTGCACGGCGTTGTCAGACAGTTTTTGTCGGACGTAAATTGGGGCGAACTCGATTATTTGATTGTAGATATGCCGCCGGGAACGGGCGATGTGCAGTTGTCGCTCGCGCAGCTTGTTCCCGTGCAGGGCGCGGTTTTGGTGACGACGCCGCAAGCCGTCTCGCTCGCCGACGTGCGCCGCGCCGTCAAAATGTTCGAGCAGGTTTCAATTCCGATTCTCGGCGTCATCGAAAATATGTCGTATTTCGTGCCGCCCGATATGCCCGAAAAACGCTATAACATTTTCGGCGAAGGCGGCGGACAAAAATTGGCGAGCGAATACGATTTGAGATTTCTGGGCGAGGTTCCGCTCGGAATGGAAGTCCGCGAAGGCGGCGACGCGGGCGTTCCGGTCGTCATCGCCAACCCTGATTCGCCGCAGTCAAAAGCCTTTCGCGCCGTCGCCGAAGAAGTCGCCCGACAAGTTTCAATCGAAGCGATGAAACCCGAACTCGTCATTATGTCGCGGGCAAAATAGATCAATGTTCGATAATGAAAAAGAGAATTTTCTTTCGTGGCTTTCGACCAAGCTCGAACAAAGTTATCGGCGAAAAACGCTTGCAAAATTTTTCATCATCGGATTCGTCGGTAATATTTTGTCCTGGATAATTGCTTTGTTCGCGCCGGGTTTTATCGGAAAATTTGTTTCAACTTTGATGGTTTTAGAAGGCAAGATCGGAATTTACCTTTTGGTTATTCCATTTTCATTTGCGTTTTTGATGGCTTTTTCTGTTTGTAAATTGCGAACGGCGCAAATACAAAATATTACATCAGAGAAGAAAGAGGTTTTTGACAATTTGTTTGAAAACTTGCGAAAGGACGATTATCGAATCATCTTTTTAATCTCAGCAATGTTCGGTAGTTTAAATTGCTTATTGCTTGTGTTTATTCTAACGACATTCGGTTCATAAAGAGCAGAATCAGTCTTTTGCTTGTAATTTTGTTGAAGGCTAGGTAAAATTGAAATTAAAGTAAAGATTCGGCACGCGGCTGAATCAAAGGAAATTATTGATAAAAAGGAGATTATAAAAAATGTCAGCAGTAGCAGCACCAGATATTCAATTAAACGTGACACCGAGCGCGGCGAAAGAAATTAAGACTTTTATGACGAGCGAAGAAGATTTGCCGGAAACCGCCGGACTTCGCGTGCGCGTCGTGCCGGGCGGATGTTCGGGTTTTCAGTATAGTTTGAACATCGAAGAAGAATCGAAAAGCGGAGATTTTATCGTCGAAAAAGAAGGCGTGCGCCTTTTCGTAGATATGTTCAGCGCGCAATATTTAAACGGCGTGGAAATTAACTACACGTCAAATATGATGGGTTCAGGGTTCACGTTTGAAAATCCGAACGCGACCGGCGGCTGCGGCTGCGGAACTTCTTTCTCGGCTTAATCTAAATTTCCGGGTAAATAAAAAAGGCGCGAAGAATTTTCTTCGCGCCTTTTTTATTTTTTGGAATTACAAATAGATTAAAACTATCTTGAATTACACAAGGACAACTGAAGGAACGCGGAAGGCAGAGGCAGGAGAAGAGGAAAAGGCTGGGTCTTTTCGGTTTCGGGACAACTCCGACCGAAATCGAAAAGACTTTTAGCCGAACTCAAACTCTGACGCGCCGACATTTTAAATTTTAAAAACCGTAAAATAGGACTTGCCAAATTAATTCTAATAAAGTAAAAATATTTACACGGTTTACAAAACTTGCTCTTGCAGAGCGAGATTTTGTTCTTCCCTACTAAAACAAACAATAATTTTACAATTTATTTTAACCAAAAATCCGTAAAAGATTTTTAGGAACTGTTTTTGTTTTAGTTGTTTTTTAAATATAGCGAAGTTTTATTTCGCATCCGCCTCAAGCCTTTCCAGGAAAAAATTAAAATCAGGAGTTGTCAATTGATGAAACTAAGTAAGTCTTTGTGTTTTTGCCTGTCTTTTACTGTTTTCTCGTTAATTTTTACTGCAAATACTTTCGCTCAAGAGCGTTCGAGAATTGTAAAAAGCGAATCGAGACCGATAAATTCTCCGAATTACCAACCGCCTCAGACACCGCAAATTAAACGCACAGTAATTTCATTGCCGACAATCGCTTCACGCCGTCCGGTTTTGACCAATGAGATTGAAGTAAAAGCGGTAGCACCGGATTATCAACCGCTCGTCAAAAAAACCGCATCTTCACAACCGACAAATTCAGTTTCAAACAATAGCGTTATCAACAATTCGTATAATCCGATTTTCAATCAAAAATTATTGCAGGCGATTCAAACCAGAATCGGAATTCCCTATCGTTACGGCTCGACCGGACCGACTTCTTATGATTGTTCGGGACTTGTCTGGAGCGTTTTTCAGGAAGCCGGTTTTTCTTTTGAACGCACCAGCGCCCGCACTCTCTGGCAAAATTCCGACCCCGTAGATGAAACAGATAAATATAAATTCGGAACGCTCGTATTTTTTAACGGACTCGCGCACATCGGTATCGTCGCGGACGCCAACGGTTTTTATCAGGCTTCGTCGAGCCACGGCGTGACTTATTCGACTTTTGACGGATACTGGGGAAAACGAATCGTCGGATTTCGCCGAATGAAGTTAAATCCAACTGTCGCTACTGAAACTAATCCTTCCGCAGTTCGACCATTACTTTAAATATCGCAAAAGCGAATTTCGCTTTAACCAAAATTCAAATTTAGCAATTTCGCAGATTCTGTTTCTGTTTTTATATTTAATCCGGCTTATCAAAACAACTCTCGTGCGCTGAGAAAACGCTCTCGTCAATTTTTTCATTGATTTTCACTTCGTCTAATTGAATCGCCACAAGCGGACTTCTCGTCTGTCTGAAAGGAAATTGAATGCTGCCGACTTTGCGATAATCCGCAAACGAAACGTCTGTAAAACTGCTCGAACGATGAACGAGCAGCTTCGTTTCAGCGTCAAACGCAAACGCGATTTTGTCGCCGTCCGGCGTTAAGGCTTCTATCAAATTGACTTTGCGCCCGGCGCTGTCGAATTTGCCCAAAAAACTGACGGTCGGATAAAGCTCTCTGATTTTCAAAATTTCATAAAAATCCGCAAATAAATTTTTGTCGGCGATGACAGACGCGCCTGAAAATTTCTGTGTGCCGAGAATTTCCGAATCAACAAAATAACTTTTGCCGTCAAATATCTCGCGCAATCTCCCAACTCCGTCAATAAATAATTCTTCCGTATATTTGTTCGGCGCTTTGCGATAAATTTCGATGCTGCCTGAAACATTCGCGCCCGCTTTTGTCATACTAGCCGCGCCTTTCGCCGTATAGGAATTCACGCTTTTCAGAGCTGTTTCACCGCCGGCAGCCATAATAAAATCAGCGATTATTTTCAAAGCCGCCGCGTCCTGACCTTTCTTCGCCGTAATTTTTGCCGGCGGAAGCGGCACATTGACGTTAGCAATTATCTTCGGCATCGGTTTTGGCGGCGGCGGATTTTCTGATTTTACCGAAATCTTATCTTGATTATTGGTCGCAACATCTTTTTTTGACAAATTTTCCCGCAAAAAATTCACTGCCGCGTCGAGTTGTTTGTCGCCTCCTTCGAGCAGCGATTGGCGGTCGAGGCTGACGAGCGTGTCAGGTTCGACGCCTTTGCCTTCGAGCAGATTGCCGTTCGGCGTTTGAAAATTTGCGATGGGAAAAAGGAAAACCGCGCCGGTCGGCAAAATTTTTGTCGCTGCCGGAAGCGCTTCGCCCGCGCTGCGGTCGCCGACGACAATCGCGCGGCTGTTTTCCTGCAAAGCGGCGGCGAAAATTTCGGCTGCCGAATAACTTAATCCGTCGGTTAAAACGACAATTTTTCCCTTGAAATTTTTTATGTGCGGAGAAATCAGTAAATCTTCTTTTCCAACCTTGTAAATCGCCGTTCCGAGCCTTAACTCCTTGTCTGTCAGCAAACCGCCGAGACTGAGCATAACCCCGATTGAACCGCCCAGATTTCCGCGTAAATCAATGACGAGCGCTTTTTTATCTTTGAATTGGCTGATCGCCCCGCAGAATTTATCAATCACCGACGCGGCAAAAAAATTGAATTTTATGTAGCCGATTTCCGCATTCAACGATTCGGCTTTGAAGCTGAGAAACTGTTCCGGCAGATTTTGCAGAATTTTCACTGATTCGCCTTCGAGTTTTTCCCTTTTGATGTCAATCGTTTTCAATTCGTCTTTTTCATCCGAATAGTTCAAATTTACGGACGTATCTTTTTCGCCGTTGAGAAACCAGACGACGATTTCCAGAGGCAATTGTTTTTGGACGGCTTTTGAATAAGCGGCGAAATTTTGAATTTTTTCAAGAAGGTCTCTGAGCGAAACATTATTAACTTTTTCGATGACAAAACCCGCTTTAAGATTGGCTTTTGCCGCCGCCGAGTTTTTTTCGACATTTGTAATGACGACCCGATTATCTAAAATGCGAACTTCAACTCCGATGCCGTATTCGGCGGAAAAATCTTCGTCATCGCTTTCCGTGTCAGCGGTTTCACCGGCATTTTCAGAAGGATTGTTTTCCTTTTGTTTGAGATTTTCGCTTTTGGCTTTTTCCTTAGCCTTGGCAATTTCCTGATAAACTTCAGGCGGAATAATTGTGAAATGCGAGCGATTGAGACGATTAATCATTTCCTGAAGCAGAAAATGCAGTTGCGCGTCGGTTTGCGAAGCCACGACGCGCGGTTCGTATTCTTTTCTAACCGCGTCCCAATCCAGATTATTAAATGTCTGGTCGAAATAATTGTCTTTGATTGTCTGCCAGACGATTTGAAAAGTTTGAACGCGCCTCTGTTGTTCGGGCGTCAACTTTGCGGCGGAAATTTCAGCTTGCGCCTTATTCGGTAAGGCGGCGATTTGCTTCGGCGGATTTTTTCGCTTTGTTTGAGCAAATGAAACTTTGCTCAAACAAAGCGACGCCAAAATTAAAACAAGGCAAGCGAGGAATTTTTTAGACATAAAAGACGGGAGATTTAATTACTAATTTCGCTCGAAATAAATTTAAAGTCCTTTGCCGGCGATGAATTTTACTAAATCTCTGACGCGGCACGAATATCCCCATTCGTTGTCATACCAAGATAGAATTTTTACGGTCGTTCCGTCAATAACTTTTGTGTTTTCCGCGTCAACGATGGAAGAATTCGGATTGCCGCGAAAATCTATCGAAACGAGTGGTTCTTCGCTAAATGCCAGAATTCCCTTTAATTCTTCGTTTGCCGCGTCTTTTAAAACCTGATTGACTTCTTCGGTCGTCGTTTCCTTTTCGAGATTTATCACAACGTCAACCAGAGATACATTCGGAGTCGGGACGCGCACGCTTATTCCGTCGAATTTGCCTTTGAGTTCGGGAATGACGAGCGCGACGGCTTTTGCCGCGCCGGTCGAAGTCGGAATCATCGAAAGCGCGGCGGCGCGCGCG
>CAXSHW010000118.1:0-11153 GCA_964237245.1 uncultured Pyrinomonadaceae bacterium
GAAAACCAAGGCGAAAGCCAAACGCGCGATGCGCGATATGGCGGACGAGCTTTTGCGACTTTACGCCGAGAGAAAAATGGTTCAGGGTTTCGCCTTTTCCGCCGATTCGCCCTGGCAAATCGAATTTGAAGACGCTTTTCCGTATCAATTAACCGTTGACCAGGCGACGGCGATTGACGATATGAAAGACGATATGCAAACCGCCGTGCCGATGGACAGATTGATTGTCGGCGATGTCGGCTACGGCAAGACGGAAGTTGCGATGCGCGGCGCGTTCAAAGCCGTGATGGATAATAAACAAGTCGCCGTTCTCACGCCGACGACAGTGCTTGCGTATCAGCATTTCGAGAGTTTCAAACAACGCTTCGCCGCGTTTCCCGTCAAGATCGAATTGCTCTCGCGTTTCCGTTCGCCGAAAGAACAAAAGGAAGTCGTCAAAGCGGCGGACGAAGGCAAGGTTGATATTTTAATCGGAACGCACAGAATTTTATCGGCGGACGTAACACTGCCGAAACTAGGGTTAGTTGTCGTTGACGAAGAACAGCGTTTCGGCGTGGCGCACAAAGAGCGTTTGAAGCAATTAAAGAAACGAGTTGACGTAATGACTTTGAGCGCGACACCGATTCCGAGAACTTTAAATATGTCGCTTTTGGGAATGCGCGATATGTCGGTGATTGAAACGCCGCCGCGCGATAGATTGGCGATTAATACGCAGGTCGTTCAATTTTCCGAAGGCGTAATCAAGTCGGCAATCGAACTCGAACTCGCCCGCAACGGTCAGGTTTTTTTCATTCACAATCGCGTCGAAACAATCGAAACAATCGCCGCGCACATCAAAAAAATCGTGCCGCACGCGCGCATCGTTTTTGCTCACGGGCAAATGAACGAAAAAGAAATGGAACAGGCAATGCTCGATTTTATTGATTATAAATACGACATTCTCGTGGCAACGACGATTATCGAAAACGGCATTGATATTCCGCGCGCCAACACGATTATTATTAATCGCGCCGACAATTACGGTTTGTCGCAGCTTTACCAACTGCGCGGGCGCGTCGGACGTTCAAACCGCCGCGCTTACGCTTATCTTTTGATTCCGTCGGAAGTGGAATTAACGCCGATTGCCAAACGCCGACTTTCCGCGATTCGTGAATTTTCCGATCTCGGCGCGGGCTTTCGCATCGCCGCTTTAGATTTAGAATTGCGCGGCGCGGGCAACATTCTCGGCGGTCAGCAATCCGGTCAACTCGACGCGCTCGGTTTCGACCTTTACACAAAAATGTTGGAGCGAACAATTCAGGAATTGAAGGGCGAAGAAATCGAAGAAGAATCGAGCGTTTCGCTGAATTTGGGCGCGGACGTTTCGATTCCGAACGATTATATTTCCGAAACCGCGCAACGCCTCAGAACTTACAAAAGAGTTTCGTCCGCCGGAGGCGAAGAAGATTTGCGGCGCATCTACACGGAAATCCAGGATCGTTACGGTAAAATCCCCGCCTCTGTTGATAATTTGTTCGAGTATGCGAGACTCAGAAAAACAGCCGAACAAATGCGTGTCCTCTCGGTTGATAAAACGCCGAACGGCTTTGCAGTCAAATTAGGCGAAAACGCCAGAGTCGCGCCCGAAAAATTGATGCGGTTTCTATCGGAAAATTTCGAATCGTCGTTCGCGCCGAGCGGTGTTTTGAAGATTTCGACGAAGGAAGAAAATTTAATCGAAACGGCGCGTGGAGTTTTGGAAGAAATTAAACAAGATTAGCCGCGAAAAGACGCGAAAAGCACAAAATCATTTGTTAAAATTTTGCATCTTTCGCCTCGCTTCGCGGCTAATTTGTTTTAGGAATCTTGCTCTTTGCCGCTCTGCGTTTGCTGTTTGCTTGCGGCGGGCGGAGTTGTTTTGGGCTTCTCGGTCGGTTTAACCGGCGTTTTATCAACTTTCGGAGTCGCTGCCGGTTTCGTATTTGCGGCAGGTGGCGCGGTAGTCGTCGTATTCGGTGTCGGCGTCGGCTGCGCGTTTACGGACGCGGGCGTTTTTGTCGTCGCCGGTGTCGGTTTAACATTTGCGTTCGCGTTCGGATTTTGCGGCACGGGAACATAGAGAGAGCCGTCCTGCATAAACGGACTGTTTGAATTACTCGGAATCGTAATGACTGTTCCGCCTGGCGCAACCTGATAAGGCGGCGGCGCGCCAGCCGGTGGTTTTCCGCCGTTTGCCCACGGATTGATACCGTCAGGATAAGTCGCCGCGCCGCCGTTCGGAGGCATAATCATATTTGAATTTCCCGACATTTCCGGCGAAAAACTCATCATATTCGACAAACCCTGTTCACTCGTTCCTGTTGCCGGATTCAGAGGCTGCACGGGTTGACCGTTGGCATCCGCCTGCATTCGCGTCGTCGGCACATTGGTTTGTTTGACGTTTGTTGTGTATATAAAAACCGCCGACAAACCGACGATTCCCGCTAAAACTATAAAAGCCGTCTTCCAGATATTCTTATTCGCTTCTTCATCTTCCTGCGGAACAGCGACGGTTTCCGTTTCACCGAAATTTTGCGCCGCGTGATTTAAGACCTGCGCGAATTCGTTTGCCGTCCGGTAACGCATATCAGGATTTCTGGCGAGCGCTTGCAAAACAATCGGCTCGATATAAGCGGGCAAATCGTGACGAAAAGCGGCGAGCGGCGCGGGCGGTTCCTGCGCCTGTTTGCGTAAAATATCAGACGATTTTTCGCCTGTAAAAGGAACTTGACCGGCGAGCATTTCATACAAAATCACTCCGAGCGAATAAATGTCGGAACGCGCGTCAACCTCCGCAACGCCGGAAAGCTGTTCGGGCGAAAGATATTCCGCCGCCGCGACAGGAATTTCGTTGATATTTAAATTGTTTTCATTCGGATTTGCCGCTCCGAAATTTAGAACTTTGACTGCTTCCGGTTCATTCGGAGCGCTTGTCAGGAAAATGTTTTCGCTCGTCAGATGCCGATGAAAAACTCCGCCGGCGTGCGCTGCCGCAAGCGCGGCGGCTATTTGTCCGGCAATTTTTACAGCGCGTTCCGGCGAAAAATTTCCTTCGCTTTTGAGCGCGTCTTTGACGGTTTCGCCTTCGGCATTTTCAAGCGCAATGTAAATCGCGCCGTTTTTATCGGAACCGAAATCCGTCACATTTAAGATGTTCGGATGAGAAACGAGCGAGAGTGTTCTGGCTTCGGCGGAAAAACGTCTGACATTGTTTTCATCAGCCGCGAGCGCGGGTGAAAGAACTTTCAGCGACACGGGCTTTTCCATCAAAAGATGCGTGCCGTGATAAACTTTGCCCGAATTGTCTTCGCGCAATAAATCTTCGATTTTATATTTGTCAGCTAAAGTTTGTCCGATAAATTTGTCTAACATTTTTTCCATTTAACATTTATCATTTAACATTTGAAATCTAACATTTTTGATGACTGAAAGTTGGTGATAGTTTATCGGTAAATGATAAATGATAAATGTTGAATGTTAAATGTCAAAACAATAAAAATGCGGACAAAGCCTCGAATCTTTGTCCGCGAATTTGAATTTTCAGATTTCTAATTATTGTCCCGCCGTCGGTCTTAAAACCACGAAAACGATAACGAGCGCAAACAAAACGAGTGATTCGATCAGAGCCAAACCGATAATCATCATCGTTTGGACAGTTCCAGCCGCGCCCGGATTGCGAGCCGCGCCTTCGACTGCCGCCGCGCCGATTCTGCCTTGTCCCAAACCGCCGAGACCGGCTGCCAGACCGAAGCCCAGACCAGCCGCCAAAACTCTGTAAGCGTTGACGGTAAATTGGTTATCGCCCGCGCCCGTCGCCGCGCCCTGCGCGAGAGCCGGAATTGCCGTCGCCATCAAACCGACGACTGCAAAGAAAAAATATCTAAGTTTATTCATTTTTAAATCTCCTATATTTATTTTTATTCTACTAAAGAGCGAAGATTTTCAGCCGTTTTTCCAGACAAATTTGCGCGGGTTTATAATTTCGCCTCGCTTCCGGTATGCGCTCGATTTCTACTCTCGTTGGAGTCGAGGCTCCTGATTGCGTGCGGGCATTTACTGCAAGTATAAATGCAAATTCGCTGAAATTTTTGCCTAAATCTTCAAAAAACTTTTTTGTTAATACCTAAATTTTCAATTCTAAATCTCAAATTTCTACGCAAATTCAACCGTCGCGTGTTCATCGTGATGCGCCGGATCGTGCGAGTCGTGCGAAACCTCGCCCAGATAAATCGTCGAAAGCAGAGTGAAAACCAGCGTCTGCACAAAAGCTACGAAAACCGCCAGAGGCATCAAAACAACCGGCAGTAAAAAATTCGTATATGGCGGAGCTAAATTGGCGATTTGTCCCGAAATTTGCTCGTCGGCGAACATATTCGCAAATAGTCTGAGTCCGAGCGTCAGCGGGCGAATCGAGCTGCTGACAACTTCGATGCCGAAAATTAAAGGCGTAATAAATATCGCCATCAGTATCGGCAAGCGCGGACCGGCAAAATGTCCGATGTGTTTGGCAAGTCCGTTTTCCCTGATTCCGACGTAGTTGTAATAGAAAAAAGAAGTGAAACCGAGCGCGAATGTTACATTGACGTTTGCCGTCGGCGACATAAACAGCGGGAAAAGTCCCATCAGATTTGAAATTAAAATCAAAACGGCGAACGTCGCTACGACCGGAAAATATTTGAAACCGTGTTCGCCGATAACGCTCGTCACCAAATCTTTAAGCGCGAGAAATCCGGCTTCTAAAGTCAGTTGTCCGTGCGTCGGGTCGTCTTCGGAAAGTTTTCCCTTGAAAATCCAGATGACCGCCATCGTCAAAATACACGCGACGACGAACATCACCGTATACCAGGGAATCGCGCTGTCCGGCGTGTATTTGCCGAAAACGGCTTCCGCGCTTGAACCGAAATATCCGAAAAATCTGTCCCAAAGCGGCTTTGAAACAGCCAGTTCAAATTTCATCGCCGGCTCGCCCAAGTAATAATTTACAAATTCGACAATCAGCGGCAACTGCTCGCCGCCTTCCGCAAATAAAAACATTTACTAAATTTCCTTTCGTTTATAAAAAGATAAAAATATTCGTATAAATCCTTCAACCACAATCGCCAGAGCGAAACTCGCCAAACCCGCGATAACCGCGACGACCGGAATCGTTTTAGTCAGAAAAATAATCACTAAAGCCGCCGCTAAAATAAAGTATCGAAACGAATAACGCAGACCTAAAAACAGAGGTTTCTCGCCTGTCGCGGCTTGCTCGAAAATCTTCCTGAGCGAGAGTTTCAGCCAGTAATAATTAACAAACGCCAGAATTCCGCCGATTAAAACTCCCAGACCGAATTGCCAGGAAACGAAGATTAAACCGAGCAAACAGCCAGAAAGCGTAACCGCCGCCATTACGATTAAAATGCGCCGATGCGTCAGCGGCACAAAGTTTTCCGGTTCGGTTGCGATGGGTTCAAAATCTTCGCTCATTGCGAAACATAGATTTTACAAAGGATTCGAGGAAAATTCAAAGCAGAAAAGGAAATTTGTGCAATTTTTCTCAAATTAGTCTTTGTTTTTGAGAATTTGCGAAGTGATGCGGAAAAACTGTATAAAACCGATAACCGAACCGAGAACAATGCCCGCGACAATTCCCCAGGGTGATGTTCCGAGAAGTAAATCGGCAAACCAACCGAGCGCCATCAAAAAAACTATCGAAGCGAAAAGCGTGATTCCGGCGGCGTAAGCCAGACCGCTTTTGCGAATAGTTTCGGCTGGCGATTCCGGTTTGAAATCAGTCTGAAACATCGGCTTATCAAAATTGCGCGGCGGCGTTTCTTCTAATTTAAAGTTATAAACGTCTTCGGAATTCGCTCGCTCGAAAGAATCCGCAGGCGTTTGTTCAGCGTTTATTTCAGGAAAATTCGCGTCAGTTTGTTTCGTTTCAGTTTCGGAGAAATTATCAAACGGCGTTTCGATTATTCGCTCGCTTTTAATTTCCGGCTTCGCTTCAAGCGGCTGATTTTCTTCGCTTTCCAACAAACTTTTAATCATCGCTGATTCTCCTGTCTAAAACTCTCGAATTTATTATAACGCCGGTTGCCGAAGAAAAATCAAAGACAGCGCAATTTCACTTTTCTAAAAATTTCGCGTCAAATGCGCGCGGCAGAAGTTTTTTCATCTGCACGGTTTCGGTTTTGCCTTTCAAATTTGAAAATGTTACGGGAACATCGCCGCAAAATTCCCAGATAATCTGGCGGCAAATTCCGCATGGCGGCGTTAATTCTTCGGTGTCGGCGACGACCGCGAGATTTGCGAATTCAGTTTCGCCTTCGGAAATCGCCTTCCAGATTGCCACTCTTTCCGCGCAAGCCGTTCCGCTGTAAGTCGCGCTTTCGACATTGCAGCCGGTAAAAATTTTGCCGCTTTTTGTTTCGACCGCCGCGCCGACTTTGAAATTTGAAAACGGCGCGAAGGCTCGCATCCGCGCTTGTTTGGCTGATTCGACCAGCGACTGTAAATCTTTATTCATTGTAAGTTAAACCTAATAATCGTTTATCCGTTTGTTTTACCGATTTATTTCGCATTAATTTCCACGCGGAGTTTTTCACGAATCAACCCGCACAAAAATTCGACGCCGATTTCAGGATTTCCGCCTTCGGGAATAATCATATCGGCGTAGCGTTTGGAAGGTTCAACGAATTCAAAGTGCATCGGTCGAACGGTTGTGCGGTATTGCTCGATGACCGATTCGACAGTGCGCCCGCGCTCGATAATGTCGCGCTGCAAACGGCGTATAAAACGAATGTCGTCGGGTGTGTCCACGAAAACGCGCACGTCGAGAAGTCCTAAAATTCGCGGCTCGGAAAAAATTAAAATTCCTTCGACAATCGTTACCGGTTTCGTTTCGATATGCTCGGTTTCAATGTTGCGCGTGTGAGTTTTGAAATCATAAACCGGCATTTCAATTGAGTTTCCCCCTTTCAGACGCTTCAGATGATTGACCAGCATTTCGCTGTCAATCGAATCGGGATGATCGAAATTTGCCTGATGGCGTTCGTCGAGCGGCATATCTTCGAGATTTCGATAATAAGAATCCTGCTCGATCATAATCACGTTTTCCCTGCCGACCGCTTCGATAAGTTTCCGCGCAATCGTCGTTTTCCCCGAACCTGTTCCGCCGCAAATGCCGATTATCATAATTTCATTCAGACAGGATAAACAGGATTTACAGGATAAATTTCTTTGATTTAAAAATCCTAATTTATCCTGTATATCCTGTTATAATTTAACTTTGAGATAATTCTCCTCAACAATTCCTTAAAAGTAGCCGCAACTCGCGCTCCGGTTTCGATTACTTCTTCGTGATGAATAACGTCGCCGCTCATTCCTGCCGCCATATTTGTGATGCAGGAAATTCCGATAATTTTCATTCCCTGCTGTTTGGCGGCAATCGCTTCGGGGACGGTTGACATTCCGACGGCATCGGTTCCGAGCAGCCGCAGCATCTGAATTTCCGAAGGCGTCTCGTAAGTCGGACCCGAAAGTCCGCAATAAACTCCGCGCCGCAGAAAAAAGTTCGCGTCCTGTTTTTTGCCGGTGCGTTCCCGTTCGAGTTCAGCCTTTTCCCGCGCCATTTTTTTCGCTTCGCCGATAACGATTTCCTGATAATCGAGCGCGTAAACTTCCGTCATATCGGGAAATCTCGCGCCGAATCGCTCGTCATTCGCGCCGCGCAGCGGATTAACGCCCATCAAATTAATATGATCACGGATCAGCATCAGCGAACCCTGCTTGAAATCCGTGTCAACGCTGCCCGCCGCGTTCGTCAGAACCAGATTTTTTATTCCGAGAACGCCGAAGACGCGAACGGGAAAAATCACCTGCGCCATTTCGTAGCCTTCATAATAATGAAAACGACCTTGCTGGACGGCGACCGAAACGCCCGCGACTTCGCCCAAAACGAGTTGTCCGGCGTGACCTTCAACGGTCGAACGGGCGAAATGCGGAATTTCTTCATACGGAATTCGCACGGCGTTTTCGACTTCTTCGGCAAACGCGCCCAAACCGCTGCCCAAAACCAACGCGATTTTTATTTCCCTGTCATATTTCGAGCGGATAAATTCAGCCGCTTCGAGCGCTTTTTCGTAACTCATAAAATAAGGACAAACAGATTAACACAGATTTGCGCCGATAAAGCAGTAAAAAATAAAAAAACGAAAAGCGAAACTTTTCGTTTTTAACGAGTTCGGTTGTGGTTTCGATTATTTTTCCTTGCGATACGGAATTCCCAGAGCCTTCGGCGCGCGCGACGAACCGATAAAACCGGCGAGAACAATGATCGTGATGACATACGGAATTATCTGGACGAACTGCACCGGAATATTTTCGCCCGACGGAAGTCTGTAATTGGCGAGCGGAATCGTCAGCGCGTCCATAAATCCGAAAAACAGACAGGTGAAAAGCGTCGGTATCGGTTTCCATTTGGCGAAAATCAACGCCGCGAGCGCGATAAATCCGCGTCCCGCCGTCATATTTCTGGTGAACAAAGAAGATTGCCCGATTGAGAGATACGCGCCGCCCGCCGCCGCCAAAACGCCCGAAATCACGACCGCCGTGTAACGCAGACGCGCGACATTGACGCCCGCCGCGTCAGCCGCCGCCGGATTTTCGCCGGTCGCCCGCAGCCGCAGACCGAACGGCGTTTTATACAGCACATACCAGCAAATCGGCACAAGCACGAACGCCAGAATCGAGGCAATCGAAAAATTGAAATATTCGGGCAAAAGCTGTTCTTTGGCGATTTGCGGCGTCGAACCCGACGAATCGTAAATCGCGCCGCTAATTAAAGCGGGAAGTCCGATCATCAAAAAATTTATCGCCATTCCCGAAACAACCTGGTCGGCTTCAAACTTGATGCACGCGACGGCGTAAATAAAAGCCAGAGCCGCGCCCGCCAAAACTCCGCAAAGCAAACCGAGAAAAGGATTTCCGAGTTCGTAAGTCGCTACTGAAGCCGTGAACGCGCCCGCCAGCATTAAACCTTCAAGCGCGATATTAATCACGCCCGAACGCTCGGAAAACATTCCGCCGAGCGCCGCGAAAATCAGCGGTGTAGCGAAACGAACGGTCGAAAAAAACAACGCGAACCTCAAAATTTCATTCATATTTCTTTAACAGTCGGCAAATTTTATTTATATTTGCAGCTTTTTGCCTTTATTCTGTTCGGTGAAAACCAATCGTCTGAAATAACCTTCGCAGGCGACGAATAAAATAATAATAGCCTGCAAAACGAAGCCCAAATCTTTGGAAACTTTCGGCGTAAAAGCATCCACAAAAATCTCGCCGCGCAGCAGAACGCCGAAAAATATCGCGGCGATGAAAATTCCGAGCGGATGATTTCTGCCCAAAAGCGCGACGGCGATGCCCAAAAATCCCCATTCGGCGGAAAATCCGTCGTAATAATTATGGCGATTTCCCAAAACTTCGCCGACCGCGACCATTCCGGCAAGTGAACCGGAAATTGTCATCGCAATAATAATCTGCTTGCGCGGCGAAATTCCGCCGTATTCCGCCGCGCTCGGATTTTGCCCGACGGCGCGCAGTTCGTAACCCCATTTTGTTTTCCACAGAAAAACGTAAACCAGAACGCACATCAAAATCGCCAGCAAAAACGCGATGTTGAGCGGAACGTCTTTCGGAATAAACGAGAAAAATTCGTTGAGTTGCGGAATGTAAGCGGATTTTCCAATCGGCGCGGTTTGCAAAATCGCGTCGCCAGGAACTTTGTAATGATACTGCGTCAAATAACTGACCAGCGCGATGGCGATGGAATTGAGCATTATCGTCGTGATAACTTCGTGCGCGCCGAATTTTGCCTTCAAAATTCCCGGAATCGCGCCCCAAATTCCGCCCGCGACAATCGCCGTCAAAATGCACAGCGGCACGAGAATAATCGCCGGCAGACTCGTCCAAGACCAGTTAACGTCAGTTCCAAAAACATTGACGACCGTTCCGCCAAAAGTTATTCCGACCCACGCCGTCGCAAATGAAGCGACGTAAAGCTGACCCTCCGCGCCGATATTAAGCAGTCCGCAGCGAAACGCGACGGCGACCGCCAAACCCGTATAAATCAGCGGCGTCGCGTAAAAAAGCGTCCAGCCGATGTCTTTCGCCGAGCCGAACGAACTGGACAGCAGCCAGCCGTAAGCGTTCAGCGGATTGTCGCCGATTAACAAAATAATAATCGCGCCGACGACAAACGCGCCGAGAACGGCGACCAGCGGTGATAAAATTTCACGAAGGATTTTCATTTTAGGTGTCGCGCCTGTATTAAAAACTGCGCGAAAGTTATGTTTTACAGCTTAAATATACCGGAAAGTTGCGACACTAAATATAACCGACAATCGCGTAGAGTGTCATCTGAAAAGTAAAAATTTTGTCCGGTTATCAATAAAAATATTTCTTCGCAGACTTGACAAAGATGCACTCAAGTTTTATTATTTAATAACACTAAGCATTACAAATATAACTAAAAATACTATGAGATTTGACAGATTTACAATTCGCGGACAGGAAGCCGTGCAGGAGGCGATTGGAGTCGCCGAAAAAAATCAAAATCAGCAAGTCGAACCCGAACATCTGCTGGCGGCGATGCTCGAACAAAAAGAAGGAACGCTGAAGCCGATTTTGGGAAAATTGGGCGCGAGCGCAAACACTATTTTGAACGATGTGCAGGCGGCGATTGCCAAATTTCCAAAAGTTTCGGGCGGTCAGCCGTATTTTTCTTCGCGCTTTAACACGATGTTTCAAAACGCGCAGAAGGAAGCCGAAGCGATGCAGGACGAATACGTTTCGACCGAGCATTTGCTTCTGGTTGTCGCCGGTGAAAAGGAAGGCGACGCGGGAAGAATTCTGCGCTCGAACGGCGTTACGAAAGCCGATGTTTCAAAAGTCGTCGAAGAAATGCGCGGCGGTTCGCGCATCACCGACCAGAACGCCGAAGAGAATTTTCAGGCGTTGGAAAAATATTCGATTGATTTGACGGAAAGAGCGAGAAAAGGAAAACTCGATCCGGTCATCGGGCGCGATGACGAAATCAGAAGAACGATTCAGGTTTTGTCCCGAAGAACAAAAAATAATCCGGTTTTAATCGGCGA
>CAXSHW010000119.1:0-11116 GCA_964237245.1 uncultured Pyrinomonadaceae bacterium
TGCTTGCCATCAATTTACGCATCACGACGGTTGAAGGGCAACTCCGCGATTTGGAGGCGAAGATTCAGGAAAAGTTCGTTAAATACGGCTTAAAAATCGAGCAGATGACCGAGTTCGGAGACGAAATTCGGCAATCGTCCGAGATAATGACCGGCATCACGCGGGCTTCAGACGAATTTTTGCAGGAACTCGAACACTACGACGTTTGGCGCGAGGAAATCTACGACAATCAACTGCCCTAAACTTCTGTGGCGAAAATAAAAAGTCAAAATTTATGAAAACGAATTACGAAAAATTACTCTTTCGATTTGCGTTGACGGCGATTCTCGCGGGCGTTTTTCTTGCCGCCGGCGCGAGCGATTGTTTCGCCCAAAGAACGCGCGTGCGTCCGCCGCGCGTCGAAGGACAGACGACGATTGGGACAGTCAACGGTCAGCCGATCACCGCCAACGATTTGATTTTGATGATTGATAACAACTCGCCGTTTATGCCGCCGCTCGACGGCGACCCGGTTCCCGTCTTGCAGCAATTTGAAGCTAAATACCCGACGAATCCGACGACCAATGCAACGCCGAATCCGACGACCACGCCGAAGAAGCCGGTCGCGCCGAGTTTCAGCATTCAGATTCAGAATATGATGAAGACCGGGCAGGAATGGCTTTTTAAATCCCTGCTCGATGTCGTCATCAAACCGATGATGCCGATGCTGATTTTCTTCGCTTGGATTATCGGCAGCTTTGTTCTTGTTGTCGGATTTATGCGGCGGTTTGCTGATAACAAAGGCGTTGATGCCGAAGGCTTAGTGCGATGGGCGATTCGTTCAATCGTCTTTATGGTCGTCATCGGCGCGAGTCCTTTCGTCATTGACGCGCTGACGGTGACGGGCAAGTTTTTCGCCCGCCCCGTAAAAAGTTTTAACCGCGAACTCGTCGCGGAATTTGACGAGAAGATGAAAAAATACGTCAAAGCGACTTTCGCCGTTGAAGACCCGAACGAGCTTCTTGCAGAAAAACTTCCGAACGGCGAGCCGGGACTTGTCGGCATAATTACCGACAAAGAATCGAGCGTCAAAGACATCACGGGCGAGCTGAACATCTTAGGCTGGAATATGCCCAGAATGTTCACGATAATGGTCGTCGCGCAGAACATCATCAAATTCGGCGGGCTGTTTCTGGCGATTGCCGGACTTTTTATTTTAATCGGCTTGAAACTCGCCGCGCCGGTGATGTCGGCTTTCGGCTTCGACGAGAAATTTGCGAACCAAATCTTTTATCCGTTTTGTTGGGGCGTGGCGACGTTTTCTTTGGCTTTTCCGATTGTCAAAGAAGTTACGCTTTACGTCGCTTACGGCATCGGCTTAATCGGGCTTTCGATTTACAACGGCGAAACGGCGTTCACGCTCGATCCTCAGACGGCGCAGATTATTACGAGCCGCGCGTATGACCCGGCGAGCAGCGCGCTTATAGTCACGCTTTTATTTTTCGTCTCCAGCCTGTGTTACATCCTCGTTCCGTGGCTCAGTTATCGCGTCCTTCGCGGGCAGGTTTTTGAAGGCGTGTCGCAGATTTCGATGGGCTGGATGTTATCGTCGGTCGGAACGGCTCTCGAAACATACGGACTCGTCGCCGGAGCCGCCATCAATCGCCAAGCCGAAAGTACGCAAATCCAAGGGATTTATAACGCCGAACAAGCGAGCGCGAAAAAGGGTTTGGAAGCCGCGAACATTTCAACCGAAGCGCGGCGCGTGTCGAGCGTCGCCGGTGTCGAAGGCGGACTGGTCAGCAGTCTCGGACAAATTCGCGCCAATCAGGTAACGCAGACTTTAATCACGAACGCGAATAAAACTTTCGGCGTGATGAGCAGCCAGGCGGCGACGCGCCGGGAAATTACGAATATGCAAGCCGAAGCGCAAGGACAAAACTCCAGTCGAATTCTCGATATGGCGAAGGAAAACGCGCTTCGCAGTCAGGGGACGAATCAGCAGTTCGGAATGCTGAAATACGAAGCGATTCCGGGCGGCAGTCAAATCGCCGGGACGAGTTTGCCGATCCGAAAAGGGGTCGAGTTTTACGATTTCAACCGGGGCGAACACATTCTGCAAAAATCAACCAACTCGATGAACTCGACGACGACCGACACTACGGGTCTGCAAAACGAAAACACGAATTACATTACGCAACAGAAAATTGACGCTTCGACCAATTATCAAGGCAGCATCAATCAGGCACTCGAAAATCAGGCGAATCAGACGGTCGGCGCGATTAACGCCGGAACGAATATCGCCGCCGGTTCCGCCAAGCAAGGCGCGGGAATAAACATCGGCGGAATTAATCAATCGGCGGTTCTGGAAAAACAATCGAATCAACTGAATTTTGAGGGACGAATTGAAGCCGCCGCCATCAATCAAAAATCAGCAACCGAAGCCGCGCATTTGCGAATGATGTCAACAGTCGTTTCCGGCTTTTTCCGCGTATGGATCGTCGGCTCGAAGAAATGAAACCCAAATACTAGATTTGAGCGAGAACTTAAGCCGTTCAAGTCAAGCCGCCAAATGAGCGGCTGGCAATTTTGATAAGCGAAAAATATTTCGAGTCATTTATGGTAAGCCAGAATTACAAGCGCGTTAGTCGAAAACGGGTTTGCCGTATTTGCGGAAAATCTGATTGGTGCAGTTACACGCCGGACGAGAAAATATCTTTCTGCGCCCGCGAAATCTCCGGCGCTGACCGCACGAGTCGCACCGGTTGGGGCGTTTTCTATCACGAGAAAATGCTCTTTCCCAATCACATCGAGCCGCCTTTTGCGCCGCACAATAAGCAACGACCGAAACTGCAACTCGCGCCAATCGAAATTAGAGATTTCGTTTACCGAAAACTAATCACTCTTGCGCCCGCAACCGACTCTTCAGAAATCATCAGCGGCGAAAAAGGATTATTAGCGCGGAAAATCCTCGACTTTGAAAATTACGGTGCGCTGCCGCCAACGCAGAGTGACCGACGCGAAATAGCGAAAATTGTCCGTAACTCAATTAATCGTAAGTTTCCCGATTATGTCAGGCAGCAAAAATCCGCGCTCGGCGGTTTGCCCGGATTTTGGATTGACCAAAACGGAAAGGCGCAGTTATGGACTGAAAAAAACTATACTTGCTCGCTGCTGCTGATTCCGCACCGCGACGAGAAAGCACACATTCAAGCCTGCCAAATTCGCTTTATGCGGAGCGCCGCGTTTGAGAAAGGAATTCGTTACGTTTGGCTTTCAACGCCGGATAAAAATGGCGGTTTGAGTTGCGGCTCGCCGCTCCATTTTGCCCGTTACGAAAACGGCTCGCTTAAAAAACCGGTTTTGATTACCGAAGGCGCGTTAAAAGCCGAAACGACAAAAGTCTTTAAAACCGAATATGACGTGCTGGCGAGTGCCGGTGTCGGCTGCTCGCACGAGGAGATTATCTCAGCCGCGCGGTTTCGCCCGTTTCTGCTCGCTTTTGACTCGGACTGTTACGAAAATCCTCTGGTCGCCCGCGCTGCTGCCAGGTTGATCGGTTCGCTGTTAACCGATTCCGTTTTAATGGGGTTTAAGCCGCGAATAAAATTTCTGACGTGGAAAACTAATTTCAAAGGCATCGACGACGCGCTTCTGCAAAACGCCGCCATCTCTTTTCTTTCGCCAAGCGTATGGTTCAAATCCCTCGATTCAACCTGCCAAAATCAGATTGAACTTGATTCAAGCCTTGCCGTTTCAATCTTTGCGTCAAACAAAATACTCCAAAAGGAATTTAACGGCTTGGATAGTTTTACCGCGCGCTAATCGTTTCATTTGTTCAACTATTACCGATTCCGGCTGATTCCGACCGGCAAGAGCGGCTCGAATGCTGTGCCTTCAAAAAACCAGCTTGCGCCGACTCGCAGACGATGATGCCAAGTCGGAAGTCTGGAAGTGTATAGCGCGAAACGGGCGTCTCGCGCGAGCAAACCGCCGATTAGCTTGCCGCCGATTATAACCGCTCCGTCTTTTGTGCCGAGACTCAAGGCTTCACCGAGTTCGTTAAACTGTTTTGCCTTTAATTCGTCTCCGCTAAGAAAAGCCCTGACGTTGTTTGCCAACAGAGTCGATTCTTGAAAGGCGAGCTGCGCCGTTCCCGCGAGAACTGGAACGACCGCCTCGACTCGGGCGATGTCGCCGAGCGCGAAGACATTTTCGCGCGTTTTCACCTGCAAAAACGAATTCACCGAAATCAATCCGCCTTTTTCTTTCGGCAAATCGAGTTTTTCAATCAGCGGATTCGGTTTGACGCCAGCCGTCCAAATGGTTGCCGCTGTTTTGAATTCGCTGCGTTTGCCGTTGTGTTCGGTGGCGATGCCGTGCTTTCTGATCTCCAGAACTTTGGTTTGCAGATTCACGTCTACGTGGTCGCGCAACAGAGTTTTTTCAACGTATTCGCGGATTTCTTCGCCCATTCCGGGAACGAGTCGGTCTGCGCCTTCAATCAACAAAATGCGCGGCTCGCCCGGCAGCCCGCGCCGCCGGAAAGCGTCGGTTAGTAAATCCGACATTTTCGTCGAGAGTTCGACGCCGCTCGCCCCGCCGCCCACTACTGCAAATGTCAAACTCTCGCGCGCGTCCTGCGGCGCTAAGGTCGGCGCGGCGGCATCTAATGCCTTTATTATTAATCCGCGAAGCCGGTCGGCATCATTGACGCCGCGAAAAGGAACGGCGAATTCTTCCGCGCCGGGGACGTTTCGGAAGTTCGTTGTGCTGCCGACCGCGAGAACGAGCGCGTCGTAGAAAAAGGATTCTTCTCTAGTCGAAATTTTCGCCCTACTCTGCTCGAAATCAATCGCTTCAACTGTGCCGCGCACAAAACTAACGTCGTCGCCGATTAATTCCCGGTAATCGGGCGCGATGTGCCACGCTTCGACTTCGCCGCTGAAGTATTCATACAGCATCGGTCGAAAAGTAAAATAATCGTCTTTGCTGACGAGCGTAACTGTCGCATCATTCGCCAAATCCAATGCCGTAAAAAGTCCGCCGAAGCCGCCGCCGATGATTAAGACTTTCTTATTTTTGTTCGTCATAACTAACTTCTCCGAGATTTAGAAGGCGATTCACGAGCCGCGCTCTTTTTTAAATTTCTGAACCATAATCGTTTCGGCAAACCATAAAACTTCGACAAAAAAAGTCCGTCGCGCGTTTCTCAACGTCAAAAAGTCGAAGCTAAATGTCAACAGAACCTAATAATTTCTGATTATTGATGGAGATAATGTTCACTAATTCATCTATTGCTTTCAAATTACACATCCCTGACGACAAGTGGCGCGGAAAGAGTTTTATGCACCGGACAGGCGTGCGAAATTTCCATCAGGCGCGCTTTCTGCGCTTCGTCCAAATCGCCTTCCAAAGTGATTTTGCGTTCGATCCGATGCACAAAACCGTCCGTCTTAATTTCGCAGTCGAAGCAGTCTTTGCTATGCACTCGCTCCTGCGAAAGCCGAATCGTAACCCGTTCCAAATTCCAATTCTTGCGGCGCGCATATATCAAGAGCGTCATCGAAGGGCAGCCACCGAGTGCCGCCAAGAGCAACGTATAAGGATCGGGACCCGCACCTTCGCCTCCGACACTCTCCGGCTCGTCTATCAATAAAGTTTTGCCGTCCGCGCAGGTGACTTGATTCTGCAAGTTCTTCAAAGATGTAACCGTTACTTCATTCATTAAATTTTTTTCTCCCATTAAAATGCCAGCAATCAGAAAACCGATAGTCGAAACTAATCTGAAACGGAAATTGACGCAGGCGATTAACGCGCCGGCGGCAACGACAAGCGCGATAATCTCGGTCAGAAAGTGCGGAACGGCTCCGGCAAATAAAAATAATGGGTAATCCTTGGTTAGCATAATTTTAGACCGTCAAACTGAGAAGGCTGATTTCGATTCGAGCGGCAGGCGAATTTGAAAACAGGTGTCGCCCGGTTTGGTTTCAAATCGTATATTCCCTTGGTGTTTGCGAACGATGCGCGAGACGGTATCTAATCCCAAACCCGTTCCGTCGCTCACGCCTTTGGTCGTATAGAACGGCTCGAAAATGTGCGATTGAATTTCGGGCGGAATTCCTGAGCCGTCGTCCCTGATTTCGATTAAAACGTCTTCAGGCTCCAATTTTGTGCGGATTTTAAGTATGCCGCCCGTCGTCATCGCGTCAATCGCGTTGTCAATTAGATTTGTCCAAACCTGATTAAGAAGACTTCCGTGGGCTGTAATTCGGGGCAAATTTTCGGCGTACTCGAGCGTGACGGCGATGTTTTTTGTTTTCAGCTTATGTTTGAGAATCAGCAGCGTGTTGTCCAAGCCTTTGTGCAAATCAACCGTCTGCGCTCCAGCCTGATCCATATACGAATATTCTTTGATGGCGCCGACTAAATCCGAGATTCTGGTAACGCTCGTCTTTATTTCGCCCGCCAGTTTGGAAACAGTTATTTGCACGACGATGCGCGTCAAAACATCCTTCAATGCTTCAATCTGAATTTGGTCGGCGATTTGCGCGAGCTTCTTCGCGTCAATACCCGTCTCCACCAGAGTCGGTGCAAGTCGCCAACCGTCCGCGACGTTATGCGCGTCCAGCCAATCAATCGTTTTGTCTTCCGCGTCGCTGAGTGCCAGCGCGTTGCCGGCGGTCGAATTTTGCGGAGCGGCGTTAATCGCGGCGCGCTCAAAATCCGATAAAAACTCGCGTTGCTCGTGCGATAAATCGTGACGGCACAGATTGAGGTCGGCGACCCGCAGTTCTTCGAGCGTGTTTGATAATTCATCGGACGTGCGCTGCGCGGCTCCCGCCGGATTATTTAATTCGTGCGCGAGTCCGGCGGAGAGTTTTCCCAAAGCCATTAATTTATCGCGCCGCTCATCCGATTGAGTGGTTTCCCGCACGCGGTCAATCATTATCCAGACGAGGCGTTCGGCTAAAATCGGCATTCGCTCGATGAGCTGCGGAAAAAGAGCGGCGGGGAAAAACAAACCGCGCGTGAAGGCGATTGCCCGACCGCTTGCCGCCATCGTTTTCATCCTGGAAAAAGGCAGCATCCCGCTTATTTCGGTCGCTGCGTCCCCAGCGCAAGCGATATAAACGTAATCGTCCAGTGAATTTTCAGCACGGCGGGCGTGAACTTCGCCTTCGAGATAAACGACCATCCAATCCGGCGATTCGCCTTTGTGAAATATAATGTCGCCGCGGACGTATTCACGTTCCTCGGAATGCTCGATAAACCATTCGAGCTGCTCTTTCGGCAAGTCGGCAAAAACGCTGATGCGGCGCAGAGCGTCAACGCAATCGGGCATCGAATAATTCGTTGCTTCCGCCGTTCCCGTTTCAATCTCGGAAATTGGGACAGGCACGCCGATGCCTTCAATAATTTCGTCTTTTGTTTCGGTAATATCCATCCGTTATACCACTTTGCTCAAGTATTGATGAACGAAAGAAATCGCCACCGAACCTTCGCCGACACCTGAGGCGACGCGCTTGACGCTTCCCTTTCGCGCATCGCCGACCGCGAAAATTCCCGCAACGTTCGTTTCCAGCAAACCGGGCGCGCGTTCGAGCGTCCAGCCGCGCGGCGGTTTACCGTCGCGCAAAAGGTCTGCCCCCGACAGAATAAATCCGCGTTCGTCTCGTTCAATTACGCCTTCGAGCCAATCGGTGTGCGGCATCGCGCCGATTAAAATAAACAGAGAATTTGCCGGATAAGTGTTGGTTTTATTGCTTTGTGTGCAATGAACGGAAATCGCTTCGAGATGTTCTTCGCCGTGCGCTTCGGTGACCGAACAATTGTATTCGACGCGAATGTTTTCGGTTTGTTTAATCTGGTCAATCAAATACTGCGACATCGAGGCGTTGAGGGACGCGCCGCGCACGAGCATCACTACATTTCGAGCATACCTCGAAAAATACATCGCGGCTTGTCCGGCGGAATTTGCGCCGCCGACGATGTAAACGTCTTCATCTTTACACGCCATCGCTTCGGTCATCGCCGCGCCGTAATAAATTCCCGCGCCCGTCAAACTTTCGATTCCCGGCGCGTCGAGCTTACGCCACTGCACGCCCGTCGCAATCAGCAATGAATGACAATTGATTCGGCTGCCGTTGGTTAATTCAATGCAGCGGTATGTGCCTTCGACGCAAACTCTTTTGGCTTCCGCCGCAAGGATTTCCACGCCGAATCGTTTCGCCTGCGCGACCGCGCGGCGCGTCAAATCGCCGCCGCTCAAGCCAGCCGGAAAGCCCAAGTAATTCTCAATTTTTGAACTCATCCCGGCTTGCCCGCCCGGAGCCTCCCGTTCAATCATAATCGTCCGTAAACCTTCGCTCGCTCCGTAAACCGCCGCCGCGAGTCCGGCGGGTCCGCCGCCGACAATTACCAAATCGTAAAATTCCTCGGTCGCGTGAGTTTTAAGTCCGACTTTTTCGGCAACTTCCTGATAACCGGGTTTTGCAAGGCGCGCGCCGTCGGGGAAAATAAGCAGCGGCAAATTCGATTTTTCGTTCGCGTTGAGAGATTCAACGAGACTTTTAACTTCCGCGTCCATTTCGGCAGTTTCGATGTCGAGCCAGCGATAAGGAATATGATTGCGGGCGAGCAAATCCTTATGAACGTGCGATTCGGGCGACCATCGGTTTCCCAAAACTATGATGCCTTCAAACGGCGGGCGATAATCGGTTCGCCAGTCGTCTAATAAATCATCCAAAACCGGATAAAGATTTTCCTCCGGCGGGTCCCAAGGCTTTAGCAGGTAATGATTTATTTGCGCTTCGTTAATGGCGTTAATGGCGGCGTTTGTGTCGGCATAAGCGGTCAAAAGGACGCGCTTTGCATTGGGGTAAATTTTTAATGCCTGTTCTAAAAATTCAACGCCCGAGATTTCCGGCATCCGTTGGTCAACCACAAAAAGTGCGACCGCGTTATTTCTAATTTTGAGTTCGCGGACGATTTCGAGCGCCGCGCTTCCTGAATCTGCTCGCAAAACCCGGTAATCCGCCGCGTATTTCCGCCGCAAGTCTCGCTCGATTGCCCGGAGAACTTCCCTGTCGTCATCAACCGTTATAATCGCCAGCTTTGTCATAATCATCGCCACCTAAGATAAGTTTGTGAAAGTCCCAATTATTATATTTACAATATTAAACTCGCAGCAAAGATTCGTAAAACAAATTATCCGAACAGCAGTAAGCCCATTTTTCGCTCGGTAAAAAAAATTGACAATCGGAATAAGCTGCTGTCTTCCTGAGCCTCTTCTTTCTCATTCGCCCATAAATTTCGCTGCAATTTCTGCGACGCGCTTGCCTTGCAGACGCGCCGCCGTCACCGCCACGTCGTCCGGGTCGAGTTGGGCGTTATTTGACGTAAAAGACGCGCCGTATGGATTGCTCGCCGCGAACTGACTCGGCTCGATGTAACCGGGCGCGACGATAATCATATTCCAGTGATAAAAAATCGTGTTCAAAGACAGAATCGTCGCTTCCTGCCCGCCGTGCGCGGTTGCGGCGGAGGTAAAAGACGATCCGATTTTATTGGTCAATGCTCCCTTCGCCCACAGCGCGCCGGTCTGGTCAATAAAGTTTTTCAGTTGCGCCGAGGGCAGACCGTAGCGCGTCGGCGTTCCGAAAATAATCGCGTCAGCCCATTCCAAATCGTCGTTGGTCGCTTCTCTGACATCCGAAGTCGCTTCCAAATGCTCTTTCCACGCCGGATTATTTCCGTAAACTTCGTGTGGCGCGGTTTCTCTAACCCGTAGCAGACGCGTTTCCGCGCCAGCGTTTTTTGCACCTTCTTCGATAGCCTGCGCCATTTTATGGGTCGTTCCCGTCTGGCTGTAATAAATAATCGCTACTTTTGCCATTGCTCGTTTTCTCCTTTTAAATACTAATAAATTGATTCGGGTGTAAAAATCGATACGAAGAATATCGTTTTTTAGCTGATATTCTTCGCATCTTCAAAAAAGCATTACGCCAAATCAAACAAAATAAACTCGGTTCCGTCGTCCGTCGCTTTTATTTCAGGGATTTTTCTTCACTGATTTCCGCGCCGTCGCTCGCGTTCAGACTTTCACCGTTTAATTCCAGAGAACCTTTGACGACTTGCAGAAAACCGTAACGCTTTTCGGTCAAATCGTAAGAGACTTCTTCGCCTACATTCAAAATCGAATCGTAAACGTAAACGTCCTGATTGATTTTTAGCGAACCGCTCCGCGAGTCTTTTGAAGCGACAAGTTTCAGCTTTCCGCTTTTGTCTTCAGGCGCAACCATTTTCTGCTCGTAACCGGCTTCCAAATCGTCTTTTTCCGGCAGAATCCAGATTTGATAAAAATGCAGATTCTCGGTTTTCGACGGATTGTATTCGCTGTGCCTGATGCCGGTTCCGGCAGTCATCCGCTGCCATTCGTGCGGGCGCAGAATTTCTTCGCCGCCGGTCGAATCTTTGTGCGCGATGGCGCCTTCGACGACGTATGAAAGAATTTCCATATCTTCGTGACCATGCGTGCCGAAGCCTTGTCCGGCGGTTACACGGTCTTCGTTAATGACTCGAAGCGAGCGAAAACCCATCATCTCCGGGTTGTAATAGTTGGCAAACGAAAACGTGTGATATGTGTTAAGCCAGCCGTGATTGGCGTGTCCTCTCTCGTTTGATTTAATAACTTGCAGCATCGCTTTCCTCCAACACGAATTAAATAAGCGCTAAATTTTGCATCTTTTTTACAAACTTTCTCCGCGGCTTATTTTGCAAATTCAGGTCCACCGCTCGGCAGATAAAGAAAGTCGGCTTTTGCGGCAATCAATAAGACAAACAATTCCCGGCATTGACGAAATAGCGTCTCGGCGCGCCTGAATACCGACAGTAAAGGCAGTTTTCGTTGTTGTTTCGGCGAGTCGTTAGTTTCACCAAAAGCCCTACTTTCGGTATTGTTCCAGCGGTTGACGGTTGGCGGTGACGGCGGGTATGCAAGTTGTTTAAGAGATGCGACCAAAGATAGATTGTCGCATCGTTGGAAAATTAACAACCAAATGAGCGGTGACAAACCGCTTGAGGAGCTGATATGAATTTAGAAAATACAAAAAAAACACAAACGATACTCATTACC
>CAXSHW010000120.1:0-8148 GCA_964237245.1 uncultured Pyrinomonadaceae bacterium
GCACGATTGACGCGATTGCGACCGACCACGCGCCGCATCATTCGGACGAAAAAGCGTTGGAATACGACCGCGCGCCGATGGGCATTATCGGTCTGGAAACGGCTGTCGGGCTGGCGTTTAACGAACTGGTTCACAAAGGCGTGATTGATCTGGTGCGGCTGATCGAAATGTGTTCGGCGAATCCGGCGCGGATTTTCAATTTGCCGAATCGCGGCACTCTAAAAGTCGGTTCAATCGCGGATGTGACGATTCTTGATCCTGATTTGGAATGGACTTATCGGAACGCCGATTCAAAATCAAAATCAAAAAACTCGCCGTTCGACAATTGGAGTTTGACCGGCGCAGCGGTCGCCACGATTGTCGGCGGCAAAATCGTTTACCGCAGATGAAAAAGATTCGGCTTTGACTTAAATCAAATATTCTTCGTCGCAAACCTGAATCCGAACCGGTTCATCTGCACGATCCTTATACGGAAGAATGAAATTTCCGGCATTTTTAATGCTGGTATGATGTTTGCGATTGATCGTTTGAAAAGCCGTAAACACCAGATTGTGTTTGCAATGAATACAGAAACTGCTAAATTTACGGCTCAATAAAGGAGATAATTAAAAATGTTAGTAAAAGAAATAATGACAAAAGAACCGGCTTGCTGCACTTCAGATACGAAATTGCAGGAAGTTGCGAAAATGATGGTTGATAACGATTGCGGATGTATTCCGGTGGTTGACAGCGACGCGAGCAAAAAGCCGATTGGGATGATTACCGACCGCGATATTACGATCCGCACGGTTGCGGAAGGCAAAAATCCGCTCGATTTGACGGCGGGCGATGCGATGTCGAACGACGCGGTGACGGTGACGGCGGATTCGAGCGTCGAAGACTGCTGTAGTTTGATGGAAGATAAACAAATTCGCCGGATCGCGGTCGTTGATACAAACGGCGGCTGCTGCGGAATGGTCGCGCAGGCTGACGTGGCGATCAACGCCAACGCGCAGAAAACCGCTCAGGTTGTCAAAGAAGTTTCGGCGTAAACTGCCAAAGATTCATTCAAAAAAGCGATTGAGTAAATTAATTTACTCAATCGCTTTTTTGTAAAATTTATTCTGGATTTAACGTCCCGAAGTGAGCGCGAGTCGCGCCTGCGCTTTTTCGAGGCGTTCTTTTTCAGTTTCAAATTCCGCTTCCGAACCTTTCCACGCGCCCAATTCTCTTTCGACCGCATCGCGTTCGGCTTTTGCGGCTTCGACATCAATTTCGTCGGCGCGTTCAGCCGTGTCCGCCAAAATCGAAACCCTGTTGCCGCTGACTTCCAAAAAACCGCCCGCAATCGCCAGCCGTTCGGTCGCGCCGCCTTTGGTATAAGATAAAATTCCGCCGCGCAGAGTCGAAATCAGCGGCGCGTGATTCTGCAAAATCCCGACTTCGCCGCTGTTCGTCGGCACAGTTACCGCATCAACAGTTTCGCTGACGACTTTTTTTTCGGGTGTGACAATTTCTAAATTCAACATTTCTTTTTAGTGGTAAATGGTAAGTGGTAAATGGTAAGTGAAAGCAATAACTTAGCACTTACCATTTACCACTTACCGTTAGCAGCTATGCTGCGGCTGCCATTTTCTGCGCTTTTTCGCGTGCTTCGTCAATTGTTCCGACCATATAAAACGCCTGTTCGGGCATATCGTCGCATTTGCCGTCAATGATTTCGCGGAAACCTTTGATGGTTTCTTCGGTTTTGACGTATTTGCCCGGAATTCCGGTGAACTGTTCGCCGACGAAAAACGGCTGCGAGAAGAATCTTTGAACTTTTCTGGCGCGTGAAACCGTCAACTTGTCGTCTTCGCTCAATTCATCGAGTCCGAGAATGGCGATAATATCCTGCAAATCCTTGTAGCGCTGTAAGATGCGTTTTACGTCCTGCGCTGTATTGTAATGTTCTTCGCCGACAATATCAGGCGATAAAAGCGTCGAGTTGGACGCGAGCGGGTCAACTGCCGGATAAATTCCGAGTTCGACAATCTGACGCGAAAGCGCGGTTACGGCGTCCAAATGCGCGAATGTCGTCGCGGGCGCGGGATCGGTGTAATCGTCAGCCGGAACATAAACCGCCTGAATCGAAGTGATTGCGCCGACTTTAGTTGACGTAATGCGTTCCTGCATTTCGCCCATTTCCGTCGCCAGATTCGGCTGATAACCAACCGCCGACGGCATACGACCGAGAAGCGCCGACACTTCCGAACCGGCTTGCGTAAATCTGAAAATGTTGTCAACGAAAAACAGCACGTCGTTGCCCTGATCGCGGAAATATTCGGCAACCGTCAAACCCGACAGCGCGACTCTCAATCTTGCTCCCGGAGGTTCGGTCATCTGCCCGTAAACGAGCGCCACTTTTGAACCTTTGATCGCGTTTTTGTCAACTTTCGTCAAATCGAACGCGCCGGTTTCTTCCATATTGTGGTTGAATTCCGCGCCGTAAGTGATAACTTCCGATTCGACCATTTCGCGCAAAAGGTCGTTGCCTTCGCGCGTTCGTTCGCCGACACCGGCGAAAACCGAATAACCTTCACGCGCTTTAGCGATATTGTTAATCAGTTCCATAATCAGAACAGTTTTGCCGACGCCCGCGCCGCCGAACAGACCGATTTTTCCGCCGCGTTTGAACGGCTGAATCAAGTCAATAACTTTGATTCCCGTCTCGAACATTTCGAGTTCGGTCGCCTGTTCGTCAAAACTCGGCGCGTGTCTGTGAATCGAGGCGCGTTCGGTTGTCTGAACCGCGCCGAGTTCGTCAACCGGCTCGCCGATAACGTTCATCACACGCCCTAATGTTCCGTCGCCGACCGGAACGGTAATCGGTCCGCCCGTGTCTATGACTTTCATTCCGCGAACCATTCCGTCGGTCGGCAGCATTGAAACGGCGCGCACGCGACCTTCGCCCAGATGCTGCTGAACTTCGGCAATCGTCGAAATCGACGTTTCGACATCGAAACCTTCGCTGACGATTTTCAGGGCTTGATAGATCGGCGGCAAATGATTGTTTGAAAATTCTACGTCAACGACCGGACCGATAATCTGCACGACTTGTCCGATTTGCTGACCGTTTCCGTTTGCATCCATTGTAAAATTTACTCCTCGTCTAATATAACGTTATAGATAATAAAAAAGGTATGATAACAAAAGAGAAAGATTATCATAAAAAACCGCTCGAAATCAAAGACGGCTTGTGAAAGTTGTCGCTAATCAATCGAATTATTTTATTTTTCCAAATTGATTATTTCCGAATCGTGCGGGCAATTGATAAAATCCAATCAAAGGCACAGCAGCGTAACTAGCAGAATTTCAAATGAACAAAGTCAAAATTTTGCCAGACAATCTGGCAAATCAAATCGCGGCGGGCGAAGTCGTCGAACGTCCGGCTTCGGTCGTCAAGGAATTGGTCGAAAACGCACTTGACGCGGGCGCGAAACGCATTCAAATCGAAACCGAACTCGGCGGCAGACGCTTGATGCGCATCGCGGACGACGGCGAAGGAATGCAGCGTGACGATGCGATTCTCTCGTTTGAACGCCACGCGACATCGAAAATAAAAACGCTCGAAGATTTATCGAAAATCGAAACGCTCGGTTTTCGCGGCGAAGCACTCGCTTCAATCGCGTCGGTCGCCAAAGTCGAACTCGTCACCAAAACGGCGGAAAATGTCGGCGCGACTCGCGTTTATATCGAAGGCGGAAAATTAATTGACGTGCGCGAAATCGGACGCTCGGACGGCACGACGATTACGGTCAGAGATTTATTTTTCAGCACTCCGGCGCGGCGAAAATTTATGCGTTCGGAAGCGACGGAAAATTATCACATCGCCAGCATCGTCACGCATTACGCGCTCGCCAATCCCGAAATCGCTTTTACTTTGACAAACAACGGGCGCGAAGTTTTGCGGCTTTCGCCAACCAGAGATTTGCGCGAACGCGCGTATCAGATTTTCGGGGCGCAAATGATCGAAAGTCTGCTTCCGGTCAGCGGCGGGCGCGAATTCGTCGCCAAAGTTTCCGGTTTCGTCTCCGCGCCGCGCGAACGCCGCACGACGCGCGACGCGCAGTATTTTTTTATCAACAATCGTTTTGTCCGCGACAAAATAATCGCGGGCGGATTATTGGAAGGTTTTCGCGCCGTTTTGCCGCACGGCGTCTATCCGGTCGCTTTTTTATTCGTCGAAATTCCGTTTGAAGAAATTGATGTCAACGTGCATCCGGCGAAAACTGAAGTCCGTTTTCGCCGCTCGGAAGCGGTCAAAGAAGTCATCGCCGAAGCGATTCGCGCTTCTCTGCGAAACGCCGGAATCGCGCCGGATCAGCAGTTTAGAACTTCCGCCCGCGAATTTGAAACTAAAAATGAAGGCGCGATTTCACCGGCTGAATTTAACCAGCCGGGCGAGCGAACCGAATTTCCGGCTAAAAATTACGAACAGCCGAAGATCGAGTTCGAGATAGACTCGAAGATTTCCGAACTCGAAAATCAATGGTCGGAAACAGTCAAACAATCGGCTGAAACCGGAGAAAATTTCGATTCAAAAGCCGACGAAAAGAACGAACCGCCGAATTTTGAAATTCCGGTTTCCTCGACCGATTTTGAAACGTCCGCGCAGTCCAAAAAAGAAAGTCCGAGTCTTAATAACGAAAAGTTTTCAACCGACGATCAGGAAACGCGGGAGGAAAATTTTCAATCCGCGCGACAATCGTCAGTCGGCAATTCCGTTTCTCTGCCGCCGGTTGATTCGGGCGCGAAAATTCCCAAACCCGCCGAAGAGGAAAATCTTTCGCGCGGCAAAATTCGCCCGATTGGACAGCTTCGGGAAAGTTTCATCATCGCGCTCGACGACGAAGGAATGCTGCTGATTGACCAACACGTCGCGCACGAACGGATTTTGTTCGATAAATTTCGCCATCAGGAAAACGCGCGAAAAGTCGAATCGCAAAATCTTTTACTGCCCGAAACGATTGATTTATCGCCCGCGCAGTCAATCGCGTTTGATTTGGTTGAGGAAGAATTGGAAAATTGCGGCTTCGGTTTGATGCGGCTTTCGGGCAGAACCGTGGCGATAAAATCCGTGCCGACCGATTTGCCCGCGTCCGAAGTCAGAAATTTGTTCGCGGAAATTCTTGAAACCGCCGCGGGCGACAAACGCGGCAACGCGCGCGAAACTCTGCGCGACAACATCGCCGCGACGCTCGCCTGCAAAGCCGCCGTCAAAATCAATATGAAGCTGACGACGGAAAAAATGCAGTGGATGATTGATAAATTGCTGACGACTTCTTCGCCGACGACTTGCCCGCACGGTCGCCCGATAATTTTGCGACTGACGACAAAAGACATCGAACGCGGCTTTCACCGCAGTTAAAATCAGACGGTTTCGAGAACGCGCAAAACTTTTTTCGTGTCGCTCAAATCTTCCAAAACGCAATCGGGTTTATGCGTTTCTAATTCGGCAGCCGGATTATTTCTTCCGGTCGCCACGGCGATCACTTTCGCGCCGATTGAACGCGCGCATTTGATGTCGTTCGGCGTGTCGCCGATGACGACAAATTGGTCTTGACTGAGTGCGCTTCCGAGAAAATTATTAATGTTTTTCACGGCGGTTTTAGCAAGTGCGCGGCGGTCGTGAGAAGTTTCGCCGAAGGTATTCGGCTGATCGGCGAAGTATTTCCACAAGTCAAAATACTTTAACTTTATTTTCGCGCCGCCGGTAAAATTTCCCGTCAAAAGCGCATTGAGAAAAAGCGAATTGTCGCTGACTGCTTCGAGAATTTCTTTGACGCCCGCCAAAAGTCTGTAAGACTCCTTTTGCTCACTGACGTATCGCGCCATCTTTTCGGCGAGAATTTTTGTAAATTCGCCAAATTTAGAGAAAACCTTTTCTGTCGAAATCCCTTCATCTTTTAGCGCTTCACAAACAATCTGGCTGTCGGTCATTCCCGAAACGCTCATTCCTTCGAGCGTTCCCGCGCTGCCGTAAATTTCTTTCATCGCGGGCGCGAAATATTTTGTCCAATCGCCGCCGCGCGTTGACTGTATCAGCGTTCCGTCAATGTCCCAGAGCAAAACACGAATGTTTTGATTTTGGATTTTAGATTTTGGATTTTGGATTGTTTCGCAGTTCGGATTTTTAGTCTCCGGCGCGTCCGCGTTTGAATCTTGCATTTTGAACATTGAACTTTATTCGATTATTGCCAAAATGTCGCCCGCGTTGACGGTCGCGCCTTCGTTGAAGCGAATTTCTTTGATAACGCCGTCTTTCGGCGATTTCATTTCGTTCTGCATTTTCATCGCTTCGACGACGATTATGCCGTCGCCAATTCGGACTTCCGCGCCTTCGCCGAGCAAAACGCGCACGACTTTTCCAGGCATCGCGGTTTTAATTTCGGCTTTTCCTTCGATTTCACCAATTCCCGCGCTTGTTCCACGCAGACGCTTCGGATCGGAAATTTTTATTTCAAAGTGTTGGCTGGCGACTTCGGTTTGAAAAGGCTCGGTCGGCTTTTCATTCGGCGAGACAAAAACTTCAAAAATTTTGTGAATGTATTTTAGCAGATAGACATTCGATTCAGGTTCGGAGGCTTCGAGTTCATAAGTTCTGCCGTCAATTTCGGCGCGAATTTTTTCGCCCGTTTGTTCGAGACGAATTTCGTGCTTTTCTTTATTTAGCTCGGCGAGTAGTTTCATTTTTTAAGTTTCAAAGTTGAAGATTCAATATATAAAACAGAATTGCTTTCAACTTTGTATCTTCAACCTTAAACTATTTCATCGCAGCCGTTTCGATGATGGCTGAAATTAAATTATCCGGTTCGACCGGCTTTCCCAGATGTTTTTGAAATCCGGCTTCGAGCGCGGCTTGACGGTCTTCGGGACGGTTGAACGCCGTCAAAGCGATTGCCGGAATTTGTCCGCCGTTTTCCTGCGGCAAAGCGCGAATTTTCTCAAGCAGCGCGTAACCGCTCTCATTCGGCATACTGATGTCGGAAAGCAAAAGGTCAGGGAGTCGCTCGCCCGCGTTTCTTAAAATATCTAATGCTTCAACCGCCGAGCGAGCCGAGGTTACTTTCGCGCCGTTGATTTGCAGCATAAAGGAAACCATCTCGCGGGCATCGGCTTCGTCGTCAACCGCCAGCACCCAAACTCCGCTTAATTTTCCTTGATTATCCATACTCTCCACTCCGTTACTACCTGGATTTACTTTCAACGGCGCGATTGTTCTTAGCGGTAAATAAACGCTGAACGATGCGCCTTTTCCTTCGCCCGCGCTGTGCGCCGAAATTCTGCCGTCGTGTAATTCTACCAGATGTCGCGCCAGCGACAAACCGATGCCCAAACCGCCGTGTCGTCGGCTGTGAGACGGGTCGGCTTGTTTAAATCGCCGAAAAATTTGCGGCAAAAATTCCTCGCTGATTCCTTGTCCCGAATCGCTGACGACAATTTTTGCTTCCCTTTCTTCTCTTTCGAGTCGAACTTCGACCGTTCCGCCCGCCTGTGTAAATTTTATCGCGTTTGACAGCAAATTATCAAGAATTTGATGCAGCCGGTCAGTATCGCCGGTGATGAAATTTGCGGTCGAATCGAGCTGTTCGATAACGGAAATTTCTTTGGCTTCTGCGACTGGCGCGGCGAGTTCGACTGCCGATTTTAAAATCGGAATAAGTTCGAGCGGCTGCATATCGAGCCGCAGTTCGCCGCGACTGATTCGAGAGGCGTCGAGCAAATCTTCGATTAACTTTGATTGCGCGCGAGCATTTCGGACAATTACGTTCAGCGCGTGTTCGGTCGTTTCGGCATCGCCCGGCGAATTTTGCAAAATTCGCGTCCAACCGAGCATCGCGTTGAGCGGCGAGCGTAATTCGTGGGAAACGACGGCGATAAATTCGTCTTTTGCGCGATTGGCGATTTCGGCTTCGCGCCGCAGCATCGTTTCGTTTTCGAGCATTTTTTCGCGCTCGGCTTCGTTTTGTTTGCGCTCGATTCCCAAAGCGAGAGTGTTTGATATTGAGGCTAAGGCTTCGAGCGTCTGCGCGGTCAGCGGTTTGCGCGCGAACATCGCCACGACGCCGATAAGTCGGTCTTCGACAATCAACGGATAACCGGCAAAGGAAACCATTTTTTCGCGCT
>CAXSHW010000120.1:8158-10774 GCA_964237245.1 uncultured Pyrinomonadaceae bacterium
CTGACGCGAGCGTCGCCGATGACCGAATTCGTCAAATGCGGCTTGCGTTCGGCGGCGATTTGTCCGATTTTGTATTGACCGATGGGAATGCGCGAATGCTGCCCGTTCAAATGCGTATAAATTCCCGAACTTGTCTGCAATTCGAGGACATCTTCATCTTTATTAAACGTCCAGATGCGGGCGAACGCGGCGTTCAGATGTTTGACGACCGCATCTGTGCAGAGGCGTAAAATTTTCTGCAATGAATCGTTTTGAATTAGCGCGTGGCTGACTTCCGAATTCAGCAAAGCGAGACGCTCGCGTTCGAGCAGCGCTTCGTCCATTTGCTTGCGCTGCGTGATGTCTTGAATAACCGTCAGAGCAAACGGTTCGCCATTGATTTCAATTCGTTCGGCTGACAAAAGTCCGATGAGTTCTTTGCCCTTTCGGTCTCTAAAACTATATTCGGCATTTCGCAGTTGCCCGACTTGATTGACAGTCTCCATTTCCGCTTGCCGTTCAAGCGGTCGCATCCATAAATCGAGTTCGAGCGATGTGTGACCGATGGCTTCTTCACGCGAGTAACCGCTAATTTCGACAAAAGTATCGTTGACTTCAATCAATCTTCCGTCTTTGAGCGATGAAATCGTTAAAATCAGCGGACTCGCGTTAAAGGCTTTGGCAAAACGCTCTTCGCTTTCGCGTAAAAATTCTTCAGCTTGTTTGCGGCTGCTGATGTCGCGGGCGATGCCGATAAAAAACTGCCTGCCGTTTTCGTGATATTCGCCGAAAGATATTTCGAGCGGGAAAATATGCCCGTCGGCGTGACGTGCCGGAACTTCGATGCCTTCCCACCTCAAATGTCGCTTGCCTGTTTCGAGATAGCGCCGAAAACCCGCTTTGTGCCTGACGCGCAAATTTTCGGGCATAATCATTGTTATCGGTTGACCGAGCATTTCCTTAATCGGATAACCGAAAATGCGCTCGACCGCGTTGTTGACGAATAAAATCGTGCTTCGTTCGTCAATTTTAATAATCGCGTCCGAAGCGGTTTCGGCAACGATGCGGTAGCTTTCTTCGGATTCGCGCAGACTGTTTTCGATGCTTTCGCGCCTGTAAAATTGTCCGATGTGACTGCCGACGGCGACGAACATTTGCAGCAGCGCTTCGTCCGGCGCGAGTGATGCGAAACTGAAAAAACTGAAAGTGCCGAGAAGCTGTTCGCCCAGCAAAACCGGAAACGCAAACGCGCTTTGCAAACCGGCTTCGACCATTTCCGTCTGGCGCGGCAAACCAATTTCGTCGCCGATTCTTTCAATCCACAAAGGCACGTTTTTTTCCCAAATCGTGCCTGGCAAACCTTCACCTTTTCCGTATTGAAAAGAACGACTGAGTTCAACGAAATTTTCCAGCTCCGGCGTTGCCAGATAGGAAACTTTTTGAATCCGTAAAACTTCGTCGTTCATCCACCACAATTCGCCGAGTTCAAAACCGACCGCGCGGCAAATCGCCGCTAAGATTTGCGGCGCGGCTTCGTTCATCGTTTTTGCCGAAGCAAGAATGCGCCCGATTTCGTAAAGCAAATTCAGCCGCGCATTGTTACCCGTATGCGCGGCTGAATCGGTTGGAACTGTGTCTTTGATTTCGTTATTCATTAAAATAAGCGAAGCGTCACAATTAACGGTGACAACTACTTTTATACCACGAAAAAGCAGTTTCGCTTAAATTATCTTCTTGTTGTCTTTTCGTATTCTTTCTTTAGCAAATTCATAAACTCGTCGCGCCGTTCATACAATCTTTTCGGCAGGCGCGGTTGGTGTCTAGCTAAAGAATAAGCCGTAATAATCGGCAAAGCGACGGTCGAATCAACATAAGCGACAACCGCGTCGGGCAATTGGTCGGGATCAATTTTTCCCCACGAAACCGCTTCGCCCGGCGTCGCGCCCGAGAGTCCGCCGGTGTCGGGACGCGCGTCCGTAATTTGTAGAAAATAATCGTGACCTTTTTCGTCAATGCCGAGAACTTCCTGAATCTGCGGTTCGGTTTGCAGCGCGAAGTTTTTCGGACTGCCGCCGCCTAAGATAAATATCGCGGATTTTCCCGGTTTTTTCGATTTTTTGCCCGCGTGAATCATTCCGCGTTTTGCCGCCAAAACGATTGACGCGGTTTCGTTGACATCGAGATTCGGGTTCAAAATCAGCTTGCTTCCCTGCAATTCTTTGGCGGCGATGTTCATTCCGATTGACGAATCGCCGGGCGACGAAGTGTAAATCGGAACGCCGTATTCATACGCGACGGCGATCAGCGATTTGTTTTCCAAACCCAATTTCTTTTCGCGTTCGCGGACATATTTGCCGCACAAATAATGAAATTCGGCTGACGACATCGTGCGTTGAAACTCTTCGCCTTCAATCACGCGGCGAAAAAATTCGTCCGTGTCGAGCAGAACCGAATAATCGAAAAAGATGTCGTAAATCCGCACGACTTCCTCGTCGCGCAAGATTCTGTCGTCCATTTTCGCGTCGCCCTGATGAAGCGATAAACCGATGCCGAAATGCGTATCGTGATAAAGATTCGCGCCGGTCGAGATAATCCAGTCAATAAAACCGGCTTTAATCAACGGAATAATCGCCGAAA
>CAXSHW010000121.1:0-1149 GCA_964237245.1 uncultured Pyrinomonadaceae bacterium
CCAAACATTACGAAATGCCGCAGCCATTGTTCTTTGGGCAGAAACAAATCGCGTCCGCCGAAAACCTGTCCCAGCGGCAAAGCGTTTTTCGGGAGCGGAGCGGCTTTGATACGGTTGACCAATTTTTTGGCAATTAAGTCTTTCAAATTCGCCCAGCGCGCCGAGCCGTGCGACGTACTCATCGTCCGCAGCCGATACGACCAACACAGAAGATATGCGTCCATCGAACCGGCAGCGAAGGAAAGAATGGCAAGCGACCAGAAAACGAGCCAGATAAGTCCTGAAACGTCGAGTAAAAATCCTGCGAACAAGCTCAATCCCGCGCCCGCGCCTCCCAAAATAAGAAAAAATAAAGCAGCGGCGAGATCGCCCGCCCACGCCCAAAACGCCTGGTAAGCCGGGAGATATTGCTCATTCGCCTTGCGCGGAATGCCGTGCGAAGCGTCGAAATGCTCGATCCGTTCTCGTGAAAACATAAAAATTAGCTGATAACTGACGAGCGATTTTCCCCGACCGAAACAGCAAAATTGCAGAGAGCCTCGCGGCGACTGATTTTCTGATAAGGATTTTCGCCGCGCGCCGCGCTTGCGCCGTCGTAAACGTAACAATTCCCTTCGGCATCCACGTTCAGATAACGGCGACTCGACTGGTGTTTGTAAAGCTCGATGCGCGCCGCGCCTTCTTCCGCCGGGAGATAGGTTCCCATGAACATAAACTCGTCTCGCAAGTTTTCGTCCGGCACGAGCAATCGAAGCGGCTGCCAATTCGGTTCGATTGGTAATTCGATTTGTCCCATAAATTTTTAACGATTGTTCGTAAATTCGCTTAAAAGGCGTTTTTCCTCAGCTAAAATCTGAACGCTTGTTTTATCATTTGGCGCGAGTGACTCGCCGCGCCAACGCTCCATCGTCCAACCGCCGGCGACTAATTGATCCGGCGCGGCAAACGGTTCGGGCGCAGGAGTTAAAGCGGCGGCTGACTTTGATTGAAAATAAGTGATTGTTCGCCCGTCGAGCGATGTGAGCGGAAACCTGAGCAGCAACGCCGGACTTCCCGCTTCTTTCGGGCGCGATACGATTTCAAATCGGAGCGGCTGGCTCTGGTAGCGCACGACGAAGACGCTTTCCGGCGAGAGAATTTCGCCGTTTT
>CAXSHW010000121.1:1177-10742 GCA_964237245.1 uncultured Pyrinomonadaceae bacterium
AATCTCTAATCCCGGCGGCATCAAACCGCGCTTCGTGAGCGAAAGAATAATTATTTCCAAATTCGGCGGAACATTTCCCTTTTCAGCGAATTCGGCAAAGACGACCAAGGAGATCGCCATTCCGAGCGCGGCAGTCTCACGTAGACGAATCGCCGACTGATAAACTTCGCCTTTGAAGATTTCCGGCGCGGGTAAAATACGGTCGTTTAAGAAGGCGATTTCTTCCGTGTCCGCTGGGAAGCGTTCGACGAAACTTATTTGCGCCGGAACTCCATTGCCGGAAAACAGGCGCAAGCCGCCGAACACGGCGACGAGCAGGAGAACGAGCGCGGCGACGTTGAAAATCGGCAAAGCAAAAAAAGAACGAAGCGCGACGACGGTTGGCGAAGATTCTCGCTTTTTCATTTCGGCGTTTTTCGCTCGTTTCTTTAATGATTTATTTTTAGGTTTTTCAGGTTCGGACATAAATTAAAATTCAGAGCGCTTCTTTTACAAACTGGCTTTCGGTTTTAAAAACTCTGCCGCTGTGCATCAGCGTCGTTTTCCAATTCGCGTCGCGTTCCGCAAGCCACATATCAACGATTGGGTGAAAGGCATTCGCCACGAGCAGCAGGTAATCAATCTGCAATTTAAGGAGTTCCTGCGCCTCGCCGGATTTGACGAAATAGCAGAAGTAGCGCAATAAATTCACTTCGTCGAGATACACGAGACGGTCGCGCTCGAAGGCATTCAGCACGTCAATCGATTCCCTCAAAGACGGGTAATCTTCGAGTCCGGCGATGCCGCGCACGGCGTCGAGCAGTTTAGCGGCGAAAGCGACTTGCGGCGACGCCGCTCGCGGGCAGCGGGAACGTAAAATCTCTAATTCTTTAACGAGCGAAGGAGTATTAAAGCGCGAGTAAACGTGGCGCGAAACAAACGGCGCGGAAAGTTTGTGCCGCAAATCGTTTGAGGTCGTGACGACAATCGGGCGCGAATTCCAATCCGCAACGCCGATGTAGCCGCCCTGAAGTCGCGGCACATAAACGAGTCCGCGCTCCAGGGGCATCAGCATCGCGTCTTCGACGCTCGCCCCGAATTTATCGCTTTCGTCGAGAATCAGAATCGGCGGCGCGGCGGTTTCCTGTTGCTCTGTCGCGCTCGTCGCCGCGAGGTCATACGCCAATCCCATCTCTCCCAAAATTAAAAAATCGCGTTTCCATTTTTCGCGGCGGGCTTTCGCTAAGTAGTCGCTTTTTTCGATTTCCGGCAAGGTTTTCGCCGCTTCCAGATGCTCGCGCATCCACGTCGCCTGCTCTTCCTTGTCCCAGTCGTAAAGAATTTCTTCCTGCTTCAATCCGTCGCGCCCGGCGACGATGCAAGTCGTCAAATTGCAGCATTCGGCGACGGCTTCAGGAAAAGCGGTTTTGCCGCTCCCGCGCGTGCCGGAAACGAGCCACGCCCTGCCCGATTTCAGACTTTCGCAAAAATCGGAAAAATTACTTTCCGCCGGGACGTAACCCGTTTCGCAGACAAGCTGGTAAAGTTCGTTTTCGCGTCCCTCTAAAACGAGCCGGCGCGGGTTGATTTGAGTTTTTTTCGTGTCGTGCGGAATCATAAAATCGAATTCGGTAAATTACTCGCCGTCCATCGTAGACAGAGCGCTTTCGGCGAGCTTGCGGAAAGCCGGAGTCATCCTCGGCAGCGCAGCGCGGATTTTTTCTTTCGAGCCTGAACTGAAAAGTTCGGCTAATTCGTTTTCCGAAAGTCCCGTTGCAGCTTTTGAATTTTTGGCAATCGCGTCAGAGTTTGAAATTTCGTCGGGCAAATGCGTGACCAAAACGAATCCGGTCGTTCCGGCGGTGACTTCGACGAATTCGCCCGAACTTCGATTGCCGATCAAGCCCGATAGCTCATCGGTCAACGCGCCAGAAGCCTTCGCGGTAGAATCGGAAATGATGACCGTTCCTCCGCCCGAATGCCTGTTGTTAATTGCTCCGAGCGCGACCGAGCCGACTTCGCGAAATCCTTTGAGGATGCGCGACCACGCTCCCTTTACCTGCCGACGGCGACCGATTACGCCCGAAGCACCGTCATTGCCCATCACTTCGCCCTCGAATTTCACCAAGCCGCCGGTCTCGGGGTCAATCAAACCGACGACCGAAACAAAGGCGCGTTTGTATTGGCTGCCGCGCAAAGTTCCGACTAAAATCGTTCCGGCTGGTAACGAATAATTTTTGCCGGAAACGCTTCGCGTCAATTCCATTCTGACCAAGCCGCCCGAAGCGCGCAGCGTGTAAACCGCGCCCAAAAATCGAATTGGCAAAAGAGTGCCGAACGGAATCGCGGCTCCCGCTGCGGCGCTCGTGAAATCAAGCGTCTGATTATTGGAAACCGTTTGTATATTTGTCGATGAAGACGACTTTTGCTCCGAAGAATTCTTCTCCTCGACGCCGAAAAAGAGTGAGCGACCCTTAGGCGTGTTTTCGCTTCGATTCGGTTGCGCGCCAGTCAAATTTGTTTTTCCGCCTGACGAATTTTGATTGTTTTCCGTGACGACCGGATTTTGGTTGGCGTTCGTTCTGCCCGGATAAACAGTCGAATTGTTGGGCGATACCGAATTCGGGTTGGCAAGCGCGTCAGGCACGACGGGTTCATTCAGATCGGCGGCTTTGACGGGCGGAATCGTGCCGGAAGTATCGGTGTTTGAACTCGACACCGAATCGGGATTTACCGCCGCGTTGTTTGAAACGTTCGGATTTTTTTCGGCGACTAGATTCAAAGCCATTTTCAATTTTTCGTCTTCGGTCACGGGCGCGGTTGAGGCGGACGAGTTGGTTTTTGCCGTCCGGTCAACTGCCTGCGCTTTCGTCTGGGCGAAACTGCCTAGACGGAAAAACCAGGATAAAATGACGAGCAGTAAGACGAAGCCGAACACAAATCCGACGAAAGCTAAAAACAACTTCTTCTTCGGCGTTTTCACCGTTTGAATTGTTTCATCGGACTCTTCTTCTTGGATTTCCGCCGAAAGGTCGTCCGGCAAATTTTCACCGGCGGCTTGTTTTAGTAGTTTTTCGCGTTCCTCTTCGTTTTCCGCGAAGGGCATTGCAGCAGGAATAGCCGTTATTTCATTGATTGCAACAGACATAACTTTTTACTCCTTCGTCGTTCCGTTTACGGTTGGCAGCATAATCGTGCTGGGCGTGTCGGCGGCTTCGCGGTGAGAAGCCAGAACCATCAGCTGCTGACTCGCGACCATCACCGGCGCGCGGTAAACAATCGCGTAGTAGGCGGTTGAGCCGGGGGAAATTGTGCCTTCAAAGCTCGTCGTTTCGACGTAAATTCGCTCGATACGTTCGGTTTGAAGCGCGTTTCCCTGCCCGTCCAGGGTTTGAATCTGTAACTCCGGCATCCCCGGCACGAGCCGCAGATTCGCCGTCGCCTCATTTTTTACGGCTACGACAAGCAATCTTTGTTCGGCATCAATTTCAGTGACGATTGAGGTCGCCAGACTCAAACCCAAAATGGCTTTCGACCACGCGCCCAAATTCTTCTGTGGATTTTTCAAACAATCGGCGAGACGACGATTCACGAGGCGCGAAAGCTCCAAACCGGACTTCGGCTGTTTCGTGGATTTTTCATCTGCCTTTCGGCTGATTACGCCGCGCTCGATTTGAAGTGAAGCGAGTCGAATCTGCACATTTTCAGAATCGTTTCCATTGGTTAAATCGGCTTCAATAGTTTCATTGCCGCCGCCCACGAGTTTAGAGTTCGCTTTAGTGTTTTTAAGGTTCGCCCCGTTAGCTTCTTCGCCGAGATTAAAGGCGAGTCCCGCCGAACGCCTGGCGGCGATTACTTCGTCGCGATTGTAATTGATGACGCAGCGATGAGCGTTCTTACTCAAAGCGGAAACGGGAACGAATTCTAAAACCAGCACCAAACCCGAACGCATTTGCAGCGTGATCGTCGCTGATGGATTTGTTCCGGTTTCGGCGCGCCCCGACACAAAACCTTCGCCCGGATAAATCGTAATCGAGCGGTCGGTTTCCCTCGTCGGCGACTGGAAAACCGAAACCATTTTCGGATTGCCTTCGTGGATGTAATAGATGCCGTCAGAGGCGGGAAATTCGACGATTGAAACGGCATTTTGCGCCAGTCCCAAACGGACTACGGTCGGCTGTTTCGGATTGACGATTACGCTTGCCTCGCCCGACAGAAAATCTGTTTCGGCGGAATTGATAATCGTTACGGGATTAGGAGAATTTACTAAACCCACATTTTGGACGATTGTTTTGTCGGCTTTCGGCGGCTGAATGTTTTTTGCGACAAGTTTTTGCCTGCCTTTCTTGATCGGGCGTTTAACTTGCGCCGGCGCGTCTAAGGCGCAGCACAAAAAGAATGCCGTCAGGATTACGACGATTTTGATTAAACCGAATCGCCGCAAGTTTAGTTCGTTGAAAAATTGTTTCAGAAATTCTTGTTTTTGCATAAAAAGTCCTTCACTCAAGCACCGAAGTGTCAGCTTTCGGCGCGAAAAAATTAAAATCAAAAATCGTAAACGAATTGTTTACTGCTTTGGCGCGTTTGCGGATGTGCGCGACTGATTCGGCAAATCCGTAGAATCGCTCGTCTGCGACGGCTCGACAGTTGTGGCGGCAGTCTCTTCGTCGGCGAGCAGCACAATCGGAGAAGATGATTTGCCGTTCACCGGCTCGACGCGAAAGCGCAAAATCGTAAAACCCGTTCGCAAGTTGTTGTCGTTTCGCGCCGGAGACGCGGGCGCATCTTTAAGGAGAAACTTGCATTTGAGCTGGACGGCTTCTTCAACGTCCTGCCCGTTCGCTTTACGCCGCACGCGCCGGATGCCGATGGCTCTCAAGACGTATGGGTCGCGCTCGTCAACCGACAAGTCCTGCAACTCCCACGACGAATTAACGCTTTCCGATTTTTCCGCAGCGAGTAACCCGTTTTGTTTAAGGCGTCCGGCAAACGAGAGCGACAAATCCGCGTCCATCATCCGCAACAACTTATTGATTTGCGTTTCTCTCGTCGTTTGCTCGACTTCGTAAAGCGATTTCAAAAACTCTTTGACGAGATATTTTTTATCCGTTTCATTCGGTCGGTCGGGGCTGATGCTCACCGTTTCGGTCGCGCCGTAATCGCGGTTATTCAGCTCGACGACTCTTCCCGAAGATTTGTCCACGACGATGCGGTCGGCGCGGCGCACGGAAAGATAGACGTTTGAAGCGATAGTGATAAACAGCAAAACCAGCAAAACGCCGACCGCGCGGAGCAAAGAAGAAATAGTCAGAACGTCGTCGGGGTCGCGCGTGATAATCGAATCGCCCGATAACTCAAGGGGCAGATTGTTAGCTTCGTCCGTGTTGACCGAATTGTAGCCACCGCCATCGCTGGTATGCTGGTCAATCGAATGCTCGCGCAAATTTTTATTCATAAGTTTTTAAATTGAAAAATGTTAAACGCGTAATTAGGATTTTCTCTTGGTATGGCTAAGGGCAAGATAAGTGCCAAAGTCAAAGGAGCGATAAATACTGGAATTACGCTTCAAGCAGATGACAAGTGGTGCAAAAATTCGCCAGTGGCGAAAAAATTCGCCACTAGGGTTTTCTTCAATCGAAAATGGAAAAACGCTGGAGATTTGCTTCGATCAAATCTCCAGCGCCTTCTTTCTATATGCAAAAAATCTTATTTGTTAGTTGGGGAGGCGAAAAAAGTCGAGCGCGCTTTTGGCGTATTTGGCGGGCGGCTTTCAGAATTAATAACGATAGCTCCCGCGTCCGGTAATTTGATTTTAGCGTCGGCTTGTATTTGGTAACGATTGCCGGAGCGAGAATCGTAATAAACTTCTGTTGAAAGGGGTTTTTCCGCATTTGAATCGGCGCGTTCGTTTGTGTTTTCGCCAGCCGTTTGCGCGGCGTTTTTCAGTTGAATTTGATTGGTCTGCGTGATCAGCGTGAAGTTGTTCGGAATCGCATTGCGGAAATCGGCAACGTTTCCGAGTTCGGGGTCATAAAGCGAAACGCGGGCGACGCTTCCTGAGATGTAGGCGGGAAAATTCGCCCTGACAATTCCAGCGTTAAAAGTTTGCCGAAAAACGAGCCAGCGAAAGATTTTTAAGCCGCGCCCAACGTAGCCGACGGTTTCAGTATAGGGCGGAACGCCGCCGATTGATTTTTGATTATTCGGGTTAATAATTTTGCGTCTGTTATTCATCGAGCGTCCCCAGGAATATGCTGCAACCGTGCCTTCGCCGGAGTTGTAAGCTGCGAGAATTGAATCAACGCGACCGCCGAAAAGATTCGATAAAACTTTGACGTAACGGGCGGCAGCTCGAATCGCAGGGACGGGTTCATACGGGTTCTTTAAATCGAATCTCGCCGCTGTTGACGGAATAAACTGCATTATCCCGCGCGCGTTTTTCGGGCTGGTCAGCCACGGGCGGAATCTGGTTTCGAGATAGGCAATCGTCCACAGAAGGTTCGGGTCAATTCCTTCGGCATTTGCGGCGTATAAGATTTCCCTTTCAAAATACGCGGCGCGGGACAGGACGTTCAGCCGAGAGAATTGCGCTCTGGTTAAATTCGCTTGCGCGCCTGCTTTCCCCGTAAAACTGAAAATAATTAAACAGGCGCAGGCTAAAAAAACACTTTGACGTGCGCCGGAAATTGCGGCGCGGAAAATAAATTTGTTAAAAATCATTCAGTAATTACCTCAAAAATTTTGATCAGACAAGTCAGGACGAAAAACTTCAAAAAGTTATACTCGTGAATTCGGCATCGGCAAGGCTTGTGCCGTTTCTATCGCAACCCCGATAAAATCAGCCCAAGAAGAAGCTCCCCAGAAATCGGCACGCCTTTTGCACTTGGGTTTTACACGAACTCTAAAGGGTAAATCTGAAAATCGGGTTTACAGCTTTTCAATCAAAAACAAAATAGTTGAGGAAATTATGAAAAACGATAAATCGAAGAATCATCGTGCCGCTGTGAGCCTTGCGGCGACCAAAATAAAAACAAAATTGTCCGCCGCCGGAAATACTTTTTTGAATCACGCCAGAGCGAGTTTTCCTGTATTTGCTGTTTTCGGCTTGTGCTTAGTCTTAAATCAAGCCGCGCACGCGCAAGGTCCGATTTTCACCGGCGATGCCGGCAATCTCTCGAACATCATCCGCGAAGGCTTGAAACTGATGTCAATCGTTTTATTTTGTCTGGGAGCGGTTGGCGTAGCGTGGGGAATCTTCAACAAAATGACAGGAAAAGAATGGGGAAGCCAAGTGTTCGGAGCAATTTTGGCTTTCGCCTTCGGAACCGTTGTCGCCGTTTTCTGGCAGATCGCTCAGGGGCGAGCCGTCAGTGTTGATACGAATTTTTAACGGGTATTATGCGAAGAAGACCGACACGACCGAACATTTTCAGGCAATTAAAACGCTTCGGCGTTTTTCAGGGAGACTGGAAATACATCCTCGTTCCAACGGCGGCGATGTATTTCCTACCCTTCGTTTTAGGCATCTGGATTTACTACATCCCGGTGGGATTTCCGCTTGGGCTTCTGACGTTCATCGTCCTTTTGGGAAGTTTCAATTTCCTGCGGGCGAGCAAGCCCGAATGCTGGCTCAAGAACCGCGCCGAAGCCGCTTTTGACCGCTGGACAAAAGTTCGCCCGCCGATCAGCGAAGAATTCGCGTCAGTCGACTGGGTAAAAACAAAATAGAGGATAAACATGGACACGAGCAATCTTTCATTTTTACAAGTCCTACTAACCGTTCTGGGCAGTTTTTTAATCGGCGGCATCGGTTTAGCAGTCGGCTGGAAAATTCTGCCGAACGTCAAGCCAAATTTCAACCGCTCGGAAAACACGAACGGAGAAAAAGACGAAAGTGACATTCCCGACAAAATCCAAGCCGTCGGGCGATTATTTCCGACGGAAATTCTGGGTCTGGAAGGCAATGTCGTGCGCTACCGCGATGGCAGTTTCGCCAAGGCTTATCGTTTCGAGCCTGCCAATACGCTTTATGACGATGAACGGCTGACCGAGCAACGCGTCGAGGAATTAAAAACGTTGCTCAAATTCGAGAAGCCGGACAAGACGATTATTCAATTTCGATTCGTCAATAAACCCGACGACGGACGGACGCTTCGCAATCATTTGCGCTCCAGAAACGCTTCGATGCAGGACCCGCTCGCGTCTCTTTTGCAGGCGACGAATTTGACCGTTTACGAGGAAGCCGTAAAAAGCGGAAATGTAAAGGCGCAGTGGGCGACCGTGTGGATTCGCGTTCCGACAAAGCACGAGGGCGATAAAAGCGTTTTCTCGCGCCTCGTTCCGAGCTTGGCGCGGGAAATAAAGTCGAACGGCGTTTTCGCGCTTCTGCTTAAACCCGTTATCGCTGGAAAAAACGTCTTCGCGCAAACTTTCCTTGAACGCGAAGGTAAAGCCGAGAAATACTGTCGCGGTCTGGCATCAAGAGTATTTCAAGCGTTTGAAGCTAACTTTCCGAAAGAGCTGCGGTTGCGCGAACTTTCCGCGCAGGAAATTTTCGACGAGATGTTTGCCAGTCACCGGCGCGAGCATATCGAAACGCCGACACTGCCCAAAAGTAAACGCATTGATGTCCGACGGTATTTAACGAGCGCGGAAATTGAATGCAGTGAAACTAACTACGTCCGGCACAACGGCGCGCTGGCGAGCCTCGTCAGTCTTAAAACGCTGCCGAACGGCTTCGTAACAGCCGACACGATGCGATATTTGACGGCGACCAGAAATTTAAGATTTCCGCACGAGATCGTCGTTGATTTAACGACGGTCGAAAAAACAAAGGCAAAGAAAGATTTGCAAAAGCGGATTGACCGGATTGACGGCAGCCGCAACACTTGGTTCGGCTTTCGGCAGCTCAAAAAAGATGCCGTGGTCATCAAAGGCGATTTGGAAAATCTGCTCGAACAGGTAGAAGGCGACAACGAAGAGATTTGCCGGATTCGGATGAACGTCATCGTTTACGGCGGGCGACCGACAACGAAAAACGAACTCGCTGAGGGCGTCAAAACGCTCGACGACCGCTGCGATGAAGTTATAGCTTCCATTCGGAAAAAGACCGGCGCGGACGCGATTCGGGAGGACGCGGCGCGCCAACGAGCAATTTATTTGCGAATGCTCGCCGGCGAGCTTTCACATCGGAAAACCGGGCAGGAATTAGTGGAAACCGCCGATTCGGTAATTGCCTTCGTGCCGACCGAAACGAACTGGCGCGGCAGTGCGCGCCCGCACAGCATTTTTACGACTCCTTCGGGGACAATGTTCGGTTTGGACCTCTACGACCGTTCGTTAATAAAGTCGCCGACGGTCATTGTCACCGCCGCCTCCGGCGAAGGCAAATCTTTTTTGGCGACGATGCTGATTACCGACATTCGCGCCCATCGCGGGCAAGTAAAAGTGCGCGTGATGGATTACCGCTATTCGTTCAAACCGCTTTGCCGCCTCTTTAACGGCAGGCACATCGAGTTCAACGATCACGAGCCGAAGCCGATCAACATCTGGAATTATCCGGGAATTGAAACGGGCAAACTGCCGA
>CAXSHW010000122.1:0-10535 GCA_964237245.1 uncultured Pyrinomonadaceae bacterium
TAATCGCCATTCCGAGCTGCGCCATCGTCAATTTTTTGCCGCGCGCCGTGTCGGTAATCACGGCGACATCTCTCGTGAACTGTTCGTAATTGAAAAAGTCGAACAGCGAGGTCATTTGATTGGTCTTTTTGTTGACGACTATCAAGGTGAAAATCCCGCAATTCGGATGACAATTGCACGACGACCACCCCCACGGCGCGTCCGCTCCCTGCAGCATATCCATCACGGAAGTAAAAGCGGAGTAAGAACTTAGCGGAAACCAATCGCGCAGCGGCTGTAATGCTCCGTCGAGCTGATCTTTCAAATCGTGCGTCATTCCGGCGAGCGTGTATCTTTGCGCGATGCGGTCTTTGTCTGAAACATCTTCGTCGCGTCCGGTAAACGAAACCGGCTGAAACGCGATGGTCTGCACTTTATCAATGTTTTCCGCCGCGAATTTAACGATGCTGCCGATTGCATCATTATTCACAGTATTAACAATCGTCGTCACGAGTGTAACTTTAATTCCAACGCTGGCGAGATTTTCAATCGCTTTGAGCTTTACATCAAACAGATTGCCCACGCCGCGATGTTTGTTTTTCTCTTCGGAAGTTCCGTCAAACTGCAAATAAACGCCGTGCTGTCCCGCCGCTTTCGCCGCTTTGCAAAATTCGATGTCTTCGGCGTAACGAATGCCGTTCGTCGCGGCTAAGATTCGGTAAAATCCAATCTTCTTCGCATAAGCGACCGATTCCAAAAAGTGCGGCGCGATTGTCGGCTCGCCGCCGGAAAATAAAATGATGATTTGGCGGCGCGGCTTGAACGAAATCGCGTTGTCTAAAATGATTTTCGTGTCTTCAAACGTCGGTTCGTGGACATAGCCGACTTGATTCGCGTCCATAAAACACGGGTTGCACATCATATTGCAGCGGTTCGTCAAATCAACCGTCAGCACCGCGCCGCGCCCGAATTTGATGTCGGAAGTTCCGTGATGATGAACGTGTTTGTCTTCCGCCGCTTTAAAATCACGACCGTAAAACAAAGATTCAATGCGTTCCAAAAACTTCGCGTCGGTCGCCATCACGTCCACAAAATCGCCGTGCGTCGGACACGTTTTTTTCATCAAAACCTGCCCGTTTTCTTCGACAATCTGCGCCTTAATCTCGCCCGGATGCGAGTTCATCAGTATTTCGAGCGGAATAGATTTATCAATCACGCCGTTCCGCACATTCTTCACGCACGTCGGGCAAAGCGAATCGGTTTCACGCGGAAACCCGAGCGGCGGCGCGGTGCGCTCGTAAGATTTTAACAAAGGCTCTGCCGCCCAATTCGGCGTAATAGATTCGCCTTCGGGCAGAGTTTTATTAACTGCCTGAAACGCCTTCCAACTCAAATCCGCCAACTTTGAAGCCGCCTTCGAGCCGGTTTTCCCTTTTCCTTTTCCTTCCCCTCGTCTGAAATTGTCGCTGAACATAATGTTTTAATATAAAAAGCTGAATAAAATTTTTGGTGTTTGATGCAGTAAATCAACGTCAAGGCTAACAAATTTCGCCTTTTTTGTCCAAATTTTCACAATGAATCTATTTTTGCTTTACTTAATTGGCGATTCGATTTTGATGTTGTTGTCGTATTCATAAATTGAGGTTTCGCGGGTCAGCGATTTTGAGCCGATTATTTCACATTCTTTGACTGTTTTTAGGGAATATCCGTCTTCGCTAATCCAATATCTCGTTTTTTCTACGTAATGAACTTCAAACCTTGATGTTTGAGTAAATTTATTGGCGATTCGGTTCATTTCAACTTCATAAACATTGACCTTTTGATTGTTTAAAGTTGTCTTTTCGATAAATTTATAGGTTGTCGTAATTTTGCCGGAACTGCCGCTTCCGCTTCCGCCTCCCCATCCGTCATATTTTTTCCAATCTCCGTCGTTTTCTTTTTCGTAAAAATGTTTTCCGTCCCAAATTCTTTCCGTTCTGGTATTTTTCGTTGCTGACTTGAATTCTTCAATCTCTCTTCTTTTATTTGGCGGAACGATTTCTAAAATGCTTACACTAAAGCTTTGCGGATTTGCATCGCGGTCGGAAGAGTCCTCTTTAGTTTTAGTTAGACGGTAAATTTTATTCTGTAACTTCTCTGCCGCTATTGTCTGAATTTCATTGAAATCTTTTTCTTCCATATCTTTTTCTACAATTATTTTTTCTTGCGCCGAAACACACGAACCTAAAAAGAAAGTAAAAGTAATAATTAACAGTATGAGGTAATTAATTTTTGTATTCATTTTTATTTCTCCAAAAATTGATTTACGTAATCATAATTGCCGCATTTATCAAAACGGATTTGCGGCTTTTTGACTTCGTGAAAATTTCCTTTTTTGTCGGGAATCATAAAGTCTTCCCACCAACATTTTTGCGCCGTGTATTTTTTGCCGTTGGATTTGAAAAGTTGATAATAATGGCTTGCCGCCGAATTATGCGTGCGAAGTTCAATATCCGTGTAACCGTTCGTCTTTGTTTTTTTCAAGTCGAAAGTTTGAATCTCGTTTCCGTCCAAAATAGATTTGAAATTGTTTGCTTTGTTTTTTTGAAAAACCCAAAATGAACAGTTTCCCGACGGAGGACAATCAAGCCTGATTTGATGAACAATAATTTCCGGCTTTTTATCGCCGTTTAAATCTACAACTCTTCCGACTTCAAACAAATCGCGGCAATTTTTTACTTGTATTGTTTTTAGATAATCAGTTGAAACATCAACGAATTCGTTTTTCAAATTGCGCAAAACCGAACGAAGAATTTTGTCCGCGCAGGAAATCACATAATTCGGATTGTCGCTTGTTTTGATGCTGATTGTTTGGGCTGAAACATTTTGATGACCGAAGCAGACGGCAAAAGTGAAAGACACAATTGCCAAACAAAAATTTAAGCGGCGCATATTTTTATTTTAAAGCCTCCAGATTTTGTTTGAGCGCATTTGTCTGTGTTTCGATTTCCGCGACACGCGAGCGGATTTCTTCGACTTTTTCCTGCGGCGCTCGGCTGACGAAATTTTCGTTCGTGATTTGTTTTTCAAGCCGTTCGTTTTCGACGCTCAGTTTTTCGAGTTGATTTTCAACTCTTGCACGTTCCTTTTCAAAATCAATCAAGCCTTCGAGCGGCAGAGCGATTTCCGCGCCGCCGGTTAAGACGGCTTTTGCCGACGCTTTCGGAACGTCGAGCGATTCTGTCAAAATCAATTTTTTGGCGCGGGCGAGTTTTAAGATTTCCCGTTCGTTCGACTGGAAAATCTTTTGCAAATCAGCGTTCGCGCGGACATGAATCGCCGGTTTGTCCGACGGTTTGATATTCATTTCGGCGCGAATGTTGCGGACTTTGGAAATCAATTCGATAACGGCTTGCATTTCCGCTTCGGCTTTCTCGTCAATCAAATTCGCGTCGCCCGTCGGAAAATCGCAAAGCATAATCGTCTGCGCGGCGTTTTTGTAAGCGGCGTTGTGCAAATCGTTTGAAACATTCGGCAGTTTTTGCCAGAGTTCTTCGGTCAGAAACGGCATAAACGGGTGAAGCAAGCGCAGAGATTGTTCGATAATCGTGATGATGCGCGAACGCGCGGCGTCTCTGGCGACATCTGGCACGTCGGACGTGATTTCGTCTTTGACGAGTTCGATATACCAATCGCAAAAATCGTCCCAGAAAAAATGATAGAGCGTCTGCGTCGCTTCGTGAAAATTGTAATCGTCGAGCGATTTATTGACTTGCAGAGCCGTTTTGTTCAGGCGCGAAATGATCCATCTGTCGGAGATTGACAGATTTTCGTTCTGGTCGAGAAAAGTTCGAGCAACCGTCGCGCCTTCGGAATTTAACAGACAAAATCGCGTCGCGTTCCAGATTTTATTGGCGAAATTGCGAAACGATTCGACTCGTTCGTCGCGCCACGCGAAATCAACGCCGGTCGCCGAATCTGCCAGCGTCAGACGAGTCGCGTCAACGCCGTATTTGTCGAAAACGTCGAGCGGATCAATGCCGTTGTTTTTCGTTTTCGACATTCGCTGACCGTTTTTGTCCAAAACCGTTCCGTGAATAATCACGTCGCTGAACGGTTTTTCGCCGACAAATTTCAAGCTCGTCATCACCATCCGCGAAACCCACAGAAAAATAATATCGCGTCCCGTAACCAGAACATCGGTCGGGTGAAATGTTTTCAAATCTTCGGTTTCAGTCACGACGCCGTTCCAACCCAAAGTCGAAAATGACCACAACGCGGACGAAAACCAGGTGTCCAAAACGTCCTGATCCTGCGTTAATTTGTCAGTTCCGGCTTTTTCAATTGCTTCCGCTTCGGTTTTGGCGACGAAAACATTTCCGGCTTCGTCATACCACGCCGGAATCTGATGTCCCCACCAAAGTTGGCGCGAAATCGTCCAGTCTTTCAAATTTTCGAGCCACGTCGTATAAACTTTTTCGTGCGGAACCTGCGGAAAGAAATGCGGTGCGCCTTCCGTTCGCATTAAATCCAAAGCCATATCGCGCATTTCGTCCATATTGCAAAACCACTGTTCCGACAAAAACGGCTCGATCACGGTTTTGCAGCGTTCGCAGACTGGCAGAACGACTTCGTAATCCTGAATTTTTTCGAGCAAACCTAATTCTTCAAATTTTTCGACGACTTTCGCGCGAGCGGCGAATCTGTCTAAACCTTGAAAATCCGCGCCTGCGTTTTCGTTCATCGTCGCGTCGGTGTTCATCACGACGAGTTTTTCGAGATTGTGACGCGTCCCGACTTCGTAATCGTTCGCGTCGTGCGCGGGCGTGATTTTGACCGCGCCGGTTCCAAACTCCGCGTCAACATATTCGTCGGCGATAATCGGAATTTCGCGGTTGGTGAGCGGCAACAAAATTGTTTTGCCGATTAAATCTTTATATCGTTCGTCGTCCGCGTTGACCGCGACCGCCGTGTCGCCGAGCATCGTTTCCGGTCTGGTCGTCGCCACGGTAATTTTTCGGTCGGAATCTTTAATCGGATACTGCAAAAAATAAAGTTTACCGTCTTTTTTCGTTTCGTCTTTGACTTCCAAATCCGACAGCACGGTTTTATCTTTCGGACACCAATTAACGATGCGCGTGCCGCGATAAATCCAGCCTTCTTCATACAATTTCACGAAAACATTGCGCACGGCTTTCGATAAATCTTCGTCCATCGTAAAACGCTCGCGCGACCAGTCAACCGACAGACCTTCGCGGCGAATCTGATTGGTAATCGTATTTCCGTATTGATTTTTCCAAGCCCAAACTTTCTCGGTAAACGCTTCGCGCCCGATGTCCTGCGGCGTTTTGTGTTCGTCTTTTTTGAGTTGCCGCGTGACCATCAACTGCGTCGAAATTCCCGCGTGGTCAACGCCGACTAAAAACAGAGTTTTGTAGCCGAGCATTCGTTTCCGGCGCGTCAAAACGTCCATCAGAGTATGCTGAAGCGCGTGTCCCATATGCAGATTGCCCGTCACGTTCGGCGGCGGAATGACGATTGAAAACGCTTCGGCTTCCAGGTTTTCATTGATTTCGGGCGCGAAACAATTGCTCGCTTCCCACGTTTTATAATGCGTCTCTTCGGCTTGTTTCGGATTGTATGATTTTTCGAGTTCCATAGTTAGTAAATGGTAAATGGTAAATGGTAAATGGTAAATGCAGGATGTCCTTTCATTTACCATTTACCACTTACCATTTACCATTATCGGCTTCGCTTACTGCGTTTTTTTCGGCGCGGCGGCATCGGTTTTGGCGAAATAGCCCTGTCTGTGCGTCAGCATTACTTTTTGTTTGGCGAGTTCGGGATTGGCAAGCTGAACTTCAATTTTGCGATACGAACCGTCGCGTTTTTGATTGGTTGATTCATAGGCGATCAAATACTGCGAGCGCATTTCAATTTGAATTTGCGTGAAAGCGTGGCGCAGTTCGTCTTCATCGCGCGGGAAAAAAGCGCGTCCGCCGGTGCGTTCGGAAATTTTATTTAAAACGCCTTTGTCAACGCCGTCGTAAAAATTGTCGCCGATGCCGATGGAATAAATGACGGCTTCATTTTTCAAGGCGGCTTGCACGGCGTCGTCCAATTTTTTCTTGCCGTAAGTGTTTACGCCGTCGGTCAGCAAAATAATGGCGCGGCGTGTTTTGTCGGGTGATTCTTTTAAAACTTCGTCGCTTGTAATCCAAATCGCGTCCCAAATCGCGGTCGAACCATACGCGGCTTGATTGCTGCCGGAAATCGGCGGCGTTCCGCCCGCAACCACGCCGCCGCCGATGTAACCCGAAGGCGGAACGAACTGCACGCGGTCAACGGCGCGACCGAGACGCGAGATGTTATTCGTCATTCCCTGTTCCAGCGTCGCTTCGCCCGTGAAAGAAATTACCGCAACTTCGTCTTTTGATGGTCTGACAACCGATTCGATAAATGATTTCGCCGCTTCTTTTTCCTCAGGCAAAGTTCTGGTTTGCGATATACTTGTATCAATCAAAATCGCCAGCGAAAGCGGCAAATCAACTTGTCTGGCAAATGCCGAAACTTCCTGCGGTTGTCCGTCTTCGATAAGCCGCACGTCCGACTGTTTTAAGTCGGTAATCAGACGCCGATTTCTGTCCTGCGCGGTAAAAAGCACGTTGACGACTTCCGTGTCAATTTTCAAAATCTCGTTGTCTTCTTCAATTACGGGCGTCGGCGAGACAGTCGGCGTCGGACTAACCGAAACGGTTTTTTGCGCCGTCAAATCCGGCGGCATCTGTTGAGCGTTTGAACGATTTCCGCCAAACATCGAAACGCCCGCCAACAGCAAGCCGACAGCCAAAACCGTTAAATTCTTACTTCTGAACATTCTTATTTCTCCAAAAATTGCAGTCAATCGTAAAATAGTCGGGAAACTTTTTTCTTTCAGTTCTTTACTGTTTCAAAGTATCTCTAACCTCTCGATAACTCGTTTTCGTGCGAATTTTGTAACTTTTCTCTTTTGATTTATCGGTAAAACGAACTTCGACTTTTCGTTCTTTACCGTCGTAATTTTGATTTGCCGGGCGATAAGTGATGATATATTGCGAGCGAAGCTCTTCGGCAACTTTTGTAAAAGCCCTTTCCAAATCAATTACGCTGCCGGTAAAAAACGCTTCGCCGCCGGTTTCGTCGCACAATTGGGTCAGATATTTATCGCCTTTGTCTTTGACCGTTCCGGCTTCGACGCCAACAACCGTTCCCGAAAATCCGGCTTTGGTCGAGATGGCGAAAACCGTAGTTTCGGTTCGCTGCGCAATATCAATCGCGTCATTCAAATCGGCGCGGCTAAAAGTGTCGTCGCCGTCCGTTATTAGCACGATAACCCGTCTGCCGGGCGCGTTTCGCAATTTTTCATCGGAAAATTGCCACACAGCGTCGTAGAGCGCGGTTTGCGAACCGACCTTTTTTATTTTATCAATCGAACTGTTCAAAAGGTCGAGCTTATCCGTAAAATCCTGGCGCAGATTCACTTCGTTGTCGAAAGTCATAAACGCGGCTTTGTCTTTGCGCGGGCGCGTTACGGTGTAAATAAAATCCTTTGCCGCCTGTTTCGAGAAACTCATTTTGCCCGAAGTCGAAGGCGATGTGTCCATCAGAACGCCGACATAAACCGGCGGATTATGTTTGTCATCGGTAAGAAACGTAACTTCCTGCTGCACACCGTCTTCAAAAACCGAAAAATCGCCGCGCGTCAAACCCGTAATCAAATTTTTCTTACTTTTTTTATCGCTTACCGTAACGGGCAAGCGCACTTCAAAGGTCTTGACCGCGCCTGTATCTTCGGGCGGCGGCGTCGGACTCGTGCGCGGAGTTTGCGCCGCGATTGCCAGACTGAACGCGCAAAGCAATCCGATTGTATAAATTAAACTAACTAAATTTTTCATAAACTATGCTGGAAAATTCCGGTATCAAATCGCAAGTTTCGATGCCGTCCGGCGATGCTCTGTTGCCCGAACGTAAAGTAAGAATATAACAAAACCGCCTGTATTTCGCAGATTGAATTCGTGTTTTCGACAAAATCATTCATCGGTCTTTGCGCGTTTTAGCGTCGGTGCGTAAGAATTAATTTGTATGAATCAAAACATTTTCAGAGAATACGACATTCGCGGAATCGTCGGGCGCGATTTGACCGAAGAGACGGTTGCGATTTTAGCAAAAGCCCTCGGAACTTTTTTTGCCCGAAACGATGCGAAACGCATTGCCGTCGGTTACGACGCGCGTGTCAGCTCGCCGGTTTTTCAAGATTTATTAGTAAAAAATTTCAACGCTTGCGGAATTGATACGGTGAACATCGGCAGAGTTCCGACGCCGGTTTTGTATCACACGGTTTTCACGCGAAATGTTGACGGCGGCGTGATGATTACAGGCTCGCACAATCCGCCAGACCATAACGGTTTTAAGATTTGTCTCGGCAAATCAACTTTATTCGGCTCGCAAATTCAGGAGATAAAACAAATCGCTCTGTCGGGAAAATTTTCAAGCGGCGCGGGCGCGGGCGAATCTCTGGAAGTTTTAGCCGATTACGAAGCGGATATTTTGTCGAAAATAAATCTCGGCGACAGGAAATTAAAAGTCGTCGTTGACGGCGGAAACGGAATGGGCGGCGTTACGGGCGTTCCGATTTACGAAAAATTGGGCTGTGAATTGGTAAAACTTTTCACCGAACCGGACAGTAATTTTCCGAATCATCATCCAGACCCGACCGTGACGGAAAATCTGCAAGACGCCATAAAAGCTGTTAAAGAATCGGGCGCGGATTTAGCAATCGCGTTTGACGGCGACGGCGACCGCATCGGCGTGATTGACGAAAACGGGCGAATTATTTGGGGCGACGAACTGATGGTTTTGCTCTCGCGTGAAATCTTAAAAGAAAACGCGGGCGCGACGATTATTGCCGAAGTAAAATGCTCGCAAAATCTTTTCGACGACATCGCCGCGCACGGCGGAACGCCGCTGATGTGGAAAGCCGGACACTCTTTGATAAAAGCGAAAATGAAGGAAACGCACGCCGCGCTTGCGGGCGAAATGAGCGGACATATTTTTTTCGCCGACAGATTTTACGGCTTCGACGACGCGACTTACGCGGGCGCGAGAGTTTTGGAAATTTTATCTAAAACCGATAAAACTCTCTCGCAGCTTTTAAGCGATTTGCCCGAAACATTTTCGACGCCCGAACTCAGAGTTGACTGCGCCGAAGAAAAGAAATTCGCTGTCGTCGCAAAAATCGCGGAAGAATTTTCAAAAACAAACGAAGTAATCACGATTGACGGCGCGAGAATTTTATATGAAACCGGCTGGGGTTTGGTTCGCGCTTCAAACACGCAGGCGATTTTAGTTTTGCGCTTTGAAGCCGATTCCGCAGCGAATCTCGAAAAAATTCGTGAAACGGTCGAAAACCGCGTGAGTTATTTTATTGCTCAGGACGAGCCAATGTTTGACAAACAAGAATTCCGCCTAAATTTTTAGGCGGAATTCTTGTTTGTCAAACAACGCATACCAAAGATTAAGCAAAATCAAACTTTCCGTTGACTTTAGATTAAAAAAGTCTTATAAAAATTCTGTCTAAAACACAAAGAATTCGGCAGAATTCAAAGTTGGAGCAGACAGCCGATGCGACTTGTGAGCAACGACGGCTCGACAACATTTGACACAGTGTGGTAAGCTCGTGAGCTTCCGCTCAAGTCCGCTTGGAGACGGAAAGCTCACGAGCTTACCACCTCCTTCGCCGTTGTCATCTCCGTCTTTCGCTCGTAGCATCGTCTCTCTGTCCAACAGGTCATTGCACCGGAAATTGATGCCATCAAGATTCGTGTCATCCAAGTTGAGCGGGCATCAATTCCGGTGAACTCCGTAGTTAGATTGCTCAACCCTTATGCCAATGCGACGAAATGATAAACAAACCAGAAAACAAATCGCGCTTAGATTTTTATCTGTGCTGATTCTGCTTTTCAGTTTCTCGACAATCACATTTGGGCAAACGGAAGAACCCGACGAACCTGTTTCCGTTGTCGTTTCAGACCAAGCAATGGAACAAGTTGTTCAAAGAATCTTAGTTTGGAATTTCAAACCAAGAAAACAAAAGAAAATAGTTTATCTTGCTGAAAAAGGACTTCAGAAATCTTGGTTGCCGAAAATTGAAGGCATTGAGTTTCGGTTGTTGTCCGAAGCTGAGGTGGCGAAAAAAGAGAGCGTTCACTTTTTTACTAAACTTGAAAAACACTCGCCAAGCAAATACCACATTGGTTTTGCTTTCGGCGACCCGACTTGCGATTATATCGGAAACAGTTGGTATTTTCGCATCTCAAAAGAAAAGGTTAGGCTTTGGAAGCCCAATGAAGGTTTCGGCGCAGGTTGTGCCAGAGATAGCTTTTAATTTACGCCGCAATCTAACAAATCAATGGACGTGAGGGCGAAACAGCTTCTCTTTATAATCTTATTTCGCTAAACTTGGAGTGCGTGTAATTGGTTTCGCCCCACGTCATCTCAATCGTTCGGTTTTTCGTGAACGTTGAGTTGAGATATTCGGA
>CAXSHW010000123.1:0-10462 GCA_964237245.1 uncultured Pyrinomonadaceae bacterium
TCGGCGGCAGCGGCAGCGAAATATCGTCCATCGCAATCGTCACGCGCATTCCCGGTTCAAGCTGCGCGTAAAGCGGTTTCGCGTCAATCGGATGATTGACCGCATAACGAATCGCCGCTTCCCGATTCGGCAAGCCTTTTATCGGCGGATTCGGATAAATCACGCGCGTCCCGATTGGAATATCTTCGATGATAAAATCCTCGCCAAACGGCATAATGCGCGGCGCGCTGTCTTTGTCAATGTAGATAATTGATTCGTGTGTTTTTCGTCTTAGCTGTAATGCCATTTTACTTGTTCAAAAAATCCTTAATAATATTCTCAACGTCTTCCCGAGTTAAATAAATTTGCTCCAAAATCAACCTCATTTTTGCAGCATCTTTTCTTCTAGCAGCTTCATAGAAAGCATCAAATTGGTTAGCAACAAACAATCTTTCATTTACGGTCATTGCTGCTGCTTTATCTTCAGTTAATTGCGATTCCATAGTTTTTATTTCAAATTCAAAATCGCCCAATCGTGCTGCAACGCCGTTTGTTTCAAGCGAAAATCAGGATTGACCGCCGCCGGATGACCGACGATTGAGAGCATCGGCAAATCGGAAATCGAGTCGGAATAAGCGTAGGAATCAGACAAACTAAGATTTTCGCGCTCGGCGTATTCGCGTATCCATTTGGCTTTGGTTGCCGACGCCATCACGGGCGGCAAAATCCTTCCCGTCGCGTAGCCGTTGACGAATTCGAGACGGTTTGCGGCGTAATCGTCAATGCCGAGATATTTCATTAAAGAATCAATCGTAAAATCGAGCGCGCCGGTAATGACGATCTGTTTTAAGCCTATTTTTTTAGAAGCGGCGATTAAATCAGGAGTTCCGGGAAAAATCGCGGGTTTCAAAACGTCTTCAAAAAGCTCTTCGGAAAAATAACGCAGGCGGTCGGCGGATTCGCCTTCGTAAGATTTAAAGAAAACTTCGTTAAAAACATTGCGCGAATATAAATCAGCCGCGCCGAACAGCGGCAATTTGACGAGCGTCGAGATGCTTTTTCTCGCCGTCGCCAGAAGCCCCTGCTGGCGACGCGCGTAAAACGCGAGCGTATGCACCAGATTAGTGCTGACGAGCGTTCCTTCCAAATCGTAAAACGATGCTGCTTGTGCTTCCATTTCGGCTGTTAAAAGTCGGATGTTTTTATTAGAATCTATTTGGTTATAAAGACAATAAATATAACAAATTTTCGCCTTCTTGGTAATTTGCCGTTATGAAAAGAAAGAGCTTTTACAGTTTTATTACAATCGTTCTGTTGGCGAATTGTCTGATTTCCTGTCGTTTTTCGAGCCAAACCGATGAAGACACAGCCGCCCCGAAAGACGCGACTGACGTTTCGGCAACGCTCAAAAAAACCGACGAGCTTTTCCGCGAGCGCGCCGATATTGCAAAGTTGCGCGAAGCCGTAAATTTGCTGGCTCAAGCCAGAAACCCAAACAATCGAAACTACGAAGTCGAATGGAAATTCGCCAAATACAATTATTTTCTCGGCGACGCGGCGAGCGATGAAAAGGAAAGCGAAAAGGCGTTTGAAAACGGAATGCAGGCGGGCAGAATCGCTTCGCGCATCGCTCCCGACAAACCCGACGGTTATTTCTGGTATGGCGCGAATCTGGGCGAGCAGGCTGACCGCGCGCCGCTGACAAAAGGTTTGTTGTCCGTCAACGATATTCGGGACGCGATGAACAAAACCATTGAAATCCAGCCGGATTACGAAAACGCGAGCGCGTTTGACGTGCTGGCGCAAATCGAACTCGCCACGCGATTGACTGGCGGAGACGCGAAAAAAGCCATTGATTATCTGGAAAAAGCGATTAAGTTAAAAGATAACAATTCAAATCTGCACCTGCATTTAGCCGAAGCGTATTTAGCCGATAATCGACCGGCGGACGCGAAAAAGCAGTTGGAATTCGTCTTGAAAATGAAACCGAACCCGGATTATTTGCCCGAATATGAAGAATCGCAAAAAGACGCTCGCAAGATGCTCGAAGCTAAATTCTAAACAGAGTTAATTGTGCAGAGAAATCTCTATCTTTTCCGCGCCTCGTATAACAGTCAGATTTTTACCTTCGATGGTTTTAGCGCGAATCGGTTCGCTCGTCAGTTTCTCGCCGTCAATCGCTTCAATCACATCGCCGACTCGCACGCCCGAACGCTCGCCGACGCTGTTTGCGCTGATTTTTTTAACCTGCCGCTTGCCGTTTTCCAAAGCGGTTTCAATTCCGAGCTGCGATAAAATCTGCTCGGCGGTTATCGAACTCGCGCCGTCGAAATTCGACGGTTTTTCACCTTTTTGAGACTGACCCAGAATGCCTTTCGGCGTGAGAACGGTTGGATCAGATGAAGCGTTAATATGCGAATTGTCAAAATTTTTCTCGCCGTTGTCCGTCGAATTTTTAACCTGCGGCATTTTTACGGAATTAACGGCGACGAGGCGGGTTTCGCTTTCAACAATTTTCGATTCTTTTTTGTTTTCAACCGGCGCGGTTTTCGGTTTTGAAACGACAGCGATTAAATTTTTATCAGGCGGAGATTGCGGAACAGGCGCGGAAGCGATTTGTTCAGGCGCGGCAGATTGGGCTGGCGGATTCGTTTTCTGAATCGGCGCTTGAAAATTATCTTTCGCAACTTGCGGAACGGTTTTTTCGTCAAGCGAATAAACTCCTTTGAAAATGACGAAAGTCAAAATCAGCCCGACGATGCTCAAACCCAAAACATAGCGCAAAACGGGAAAAAGTCGCGGCGTGAAATCGTCCGATTTCGTGTCGGCAATTTTGGCTTTGACGCGAAAATTGAAATCTTTCGGCGCATCCGCCTTTTCAAATGTCTCAATCGCTTGCCAGACGCGCGTTTGCGCCGCGCTCATTTTTCGGCAATCGGCACAGTCGTTCAAGTGCAGCGCCGCCGTTTCGCCTAAAGCGTTTCGTTCTTCAAATTCGTTCGTAAAATCTCGACAATTCATATAACTTTCTTAAATAAAATTCTTAAAAATGATTCTGTAATTTATCTCGAAGCAGCTTGCGCGCGCGGCTGATGCGCGATTTTGTTGTGCCTAAACCTAATTTCAAAATGGCGGCAACATCTTCATAACTTTTGCCTTCAACATCGCGCAGCACAATCGGAGCGCGATATTTATCCGGCAGAGTCGCAATCGCGCGGGCAATCGTTTCGCGCTGTTCGTTTTCAATCAAATTTTCGAGCGGCAGAATTTTTTCGTCCGGCGGCTCGAAATCCTGCGCCTGCGGCTCGTTGTTAAATTGGAAAAGCCCGGTCAGCGAAACAAGTCTGCGACGTTTGCGACGGCGAATTTCGCTAATCGCCAGATTTGTCGCAATGCGGTAAATATAAGTCGAAAAAGCGTAATCCGTATGATAACGCTCGATGGCGAAATAAACTCGAACAAAAGTTTCCTGCGCCAAATCAACGGCTTCTTCGTAATCGTTCAAAAAGCGATACAGATAATTCGTTATTTGATTGCGATAACGGCTCATTATTTCACCGAAAGCGTCTTCATCGCCGCTTTTGACTGCTTCTATAAGTTGGTGGTCGGACAATTTTTCAGCTTGCACAGGTTTTTGCAACACCTCCGCACCCGAATTCTCGAATTTGTCCAAAGCCATACATTCATAAATGTTTACAACAATTCGGCGAACAAAACAAAAGCCGCCCGACTTTCTCAAACACGCGCGACGGCTCGAAAGGTTGCAGAAAATTCCCTTGAAAATATTTACGCGGCAAATTATCCTCTCATTCGGCAGGTCTGACGGTTAAAATTAAAAACATCATTTCATCAGGCTTTGCCGTTGATAAGCTGCCCACGACGGTCGGAACGTTTTCGGATACACTGAATACCTGCAAAGTAATTCCAATCTGCTCGTAATTAACGACACTCGCTGAAGTTTTAACCGGAACTCGCTGTCCGTATCTAAAACCTTGAAACTGAATTAAATTTTTCCCTTCCGCGTCAGGGAAATTTTTAAGACCGACCAGCGACCATTCGGAAAATACCGGCGTGAAATTCTCCTGATTTTGATTCAGCATATTGGAAACACTTTTAAGGTCAACGCCTCCCGAAGTTCTTTGCAGATATGTCGAATCCAAATGATAATTGGAGAACGAATAAGTATTTTTCAGTTTTTTGACGACGTTTGAAAGCGTTGGCGGAACGGATGTTTTATCGCCCGTATTGTTGGACGCGGTTATTGTTTGCAAGACGATTTCGTAACTCGGCTCGGCGGACTGTCTGGTTGGATTCTGGGCGAAAGAGTTTGTCAAACTGAGCAGACAAACTAAAAAGAAAGCGGCGATTGAAAAAACGGTTTTCTTCTTGCTCATTTAAGTTCTCCTGTAAAATTAAAAAGGGTTTGGATGTTCCAAACCCTTTCACAGACAAGAGAGACGAAAGTTGCAAAATATAATTTAACCTGCCTGAAAAGCCTCGTCTTCGATTTTTTGACCGAAGGAAACCGTTTGTATTTCGGCTTCTTCGACTTGTTTATCATTTGCCCAAAGCACTGTGCGATAGGGAACGAGCGTGCCTTGCGCGTAATTATAGTCGTAAAAGCGGCGGCGATATTTCGTGCTGTCTTCGGTATATTCGAGCATCATCACGCGAAAACTTTTCGTGCTGATATAAAAGCGCGTCTTGCGATTTTGTTTGTCAGTTAAGTCGAGACGATAAAAATCTACGCCGGAAATTTTTTCGTCGCCCGCGAGTTCGATTTTCGACTCGTTTTCCTTATAACGAAGCAGCGCGTCAATGCCGTGCCAAATCTGATTTTCAAAGGCTTTTGAAGCATCTTCGCGCGGCGCGAAAACGGCGTCGTTATATAGACCGAAAATTTTATTGTCAGTAAAAATCAAAGCATATTTCGCATTCGGAAATTCCTGGTCAAAACGAACACGGTCTTTATCTACCGTGTCGGCGCGAACGATAAGGCGTCCGTAATTTGCCTGTTCGGTCTTGCCTTCGGCATTAACGGTGCTGATTTTTCCGCGCTCGATTGTGGTTTTGCGAATTTGATTGAGATTCGCTCTGCCGTTTATTCCGCCGTAAATGATGATGACCGATTCGGCGACTTGTTCGGCAGTCGCATTTTTAACCGTATTTGCCGGCTGCGCTTTATTTTGTTTTTCCTTTTTCGCCACTTTGTCGGCGTTTTCCTGAGCGAAAACCGCCGACAAACTCGTCAAAATCAGAAAAGCAAGCAATATAAAAGATTTCAAACGTAACAACACTTGACGTTTCTCCTGTAAAATTTCTTGTGGTTTAACTCGTTGCGGATTGTAGCACAAACTATAAAAATTCACCGATTACACCGCTTCAGACTAAAAGAATTGATGAATTTTTGATAAATTTAGATGCTTGCGATAATAAAATCGGAAATTTGAAGCGTCAGATATTAGAATCAAAGTCATATTTGCCTGATAAAATTATCAAAAATTTATGAGTAAAATAAAAACACTCGCGGAACAAGCCGAACAGCAGGCGCATTCTTCAGAATCGGGTGCAAGCTCTGTAACTTCGGCGAGCCGCGCTTGCTCTAATGCTTCCGAAGCGGAAAACTTGTTTGCTCGTTTGAAGCAAAAACTTTTTCACATCGAAAAATGGAATGCCGAATCGGGTTTATCCGGCTTTGAATTGTTTGACGAAAACGGAAATCGCCGCGCCGAAAAAGCTGCCGCTATCGGTGATTTTATACGCATTTCGCTCGCCGGTTCAGGCAAATACGATTGGGTGAAAATCATCGGAATTCACGAAATCCCGGACGAAACGGTCATCACCGTCAAGCCCACATATAACCCGACCGAAAAACCGCCGGATAAATCCGCCGTTTCGCATTTTTTTACAGACGATACGACTAATAATTTTTGTCTGGGAAAAGACGGCGATACGGTGAGTTTCTACGTTATCGGGTTAAACGAAAAAACCAATACGGACGAAACCGAGAACTTCGTCGAAACCATCAGAAATTTCGCCGCTTCAAACATCGGCTATTATTTTGGAATCCAGAAAGGCGAATGGAAACTTTTCTGTGAAAACTTTCTAAAATAGTGGTAAATGGTAAATTGTAAATTGGTTCTTTCATTTACAATCTACCATTTACCACCTGGAAATTATGTTTCACGTCTGTTTAGTCGAGCCTGAAATTCCGCCGAATACGGGCAACATCGCGCGTCTGTGCGCGGCGACTTTTACCGAATTGCACATCGTCGGCGCGACGGGTTTCCGGCTTGACGAGAAAGCCGTAAGACGCGCCGGACTCGATTATTGGGACGAGGTGAAAATCCGGCGCCACATCGAACTCGAAAATCTTTACGAAAAACTTCCCGGTTCGCGCTTTGTTTATTTCACGACCAAAAGCCGGCGGATTTACACCGATTGGCAATACGAATCAGGCGATTGTTTCGTCTTCGGACGCGAAACGCGCGGTCTTCCCGAAGATTTGTTAAAAGCAAATTGGGAACGCTGTCTGACGATTCCGATGCCGAACAAAAACGTTCGCAGTCTGAATCTCGCAACTTCTGTCGGCATAGTGCTTTACGAAGCAATCAGACAGGTCAAAATCTGACATATTTTTTACAAAACTTTACATTGAAAACCCGAAAATTACCATCCTTTTCTCCTTCAAATTCATCTATTTAAATGTATAAATAATGAGCAGTTTTTTCTGTTCGAGCCTTATTTATCGAGGAGAAATAAAGAAATGAAATACGTAAAAATTTTGTTAGTTACACTGATTGCGATTTTAGGTTTCTCGACAATTAACGTTTCGGCGCGAACTGACGCGAACGACAAAAATGTCGCGCCGCAGACGATTGAGCAAAAAGTTTTCAAAGAGTTGATAAAACTCAACTATTACGGCGTGTTTGACGATTTGAAATATAAAGTTGAAGGCAACACCGTAACTTTATACGGAAAAGTTTTGCAGCCCGTAACCAAAACGAGCGCCGAACGTCTTACGCGCGGCATCGCCGGTGTCGGAAACGTCATCAATAAAATCGAAGTTTTGCCGCTTTCCAGCTTTGACGATTCTATTCGTTACCGAACGCTGCGGACTTTAGCCAACAGCGGAAACCTTTATCGCTATTTTATCGGCGCTAATCCTTCGGTCAGAATTATCGTTGATAACGGTCACGTCGAACTCGAAGGTTATGTCGCCAATCGCGGAGATTCCAACTTGATGAATGTCCTCGCAAACGGCGTTCCGGGAACGTTCAGCGTTCAAAACAATCTGGTTGTCGAAAAACAAATGGTTCGTTAATTCGAGTCGGGGGAAACTTACCTGAAAAGACCGCGCGGAAAACTTTTCGCGCGGTCTTTTTCTATTCGGTATAATTGCCGTTCGCGCTCTTTAATAAATTCCGCAATAAATCTTATAATGAGTTTTTAGAAAATCAGTTTCAAATCGTTTGCGAAAACTGCCGGAAAATGAAGAGAGATTCGCTTAGTCGTTTTGCCTGGCTGTCAATTTTGGCGGCAATCTTGACTATCGGGCTAAAAGCGTCGGCTTATTTTTACACGGGTTCGGTCGGTTTATTGTCAGACGCTCTGGAATCGGTGATAAATCTGATCGCGGCAATCGTCGCGCTTTCGATTATCAAAATCGCCGCTCAACCGCCGGACGACGATCACGCTTTCGGACACGACAAAGCCGAGTATTTTGCAAGCGGCATCGAAGGCACGCTGATTTTTTTCGCCGCTATCGGCATTGTTTACACCGCAGTTCCGCGTTTTTTTTCGCCGCAGCCGCTCGAACATCTCGGCGTCGGATTAATCGTTTCGCTTGCCGCGACGCTGATTAATTTATTTGTCGGATTGCTTTTGATAAAGGTTGGAAAGCGCGAGCATTCGATTGTTTTGGAAGCCGACGGGCAACATCTTCTAACCGATGTCTGGACTTCGGTCGGCGTCGTTTTGGGAATCGTAATTGTCGGATTAACAGGCTGGTTTATTATCGACCCGATAGTTGCCTTAATAGTTGCGGTGAACGTCGTCTGGACAGGTTTTCAATTGATAAAACGCTCGGCTTTGGGCTTGATGGACACGACCGCTTCGCCCGAAACACACGAAAAGATTCGCCTTGTTCTGGCAAGTTATGTCGCTGAAAAAGGCATTGATTATCACGCTCTGCGAACCCGACAATCAGGCGCGCGACATTTTATTTCCGTTCACATTCTCGTTCCCGACGAATGGACTGTGCAGAAAGGACACGATTTAACCGAAGAAATCGAAATGGAAATCTGTAATGTCATTCCCGAATCAACCGTTTTCACGCATCTCGAACCGCTCGAAGACCCTTTATCTTTTGCCGATTTAGACCTTTTTCGGCGCAAGTAATAATTACACGCATTAACAATCGGTTTCCTATAATTCGGCATCAAAGAAATATGAAACAAGTAATTTTACTGGCAATCATTTTTGCATTGCATTCAACTATTTGTCTGGCTCAAAATAACAAGAATAAAAAACAAATTAAATCAACAAACGTTAAGACTAAAATTCCTTCTATTTCTGAGCAAGCTGAAAAAGAAGAAAAGGAATCGCAACGAATAAAGAGAGAAGCAAGTTATTATGCGCCTATTCGTTATGTCATTGTATACAATGTTATTTTCAGTCTGAATTCGGATGAAAGAAGAATGGAAATTTTGATTGATGAAAAGCAATTAAACGAAGAGAACTTGATTAAAATTTTTGGTTTGATAAAAAGGCGATTTCCACTACCATTACGCTTAATGATTAATGTTCATACAAATCTCGCTACAATCGAAACTCCTGAAGAAAGAGAAATGATTCATTCAAGTAATGATCCGCGTTTTGCTCATACATACTTTAAATATAAAAAGGCTTTTTATATGCGATTTCAAAATGGCAGAGAAGCATTTAGCTACACAACAAACCTCTTTCCTTATAAAGAAAAAGAAGTCGTTTTGAAAGACATTAAATTCAATTGAATTTAATAGGTTTGACCTTTCGCGCTGTAAATCATATTCTTACCGTTTGCCTTAGACGCAAATTTTACATCTATGATTGACACAAAAAATATCAGAAATATCGCTATTATCGCGCACGTTGACCACGGCAAAACGACTTTGGTTGACGCGATGCTCAAACAATCCGGCACTTTCCGCGATAATGAAGCCGTCGCCGACCGCGTGATGGATTCGATGGATTTGGAACGTGAGCGCGGCATCACGATTATGGCGAAGAACGCTTCGGTGCATTACAGCGATTACAAAATCAATATTTTGGACACGCCCGGACACGCCGATTTCGGCGGCGAAGTCGAGCGCGTTTTGAAAATGGTTGACGGCATCGTTTTATTGGTTGACGCGGCGGAAGGTTGTCTGCCGCAGACTCGGTTTGTTTTGCGCAAAGCCCTCGAACTCGGATTGCCCGCAATCGCATTGGTCAACAAAATTGACCGTCAGGATTCGCGTCCCGAAGAAGTTTTAGACGAAATTTACGACCTTTTTATTGATTTGGGCGCGACCGATAAACAGATTGATTTTCCGGTTCTGTATTCGATTTCGCGCGACGGAATTGCGAAGAAAACTCTCGAAGAAGAGTCGAAAAACTTAAAACCGCTGTTCGACCAAATCATCGAAACGATTCCCGCGCCGCATGCTCTGCGCGACGATTCTTTGCAGTTGCTCGTGGCGAATATTGATTACAATGCGTTTGTCGGACGGCTTGCAATCGGCAGAATTTATTCAGGCGAAATTGCGAAAAATCAGGAAGTCATCGTTGCAAAGCGTGACGGTTCGACGCAGAAAACGCGCGTCAAAGAGCTTTACGTTTTTGAAGGAATGAAGCGCGAAGCGGTCGAATCGGCAGGCGTCGGCGAAATCGTCGCGCTCGCCGGATTTGACGACATCAACATCGGCGAAACGATTACAACGGTTGACAATCCGAAACCGCTTCCGGTGATAAACGTTGACGAACCGACGATTGCGATGATTTTCGGCGTCAACAATTCGCCGTTTTCCGGCATTGACGGAAAATTTGTTACGTCGCGCCAAATCAAAGAACGTCTCGACCGTGAACTTTTAGGAAACGTCGCGCTGCGCGTAGCCGATACCGAATCGCCCGACCAATTTAAAGTTTCCGGTCGCGGGGAATTGCAGCTTGCGATTTTAATCGAAATGATGCGACGCGAAAATTACGAACTGCAAGTTTCCAAGCCGGAAGTCATCACGAAAAAAGATGAAAAAACAGGTGAGAAACTCGAACCGATTGAACAGGTCGTCGTAGATTGCCCCGAAGAATTTATCGGTGTCGTGACCGAAGCTTTGGGCAGAAGAAAAGGTCAGATGACGAAAATGATCAATAACGGAACGGGTCGCGTGCGGCTCGAATACGAAGTTCCGTCGCGCGGTCTGATCGGTTTTCGCGGCGAATTTCTGACTGAAACGCAAGGAAC
>CAXSHW010000124.1:0-1583 GCA_964237245.1 uncultured Pyrinomonadaceae bacterium
GCAGATTCGATTCGTGCGCGGCAAATTTTTCATTAAGAATTTTGACGGCGACTTTGCGGTCGAGTTTTGTATCTCTGGCAAGAAAAACTTCGCCCATTCCGCCCGCGCCGATTTGTTTGATGATTTCGTAATGATTAAAACATTCGCCGGTTTGTAATTTTTTTTCTTCACTGATAAACATTTCTGCCACGTTCCCAATCGCCGCCGATTCCATAAAGCTGTCGGCATTTTCCGAAGAAACGAGCAGTGATTCGATTTCGCGGCGCAAGGATTTATCGTCGCTGCAAACTTTGTCGAGAAAAAGCGAGCGATTTTCCGGCGCGAGTTTCAGCGCGTCATCAAAATTTTTTTTTACTTTTTGCCAGCGTTCGGAGTTCATTTGGTAATCTCTTGATATAGCCAAGCCTTTGCCGTCCGCCAATCGTTTTTTACGGTCGCGGGCGAAACGCGCAGAACTTCGGCAGTTTCTTCGACGCTCAAACGGCTGAAAAACTTGAGTTCGACAATTTGCGCTTGTCGCGCGTCAAATTCGGCAAGTCTTTCGAGCGCTTCGTCGAGCGCGATTAAATCAATACTTCTTTCATCTGACACCGCGATTGTAGTTTCTTCAAAAGGTAAATTTTCGCCTTCTCCGCCGCGTTTCGCGCGATGCCTGCTTCGCGCGTAGTCAACCAGAATCCGGCGCATCGCCTGCGCCGCGATGCCGAAAAAATGAGCGCGATTTTGCCAGTTGACCGCTCGCTGGTCAATCAATTTCAAATATGTTTCGTGAATCAACGCGGTTGTCTGCAAAGTATGGTCGCGGCGTTCACGGCGCAGATAACCGGATGCCTGCCGTCGCAGTTCTTCATAAACCAGCGGCAGAAGCGCGTCCCATGCTTCCCGTTCACCGCCGCTCCACTTCTTCAGCATCAGTGTTATCTCCGATGATTTTTCGTGAGGTTGATTCATATTTTCACAATTTTGGCTATAAGAATATGACTGTTTGAAAAGCAAGTCAATATGTTTTCCCAAGGAAAAAACGTCGCCTGACGATTTATTTATCCTTTTTTAACTCCGATGTCGCGTTAATTGGTAGAGGCAAAATTTAACCAAATATAATGCCTGATCTTTTGCCGTTAATCACAAAAAATTTCGGAATAAATCTGGAAAATTCAGAAGGAGAGAAAATGAAACTTCAAAACAAAAAACAAATCACGCAAAAATTTTTAACATTCGGGCTGCCGATTGTCTTGGCGATTTTGCTCGGCGCGGTAACTGCTCAAGCTCAAACGACATCGGTTTTTACGACCGGATTGAATAACCCGGCGAAAATAATCAGCGGCGGACAAACGTCTTTTCTGATTGCCGAATCCGGCACAACCGCGCCGAACAGCGGACGCCTATCGCTCGTCAATCGCCTAACAGGAGCGCGGCGAACTTTGATTGACAATCTGCCGTCGGGTCTCAGCAAAAGCGGTAATCCCGACGGCGATCCGTCGGGACCGTCGGGTATAAAACTGAGCGGTCAAAAACTTTATGTAACTATTGGATCGGGCGATACATCGCTGCCGGCGACGGGCGGCGAAATTGTCAATCCCGCG
>CAXSHW010000124.1:1593-10261 GCA_964237245.1 uncultured Pyrinomonadaceae bacterium
TTGCCTGCCGATTACGAAACTTTGACGAGCGGCTTCACGCTTTCCGCCGCCAATCAAACGATGCTGAACGCCAACGCGCCGGTAACTTTGACTAATGCTGAAGGCAAACAATTGACGATTCGCCTCGTCGCCAACTTACCGGATTATATTGCCGAACCACGTCCGACTCTGGCGGCGAACATTCGCCCTTCAAATGTATATGATGTAGAGATTTCGGGCGATTCGCTTTACGTCGCCGATGCGAGTTTTAATTTGATTTACCGGGTCAATACCGCCGGCGGAAGTTTTGTAACTTTCGCGGCTTTCCCGTCGAAACCGAACCCGACTACCATCGGACCGCCTGTCGTTGAAGCTGTGCCGGACGGTATTCAGCTCGTCGGCAATCAGTTTCTCGTGCCGCTGCTAACCGGTTTTCCGTTTGCGCAGGGTTTGTCGGAAATCAGCAGCGTCAATCTGCAAACCGGCGCGCAAGCCGCTTTTATTCCGAATTTAACTTCGGCGATTGACGTTTTGCCGATTAACGGAACGGGCGATAATGATTCTTACCTGGTTTTGGAATTCAGCACAAATTTTCTCGCGCAAGCGCCCGGACGCTTGAAATTTTTCGCTTCACGCACAGACCCGGCGAGAGTTTTGGCGAGTAATTTGATAACACCGACCACCTTTGTCCGCGACGCTCAAACGGGAAACGTTTTCGTTACGGAAAGCGCGACGGGAAGAATCATTCGCGTCTCCGCGCCGCCGGCTGTTCCTTACGACTTTGACGGCGACGGCAAGGCGGATTTTGCTGTTTTTCGTCCGTCAAATGCTTTCTGGTATATCAATCCGTCAAAAAATCCGAACAATTCTTACGGTTTTCCATTCGGTCTGGCAACCGACAAACTCGTTCCAGCCGACTATGACGGCGACGGGAAAATTGATGTCGCCGTGTATCGTCCCGAAACGAGCGCTTGGTATTTGCTCAGAAGTTCCGCCGGTTATCTAGCCGTTCCGCAGTTCGGGCTTCCTACGGATATTCCCGTTCCAGCCGACTATGACGGCGACGGCAAAACCGACATCGCCGTCTATAGAAGCGGCGTTTGGTATATTCTGCGAAGTTCCAATAATCAACTGCAATACGCTTACTTCGGTTCTAGCGGTGATATTCCGATTCCATCGGTTTTTGTTCGGTAAGATTTAATCAATAAATCACTCAACCGATTGATTGTTAAAAAAACAAGCCGCTATTCTCCTAAAATAGCGGCTTGTTTTCAATTTAAATTATCAAATTTTGATCGGCGCTTTTCTTTGTTCAGTCGAATTGTTAAAATAATCGTTTCGACTAGAGGCGAAAATTTCATCTATACGACAACGAATGAGTATCAAACAAATCACGGTTCGCGGCGCGCGTCAGCATAACTTGAAAAATATCAACGTCGAAATTCCGCGCGATAAATTTACGGTCATTACGGGTTTGAGCGGTTCGGGCAAATCGAGTCTGGCGTTCGATACGATTTACGCCGAAGGTCAGCGGCGTTACGTCGAATCTTTGTCGGCGTATGCGCGGCAGTTTCTCGACCAGTTCGAAAAACCGGACGTTGATTCGGTCGAAGGTTTGTCGCCCGCGATTTCGATTGAACAGAAAACCGTCTCACGCTCGCCTCGTTCGACCGTCGGAACAGTAACGGAAATTTACGATTATCTGCGTCTGCTGTTTTCATCAATCGGTCAGCCGCATTGTCATCAGTGCGGTTTGCCGATTACGCGCCAATCGCCCGAGCAAATCGTGGCGAACATTTCGGATTTGCCCGAAGGCGAGCGCGTGATGATTCTCGCGCCGCTGGTTCGCGGGCGCAAAGGCGAATTCAAAAAAGAACTCGAAAAACTGCACAAAGACGGTTTCATTCGCGCCCGAATTGACGGCGAACTTCGCGCTCTGGACGAAGACATCAAACTCGACAAACGCAAAAATCACACCATCGAAGTCGTCATTGATCGGCTTTTAATTAAAGAGGGAATCAAGGAACGACTGAGCGAATCGGTGAAAACCGCGCTGAAATTAACCGACGGCGCGGTGATCGTTTCGATCATAGACGGCGACGAAAAACTTTATTCGGAAAAAATGGCGTGCGTCAACTGCGGCATTAACATCGCGCCGCTTGAGCCGCGCTCGTTTTCATTTAATTCGGCTTACGGCGCGTGCAAAACCTGTCAGGGTTTGGGAACGGTGATGCAGATTGACGCGGGAAAAATTCTGCCGGATCAGAGCGCCGCAGTCAGTGACTTAAAATTTCTCAACGACACGGACAAAACCGGCGCGAAGTTTTTGCAGTCGGCGTTAAAAGCGATAATCGAAAAATTCGCGGGCGAAGATAAATTGCTGTCGCCGGACGAAGAAGCCAAAAATAAAAAGGGAAAAACCAAAAACCAAAAACCGAAAACCAAAGACCTGCTTCAAACGCCTTTCGCCGATTTGCCCGAAGAAATCCGCGACGCATTTTGGAACGGAACGAAAAAGCGCATCACGTTTCAGCAGGGCGGTTACAAATACGAATCCGATTGGAAAGGCGCGATTCGGGCGATGCGCGAACGGATGGAAACGCCGCCGTCGGAAAAAGTGCGCGAAGCTCTGACCGAATTGGTTTCGCCCGCGCCGTGTCCGTCGTGTCACGGCAAACGCTTGCAGCCGGAGAGTTTAGCGGTTAAGGTCGGCAATCTGGGAATTGACGATTACGTCAGTTTTCCGCTCGAAAACGCTCTGAAAAAGTTTGACGAAATCGCGCTCAACAAACGCGAAGAAAAAATCGCCGGACTCGTTTTGCGCGAAATCAAAGACAGGCTGCGTTTTTTGAATCAGGTCGGTTTAAGTTATCTGACGCTCGACCGCGCATCGCAAACTCTATCGGGCGGTGAAGGTCAGCGCATCAGATTGGCGACGCAGATCGGCTCGCAGCTTCGAGGCGTTTTGTATGTTTTGGACGAACCTTCAATCGGTCTGCATCCGCGCGACAACCAGAAATTGATTCAAACTCTGCACGAATTGCGCGATTTGGGCAACACGGTTCTGGTTGTCGAACACGACGAAGAAACGATTGAAAAAGCCGATTACGTCATTGATCTCGGACCGCTCGCCGGAACGCACGGCGGCGAAGTCGTCGCCGAAGGAACGCCGAAGCAAATCGAAAAAAACAAAAATTCGCTGACCGGAAAATATCTTTCGGGCAAAATGAAAATCGAAGTTCCTGAAGTTCGACGCGTTGCGAACGGCAAAAATATCACGATCAAAGGCGCGCGCGCGCACAACTTGAAAAACATTGACGTGACGTTTCCGCTCGGACTTTTAACAGTTGTAACGGGCGTTTCCGGTTCGGGAAAATCCACGCTGGTTGACGATATTTTGTATCCGTCGCTCGCGCGGTTTGTCAACAAATCTTCGATGGAATCGCTCGAACACGATACGATCAAAGGACTCGAATTCGTTGACAAAATCATCGAAATTGACCAATCGCCGATTGGCAGAACGCCGCGCTCGAATCCGGCGACTTACACCGGACTTTTTACGCCGATCCGCGAACTTTACGCGATGCTTCCCGAATCACGCGAGCGCGGCTACAAAGCCGGACGTTTTTCGTTCAACGTCAAAGGCGGACGCTGCGAAGCGTGCGAAGGCGACGGAATGAAGCGCATCGAAATGAATTTTCTGCCCGACGTTTATGTTCTTTGCGACGTTTGTCGCGGCGGTCGTTACAACCGCGAAACGCTGTCGGTCAAATACAAAGGACTTTCGATTGCGGATTTGCTCGACACGACGATTGAAGACGCTCTGCCGATTTTGGAAAATATTCCGAATATCAAAATCAAACTGCAAACGCTGCTTGATGTCGGTCTCGGCTACATCAAAATCGGGCAGTCTTCAACAACTCTTTCGGGCGGCGAAGCGCAGCGCATCAAACTCGCCAAAGAATTGTCAAAACGCGCGACGGGGAAAACGATTTACATTCTGGACGAACCGACAACCGGACTTCATTTTGCCGACGTTCATAAATTGCTGGATGTTTTGCAGAGACTGGTTGACACAGGCAACACGGTCATCGTCATCGAACACAATTTAGATGTGATAAAAAGCGCCGATTACGTCATTGATCTCGGACCCGAAGGCGGCGAAGGCGGCGGAAAAGTCGTAGCGACGGGAACGCCGGAAGAAGTCGCCAAGGTGAAAAAGTCTTATACTGGACAAGCGTTAAAACCTTTGCTTAACGGTCATAAAAAAGCGATTTAACAGAGAATGCTTTTTAAGATTGTTCAGTTACCTGTATTCAACTTTATAATAACCAGTTATTGAAGGTCTTGTTCTTGTGAGAATGGTCATATTCCTAAAATTGTTTGATAAATTTGGTTCAATAAGCTGCATTTCGAGATTTATGCGTAAGTCAAGCCGACTAAATCCGTTAATAACCCGCATCGTATGGTCGAAATCTTTTTCCTTCAGCATTTTCAAAACATTTGACAAATTGTAAAGCCCGAACGAATTATTGTTTGAATTTAACTGGTATTCGCCCTGACGAAAAATTCCGTTGTCGCTGTATTTGGCGACGACAGCCGCCGCTTCGGAATATTCGTTCAGCGGCGCGATTAAATTTTCGAGGATATGAAATGCTTGTGCGGGTTCGATATTTATATAAGCGGAAGCGATATTGGTCAGCGTATTCATTTCCGAAATTTTCTCCGGCGAGTCTGGAGCGAGCGCTCTCGCCTGATCTAAAACGGATGCTGCCCATTTTTGATTTTCTTTCGGGTCTTTTTGATAAATCGAAGTTGCCAGATATATCAAAACACTCATCCGATTATTTTCGTCGGTAATCAAATTAATATATTGAGCGGCTTCCGTAAATTTTCCCTCCGAGATGGCTCGCGTGGCAAGGTTATTATTAATTTGCGAGATATAATTTTCGGCTTCTTCGGCGGTCATATTTGCCGTGATAATGTTCTGCGCCTCGCCTATATTTCCACTTTCGGCAGTTTTTTCGGCGGCGCGGCGATAAATTTCGTTGCGATATGAACGCGGAAATTTATCTGCCTGACGCATCAATTCTTCCGGCGTCGCTTCGCCGTTCATCAATTTACTGTAATTCTGCGACTGAGCGTTTTGCACTTGGTTTTGAACTTGTGCCTGCTTTTGTTTTAGTGAGGAGCCGCTTGCCGGACTGTATTTTTCGATAGTTTCGATTGTGGACGTATTAATTTGATAAGCATTGGTGGTCGGGCGGAGCAGATATTTTGCGAGTTTTTCCGCTAAACTGCGTAAGGTTTGATCCGAAACTTTCAGAACAGGTGTTTCATCCGCCTTTTTTTGTCCAAAAGCGTGCAGGAAATTTTGCAGAATGCCGGTGTCCTGATTGTCTTCATTAAAATTGATCGAGAGAATTTTTTGAGCGACTTCTTCGGCAAGCTGATTCGCCGTTTCCGGGTCTTTTGCGAAAATTTTGTTAAGCAGATTGATTGTTTCGTAAGAGACATCTTTTTTTAAACTTTCCCGAAGGAGTTTGACGGCGCGCTGCGGATTTTGTTCAGCCGCCTGCGCGATGATACGCTGTTCGGCTTGGATTTCGTTTCTGGCGTATCCGAGACCCGGAGATTGATCATTTTCCATTACGGCGAGCGCCTGCGCGATTTTGGCGGGACGAGTTTTGATAAGAGCGTCAAGCGCAAATTCGGCGTCGCGCTCGGCGATGATATTCAGGATGTCCCAGCGCGGCGATTGTCCGTAAATTAAATTATTGAGATATTGTTTGTTAGTTGCTTTTTCGGATTCGGCTTCGGTCTGCGCGGCGAGCAAATCATTGATTGAATTTTGGAAAAGCGCGCGAGCGCGTTTTTCGTCCGTCTGCCACAAACCGTTTCCGACCTTGGCGTAAATGACCGCGCGATTTTCGGGCAGTCTGAGATTTTTGGCGTCAACCAGAATTTGTTCGAGAAGCGCGTTTTGTTGTCGAAGTATTTCCTTCGCCGCGTTTTCCGCATCCGTCGTCGGAACGCTGTCGCCGACAACTTGAGCCAAAAGATAATTTGGAAAAACAAAAAGCGCGAGAACGAGAAGGAAACGTATTGTCTGCATTGGTTTTTATCTCCCGAATTCTATTTGCTAGCAGTCTAACAGAGATTTGAGAACGATAAAAGGTTGCCAAACTTGCGAGAATAAAAATTTAAGATTTTAAGGTTGAAATTTTGGATTTACCGAATTCGGATTAATAACGTTCCCTGAAAACAGCTAATAGTTAATAGCGAATAACGAACAGTTTCTTATCCGTTCCTAATTATTTTGATTACACAACTTTGTGCTTTTGAAGTTTTTGAATTCTGAATTTTAGATTTTTGAAATCGCTTCAATCATTTCACGCACGGCTTGGTTCAGTCCGATAAAGATTGAGCGCGAAATAATGCTGTGTCCGATGTTGAATTCGGTAATTTCGGAAATTGCCGCGAGCGCGCCGACGTTTCGACAGGTTAAACCGTGTCCGGCGGCGACAACCAAGCCGTATTGCGCGGCGAGCGTCGCGGCTTCGTCAATTCGCTGTATTTCCCGCGCCGCGCGAATCGCGCCTTCGCCGTGAGAAGCGCGCGCGCTCAAAGTTAATTCCGCATATTCCGCCGTGCAAAGCTCGATTTGCTGCGCTCCGGCGGCGTGCGCGGCTTCGATTTGTTTGGCGTCCGGGTCAAGAAAAATACTGGCGAAAATTCCCGCGTTTCGCAATTGCTCGACGGCTTTTTGAACGATTTCAAAATTTCCGGCGACATCCAAACCGCCTTCGGTTGTGATTTCGTTCGGACTTTCGGGAACGAGCGAAACGGCGTCGGGTTTGGTCGCCGCCGCTAGTTTGAGCATCGCTTCGGTCGCCGCCATTTCGACATTCAGATAAGTCGTTACGACTTCGCGCAAAAGTGAAATGTCTCTGTCTTGAATATGTCTGCGGTCGCCGCGCAGGTGAACCGTAATTCCGTTCGCGCCGGCTTGCTCGCAAACAGCCGCTGCCGCGACAACGCTCGGCTCGATGGTTTTTCTGGCTTCTCTGACAGTGGCAACGTGGTCAATGTTGACGTTTAATTTTGCGGTCATAAATCAATTATAAATCATATTTCCCTTGTTTGGCATTGCGGCGAATCTGGCGAACTTCGTTAAAGGTTCGCCGACTGTCGCGCCAGACTTCAACTTTTGTGCCTTCGCAATGATTCCAGATGACCGGAATTTCCTTGAGTCGCAAGCCTTTGTGGTAAGCGACGTATAAAAATTCGATGTCAAAGCCGAATCGTTCGATTTGCATCAGCGGCAATAACGGTCGAAACTTTAGCATATTAAACGCCTTAAAACCGCACTGCGTATCGAGAAAAGGAAGTTTTGTCATCGAGCGGACGACGAAGTTGAAAACTCTTCCGCCCTGTTCGCGCCGCCACGACTGATGCGTGTTGATCAAGGTTTTATCGAGTTCGCGCGAGCCGAAAGTTACGTCGAATTTATCTTCGCGTATCGGTTCGACGAGTTTCGGCAGTTCGGAAATCGGTGTGGATAAATCGGCATCGGAAAAAAGCGCGATGTCGCCGGTTGAGGCGAGCAAGCCGGTTTTGACGGCGTAACCTTTGCCGCGATTTTTTTCGTAGCGAATGACATCGGATTTTATTTCGGGAAATTCGGCGCAGACAACACGCGCGATTTCCGCCGTTTTGTCTCTTGAGCCGTCGTCAACGACAATTAACTCGGCGCTAAAAGCGTTTTCTTTGATGTAAGAAAGAATTTTCCGAACCGAATCGCCAAGCCGCGTCTCTTCATCAAATGCCGGAATAACGATAGAAATAGTGTTGTTCATCGGATAAAATGCTAATAGTAAATTTTTAGCGGCAAATTGTAAATAAGTGATAACTGATAACGGATAATTGATAAGTGATAATGGATAGTGCTTAGTTAAGAAATCAACTTTGAAGTCAGTTAGCCGTTTTTCATTATTCATTATCCGTTATCCATTATGATTTATCATTCAACCGTTTAGTGACTTTTGGCAACTAATTTGTGATATAGTTTTAAAGAGTTCGGAGATTTTATTAATGAATAGAAAGTTTATTTTGATTGCCTTTTTGCTGATTGTCGTCGGCGCGATTTTCGGCGGGTTATTCGGAAAATTGCCGGTCGCGTCCTTAGCCGACACGACCTTGAATCAAGAAAAAGTAATTGCCGATTACCGCGAAGCGCTCGGTGTCATTGACGCCAATTACGTCGGAAATGTTGACCACGAAAAATTGTCGGAGAGTTCAATTCAAAATATGCTCTACACGCTCGACCCGCATTCGACATTTTTCTCGCAGGATGAACTGCGCAAACTTTACGAAGAACAATCTTCGGAGTTTTACGGCATCGGCGTTTCGATTTTGCAGCACCGCGACGGCGTTTACGTGCAGTCAATTATTCCAAACACGCCCGCCGATAAAGCCGGACTTCATTACGGCGACCGTTTCGTGGAAATTGACGGCAAAGACGCGAAAGATTACACGAGCGCAGACGTTTCCAAAAATGTGCGCGGCGAAAAGGGAACTTCGGTCAACGTCAAGGTCGAACGCGCCGGAGTCAGCAAGCCGATTGAATTTAATATCGTGCGCGGCGGCGTTCCGCTGCCCTCGGTTCGCAATTATTTTATGCTCAGAG
>CAXSHW010000125.1:0-1761 GCA_964237245.1 uncultured Pyrinomonadaceae bacterium
GCAAAGCGACGACGCAGACCGCGCTGCATTTCGGCGCGAACGACGTTGACGGCACAATCACCGACGGCGGCGAACTGACGCACAGCTACTCGGTCGAAGACGGCGGCGAAGCGAAAATGTCAAAAGCCGAACTAATCACGATGATCGAGAACGCCGGTTTTGAAGCGGTCGAACGCGATACGGTTTATAATCGCGTAGAAAAAGTCGCGGCTTGATTTGGAGAGACGTATGTTTATCTCAAAAGTTTTTTCTTTCTTTTTTGTTTGCATTTTGGCTGTTTGCGGAAATTCAGTTTCGCAAATTGAAAATGTTTCTCCACGACAACAAAATGACAAAACAGATTTATCATTGAGAATTAAAACAACGGCTTGTTTTGGAAAATGTCCGATTTATAATTTAACCATTCAACCGAACGGAAAAACTATTTTTGAAGGTATTCAAGATACAAAAGTAAAAGGAAAAGCGGAAAGTAATTTAACGCAGGAAAAGATGAATGCGCTGATTGACGAAATTGACAAAGCTGATTTCTTTTCTTTCAAAGTCTCTTACGAGTATGATTCGGGCAACTGTCCGGTTTTCTTTAGCGATGCGCCGAGCATTGTAATCTCTGTTGCGCTAAGAGGAAAAGAAAAAACTATCTCACATAATTATGGCTGTGAAGAAACAGGTGGAAAATACAAAATTTTTCCACAACAGCTTTATAATTTAGAAAATAAAATTAATGAAATAGTCGAAACAAAGCGTTGGATCGGAGAAGGAAAATGAGCGTGATTCCGAAGACAAAATTAACGCCCAAAAATTTTTGAAAGGAGAAAGGTTTGGGCTAAAGCCTTCAAAATGGCGAGACACAAAGGAAATTTACAAATCTACGCGGAGTTTTATGCTGTCCGAATCGCGCTCGGATTGATTGGCGTTTTTCCGCTCGCTTTGTCAATGAAACTTGGCGAAATGATTTCCTTTGTTCCGCATAAATTTGCGAAACGACTGCGTTTTGTCGGTTTTCGTAATCTGGAACTGGCTTTGCCCGAACTTTCCCGTCGGGAACACGAGGAAATTTTGCGCGGCTCGTTTGCGTCTCTCGGCAGACAATTGGGGATTTTCAGTCATCTCGGACGGCTTTCGGCGACGCGAGTGCGTGAAATAATTGATGTCGAAGGCATCGAATACTGCGAGCAAAAGGGCGCGAAAAATCGCGGCAAGTTTATTTTTACGGCGCATTTCGGCGGTTGGGAACTGTCGCATCTGGCGATGGCGGCGCGCGGTTTTCCGATAAATGTCGTCGCTCGAAAAGCGGATAATCCGCTTGTGGATAACTTTGTGGAAAAAATGCGAACCGCGCTCGGCAGTCGCACAATTTACAAAAACGCTTCGGCGCGGACAATGTTTCGATTGCTTCAAAATAAAGAATTTATCGGCATTCTGGTTGACCTCAATACACAGGAACACGAAGGCGTTTTCGTGGATTTTTTCGGGTTGGCGTCTTCGACGACGAGCGGACTCGCCAAACTTGCTTTGCGAACCGGAGCAGCCGTTTTGCCGGGTTTCGCCGTCTGGCAAAAGGAAAAAAAGCGTTATCTTTTGAAAATTTGCGAACCGCTCGAAATTCCGTCGGGTATTGACGAGAATGAAAACATAAAAATTTTAACGCAGGCGATGACGGCGAAAGTCGAGGAATTTGTCCGCGCGTATCCAGACCAATGGATGTGGATTCACAAACGCTGGAATACGCAGCCGCCGGGCGCTCCGAATCTTTACGCGAGA
>CAXSHW010000125.1:1771-7662 GCA_964237245.1 uncultured Pyrinomonadaceae bacterium
GTCAGAAGTCAGAGTCGAGAGTTCCGAATAAAAACAAGCTCGAATCGCAACTTTGAACATTCATTAACCGTTCACCGCTGATTGAGAAATTGCTTTTATCCAATCCGTAAAGTGCCGGATGCCTTCTTCGATTTTCGTCTGCGGATTATAATTTAACAATTCGCGGGCTTTTGAAATGTCGGCAAATGTCTGCGAAACGTCGCCGGCTTGCAGCGGTTTCTGCTCGATAATCGCTTTTTTGTTCAGGTTCTCTTCGAGCAGCTCTATTAGATATTTCAATTCTACCGTTTGCGATTCGCCGAGATTGAAAATTTCAAAATCGTTTCCCGTGTAATCAATCGCGGCGCGAACGCCTTGAATGATGTCGTCAACATAAGTGTAATCGCGTCGGGTTGTGCCGTCGCCGAACATTTGAATCGGCTTTTCTTCCAAAATCAATTGCGAAAATTTGCGAATCGCTAAATCGGGACGCTGACGCGCGCCGTAAACCGTAAAAAAACGCAGGCAAACAGAGCGAATATCGTAGAGATGCGAATAAGTATGGCACAAAAGTTCGCCCGCGGCTTTGGTCGCCGCGTAAGGCGAAATCGGCTGAGAAATCTTGTCGTCTTCCGAAAAAGGAACTTTTGAATTGTTGCCGTAAACGCTGGAAGACGAACCGAAAACAAACTGCTTAATGTTGTATTTACGCGCCAGTTCCAGCAAATTTAAAGTTCCGTTGATATTAGTTTCCGCGTAAAGTTTCGGTTGAACTATCGAAGGACGCACGCCCGCGCGCGCCGCTAAATGCACAATCACGTCGAAATCGTTTTCGGCAAAAACCTTTTCTAAACTTCGCGCGTCGCAAATGTCGGTTTCATAAAGTCGAAAGTTCGGGTTTTCCAAGAGCGCGGCGATGTTCGCGCGTTTGATTTCGGGCGAGTAAAAATCGTTGAAATCGTCAACGACGGAGACGCGCCAGACTTTTTCGCCGAGAAGTCGCTCAACCAAATGCGAGCCGATAAAACCCGCGCCGCCGGTTACGAGAATGTTTTTCTGATTATTCACAAATTGTTCCGAAACGAGTTTTTTAGTCAAAATAAAATATCACGATTAAAAAGAATCCGGCAAAATCGCGTTTCAAAAACGTCGCCGCGAGTGAAACCGATGGACGAGTTCTTCCAAAAATCCTTCGTAGGTAAAATCCTGCAAATCATAGCTCGGCTTGAGTTTATACATAATCGGAAGCGCGACGCGCCACGCCATCCAGAGTCGCTGACGGTCGCTTAAATCCCAACGCCGGCGCAAAAAACTTTCCGCCACTTCGATTTCGTTTTCGGTCAGCAAATTGACGTTTGCCTCGAAGTTGATTTGTTTTTGCACGCGCCGAAATGCCGCGTCGGACACCGGATTTGAAAAAGTTTCCTGAAAGGTCGGCGCTTCGTCGAGACGTTCGCGCACGACAACCGTTCCGGCAAAAATGTCGCCGATGCGCTGGTCGCGCCCGCTCATAAAAATCGTAATCAGCCCGATTGAATAAATCGGAATAACAAAACCCGGAACGGCGTCGAAAACCCGAAGCAGATTTCTCGCCAACGCTTCCCAAAACGTAACGGGGCGACCGTCTTCGCGGATGACGCGCAATTTCAAAAGGCGTTTGCCGGGAGTTTGACCGTTCCAGAGCCATTCAAAAACGATAAAATAACCGGCGAAAATAAGAAAAATAACGATAATCAAAATCGCCAGCGTCCATTTCGGCATTTCCTGAAAAAGCTCGCTCGCTTTTGTATCCGCGTTGTAAATGTTAAATCCCGAAAGACTGATGACTAGCCACGCAACGACAAAAATCGTGAAATACTGAATAAAATGATCAATTGCCACTGCGAGAAACCGATTGCCAATCGAAGCCAGCGCAAACGCGAGCGGCACTCTTTCGGGCGTTTCAATAATTAATGTTTCTTCGGTTTCGATGATTTGCGACATTTTTAATTTCCGATAACCCGCAAAAATTTCCGTTTACCAACCTGAATTAAGACTTCGTTATTTAGTTTAATTTCCTGTTGCGCGTTTGAAATTTTTTCGCTGTCAATTTTCACGCCGCCTTGTTCAATAAGACGTTTCGCTTCGCCTTTCGACGCGGCGAGATTTGTCTGGGCGAGCAAATCAACGAGTTTGTAATTTCCCGAAGCAAGAGATTTTTCTTCAATCTCATCGGGAATTTCTTTTTTGACGAAGAGGCGATCAAATTCAGCTTCGGCTTCGTCGGCTAAATCTTGCGAATGAAAATCTTTGATAATGCGTTTCGCCAAATTAACTTTTAAGTCGCGCGGATTTTCGCCGCTCGATTTCATTGCTTCGATTTCCGTCGGCGACGAATCGGTTATAAGTTCGTAATAACGCCACATTAAATCGTCGGAAATTGACATAATTTTGCCGAACATTTCGTTTGCCGGTTCGTCAATTCCGATGTAATTTCCCAAACTTTTCGACATTTTCTGCACGCCGTCCAAGCCTTCGAGAAGTGGCGTTGTCAGAACGATTTGCGGCGCTTGATTGTATTCGCGCTGCAAATTCCGACCGACGAGCAGGTTAAATTTCTGGTCAGTTCCGCCGAGTTCGATGTCGGCTTCGAGCGCGACTGAATCGTAACCCTGCACGAGCGGATAAAGGAGTTCGTGCAAGGCAATCGGTTTTTCATCCGCCATTCGTTTTTCAAAATCGTCGCGTTCGAGAATTTGTTTGACGGTCGTGTGCGAAGCTAATTTTATAAAATCAGCCGCGCCGAATTTGTCGAACCATTCGGAATTGAAACGAACTTCCGTTTTTTCAGGATCGAGCAATTTAAAAATCTGCTGTTTGTAAGTTTCGGCGTTTGCTGCGATTTCTTCGCGCGAAAGTGGCGGACGAGTAACGGTTTTTCCGGTCGGATCGCCAATCATTCCGGTAAAATCGCCGATCAGGAAAATCGCCGTGTGTCCCAAATCCTGAAACGCTTTGAGTTTGCGAATGACAACCGTATGACCGACGTGAATATCCGGCGCGGTCGGATCGGCGCCGAATTTGACTCGCAAAGGTTTGCCGGTTTTCGCCGATTTTTCCAGTTTTTTTCGCAAATCTTCTTCGCGGATTAAATCAACCGCGCCTTTTTTTAAATATGAAATTTGTTCGTCAATCGTCATAATTTATTAATCTCCAATTGCAAACTCTAAATACGGGTTGGAAATTTCAATAATTTTATCATTTGGAGATTCAGTGTGGTCTTTCTTATTTCCAACCGGCTCAAATTTTACGGCAACTTTTATATATACACATTTTTTATAAACGTAATGATTTTGTGTTCTTACCGAAATGCCGCCTTCTGTTTCAACGAAAGTAAGTAATTCTTCTCTTGTCATACCGACTTTGATTCGGCTTAAGTCTTTTAAACTTTCTTCAATAAATTGACAATCGCATTTCTGATTTTCGCTCGAATAGGTTTGGAAATTCGTAAAAATCGTCAATGCCGCGACAATCACAGTCAAAACAAAAAGTTTTCGCATATTTCTCCTTTTTCCATAAACCTTGTTATTTTTAGAGTGAAATAAATTTAGCACAAATCATTATGAAAAATAATTTAATCGAAACTCATCTGGCGTTCGTCGGCTGCGGCGTAATGGCGGAATCAATGATTGCGGGACTTTTACGCAAAAATCTGGTCGCGCCCGACAAAATCGTCGCAACTCATCCGCGCGCCGGACGGCGAGAAGATTTAGCGGCGAAATATGGAATCCGGGTTTTTGAACGCAACGCCGAAGCGATTGAAAACGTTCGGGAAAACGAAAATTCAATCGTTGCTCTGTGCGTCAAACCGCAGCGACTTGAAGGCGTTTTGCGCGATTTGGAAAATGTCGTCCTGCCGAATCAAATGATTATTTCGATTGTCGCCGGCGCGAAAATCGAACGCATTGCAGAAGCATTGCAAAATCAAAAAATCGTTCGCGCGATGCCGAATACGCCTTCGCAAATCGGCGCGGGAATTACGGCTTGGACTTGCACCGAAGAAGTTTCAGACGCCGAAAAGATTCAAATAAAAGCGCTCTTGACCGCTCTCGGCAAAGAACTTCACGTCGAGACGGAAAATATGATTGATATGGCGACAAGTTTGAGCGCGACCGGTCCGACGTATATCTTTATGGTGATGGAAGCGCTGACAGACGCGGGCGTGCATATGGGATTTTCGCGCGAAATGGCAAAAGAATTGGTTCAGGAAACAATGCTCGGCTCGGTTTTATTTGCGATGGAATCGCACAAACATCCGGCGGAACTGCGAAATATGGTTACATCGCCCGGCGGAACTTCGGCGGAAGCGATTTACCAGATGGAAAAAGGCGGACTTCGCACGGTTTTGTCGAAAGCAGTTTATTCGGCGTATCAAAAAGCCGTCGCGCTCGGACAGAAAAAGTAAAGATTTTAAAAATTCTTATCAATTTTTACTATTTTGAATTTCCAAACCATTCTTTTTTGGATTTCATCGAAAATATATCTGCCTTCGGTTATTTGCCAAAAACCTAGAAATTGCCAGCGTCCGACGGCTAATTTATTAAAAAGCGGAACGCTGTGTTTTGTTTCAATCGCATTGAACATCGCTCGATTAAACGAATCTAATTTTTGGTCGCCGCGCCTGCCTGCGCCTGTGTAAAAGATCGTCTCCGATGTATCGCCGTGAACGTCAGGATAACACGGATTTATCTTGCCGAAATCAGTCAGCAAAGAAGCGAGACGACCGCCGCGCTGATAAATTCCGTTGCGCGTTCGGTGAATTTCGGAAATTTCAGCCCACGAAAAAATGTCGCCCGCGACGGCTTTTTCCAAAAAACCTTCATCCTTTGTTAAATAACTTTTAACTTTTTCGCTTGACACTTTTGCGGATAATGCTAAAATTTTTCTGCTTCTCAAAATTCCAACAAAATTTTAGCAATTCTTTCGTTTCATTTCAGATTATATAGAACAAGCGTTTCCCAGATCAGCGGAAGATTTTTCTGTTTCCAATCATACATTTACATACATACAGGCATGATAGTTTTATCGGCATTCCCAAAATCTGAGTTTCCAAGGAGCAATTGAAAGTGAAAAATATCTTTGTTATTTGTGCGGTTTTAGTGACTGCGCTGCTTGTTTTTACGTTTCTGCCCAAAAAAGCCGAAGCTGATAAGCACGATTTCGGTAAAGACGACATTGAAAAAATCAAACAAATCAGTCTTGATATTTTGAAAAAAGATGTCGGCACGAGAGTTTTGAACGACGCTGCTACGGGCAGCGCGAACGATTTAAAAGTTCAATCAGTCGAGATTGACGACTATCAGATGGCTCACACGAAAGTGCGCCAAACCGTTGATAACATTCCGGTCTGGGAAGGCGAAGCGATTGTCCATTTGAAATCCGACCGCTCGCTTTCTACCATTACAGATGACTTAAAACCGTTGCCGATTGTTAATACGCAGCCGAATTTCTCGCCTGAAGACGCGGCTTCGTTTGCCAAAAACATCTATCGCGGCTCACGGTTTTTAACCGCCGCACCGGAAGTTGATATGTGGATTTATCGCGGCGAAGACCGAGACCATCTGGTCTATCGCGTGCAGTTGCGGCGCGAAGACGGAACTTCAAAAACTTCAATGCCCGTTTATTTTATTGACGCGCAGACGGGCGAGAAGGTTTACGAATATGACAACCTGCAAACCTCTACTGCCGCAGGCACAGGCTCGTCGCTTTACAGCGGCACGGTCAACATTACGACCAGCCTTTCCGGTTCGACTTATTATATGGAAGATACCGTTCGCCGAATGGGAACTTTCAATATGAACAACACGGGCAACACCTCGACCGGAACGGGCGGCACACAATCGCGCTACACCGATTCGGACAATACCTGGAGC
>CAXSHW010000125.1:7672-10108 GCA_964237245.1 uncultured Pyrinomonadaceae bacterium
CGCAGCCGCGCAGCAAGCCGGCGTTGATGCACACATAGGAGCGGCGGCAACCTACGATTATTACAAAAACGTTCACGGTCGCAACGGCATTGACGGCAACAGCGGACCCGGTTCGACCACTTCCGCCGACGGCGCGATTCCTCTTGTTCCGTCGAGAGTTCACTTCGGTTCAAAATACAATAACGCTTTTTGGAACGGCAGTTCGATGACTTACGGCGACGGCGACGGCACGCAGTTCACACCGCTCGTTACTTTGGACATCGCCGGTCACGAGATGACGCACGGCGTAACCGAACGAACAGCGGCTTTAACTTATTCGGGAGAATCCGGCGCACTAAATGAATCAATGTCCGATATTTTCGGCACAATGGTTGAAAGATACGCGCACCCGACGACCTGGAACTGGAAAATCGGTGAAGATGCTTACACGCCCGGAACTGCCGGCGACGCGCTGCGGTTAATGGACGATCCGCACGCTGTCGGCGACCCGGATCATTACAGTGTGCGTGTTTATCAAACAAATTGCACGCCTTCTTCGTCAAATGACAACTGCGGCGTTCATACAAATTCAAGCATCTCCAATCACACTTATTATTTGGCGGCGGCGGGCGGCACGAATCGCGTGAGCGGCATCGCCGTTACGGGAATGGGACCGAGCTATGCGGAAAAAATCTGGTATCGCGCACTGACCGTCTATATGACTTCAGGAACAAATTTCGCTGGCGCGAGAAATGCTACGCTGAATGCCGCAACCGATATTTACGGCTCGACCAGCACGCAATACAACACGGTCGCAACTGCCTGGTGCGCCGTCGGTGTCGGCACTTGCCCGACCAGCGGAACACCGACTCCGACGGCGACTCCGACGGCAACGCCAACTGCAACGCCAACTGCAACGCCGACGCCAACTGCAACGCCGACGCCAACTCCGACCGGCGGCGAACTTCTCGTCAACGGTGGATTTGAAGGCAGCGTTTCGCCCTGGATTTCTTCAGGAACAGGAGCTTTTTACGTATCGCCGGGCAACTACCCGCACGGCGGAACAGGCTATATCTATTTCGGTGTTAATAACAGCGTAACGGGTCAAACCTATCAGCAGATTTCGATTCCGGCGACGGCAACCGGAACTCTGACGTTCTGGCTTAATGTTACTTCAGACGAAACGACTAAGACGACGCAGTATGACAAATTCTTTGTCGAAGTCCGAGATTCCGCCGGAAATTTGCTGGCGACGCTTGCCACTTACAGCAACTTGAACAAAGGAACGGCTGGCGTTTATTCGCAAAAATCATTAAGCCTTTCGGCTTACAAAGGTCAAACCGTTCGGATTCAATTCCGCGCGACGACCGATAGTTCGCTGGCGACGACCTTCCGTGTTGATGATGCCTCGCTGAAATAATTGTCTAGTCAAATAAAAAAGGAAGGGAGCGGAAAATCTTCCGCTCCCTTCCTTTTTTATAAAAATGTTCTATTTTACTGAATTATAGAACGATGAAATCGGAATGTCTCCCGCCGCTCCGAATTGAGCGGAAACAAACGCGCCGTTCGAGCTGTTTAAGCGAAACCAGTAGCCGCTCGACGGACGAAATACCGACACATCGGCGCGTCCGTCGCCGTCATAATCCGCTGCTGAAGGAATGTCGCCTTCTGCTCCGAAACTGACAGCCGAAAATCCTCCGTTAGCATTTAGCTCATACCAGAAACCGTTGGTCGGTCGCCAAATTACCAAATCAGATTTACCGTCGCCGTCAAAATCTCCCATCACGGGTTCGTCGCCTTTCGCGCCGAATTGCGCCGCGTAAAACGAACCGTTTGAACTGTTCAAGCGATACCAGACACCGTTTGACGGTCGCCAAACGCTGATGTCGGCTTTGCCGTCGCCGTCATAATCGGCTGGCAGAGGCACATCGCCGCTTGCGCCGAATTGAACCGACGAATTTGCGCCGTTGCTGCCGCTTAACGAACGATACCAAACGCCTTCGCTCGGACGAAATACTGTCGGGTCAGCTTTGCCGTCGCCGTCAAAGTCAGCAACTATCGGTATATCGGTCGAATTTCCAAAGCTAAGCGAATCGAAAGTGTTGGTCGAAGATTTCAATTTGAACCAAACTCCCGCGCGATAGACGGCGATGTCAGCTCTGCCGTCGCCGTCATAATCTGCCGGCATTAGACGGTCGCCGGCTGCGCCGAATTGAACAAAGTTAAATGATGAATTTGAACTGTTGGTGATATACCAGACGCCGTTTGACGGTCGCCAAACGCTGATGTCATCCTTGCCGTCACCGTCAAAATCATATTTCGCGCGAGCAACCGAAGCAGGCGTTGATGAAGGTGTCGGAGTTGCTGTCGGCGTCGCTGTTGGCGTTGCCGTTGGCATCGCTGTTGGGGTTGCCGTTGGAGTTGCGGTCGGTGTTGGCGTCGGATTGGGTGTCGAAG
>CAXSHW010000126.1:0-9909 GCA_964237245.1 uncultured Pyrinomonadaceae bacterium
ATGCTGATTCCGGGACTAGCCGAAAACGCAATTACACAAAATATCTGACACCCTCCTTGAAACCTAAATCTCAACCAATTTGATGTTATACAAGAATCTTCTTTTCAATAGAAATTTTCTTCTCTGGTCAATACTCGCCGGGATGTTATTTTCTTTGGTTGCCCTTGCTCCACAAATTGATTTATGGAAAGTTCGAGGTGAAAACTATAATGGAGTTTACGCTACGAATGAATTTGATGAACCATTTTATGCAGCCTATATTCAATCGTTAATAGACAACAAACCACGCCGCAACTCTCCATACTCAGGTGCAAAGGATAGTTTTGAAACTCCGCAAAAGGAATCTTATCTTTCAATTCAATTCTTAGCATCTTATCCAACCGACATTTTCGCTAAACTTTTCGGTTTATCATCAAATTCGGCAATGATTTTGTTTAGCCCCATCATTGGTTTTATTTCTGCTGTTGCTGTTTTTCTTTTGTTTTATTTAATTACCTCTGATTCATATTTATCATTTGTCGGAACAATCGCGGTTTTGTTCGGCGGCACAATTGCTGCCGGTCAAGGAAACATCCTTGTTTTACTTTCACCTGAAACTACTAAATATGGTTTTTCACTGTATTTTCTTCGTCGCTCCGTCCCGGCAATAAGTTTTCCCGCTTTATTTTTATTTTTTAGCTTTACCTGGAAATTTTTTACTGTTCAAACTCAAATATCCAAACTATTTTGGGGCTTATTATCAATCTGTTGTTTTACTTTTGCAATCTTTTCTTATTTTTATCATTGGACAACTGCATTAGCTTGGGTTTTTGCACTTATCATTTGCTACACGTTCTTTAATAGGGAATTTTTACGCCAAAATGCAATGTATCTGGTTGGTTTTGGTGTATGTTTATTATTGGTGCTTATTCCTTACTTTTTTCTTCTGTCAAATCGTTCGACTGTAACAGATTCGGCTTTGTTTCTGGTTTTTACGCACGAAGCGGATTTATGGCGGATTCCTGAACTTATCAGTTATTTAACAATAATTATTCTTTACGTTTCAAAAAAGAAAAATTGGGTTGACTGGAGCGAAACGCCAATTCTCTTTTTACTATCATTGTCCTTAGTCGCGCCGATTGTATTCAATCAGCAAATTTTAACCGGAAAATCTTTACAACCGTTTCACTATCAATTTACAAGCGTAAATTACATATCGGTTTTTTCACTATTAACAATAGTCTTCATTTTGGTAAAGAAAATAACGCCGCAAGAATTAAGAAAATTTTCAATTCTATTACTGGCAGGCGCGCTTTCTTTTGGCTGTTTTGAAACTATATGTGGAGCAATTTCGACTAGAAAGGATAATTCTGCAAGAGACGAGCTATTTCCCGTAGCCGAGAGAATCAAATTATTAAGCCAAAATTCTGAATCTCAAAATAATACGCCAATCATCTTGTCTTTTGATTTTGCGCAGGATGGTTATGCGAATAGCATTGATTTACCTGCTTTATCATCAGAGGCGGTTTTGTGGGGACCTCACATAACAATGTTTCCTGATGTAGATTCAAATGTGAATCAGGAACGTCTTTTCAAATTTCTATATTTTCAAAATTTTGATAAAACTCATTTGAAGAAAGAGTTTGAAAAGGGCAATTTTGTAATTTTGTTGGGTTTTTTCGGGGGCGGACGATTTTTATCTGCTATGACCAGTGAGTATAAACCATTAACGGAACAAGAAACTGAAGAGATAATAGAAAAATACGACTGGTTTTGTAACAACTTTAATTATGAAAATGCTCAAAAAAATGTTGTTTCTTTTGTAATATTGCCAAGAGAAATACCAGAAGACTTTTCAATTCTTGATAGGTGGTATGAACGTGATACAGGAGAAGAAGTTGGAAGTTACCGATTATATCGTGTGAAATTAAAAAATAGAAAATAATTAACAAGTATGAGTTCTATTATAGAAATCGAAAATTTGTCGAAAGACTATGAAGTCGGATTTTGGAAAAAGAAAAAAGTTCGCGCTTTGGACGGATTGAATTTACGAGTCGAAGGCGGGCAGATTTTCGGGTTTTTGGGTGGTAACGGCGCGGGGAAAACTACGACGATAAAAATTTTGATGTCGCTGATGTTTCCGACGACCGGGACAGCCAGAATTTTGGGAAGCGATATTTCGGACGTGAAAATGCACCGGAAAATCGGTTATTGTCCCGAAAATCCTTATTTTTACGATTACTTGAAAGCCTCGGAATTGATGAATTATTTCGGCGAGCTTTTCGGGTTTAACGCGGCAAAAAGAAAACAGAAAACCGCAGAGCTTTTAACGAAAGTCGGCTTGGACGAAAAAGATTGGAACAAACAGCTTCGCAAATTTTCAAAAGGAATGCTGCAACGAGTCGGGCTGGCGCAGGCTTTGATAAATGAGCCGGAGATTGTTTTTTTTGACGAGCCGATGTCGGGACTCGACCCGATTGGACGCAGAGAAATCCGCGAACTGATTGCCGAATTGCGCGACAACGGCACGACCATTTTTATGTCAACGCACATTTTGTCCGACATTGAAGCGTTGTGTGACAACGTGGCGATTTTGCGAAAAGGGAAATTGGCGGCGACCGGAAAGCTCGACGATTTGCTGACGCAGAGCGGCGAAACGCAGCAGTTTGAGATTGTTCTAAAAGGCGTTTCGGCGGAAAGTTTGAGAAATGAGATTGCAAACGTTGCGGGCGCGACAATTTCCGCTAAAGCGAACGGCGCGAACATTCAGGTTTTAGAAGAGAATGACATCGAAAAAGTTTTGCAAATCAGCAAAAACGCGGGCGGAAGCCTGGTTTCCGTCCAGCCTGTAAAACAATCGCTCGAAGAACTTTTCGTCCGCGAAACCGAAAATTGATTTTATTTGTTCTCGTTCAAATACCAATCTTCGTGCCGGGAATTTTGATGACACGAAAGACAGGTCGTCCAACGCCATTGGTGAAAACAGCCTGGACATAAACCGCGCGTTTCAAACGTATTCCACGAAGTAAAACAGCCATTGAAAAAGTTTTCCGGCGTATCGGCGCAAAACCAGCGGCTCGATTTTTTCGGCTGCCATTTGCACAAAGGACATCGAATGCGGCTGAAATCCGTTTTATCGGATTGCTTTTCGGATATTTTTTCGATGATTTCTTCGGGCGAAAATGATTTGCGAAATAGATTGAGAAAGTTAGCAAGCAACGACGGTTTTAAGATTAAAGTTGACATACTAAAAAATAATCGAGAGACAAATTATAACTTGTCTCTCGATTTCAAAAAAGAATTTTTTGAAAAATCTCAATACTTCATTCCTAGATTTTTAACCAGAAATCCGTAAATATCCGTTTGCTCTTCGATGACTTTCGCCGTCGGTTTGCCCGCGCCGTGTCCGGCGTTGGTTTCGATGCGAATCAGAATCGGGTTGTCGCTGGCGTTCGCCGCCTGCAAAGTCGCCGCGTATTTGAAGCTGTGCGCCGGGAAAACGCGGTCGTCGTGGTCGCCCGTCGTGATAAACGTCGCCGGATATTTCGTTCCCGGTTTGATGTTGTGCAGCGGTGAATATTTATAGATTGCCGCAAATTCGTCAGCGTTATCGGGCGAACCGTAATCGGAAGTCCAAGCCCAGCCGATTGTAAATTTCGGAAATCTGAGCATATCCATCACGCCGACTTGCGGAATCGCCGCGCCGAATAAATCCGGTCGCTGATTTAAAACCGCGCCGATCAGCAAACCGCCGTTCGAGCCGCCGTTAATCGCCAGTTTTGGCGTTGAAGTGTATTTGTTGGCAATCAAATATTCAGCCGCCGAAATAAAGTCGTCAAAGACATTTTGCTTTTTCAGCTTCATTCCGCCCGCGTGCCACGCTTCGCCGTATTCAGAACCGCCGCGCAAATTTGCCACCGCGTAAACTCCGCCCATTTCCAGCCATACGAGCCGCGAAACCGAAAATCCGGGAGTCATAGGAATATTGAAACCGCCGTAACCGTAAAGCAAGGTCGGATTGTTCCCGTCGAGTTTCAAACCTTTTTTGTGAATGATAAACATCGGAATTTTCGTGCCGTCTTTGCTCGGATAAAAAACCTGTTTAACTTCGTAATCGTTCTGGTTAAAAGCAACTTTCGCCTGTCTGAAAATCTCGCTTTTGCCGGTTTTTAAGTTGTAATGATAAATTGTCGGCGGCGTGGCGTAGCTCGAAAACGTATAAAAAGTTTCAGTGTCAAAACGCTTTCCGCTGAAACCGCCAGCCGTTCCAATCCCGGGCAAATCAATTTCGCGCACGAATTTTCCGTTCAAATCATAAGTTTTAATTTGCGTGTGCGCGTCTTTTAAATAATTCACAACGAATTGATTATTGATAAAACTCACGCCGTTCATTGTCTCGGTCGCTTGCGGAATGACTTCTTTCCAAACTTTCTCCTTCGCGTTTACGTCAACCATCATAACTTTCGAGCGCGTCGCGTCTTTGTCGGTTTGAAAATAAAATTTCGAGCCGTCGTTTCCGGCAAAGGTGTAATTCGCGTCCAAATTATCAATCAGAGGCATAATCGCCGAATTGGTTTTTAGATTTTTGTAATAAACCATATTCTCCGGCGCAGTTCCTTTGCCGAGCGAAATAATCAGCCAATCGCCGTCTTCGGTGACGCCGCCGCCGACGAAAAGTTCTTTATCGTCGGGACGTTCATAAACTAAAACGTCATCCGATTGCGGCGTTCCGAGCTTGTGATAATAAAATTTCTGGTTGAAAGTTTGCGCGCGCAACGCCGTCGCTTGACTCGTTTCGGGAAAACGGCTGTAAAAAAATCCTTTGCCGTCTTTCGTCCAGGAAATTCCGCCTTGACGATTCGGCGTTAAAACGTCTGCCAAATCTTTTCCCGTTTCAACGTCCATAATGCGCCATTCGGTTCTGTCCGAACCGGCGGAAGCCAAACCGTAAGCCATCAATTTTCCGTCGTCGGTAAACGAAGTTCCGTTTAATGAAACCGTTCCGTCTTTCGATAAACCGTTCGGGTCAAGCAAAACTCGTCCCGCGTCATTGATTGAGTCGGCGATATACAAAACACTCTGATTTTGAAGCCCGTTATTTTTGTAATAAAAATAATGCTTTCCTTCTTTAAACGGCGCTGTATATTTTTCGTAATTCCAAAGTTCTGTCAAGCGCGCTCTGATTTTCGCGCGTTCGGGAATTTCGTTCAGATAAGCGCTGGTTACTTTATTTTCCGCCGCAACCCAGTCGCGTGTCTCGTCAGAATCCGGGTTTTCCAGCCAGCGATACGGGTCAGCAACTTTTACGCCGTGATAATCGTCAATCTGTTCAACCATTTTGGGTTTTGGATAGTCAAACTTGGTTTGCGCAAAAAGGTTCATTGTAAAAAACATAAGGACAAAAAAAACAAAACATAACTTAAACATAATTTCTCGCATATTCACCTCAGAAATTTTCGGGATTTTTATAAGTATAATTCGCCTGCGGTTAAAGACAAAGCGAAAAGAGTATTTCGCTTTGTCTAAAAATAGCAGTTCTAATAAATTTCCTTGTAATTGCACAAAAATTAGAAAAATTTGCCCTGTTGGCTTATGAACTATTTTGAAAAACTCTTAAATGTCAAAACAAGTTTTCGATGATAAAAGGGAAGTTTAGCTAAGGGCTAAAAAGCAGAACTGAAAAAGCATAGATTAAAGAACTTCTTTGCAAGTTTTTCATTTATAAACTTTGTCGTGTATAAAGCGCGATTTATGATTTAAGACTTGAGCCGGAATTTTACAGAAATTAAAAACTATTAATGTCCGAAGCGATAGACTTTTAAGATTATCGCTTCGGTAAATTAAAAATCACCTTCTCCATCGCTGTTTTTTATTACCTTTTCTTTTAATCGGTTCTTCTATTTTAGTTGGTTCTATCCTCATTTCCATTCCTGGAATATGTCCTGTTATTACTTGTTTCCTTGCAGAGGGGAAAAAGTCGTCAAATAATTCGTAATTTTTCCCTTGTGAATCTTTATAACGAATAATAGCTTTTGTTCCTTCTACATCTATTAAGTTTCTATCTATTGGAATAACAAATAACAGAAAGCCACGAATGGTTTCGCCATTAGTTAATGGCTTAAAGGTCTTATCATTTAAGTTATCTTTGGCATCCAAAACTCTGCCTTGCATACCGTCTATTCCAAGCGTAAATTGCGGGGCGTGAGATGGAAAAACTGTAAACGTCATACCATCTACCGCCGATACTACCAACCCCCAATCTTTCGCGACGCTGTTTGCCCCTTTATTTGTAATTTCAATGACATACGTTAACGCTGTGCTTGGACTAAGGTTATCTTTGTATTCTCCAGACGCCCTAACTAATATCTCTGCTTCTAATTGAGGCGTTAGAGTTTTATCTATTCTTTCTTGAAGTTCGAGAGTTTTTTTATGTTCTTTTAGCCAAATTCGATATGATGCAAAAATAAAACAAGCTAAAGAGGCAAGCCAAAGAAATGCTCTGGTTGCCGGAATATCTAATGTCAGATAAGCCGCTAAATACGCAAGAACGATTGATGCTATGCCACTCATAAGGGTTAGCCATTCCCCCCATAAAGCGGCAAAGTATTTTCTAATAAACATTCTTGGAATAATAAACCGCATATTGCCTTACACCAAACAAACAATTATCTTTCAAGTCAAAAGTATCTATAAAATCTCCTAGCTTTCTCCGGCACGCTTAATGCAGAGACAAACCCAAAACTTCGGCTAAATGGCATTTGTAATTTTTGTGCAGAAATGAAATATGCACATCTATTGTGATTTCTACACAAAAATTACGGTTTTTGCACAATTATTGCCGATTTTCGGGCTATTTTTGTGCAAAGTAAGCCGTTTGGATACTTTCTAATCATAGTTTAAGTGTATAGCAGATAAACGCCTTCGTAAACTACTCAATTATAAGCGTTTAGATCACTAGACAGATGAACTTGCCAATTTAGTATACAGTTTGGCAAAATTCCTGAAACAAGGCGTTTTTGATAAAAAGCGAAACGATAAATCCTTTTGATACAGAGAATTGCGAACTCAAAGAAAACTCTTTTAAATTCTGGCACGACAGTTGTAATAGTAAAGGGCAGAACGAAGCTAAAGACTTCAAATAAAAACTTAAAATAAAAACTTAGAGGAGAAAATAAATGAAAAACTTAAAAAACATCGTCGCAACATTAACCTTAACCGCAACATTAGGACTCGGCGCAACAGTAGCAAACGCAGGAATGCTGATGAGCGACAAAGCAAATACGGGAACACCTTGCGCAGTCACAGCTAAAGGCAGCAGCGGAGTTATGAAAAGAGGCGTTATCATAATCGGACAACTCGGAATGTTGATGAGCGACGGTATGCTGATGAGCGACGGTATGCTGATGAGCGACGGAATGTTGATGAGCGACGGTATGCTGATGAGCGACGGTTCAACTTGCAGCAACGGAATGTTGATGAGCGACGGTATGCTGATGAGCGACGGTATGCTGATGTCAGACTAATTATAAAAACAAAAGTTTGTTCACCCCAAAAACGACTGAATCCCGCAAAAACGGCTTCGATGAGAAATCATCGGGGCTGTTTTACTTTGCCGTATGCTTTAAGTAATGCGGAGAGAGACGGCGCAGATTTTCGATTGCTTTTGGCAAAATTTCCAAAACGTATTCGACATCTTCAATCGTATTGTCTTTACCGAAACTGAAACGAATCGCGCCGCGCGCCGTCTCGTCGTTTCTTCCCAAAGCTCGAATAACCGGCGATGGTTCTAAACTTCCCGAAGAACACGCCGAACCGGTCGAAACCGCGACGCCCTGCAAATCTAAATTTATTAATAAACCTTCGCCTTCAATCGAGTGAAAAGAGATGTTTGAAATATACGGAAGACGAGCTTCACGATTGCCGTTAAAAACATAATCCGAAATTTTTTCGCCGATGCTTTGTTCAAATCTGTCACGCAAATTCTTTAGATGTCCGGCTGTTTCCGATAAATTATTTTTCGCAATTTCGCAAGCCTTTCCGAATGCGACTATATGCGCTACGGATTCAGTGCCGCCGCGCCGTTCGCGTTCCTGGTGTCCGCCGATGTTCTGCGCGTGAAGCCGCACGCCGCGACGGACATATAAAGCGCCGACGCCTTTCGGCGCGTAAATTTTATGCGCCGAAATTGACAGTAAATCGCAGCCGATTTCTTCAACGTCAACCTTTATTTTTCCGACCGCTTGCACCGCGTCCGTATGAAACCAGATTTTCTTGCCTTTTTCTCTTTCCGTGCGGACGAGTTTCCCGATTTCCGCGACAGGCTGAATCGTTCCGATTTCGTTATTTGCCGTCATAATCGAAACTAAAATCGTATCTTCGCGCATCGCGCTTTTGACATCTTCGATTTTGACAATTCCGTCTTCATAGACGGGTAAATAAGTAACTTCAAATCCTTGTTTTTCCAAATCCTGACAAACTTCTTTTACTGCCGAATGTTCGATTTCAGAAGTGATTATATGCTTTCCGTGTTTTTCATTAGCTTCAATTAAACCGCGAATCGCCAGATTATTTGCTTCCGTTCCGCCTGATGTAAAGACAATTTCATTTGGACGCGCGTTGATGATTTCCGCAACCTGATGTCTGGCTGTATCAACCGCGGCGCGCGCTTCCTGTCCGAAAAAATGAATGCTCGAAGCATTGCCGAACTTATCGGTCAGAAAAGGGAGCATTGCTTCGACAACTTCCCGGTCAATCGGCGTGGTCGCGCTATTGTCTAAATAAATTCTGCGAAACATAAAATCATTTTAGCGCAACCGGCAAAATACCGATAGAACCGAAAAGACATCACGAAAATTGCTTTTATTCAGAAAGAGTGAATTTGATGAAAATGTTTGCCGCTTGAATAAAAAATTACAAAACAATTACTGATTTCAGCCGTTATTTATAATCTAAGTAACTGTAATTTCTTGCCCGGAATACTGCGATAAGATAAAGTAGAACGTGGCGGAAAGTTATTGCATCCAAAGGGCGAAATTAATTTTTTGCATTTTTTGAAAGGAATATAAAAATGGATTTTACAACCAAAGAATTATTAAAAAGATATGCTAAATTGGCAATCGGACAACCGTTCGCGCCGATTTTATTAAATATTTTGGTAACGAGCGTTTGCGATATGCGCTGCACGCATTGTTTTTTTACGGACGAACTCGACGACCGACCGCGCAAAAAGCTGCAAATGAAAACCGAAGAAATTGAAAAAATTTCTGAAACTCTCGGCGGCAACCTCGGCGTGTTGATTTTAGCGGGCGGCGAGCCTTTTACGCGCAAGGATTTGCCGGAAATCTGCAACGCTTTTTATCGCAACAACAAATTAGATTCGGTTTATATTATGTCAAACGGGCAAATTCATCCGAGAATTTTCCCTGACGTAACGCGCGTTTTACAGGAAAATCCGAATTTGAATGTAACAATCGCGCTCGGAATTGACGGAATGAAAGAAGCGCACGAAAAGATTCGGCGCAAAGAGGGAAGTTGGGACAAAGCGATTCACACAGCGAGAACTTTGAAGGAAATGAAAAAAGAATTTCCTAATCTCGACGTGCAGACTTGCACCTGCGTAATGGCTTCCAACGAAGACACGATTTTCGATTGGTATGATTTTCTGAAACACGATTTGAAGCCGGACAAAGTAAATATCAATTACATTCGTCCGCCGTCAGCCGACCCGAACGAATTGAATTTTGACCATAATCGCTACGCCGAGCTGTCGCAAATGATTCTCGATGATACGAAAAACGCGGCAATTAAAAATAATTACGGCGGCGACGCGGGATTTTTCAAAGCGGCGATTGACCTTTATATGCACGACCTCATAGCCAAAACAAAAGAGACGGGCGAGCCGCAGATGACTTGTTACGCCGGAACTGCGGG
>CAXSHW010000127.1:0-9777 GCA_964237245.1 uncultured Pyrinomonadaceae bacterium
CATCTTCCGCGCCGGGAAATTTCTCGAACGCCCATTTCGGAATTTTCGTGACGACATAATCAATCGTCGGTTCAAAACTCGCCGGAGTTTTCTTTGTAATGTCGTTCGGAATTTCGTCCAGAGTATAACCGACGGCAAGTTTCGCCGCAATTTTAGCAATCGGAAATCCGGTCGCTTTCGACGCGAGCGCGGAACTTCGTGAGACGCGCGGATTCATTTCGATAATTCTGACATCGCCGTCTTCGGGATTGACCGCAAATTGGATATTCGAGCCGCCGGTTTCAACGCCGACTTTGCGAATACAAGCGATAGACATATCTCTGAGCCGCTGATATTCGACATCGGTCAAAGTCTGCGCGGGCGCGACCGTAATCGAATCTCCGGTGTGAACGCCCATCGGATCGAAATTTTCGATGGAACAAATGATGACGACGTTATCGTTCAAATCGCGCATCACTTCGAGTTCGTATTCTTTCCAGCCGAGAATTGATTCTTCGATGAGAATCTGCGAAATCGGCGACGCGGCAAGTCCGCCTTTGGCAATATCTTCAAATTCTTCCGGGTTAAATGCCGTTCCGCCGCCCGTTCCGCCCAGTGTAAAACTCGGTCGGATAATTGCGGGATAACCCGTCTCTTCGACGAGTTTTTCGGCTTCTTCCCACGAATGCGCAAAACCGCCGCGTGCCGACGGAATTCCGATTTCGTCCATCGCTTTTTTAAAAAGCTCACGATCTTCGCCGACTTTGATTGATTCGACATTCGCGCCGATCAATTTCACACCGTGTTTGTCCAGAATTCCCTGCTCGTATAATTCGACCGATAAATTCAGCGCGGTTTGCCCGCCGACGGTCGGCAGCAGCGCGTCCGGCTTTTCCTTTTCGATGATTGCCGTCAGCGATTCGACGGTCAAAGGCTCGACATAAGTTTGGTCGGCGATTTCCGGGTCAGTCATAATCGTCGCCGGATTAGAATTGACGAGAATGACTTCAAAGCCTTCCTCTTTCAAAGCGCGGCACGCCTGCGTTCCCGAATAGTCGAACTCGCAAGCCTGACCGATAACGATTGGACCTGAGCCGATAATTAAGATTTTTTTGATGTCTGTGCGTTTGGGCATTGTTTTCTAAACAAATGATTATACAAAAAAAAGCGCGGTCAACTAATCGCGCTTTCGTTTTTATTTTGATTTGCGAAATTTAAACCGTCACCGTCGCGCCGTCAAATTTGGTCAACCTAAAACCGCCGAATTGAAGTTTCGGTAAAGCGATTTTGATTCTGCACTTTGACGCTTCCGGTTAAAATCCGATAAAAACAGGTTCGGGTTTTAATGAAAGTCCGAATCGTTTCTGAACCGCTTTTTGAATTTCATCTTTCAAAACACAGACATCGCTTGCCGTAGCGTTCCCTAAATTGACAATCGCCAGAGTGTGTCGGGTCGAAATTCCGACCGTTTCGTGTCTGTAACCTTTGTAAAAACCGGAATGCTCGATCAGCCACGCGGCAGGAATTTTGACTGTATTTTCGTCAGCCGCGAAACTCGGAATCGAATCGCCGAATTTCTCGCAAATTTCATCAAACTGTTTGCTTGTTACAATCGGATTTTTGAAAAATGAACCGGCGCTTTTTGAATTCGGGTCGTTCCGGTCAATCACCATTGATTTGCGGCGGCGAATTTCCAAAACGGCTTCGCGCGTCTCGGTCAAGTTTGGCTTTTTTCCGCCGAAATACTCGCGCAAATCTTTATAAACGATTTTCGCTTCGCCGTTGAGTTGCAAAGCGAAAGTTACGGCTAAAACAACAAAACGATTTTTTTCGGTTGTGTTGAAAATGCTCGCGCGATAAGCAAAACCGCATTGTTCGGCGGGCATTTCGTAAATTTTGCCCGTCGCGCGTTCTAAAACTCTGACCGCCGCGATTGTCCCGGAAACTTCCTGTCCGTATGCGCCGACGTTTTGCACGGGCGTTCCGCCGACGAAACCGGGAATTCCGCTCAGACATTCGATGCCCTGTAAGTTTTTTTCAACGCAGCTTTTGACGAATTCGTCCCAATCTTCACCGGCTCGCGCCGTAACGAAAACAGTTTTATCGTTTTGCTCGGCGAAAGAAATCCCTTTCAAAGCGATTCGTAAAGTCAAACCGTCGAAACCTTTGTCGGCAATCAAAACATTGCTGCCGCCGCCGAGTATAAAAATTTCCAGATTGTTTTGTTTAGCAAATTCGATTGCCTCGACGACTTCGTTTTCTTCGCGGACTTGCGCGAAAAAACGCGCCGCGCCGCCGATTTCGAGCGTTGTAAATTCGGCAAGCGGCACATTTTCCCTGATGACCAAAGGCATAAATTTAATTTTGTGAGCGAATGGGATGCGTCGCCGATTTTTTTATTTCGGGCTGATTTTCCCTTCCGCGACAATTTTATGAACGGCGTCAACGAGCGGTTTTATATATGTATCGCGTTCGATGAATGGAACTTTTTCGCGTATCAATTCATAAACAATCTGCGTTTTATTGCCCAGACGCTTTTCCATACCGATTTTTCGGCGACGAAAATCAATGCCCTGCGCCGCGCCGAATAATTCGAGCGATAAAATAATTTCCAAATTTTCCGCGACCTGCCGGAGTTTTAAAACGGACGTAACGCCCATCGAAACGTGATCTTCGGTGTTTGCCGAACTCGGAATCGAATCCACGCTCGCCGGATGCGCCAAAATTTTGTTTTCCGAGACCAGAGCCGCCGCCGTGTATTGAACAAGCATAAAACCCGAATTCAATCCGCCGTTTTCGGTTAAAAACGGCGGCAAAGCGTGAGCATTTGAACACTCGTCGGTCAGCCGCATCAAACGACGTTCCGATATATTTCCGAGTTCCGCCAGCGCGATTGCCAGATAATCCGCGGCAAGCGCGAGGGGTTCGCCGTGAAAGTTTCCGCCGGAAATTACATCTATATTTTCGCAGTTTTCATCACAGAAAATCAAAGGATTATCGGTCACGGCGTTGAGTTCGATATTAACCACCCATTCAGCATAGGCAATCGCGTCGCGGCAAGCGCCGTGAACCTGCGGAATACAGCGCAGACTGTAAGCGTCCTGCACGTTTGACGAATCAAATTCTCTGACAAAATCGCTGCCTGCGAGAATTTCGCGCAAATTATTCGCGCAATGAATTTGTCTGGGATGCGGACGAAGCGCGTGAATTCTTTCATCAAAAGCCGAAGTCGTTCCGTTTAGAGCTTCGAGGCTCAAACAGCCTGAAAGGTCGGCGACATCGGCTAAATACTTTGCTTTATGTGTTTCCAGCAGCCCGACCGCCGTCATTACGGTTGTGCCGTTGGTCAATGCCAATCCTTCTTTCGCCGCTAAAATTACGGATTTCAAACCGACTTTTTCCAGAGCGTTTTTTGCATTGAGAATTTCGCCCGCAAATTCGCATTCGCCTTCACCGATTAACACACAAGCCATATGCGCGAGCGGCGCGAGGTCGCCGCTCGCGCCCAAACTTCCCTTTTCGGGAATGCGCGGGTGAACGCCTTTATTCAAACAATCAATCAATAATTGTAAAGTTTCGAGCCGTATGCCTGAAAAACCGCGAGCGAGAGTGTTGGCGCGAATCAGCATAATCGCCCGCGTCGTCGGCTTATCAAAAAATTTTCCGACACCGACCGCGTGACTGATGACGATGTTTTTTTGAAGAAGCTCGACCGCTTCGCGTGAAATTATTTTGTCTTTGAACGCGCCGAAGCCGGTTGTGATTCCGTAAGCGATTTCGCCTCGTTCGAGCAACAACTGCACGGCGTTTGCCGAACGATTGACCTTTTGTATCGCCTGTTCCGACAACAAAACGCGCGGCTCGTTCGGTCGCCCGAAAGCAGCCGCGATGACCTGTTCAAACGTCAGGCTTTCGCCGTCTAAAACGATTTCATTCATCCGTTTGTAATTTCGATTTTTCGGTAAATTTCTTCAGCAGCTTCACGTCAATTTTCGTGAACGATTTTACCACTCTTAAACACTTTCTCAACCAAATTGCCGCCGAATTCGTGAGCGATTTGACGATAATCATTGGTATTGAGAATTAAAAAGTCGGCTTGCTTACCAATTTCCAGAGAGCCGACTTTTTCGCCCGAACCAATCGCAAAAGCCGCGTTTATCGTCGCGGCGTTTAACGCCTCCGAAGGCAATAATTTTTGATAACGGCAAGAAATCGCCATCGCTAAAGCGGGCGATGGACACGGCGCGGAACCCGGATTAAAATCGGTCGAGACGGCAATCGCGCAGCCGGCGTCAATCATTTTTCCGGCATCGGCGAAATGCGCCGAACCGAAATTAAAATTAACCGTCGGCGTGACGATTCCGATTGTATCTGAATTTGCCAGCAGAGTGATTTCTTCATCGCTCGTATGGTCTAAATGATCAATCGAAGTCGCGCCGAGTTCGATTGCCATTCGCGCCGCGCCCAAATTCGTAAATTCGTCAACGTGCGCTTTTAGGCTGAAACCGAGTTTTTTCGCCGTCTCCAAAACGCGCCGCGATTGTTCCAAGCTGAAAGCGTTTTTCTCGCAAAACACATCAACGAAAAACGGATTATTTTTCAAAATCATCGCATAATCAGTTTCGAAAAATCGCCGAGAACCGACTCCTGAACCTTCGCCTAAATTTCTAATTTGTTCACTGATTTGTTCCTTGATTTGTTCTGTTCTCTTGTTTTTGAGTTTTTGAAAATCGCTTGTATTTAAAAGATATAAACGTCGCGCGCTCGTCAGCATCTCTCCGCAAATCAAATCAACGTAATCATCAGCTTTGTCCTTAAATTCGGGCGGAACGGCGTGCGCAGGGAGAAAAGTCGGTATTAAATCAATCGGGTGAATTTTGTCGAGCGCGAAAATCGCGGCGAGCATTTTCAGCTCGGTTTCCGTATCCAAACCGTAGCCGGTTTTAATCTCCGCCGTGCAAGTTCCCGAAGCCAGCATTTTATCGAGCCGATTTCGGCTTTGTTCGACGAGTCGCGCCAAATCCGCTTCGCGCGTCTGTCTGACGGTCGAGATAATTCCGCCGCCGTTTTCTAAAATTTCAAGATAATCCGCGCCTTTTATTTTGAGTTCAAATTCATCGAGACGATTTCCCGCAAAAACGATGTGCGTGTGCGGGTCAACAAACGCCGGACAGACGACTTTGCCTTTCGCGTCAATTATATTTTCGCTAGAAAAACGTTGGCGAATTTCATTTGATTTCCCGACGCCGATGATTTTCCCTTCGGCAACGGCAATCGAACCGTTTTCGACGATGCCGACATCGCGCATCCCCGCAAGACGTTTCGGCTTGCCGCCCGAAGCGCAGGTAATTAACTGTCCGGCATTATGAATGATTACGTCCGCTTCCATTTCGCTTGTTGTGATTGTAGATATTTATTCGACAAGCGACAAGTTTGACTTTATAGGAAAGCGCAAACAATTTTGCCCGCGAAGTTTCAGAAGGCACAATTAAAAGAAAATCGGGTGATGAATAAAAACCGATGCTAAAAGAATTTTTCACAGCAGAGGCGCAGAAAGAGTTCTCGCCGAGCAAGTGCAGAGAGTTTTTGTCTTTCTCGTGGACATCTCGGCGTCTCTGCGGTAAAAGCATTTCTTTCGTTTCATTGCCGAAAATTTTATTGTGTCTATCTTAACTTTCGCAGGCAATCTTAAATTTGTCCGCGCCGATACTCGAAATTATCCGCGCAAAATTTAAATCAATTTAGTTTGAGGTTTTTGCCTGATCCGGCGCCGGTTTTGAATTATTCGCGCCGGCTGTGATATAGCTGTCGCGCGAGCGCACAACCAGATTCGGACGCTGGACGCGGACTTTTATTTGTTTGCGCTGACCGGCTTGTCCTTCTTCCTTCGGATAATAACCGATGTTGTATTGACGGCGCAGTTCTTCGGCGATGCCTTCAAACGCGGTGGTCAAACCGCCCGGCGTGGCTTCGGGACGAAAAACTCTTCCGCCCGTATCGGCTGCCAAGTCTTCGAGATATTTTCTGCCAATCGAGTATTCGCCGCTGCTCATTCCGCGCCCGTTCATAACTCCACCGCCGCCGCCGCCCGGAAAAGGAAACGGCGAAGACATCACGCCGCCGTTTCCGCCGATGCCGTGATTACTCAAAAAAGTATTGAAATAAATCGGGAAAATTAAGGAATCGGCTTCTTCGGCTTCGAGCAAAGTGCTGTCGTAATCGTTTTTGCGAGAAGTCGTATCAACTCCGTCGGTAAACAAAACAATCGCCTTTCGACCTTCGATTTTGCTCAAGCGTTTGCGAAGCGAAAAATCAACCGCGTCATAGAGCGAAGTTCCCTCGCCGAAATCAGCTTTCCGAATCGCCTTATAAATTTTTTGCCGGTCGTTTGTCGCTTCGGTCAAAACGTGAATGCCGAAGTCAAAGGCGACGACCATCACGCTGTCCTCCGGTTTCAATTGGTCTGTAAAAGCAATCGCCGCGTTTTGAATCTCTTCGATTTTATAAGCCGTCGAAGGACTGACATCAATCAGTAAAATCACCGTAAAAGGTTTGTCCGAAGTTCCGAAATAAGCGATTTCCTGTTCTTTGCCGTCTTCAAAAACCTTAAAATCGGTCTGCCGCAAATTCGGAATATATAAACCGTTGCGATCATAAACCGACACGGGAATCGTTATCAAATTAGTTTCAACTTTGACTACATCTTCGTCCGCCGTTGTTGTCTGGTCGGGCGCGGGCGCGACGGGCGCGGTTGCCGTCGGCAATTTTGTCTGATCGGCTTTTGCTTTGGCTTTGTCGCTTTTCTTGCCCGAATAGCCCGGCGAAGCGTAAATCGAGCGCGGCTTACTCGGCGCGGATTCCGAATAATCGCCCGAATCCTGATTATCCGTCGCAGGCGGCGTCGGAGTCGGCTCGGATTTCACCCGTCTGCCCGATTGCGCCGCCGCAACCAGAGCAAAACTAAAAACAATCAAAAACGCGGCAGCAAATCTTTTCATTTTAACTTTTCTTCCTTCTTGAATATAAGCGGTTTGAAAATTTAGATGCGTCAAAAAATAAAAAGGTTAATATAAACCCTTCAAAATTTAATGTTTTACTTTTTATAAGTTTTCAGTGTAAAAAAGCGAAATTCCGCCATATGATTTCCTGATTAAATAATGTCGGTGTTTTGATTTTTCGATTTTTTCAGTCCATTTTATTTTGCAATCACACAAATTTATTCCTTAAGGTTACGACGAATGGAACAATCAGTTTCAGTCGCGCCGGAACTATTCTGACAGACAGTTACAGCTTTTCAATGTTCGGCGGCGATAAAAGCCGCCATTGAACTCGACATTTTTGCTGAAATCGCGGTCGGTTGTAGTGTGTCGCGTCGTGTTCAATTGCTAAAGCCGCAAAATGCGCGCCCGGCATCAAGGCGGCTTTAGCTAGTCCTTCGTTGATTAAATCCTGAAAAATTGCCCAGTAATTTACTGTCGGAGTTAGGATTTTAATGTTCGGCATCTCAAGCCATTCGTCAACAATATCAATCGCTTCCTGCAAATTGAACGGCTGCGAAAACGCTCGCGGATTGGTCGCGCATTTTCAAAAAAGCCGTTATCCTCTGCCAACTCAAACCGAAAACGTCAGGCAATGAAAACTGTTCTTCGAGCCACATTTTCGCCGCCGAATGCTGCGGCGCGTCTTCGTTGTAAGCATACAAAATGATGTTGGCATCGGGCGTAATCATTTCCCCGAAGCCTCGATTTCTTCAAGCAATCCGCCCGTTTTGTCGTAGTTCAATTCGTTTCTAAAACCGAGATGCTTACTTCTCACGCGAAATTTATTCAAATCTTCATTTTCGGTCTTAACTTTTACCGTTATTTCAACACGTGTATTCGGTTTTAATTCGACTTCGCTTTCGGGATGAAAAACCGTTCTGTCAAAAACCGCTTCGATTGGCTTTAATATATCTTTCACCTCATTTGCGATTTTATCATAACTTTTACCGCATAAACTTCCGCCGAATCGCCATTTTTTAATGATAAATGAAATAGTATTACCTGAAATTCGGTGAAGGAGTAAATAAACGGAAAGATTGTGAAAATAATCAACGCCAACACAAAAGTCGCTCAACACAACCTTCTTAACAATTAGTTGAATACTTCTTCAATCACGTCAAAAACTTGCGAAAATCTGCTAAAATCCTCAGCATTTCCATTTTCACAAATCCAATCGCAGAGATTTTTCTTTTCTGACTTATTAACGTCCCATTTTTCAGGAATAATTATTTGTTCTCCTCGTTCAGTTTTTGTGTGTTCTTCAGTAATATCAATAAAATCTGATTTGGCATCTTTGGCTTTTTCAATTGTATCTTTACCGAATAAGTTTTCAATTCCTTTGCAAATCGGAGTATCATCTTGCTTCGGCATAACCTTTGTAACAACATTTCCTTTTGTTGTATCAGGTTTGGGAATATCACAGTCATAAAGCAACAATATTTTTTGCGGCGTAATCTCAGCCAATTTTGTGCTGAAATGTTTTTTTACATTATCCAAACCTCCGTAGCCGCCACCGTCTTTTATTTCCACATCGTCTAAAACAGCTTGCTTTTCCAAAAGTTCTGAGGCTTTTGTTAAATAATTTACATCGTAGTCACCTTCAACAAATAAAATTGGCTTTCTGGATTTTTCAATTGCCTCTTTTATTTCAGCATCGTATTTTTGAGATTCTTTAAAAGAATTATAAGCCGCTTCAAATTCACAAAATTGTTCAGTATTAATAAAATTTCCATCGGGCATTTGAATTAAAGAAAAATTATCTGCCCCTACAATTGTTTCAAGCCCCAAAATAAATAATGGAGAATGTGTTGTAACAATAAATTGAATTTTAGGAAAGAGTTTAATCAATTCTGGAAGCACATTTCTTTGATGAACCGTATGCAAATGTAAATCAATTTCGTCTATAACTACTATGCCTGTTACGTCATTAAGGCTATTAAAATTCTGACCTGTTGCATCGAAGTCTCTCAAAATTGAAATGAAAAGATTTAGTAGAGCCGTTTCTCCAGAAGACATCTGAAATATATTCGGAACTACTTGTTCATCTCCTTTCATTAAAGAGATTTTTCTTGTTCTTCTCTCGCCAATACCGAAGCGTAGATTTTCACCCTTACGAACAATACTTCGCAAAATCAACAATACTGCATTGTAAATATTTTCGGATTTTCCTTGAAAACCACCATAAATGTTTAATGGAACAATTGTTATGTTTCCGCTGTCATTTGTAACTGACTGTTGAATTGGAATAATTTGTGTTTCATAGATGCTTCTATCGAACAACACATCCATTAACCAGTTTTTATTAAATTGAAGCGGCGAAATTGTTATGATTTTTCTGTCAGTTATTCCCTTTATTCCAAGTCTTTCAGTAAATTCTGCTCTCGCATTTAGGTTGTGAATATTTAACCAAGCCGGTTCTTCAAATCTATTTGGCGGGAAATATAAAATGACATTTTTATTAAAGTTTTCTTCGACTTTCTTTGGCAAAGTGTGAAAACTATCGAAATAAAAATTAATCTCATCTTCTGGAATTTGATTCCATTCTTTATGAATCGGCGTAAAATTTAAAGTATCCTCAAAATCTTTTCTTGAAGTTTTTAACTGCCATTCAAAGAAATTAAGTTCATCAGAAAATTCAACTTTTCCGAAGCTATATGGTTTAGGACTTACGCAGTTGGAATGAGCAAGTAACGCGGATTCGCCAATATGCTCTGACGGCATTCCGAATAATACTGGTTTTCGCCTCGATCCAACTCAA
>CAXSHW010000128.1:0-9617 GCA_964237245.1 uncultured Pyrinomonadaceae bacterium
TTTCACGCTTCAAATTTTAATCAAATTTATACTTTTGAGAAAGTCCTATAAAAATAAAATCGCTAAACATCTAAATTAACGTATCTCAACGCAGCTATAAATTTGAGCCGGGTATTTAGCTGAGAAAGCGCGGAATTTTAACTCTTTTAATGCAATGGTTTAAAAAACTTATTGAACTGAAAATGACTGCCCTGAGCTTCCGCTTTTTCATTTAATTTTCATATGGACCTAAAAATCTCTCGCCGTTAAAGTGAATCAAGTGCGCGGGCGCGTCCGCCGTCCAAACTTCGGTTTCCCACGCGATTTCGCTCAAATAACGCACCATCGTTTTTCGGTCAGGAAACGCCGTGACAAAAACCAAGCCGGCGGTTGCCGCGCCGAAAAGTTTTTTCAGTTCGTTGTGGCGTTTCGGGTTGACCGGTCCGTGGCTGGTGACGGCTTCGATGAGAATCAGCCAGTTTCGTTCTTCCCAATAGACAACGACATCGGGCATTTTACCGTGCGCGTCAAATGTTAAATTCAGTTCCGTAAATTTCGCTTCGTCAAAGACTGCCCATTTCTCATCCGCGTCGCCGATATACAAAACTCGTCCGCCCGGCGTAAAATGCGGGCAAAAGTCCTCAATAATTTTAACGATCAGGACGTTTTGCCCGCCGGCTGACAGCGTGAAGTTTTCGCCGCTCGAAAGAGTAACGGGCAACCGGTTCAAATGGCGTGCTTGGGCGTATTTTTCCTGCAGCGTTCCGACTTCGCTTAAATATTTTTCCAGTGCCGCATCCCATTCGCCGGTATTAAATTTTTGCAGGAGTTCAAGAGCCGCCGGAGTGATTTGATATACGGTGCTGCCGCTGTTGACGGCGCGTTCCGGCTTGTCGGGATTGATGGCGATCAAACCTGCATCCAAAAATTGGTGAACCGTCTGACGGCGGACGCTCTCACGCGTGTTCGGCATATAGTGTTTGTCATAATCCTCGGCAAAATACTTCATCATCTGAGTGATGCCGACGAGCGGAGCAGATGCCTCAGACCAGTTATCAACGGGGCGCAGCCGAACAAGCGCGAGCAGCGTCAGAGCCGAGCGTTCATTCTGCTGGGCGGAGGGAAAACCCAGCTGCGCGAGAATAGTCAATGCTTCTTTGAGACGGCGTTTTGCCGCGCTGTCGGTGGTTTCCGGTTCACTCATTACAACAAAATACGCTCGATTAGAGAATCAATTTTCTCCTTTGAATTAATCGCTTCTGAAAAATGCTCGCCTAAAATTTCGAGCTGTTCGCAGGTCGGATACCTCAGATAACGCAAATCGGTCGCGTTGACCTGCGTGTGTCCGCTGAACTGTCGAAATCGAGCGTCGAGCAGACTTGAGTTTAAGAAAAGAGTCAGACCTTTGGCTAAGTCTGAATTAATTCCCTGTCCGTTCGCGTGAAAATAATTAAGATGATTCTCGAAACCGATTTTTTCGCCGGGCGCGTCTTCCGGTTCAAAAAGCGCGGCGGTGATGCGTTTTTTTTCTTCTTTCACCGAGAATCTTTTAACCAATACATAAGTTCCGGTTTCGACAAGCAGAGATTCGGTTTCGGGTGCTAGTTTAATCGAATCGAATTTTTTCTTATGAGCGACCGGGTATTGAACTCGTCCTTCGCGCAAATTGTGCGGATAAATGAGCGTCGCACACGAATCACCGCCCAAGCCGTTTTGCAGAAATTCTTTCGCCCTGAAATCCACGACTCTTCCGGTCGAAACTTGAAGTTTCAAATCTTCGAGCGAGCTTTTAAATTGTCCGATTAGCCCGCTGCCGTTTTGTTCTTTTTCTTCCCCGCCGATATGGATAAATAGATCGCCGTCGCCCGGTCTGATTAACTCTTCCGCTTTCAAAGCAATCGAGCTGCCCCGTCCTGCGCCGTTCCGACTTGTAGTTATTACAACTTCGCTTTGCTTCGTTTTAGATTTGTCTTTAACGGCGTGAAAGATGATATTCTCCTGCAAAATATCTGCATCGAAAATCTCTTTGCGCGAGTCGAAAACGTGAAACCGTCGAAAACTCATTCGCTCCGTAAAATACCGACGGAAAGGCTTAAAGTAAGTTCCGTTGCAAAAAGAACGCGGCGTGATGGCGACGAGTTCGCCGCCGGCGGCAAGCAGCTCCGCGCTTAACGCCAAAAAGGAAGCGTAAATATTCGGCGTGATTATTCCGCGCTGACGCAAAAGGCGGCTCGTTTCAGAATTAGAATTAATTTTCCCGTAAGGCGGGTTGAGAATAGCCAAATCGAATTTGTTATCGTTCCTCACGGCGAAAAGATTGCCGGATAAATTATCAACGGCAAATTTTACAAAGTCTTCATTGTATATTTGGCAGGTAAATTTAATTCCGCTTTGCCCGCACTCATTCCTGCATTTTTCGAGCGTGTCCTGAAGATGCGGTATTAAGTCGGCATCAAGTTCTACGGCGGTAACATTTATTTGTTCCGGTCTGTTCTGTCGTTCGCAGACTGAAGCGATGAGTGCCGCAACTAATACGCCCGCCCCCGCCCCGGCATCAAGAACACGGACGCGCCTGCCGCCATTAATATTAGTCGGCATCTCGGACATCATTTGCCCGATGACGAGCGGCGTAAAGAATTGTCCGAGCGCGCCGCGCCGATTTTCATCCAGACCGGCGGTCGCCAGTCTTCGCACGGACTCGATTTCGCTTAGGAAACTAGCTTCGGGTTTAAGAACAAGACCCTTGTTCGGTTTGTAATTGTTATAAGTCAGCACCGTCGTAATTTTACGTCTGAAAATTCTAACTTCAAAATGCAAAATGTCGTTTGGTCAAAGATTTCTCAAACATTTATGTTGCTGCGAGGAAAAGAGATTACTCGATAATACGGTTTTAGACTTTTCGCGCCTTTTAATAAAAAGCTCGTCTGCCAGCGTCGGTTTCCAACTTAAGTTTTTCATCTCGTTGCTTTGGCTAGCAATAAATTTCTTCCCAAGCCTTGAATTTGCTCGACCGGCAAATCCGTCCAGCAGCGAAAAAAGAAAGGTTCGAGCCAGAGATGAAGATTTGACCAGATGAGTCCGAGCCGTTTGATCAAACGATTCCAATTTCGACTCGAAGCCGCCGGGTCGAGCGGGACGACGGCGAGCCAGGCGGCGACATTCACGATTCGTAAAGCCGCCTGCGTTTGTTCTTCGCGGTTCGCCATTCGCCGGTTAAAGCGCGACGGAAAAATACCCGCGAGCTGCTCGACCGCCCAAATGAGCCAGCCTTCAATTTTCTGTTGCAATTCCTCCGAGAAACTTATATTTTGCGCGGCGATTGTCGAAAGGACGAACCACGCCGCTTCCTGATCGTCTTTCCATAATGAGGCGAAATCAACGCGCTCAACTATCTCCGCGAGTTTTGTTTGGCTGACTTCTTTGAGCGGCAGCCCGTCGGTAAGCAGCGTTAATTCAAGCCACACTTCCGTCGCTTGAGCGTCGTCGGCGAGTTTATCGAGAACTTGGTCGAGGTATTTGCCGAGAACGCCCGGCTGGTAAAACTTGACGTTTTCAGTATTGACGAGCGAATAAAAAAGTTCGAGCTTACGCGCGTCTAAGAATGAATCGGCGGCGTTTGCCCGCAGAGAAAAATCTTTCCAGAGGGCGTAATGCGGAACGCGGTCGCCTTCCATTTCGACGAAGCAAAGTTCGGCGAGCAGTTTCGGCAATTCTATTTTCTCGGTTCCTTCGAGCGGAAAGTCAGCGAAAAGACTGCCCGCCCCAAAAGCCGTAAACGACACTCTTTCGAGAAATCGCGGATGCAGCCAATCGCTCCGGTATTCCGGCTCGAACGATAAAATCTCGCCGCCCCAGAAAGGGCGCATCGAATTAAAATATTCAAGCAGCTTTGCCCATTCTTCCCGGCTGTCGGCGATCGGCGCGACGAGGTTATAGATTTCAGCGGCGTGCGCCCAGGCGAAAATTAATCGCTGCGGAATCGCCCACCGCCGCGTCGCCGGAGAGCGCGAAAACTCGTCGGCGATGAGTTGCAGTATAACTTTAAAGACCTCAAACTCCAGATTTTGCTCGCCCGGAGTTTCCGGTCGGAGAAGCTCGCCCGCAATTTTTCGAGCCGAACGAAGCGTCTCTTCATCATCCGGCAACGCTCGCAGCGCGAGGTAAAGATAGTGCAATTTGTGAACGGGCGAAAGCCATCTTGTTCGCAATTTTTCGAGCAGCGATTTTCGCGCGTCCGAATCCTGCTTTTGCAGTTCAATCACCAGAAATTCCGGCAGCGGGCGCGGAAAACGCGCGAAGCGGTCAAGTGCTGTTTCCAGTCCTTCGTCGCTTAATAATTGTTCGGCGGCTCGTGAAAAAATGTTTTCATCGAAAGGCTCTTGCGCTTTCTCGCCGTCGAACGCAAACCGAAAATGTTTGGGAAGACTTTCGACCGGTATTTCCGTGATTCCGCCCCACGAGAATTGTTTTTGCTCGCTGATTTGCCCAGATAAATTTTGGTAAGCGATCTGCATCGAACGATTCGCCCATTCGTTGAAGCGGACGGCTCGCGCATCCGGTTCAACGGTGTCGGCAATTTCTTCGATTGCTTTTCGCATTTCGTCTTCAGCGCAATCAAAAGCCTCGCGCACCGTCGTCAAAAAAGTCTCGCGTTCGGTTTTCTCCGGCAACTGAAGTCCGACGAAAATTCCGGTCAAACGGAAAAATTCGCCGCTTTCATCGGTCAGACAGACGGCAATCGGTTTCTGATTATCCTTCTCGCGGGTGACGTTGAAAATGCGTTTCGAGCCGTTGTAAAGCCGAATTGTCGCCGGCTCGTCAGCCAAAGCCGCGGCGAGCGTTCGCCATAATTCGGCGGCGGCGAACTTCATCCGCCCGATGGTCACGACCGCTTCCGGCGCGGGCAGAATGAGGCTTTGCCACAAATCATCCATCTCAAAAAGCCGCAGACGAACCGGTTCGGGAAGAAAATTTATTAATTGAGAGTAAAGCACGGCGAGAGCCGCCCGCTGTGCTTTTTCAACGTCCGATTCGGTAGATTCATCGGGCAGCGAAGCTAAAGTTAGGGTGAAAGCGTTGACGAGAATTTTAACGGCGTGTTCGACGACTTGCGGATTGCGCCGGAATTTCGCGTCGAAAATTTGATTGACCCAAGCAAAAAACGCGGCGGCTCTTTCGGTTCGCGCGTTCGCCGTCAACGCTTCGGCGGTCAGGAGATTTACGCCCTGAAAGCTGAGGCTTACGAAGTCCGAAGCCAAGTGATACGCGCCGGCTTCGAGAACGGCGAAATCCTCGAAAAAGTGGCGCAAATTAAAACTTCCGACGTAAAAATCGAACAGCAGCAAATCGGCTTGCGTCCGCGCCGTTTCGAGGGAGTCCGCTTTGCGCCACACGCGACCGATGGCTTCAGTCACCGCCCGTTCGCAACCGAGAACGAATCGCATCTCGCCCAGGTTATTCGCGCCGCCGTCAGCCGCAGCCGGCGCGGGACGCTGCAAAAGTTTATCGTCGAGCAGGCAGTCGGAAAAATATCGGCGGAGCGCGGCGAGTTCGCGGCTGCGCCCGAAACGCGAATCGTCGAGCGAGGCTTGCGCCGGTGTCGCGCGCCGGAAATGATAAAGTATCTCATCGCTCGTCACCGACAGATAGCGAAAATTCCGCTCGCGCAGCCGCAGCAAGCAGTCGAAATACGCATCTTCACCCAGAAACTCGCTCGCTTTCAAATATTCAAGCAATTCATAAATGGTAAAAAGCGGGATAGTGCTTTCGACCGAGGCGTGACGGCTGACGAATCTATCATCAATCACGGCGGCATCTTTCGCGTCGTCGTCAGGGACGAGCCGCAGGATTTCTCTGATCGAGCGTTCGCGGTAATCCGGCGGCACATTTTCCTCGTCGCCGATTTTTTCCTCTCTCAATCTTTCGAGCGAAATGCCTTGATAAATTTCGCTCTCGAACCCTCGCCGCAATCGTTCCTTCAAGTTTTCAAGCCACTTGACCGTTTCCGATTCTTTTTCAAAACGGCGGATGTCTCCGCGCAAAGCCGTTTCGTTGCGTTCGTCGAGCGAGGCGGGAAAAACCCGACAAGTTTCCTCAAGCAAGCCGAGTTTAGCCAGTTCGGTCGCCGCTCTCCCAGTCAACCAGAGGTTCGCTCCTGGTGGCAGGAATTGAGAACGGTCTTGCCATTTCTCCTTCTTCAATTCGGCTTCCGCGATTAAACGCTGCGCGACGGAAAGCTGGTCGGTCGAAAGCAGAACGGCGACGACGTTTCGCCAATCGAAAGTAATTTCGGCGAAATTGTCCGGCACTTCGATAACCTGACCGTTTTGCCCGTTTCGCAGCGGATAAGAAACGACGACCGCCGCCTTTTCTTCTACGGCTTGGAGCAGAATTCGTAAATCATCTTCGCTGAAATCTTTCAAAAATGAAGCGTTCTGCTCGCGTTCCGACTCGGAAACAGAGTGCGAGACGACGAACCTGCGGCAGAGATTCGCGTCGAGCGTGCGGAAGACGGATTGAATGGCGGCAAGAGCATCCGGCGGAGATTTTTGAACGCCTTCGATTTCGTGGTTGAGAAACGGAATGATTTCGTGCGAAACGAAAACGGGAGCGCACTTTTCAACCACGCCGAGCAAATCGAGTTCGTGCGCGAGCAGCAAAGTCGTTAAATCAAAATGAAAACGCCACTCGGCTTGTCGGGGAAAAACTTCGGCAAGACGTTGCGGGCGGGCGGCGTTTCTCGTCATAATTTTTCGTTTCTGTGTAACGCTCTCTATTTCCAAATTAGAACGGGCGGAGGCGTGAAACAGTTCGGCGAGCGGCAAGTTACGCCGTTCGCAGTAGATATGGACTGGAAATTGTCCGGTTTGATACAGCTTTTCGAGTTCATCTGATTCAGTCGTGCGCGTTTTAATCCATTCAAAAAAATCCTCAGTATTTATCATTCGGCTCGAACTTGAGCCGCGCCGCGCGTTTTCTAAAACTTTTGGGAAAAGCATCTCGGCTTCACGTCCGAGTCCGAGTTTTTGCCCGTGAAAATAGAGATCGTCCATCACGTCTTTGGCTTCGTCGATGCGCGAGACGACCGTGCGCCACATTTCCGTAGCGAGTTGCGGATTAACCACCGCGAGCAGATGCGAGATTCTGAGCTGCTGTTTGTCAGTCAAATCTTCGAGCGTCGGCATCTGCTCGATTGCCCGGTTGATTGAAAACAAATCGTCGGTATGCCGCGCCGTCTCAACCAACGCCAATAAATTTTCCGCCGATTTTTCCCGCTCGAAAAGTCCGCGCGCTTCCCGCGCGGCTTGCGCCGGACGACCGGAAAGCAGCAGGGCGTAAGATTTCAAACGGCTCAGGTCGCCGGGTAATTCCGAGCGCGGGAAAATGTGCCGAAATTCGTTCAGCGCGTCGAGCGTTTTTTGCGGCTGCTTGTTTTGATAAAAAGCGTTCGCCGTGATTCTCACCGCATCGGGGGTCTGAATTGGGTCAAGCAAGCTCTGCGCGTAGAAAGCGATTTCGCGCCAGTTTTTTTGTTCGTGGCAGAGCAAACAATAGTTGTAGAGAGCCAGCCCGTCACCGAATCGGCGATAAAGTTTTAATAATCGCCGGAGAAGTGTCCGCCGGTTGGCGCGGCTCGGATTTTGGCGATACCGCACGCCGAGCGCGTTGATTTGGAGACTGCGACGCAACTCGGCGTTTTCGATCCGATTGAGCAGTCGCGCGTCGAGCGACGTTCCCTTTGTGCGGGCGATTTCGATTTGACAATGCCAGTAATCGGTTAAATACGAGCTGCCGATGCGGTCGAGGACAGGCTTGATTTTTTCGAGATGCGCCGCCGCTCGTTCAAATTCGTCGGAACGCAGAAAGAGCGGCAGCAGAATCAACGCTTCGTTTAGTTTCTCTTCTGGAAAATCGCCTCTCACTGCGGCGAACTGCGCGGCGAGAAAGTTTTTCGCGGCGGCAAAATCAATGTCAAAACTACGGTCAATCGCCCAAATCAAAGCATAAGGATGAGCCGGATCATTCAGCAACAGATCGCGGCAGTAATCGAGGGTTTCCGCCTGTAGGAGCGGGTCGTCGGCGAGACAAGCTAAATGCCAGGTTTCCAGAACGCGGCGGTCTTCAAACTCTCGGTCATCGTTCGCCAGCCGCGCCGCGAAAATTTCCGCCGCTTCGCGCCGCTTGCGTCGGCTTTCGTCGTCGGTTTTGACGAGATGCCACGGCTGCGGCTGCGGAAATGCCAGTGGATTCTTCGCTGCCCCGCTCGCCGCGGTCGCCAGTCCAGCGAAGTAATAGATGATAGCTTTAATTGTCAGCACGCCTTCCCAATCGGGTTTTTCGGCGAAAACTTCGTTAATTTGGTTTTCCGCTTCGGCTGTTTTGCCTAGGCTGAGCAGCACGGCGGCGTGAAGTCTGCCGGTTTCGGCATCATACTTTAGCCGCGCTGACTCGGCTTGATATTCCCGCTCCGCCGCCGCAAATTCGCCGCTGTTGATTAAAAGCGTCAGTTTTAAATTGAACGTCGAAACGTCCGGGCAAAAAGCGAGCTTATCGAGTGCCGCCGCTAAGCCGCCCTCGTAACTTGTAATCAGAGCGTCGAGGTAAAGAGTTTGAAAATCGGAATCTTCACGCGGGATTTGTTCTAAAATTCGGCGGGCGGTCGCCGCGTCCATTTGACGCGGAAACCCCAGCCTGATTTCGAGCGAAAGAACTTCGGCGCGCGTTTTGCCGTCGAGATAATCAAAATCTTTCGCTTTTATTTCACCGAGTCGGTCGAATGCCTCCGTTTGTCGTCCCGTCCTGGCAAGCTCGCGGATCGGTTCGAGACTTCCGCGCGTCGCTTCCGACAGACGGCTCGCCATCTGTTCGTAATTGCGGTTGAGCAATCGCTCGGCAACGGAATCGCCGACCAAACCCGCTGCCGCATTTCCCGCGCCCGATTCCGGCGGGCAGATTTTCTCCCAGTATTCAGCGAGATATTCCCTGACGAGCTGGCGATGCGGTTTCAGTTCGGTTTCGAGGTTGCCGGAATCCCAGTAAATAAAATCAACGCCTAATTTGAGAAGCCGGCCTCGCTGCTCATGAACGGCGAGTGCTTGATCGTCGGTTGTCAGCGGGCGGGCGACGATCAGATAAAATCGGGAAACCTTAAACTTCTTCCAGTGCGATTCCCAGTAAGTGACGAACAAATCAACCGCCTGCTCGATGTCGCCGCGGCTGAACGGTTCGACCGGGTAATGCTTGCACTGCGCGACGTAGGACGCTTCGCTGCCGCCCGTTTGAATCAGAACGTCGCCGCCGTATTGTTTATAGCCTTTGCCGAACAAACGGCGGGCGTGAGTCACCTCGCTGCTTTTGGCGAACAAATCCCGGCACAAATCCTCAAACTCATTCTCGGTCAAATCGAGAAACGGATTGAGCTGATATTCCGGTTTGTAAATCTGTCTTTTCGCCATCGCCAAGTATTTATGCGCCGGCATTCACAGCCGACTGACGAATCAAATTTTTGAACATTCGATTGTTTAATCTTCGGTTCGCCGTTGCTATTGTGCAACATTTATCGCGCCGAACAAAATAAAATCAGTTAGGACTTACGCAGTTGAACAGATATTTGATAAAAATAAAGAATGAATCCGCCG
>CAXSHW010000129.1:0-9458 GCA_964237245.1 uncultured Pyrinomonadaceae bacterium
ACGCTTATGAAAATGAGTTGAAGCAGTTTTCCGACGAGTTTGAAAAGCGTTTTAAGACAAATGAAAAGGCTTGGGATTTTTTTGAAAAACAGGCGAATTGGTATAAAAAGCAGATGATAAATTGGGTAATGACCGCCAAACAGGAAGCGACGCGCGAGAAACGGCTTGAAAGACTGATCGCGGAAAGCGGAAACGAAAAACGGGTTTAATTTTATAAATCAAAATGATAAATCTTGTCAGAACCGATTCTGAAAATGCGGAATTTCGTGAATTAGTCGCGCTGCTCGACGCGGATTTGGCGATTCGGGACGGCGCGGAGCATTCGTTTTACGCGCAGTTTAATAAGGTTGATAAAATTCGCCACGTCGTCCTCGCATATAAAAATAAAAAGGCGATTGGCTGCGGCGCGTTTAAGGAATACGAATCGCAAACGGCGGAAATCAAGCGAATGTATGTTCGTGAAGAAAATCGCGGGCGCGGAATCGCCGGGATGATTTTGTCAGAACTCGAAACGTGGGCGCAAGAGTTGAATTTTTCGGAATGTATTTTGGAAACCGGCAAAAAACAGCCTGAAGCGATCAGGCTTTATCAAAAAAACGGCTACGAAATAATTCCGAGTTACGGGCAATATCTAAATGTCGAAAACAGCGTTTGTATGCGAAAATTGATTGGTTAGCATTTTCTAAAGGGAAAATTGGCGCTTTGAGCGCTAATAAACAGGCAAACCGCGAGCGGGCGGATTGAATCAAAAAGCTGTAATTATAAAAAGTCCTTCATTGAGGTTTATGAAGAAATCAATTTTAGTTTTCGCTTTTGTGATTATCTCGTTTAGTTTTATATTTTCAAGAGCAGCGAAAATTTTCTCCGAATCGAATCAAACAATAATGAAATCAGAAAACAACGAAAATGAATTTGCAGGTTATGAATGTTCCGACGGCTGGCGAATTACGGGATATTTTACGCCGATTGAAACCGATTACGATTCGACCGGCGTGCGCGAAATCGAAATAAAAAATGTCGGCAAAATGAAATTTAACGTCGAGTTTTTGAACACGGTTTTCGATGAAGACGCCGGGTTCGGCGAAGGCTGGGGCAAAACTCGTTTCGGCTGGTATCTCGGAAACTATAACGGCGCGTGGCACAAATCGAACGACCCGCTCGATGCGGATAACTCGCCGTTAAAAGTAAATTCCGTGGCGGTTGATAATTCCGTAATTCCGACAGACAGCACGGTTAAAATTCCGGCTTTACCCGGCGAATTCGGCAAGGAAATCTTCGTCGCCAACGATGTCGGCGTAACGGTTCACGGCAAACATATTGACGTTTACACGGGCGAAGGAAAAGAAGCCGAGCGCAAGATGAATCACGTAACTTTTGAAGACAATAATTTAACTCAAGTTTGTTTCAAAAAACCATAAATGCACTGATTTAATTTGGTTTATCAATTTTGGATTCACACAAAACTCGTCGGCAATGGAATTTGAGGAAAAAAAATTCAAACTGCTGACTTTGAAAAAACCCTGTGAAAAAAAATTTTCTTTCACTTTATTTTTATTAATCTGTTTGTCAACCATCGCTTTTTCGCAAAGTGTTGTCGTTACGCCGAAAGAATTCATCTACAAACGCCCGAAACCGATTCAAGATTTTAAAAAATCTTTTGTCGTTATGCGTCCGCAAATTAAAGCCCGAACACCGGCGCTTTCGAGAAAAATTGAACAGACCGTCAGTTATGAAAAAAATAATGGTTTTAATCTGAAAGAAGAAATAAGCGAGAATCAGTGGCTTGAAGAAGCAAACTACAAAGTAATTTACAATAAAAACGGCTTACTTGACATTTTGCTGATAACTGAAGGTTCAGCCGCTTATTCTTCTTTTGTGGACAAGGAAGTAGTTGTGAATATTAAAACCGGTAACGGCATAAACGCACCAAGCGTTTTTACCAGCTTGAAAGGTTTAGCGCTAAAAGTCTCCCAGGCTCAGAAGGCTGAAATAAGAAAAGCGATAATTCAAAACAAGAGGGATTACAATGATGATTTTTCAGACTTATTTAATGAAGTGAAATTTACCGTTGAAAATCTGGACGAGTTTTCGCTTAGTGACAAGGGTATAACATTTCTTTACGATTACGATTTGCCGCACGTTGATATAGCATTTCAGCCGGCGAGCAGATATTTTTTCGCTTGGACAAAATTAAAACCTTTTATCAGGCGCGACGGTTTGCTTGGAAAGTTTATTCGCTAATATACTGTAAAACTTATGAGCGAAAGAAAAATCAGAGTTCTTGTTGCCAAACCGGGACTTGACGGACACGACCGGGGCGCGAAGGTTATCGCCCGCGCTTTGCGCGATGCCGGAATGGAAGTTATCTACACGGGTTTGCGCCAAACGCCGGAGATGATTGCTGCGGCGGCTTTGCAGGAAGACGTTGACGCGGTTGGAATCTCGATTTTGTCGGGCGCGCATAATACTCTGTGTCCGCGCATCGTTAATCTGCTTCGTGAAAACGGAATGGACGATACGCTTGTTTTAGTCGGCGGAATCGTTCCGCAGGAAGACATCGCAACACTTAAATCCGAAGGTGTTTCCGAAATTTTCCTTCCCGGCACTTCAACCGAAGATATTGTTACTTTTATTCGCCAAAATGTAAGAAGTGAAAATTAGATCGCATTTTGGTATAATACTTGCACTCTCTCCCAAAGACTTTGAAATGTGTATGGCAAATATACTTTTGCTTGATTTATAGACACAAATTCAATTAAAAAATTTAAATTAACCAAGAAGGAGAAAATTCATGAAAAAAATCATAGGTGTATTCTTTGCAGCGGCAATTCTGCTTTCGACAGTGTTTATCGGGGATGCTGCCGCGTCAAACCGTTCTTTTTCGCTTCAGGAACAAACCAGAACCGGTCGCGTAACGGTCAGACGCAGGAGAAGAGGCGGCGTTGTCGGAACTACTCGATATGTCGCCCATAAAACAAAGCGCGGCGCGATTTACGTCGGCAAAAAAACTTATCAAGGCGGCAAATACGTTACGAAAAAAACCGTGCAGGGAACAAGATATACATCTCATAAAGTAAAACGCGGAACCAAAGCGACGATTAGCCGCACGAAGAAAATTATTCTCGGACACTAAATTTTCTGCGTTTAATCTTTTCAGACGGTCAATTATCAATATATTGATAATTGACCGTCTCGTTTTTTTGTTTTTTAATTAAGGTTATATGAAAGAAAAAGTTAGAGTCGCCGGCGGACAAGGTTTTTGGGGCGATTTGCTGACTGCGCCGGTTGAGCAGGTGCGCGGCGGACAGATTGATTATTTGATGCTCGATTATCTGGCGGAAGTTACGATGTCAATTTTGCAGAAGCAAAAATCACGCGATCCGAACGCCGGTTACGCGCGTGATTTCGTCAGTTTGATGCGCGAAATTCTGCCCGATTGCGTTGAGCGAAACATCAAGGTTACGGCAAATGCGGGCGGCGTCAATGTGAAAGGCTGTGCCGCAGCCGTCAAAGACGTGGCGAAAGAATTAGGATTTTCGGGAAAACTGAAAATCGGAATGATTACCGGCGACGACATTTTGCCGCGCCTTGACGAATTTATCGAAAAAGGCGTCGCAATCAACAATATGGAAACGGGCGAACCGCTTTCGGAAATCCGCGATAAAGTGCAGAGCGCGAACGTTTATTTAGGCGCGCAGCCGCTCGTCGAAGCGTTGGATAAAGGCGCGCAAATCGTTATCGGCGGGCGACTTACCGATACGGGTTTAACGCTCGCGCCTTTGATGCACGAATTCGGCTGGACTTTTGAAGATTGGGACAAAGTTGCGATTGGAACGATTGCCGGACACATTATCGAATGCGGCGCGCAATGTTCGGGCGGAAACTGTCAATACGATTGGGCGAACATTCCAGATATGGCGAACATCGGTTTCCCGATTGTCGAAGCCTACCCGGACGGAGAATTCGTTGTTACCAAACACGAAAAAACCGGCGGGCGCGTCAACATTCCTTCCATTAAAGAACAGCTTTTATATGAAATGGGCGACCCGCACGCTTATATTACGCCGGACGTGATTGCTGATTTTACGACGATTCAGTTGAAAGATGACGGCGAAAATCGCGTTAGAGTTTTCGGCATCAAAGGCAAACCGAACACCGATTTTTACAAACTTTCAGTTGCTTATTCGGCAGGCTGGAAAGCCGTCGGAACGCTTGTTTATTCGTATCCCGACGCTTTTGAGAAAGCCAGAGCCGCCGATAAAATTTTGCGAACGCGGCTGGAAAACTTAGGTTTGAAGTTTGATGTAATGCTGACGGAATTCGTCGGCGTGAACGCCACGCACGGACATCTTGCGGGCAAACCGCCAAAAGATATTCCCGAAGTCCAGCTTCGTTTCGGCGTGCGCGGTCAAAACAAAAACGATGTCGAAAGATTTACCAAAGAACTCGCGCCGCTGATCTTGACAGGTCCGCCGTCGGTTACGGGTTTCGCAGGCGGACGCCCGAAAGTCGAAGAAATTATGGCGTATTTCCCTGCTTTGATTCCGAAAAGTTTGATTGAAACGAAAGTTGAAATTTTAGAGGCGTAACAGCGGGATTAACGCGGCGCAAAACCGACTACACATAATATAAGACTTAAATGATAAGCGAAACAGCCACTTTGATTGTTTCGCATCACGTCCAGTAATTTGACAGATTGCGGCTTGAGTTACGAGTTACAATCGCCACCAACCACGCCACACAGCCGAAGTTTTACTTCTTGTTTTGAAATGCGAAAGCACCAATTTTCTCCCGAAGATTCGCAAATCGGACTGCCAAATGCAAATCCAAGATTGTATTCATATTCAGAAAATGCGGGATTTGTAAAAAAATAAATCTTTAATTTTTTCTGCTGAATTTCCTCGATAGAAAGCAGTTGAAACTCAATGTTTTTAATTGTCGGCAACCAAGACCGTTTAATTCCTTGCTCACCAAGGTAAATAACTGTCGGTTTGTTTCTCGGTTTGAAAGACCAAATTAAAACTCTCCGAATAACTTGTTTCATTGCTTGCTCTGGAATGCTAACAGGTTTTTCTTTAGATTCTTCTTTTTGACCGAAACCAACAATAGAAAAACTGGAAATTAGAATTGACGCCAATAAAAAACTACGGGCAAACTGTTTGTAGATTTCTTTGCAATTTGAATTCATAATTTCCATAGATCGAACAATTTAACTTTGTAATGAACGGATTGCGAACATTTCCAAGAAACTATTTATTTGCTTTAAACCTCAATTTTTAACTTCGCCGGATTTTACTTCGACATCGGCTTTGGTGAAATTTTTGTATTCAAACGTCGCTTTGGAATCTTTGACGGCAGATATTTCATTCTTTTTATTTTTGACGTTGTAACTCGTAAAAATAATTTTCTTTGGCGTAAGAATTCCCAAATCGCTTTTTTGATATTCAAATTCATTATCAATTACGGTCAGAGGTTTGTCCGATTCGGACGGCTGAATCGTCAGTCTGCGCTGCTCGCGCCAGACCTGGAAATTTTTCGCGTCAATCCAGAGTTTTCCGCTCATCAAAGGATTTGCCGAATCCTTTATCGAATCAGGCAATTTAATATCATAGTTGATGTAAAGTTTATCGGAGGCGGGATTTTCTTCGTTGAAAAAAATATAAGGGCTTTTTGATTTTTGCCGGTAATTGACAACGTAAACGTCGTTTCCGTCAATCGTATCGTGTCCTTCGAGCCGGAAATCAAATGCTGAACGAATGTGTTCGGCAATAATCGGCGCTTGCAGAAGCGTAAAACCTGAGATGTCCAAATTTTTGTCGAAGCGCGAGCTTTCGTTTTCAATTCTTGCGAGTTCCTGTTCGATTGAAGCCGATTTTTCGAGCTGTTCGAAAAAATCCTGAATTCTTTTATCGGTGTCGCCGACAGGTTTGCCGTCAACTGAAATAATGTTGCGGTATTCGGTGATAATTTTCGGGTCTTTTATTGATTGATAGACAATAAAATTTGAAACGATAACGCGGCTGTTTTTCGACTTTCCGCTTTTGTCAAAATCTTCAAATGTTTTGGTTTCGACGCCGAGCAGATTTTTGAAAATCTCCTGATAATCTATCGCCTGTTTTTCCGCTTCGGCGCCTATTGCGACCGAAATAAATTTTTTGTTCATTATTTTCCTTAAAAATACCAGACTTGATTTATTTTGAAAACAAATTTCTAATATAAAAGTTACATTTGATTATGAAAGAAAAACCTGAAACTTGGAAGCGAAAAACGTCGAAAGAGATTGCCGATTGCCGGGTTTTTAAAGTGCGCCAGGATTTCTGCGAGCGTTCGAGCGACCACGCCGAACACACATTTTTTGTCGTAGAAAATCCCGATTGGGTCAATGTTATCGCTCTGACAAAAGACGAGCAAGTCATTTTAATCGAACAATACCGGCACGGCGCGGAAGAAATCATTTTAGAAATTCCGGGCGGAATGGTTGAAGAAGGTGAAGACCCGATTATCGCTGCACAGCGCGAACTTGCCGAAGAAACGGGTTTCGCGGCGCGTGAAATAATTCCTCTGGGAAAATCGCGTCCGAATCCGGCGATTCAAAACAATTGGATTCATCATTTTCTCGCGCTCGACTGCGAAAAAATCAAAGAGACGGCTTTTGACGAACACGAAGACATTGTTACAAGATTCGCCGCGCTCGCGGATATTGAACTGCTTATTGATGAAGAAAAAATTACTCATTCGCTTGTTCTCGCCGCTTTTTATAAATTTATGACGAAAAAATTTGAAGTTAAAGAAGAATAATTCTTTGTTTATAACTTTAATTGCCGATTTCTAAATTGATTAATAATTGAATTTAGCTGTGGAAATTAAATGAAAACTTTAACAGTCGAAATTTCAACTATTAAAGTTAAGGTTTAAGAAATAGAACTGATAAAAATCGAAAGTTTTATGAAAATCGAACTACTGAAACTCGCGCACGCGCGTTCGGGCGACAAAGGCGACACGGCAAACGTCGGCGTTATCGCGCTGAAGGACGAATTTTATCCGCTGCTGGTGCGTGAAGTTACGGAAGAAAAAGTCAAAAAACATTTCGGCGAAATGGTCAAAGGCGCGGTCGAACGTTTTGAATTGCCGAATTTACACGCTCTGAATTTTCTTCTCCACGAATCGCTCGGCGGCGGCGGCACTCTTTCGCTGATGACCGACGCGCAGGGCAAAACATTTTCGACCGCTTTGCTCAGAATGAAAATTGAAATTGCTGACGAAGAGGCGAAAGATTTGGGGATTTTATGAACGAAATCAAATTCGATTACGCGCAAATCGGTGCGGTCAATCTACATTACGCGACGGCTGGCGAAGGCGCGAAGCTCGTCGTTTTGCTTCACGGATTTCCCGAATTCTGGTATTCGTGGCGACATCAAATCGCGGCTCTGAGCGATAATTATACAGTCGTCGCGCCGGATATGCGCGGTTACAATTTGTCTGACAAACAGACGAAAATCGAAGATTATTCGATTGACAAATTGGTTGACGATGTGACCGGCTTGATCCGATATTTCGGGCGCGAAAAAGCGGCGATTGTCGGACACGATTGGGGCGCGGCGATTGCCTGGGCTGTCGCCTTAAGACATCCCGAATACGTTTCAAAACTCGTCGCAATGCAAGTTCCGCCCGCATCAATCTGGCAAAAAAATCAAACATTCAGACAGTTTCTGGCAAGCTGGTATATGTTCTTTTTTCAAATTCCCGTTTTGCCCGAATATCTTCTAAAACTCGATGATTACGCCGCGATGGAAAACGCTCTGAAAAACACGACGGCGAAAAAAGACGTTTTCACTTCTGAAGATATTACCGAGTATAAAAAATCCTGGAGCGAGCCGTTCGCTCTGACGGCGATGTTAAATTATTATCGCGCGAACATTATCAGACGTTTTATCGGAAATTCGCGCACGGAAGCGAAAATAAAAGTTCCGACGGTTTTCGTTTACGGCGAAAAAGATCGAGCGGTTTTGCCTGAAACTGTGAAAGGCGTGGGCGAAACCGTTGACGCCGAGTTTGAAGAATTTCGCATTCCCGACAGCGCGCACTGGGTTCAAAACGAAGCGCCGAACAGAATTACGGAAATTCTGCGCGATGTTTTAGCAAGATAATTTTCGGCGTGTTTCGCGCCCGTTCAATCGCAAAATCGGCGGAAATGAGTTTGTCTTTTAACTTACTTTTCGCTTGCCATGTAAATTTTACTCTAATTTTCTCTTTCGCTTATCCGTCGCGTTAGCAACTTCGCTCACGTTTGCTTTACAATAAACTCACTTCGCTACACCAAACTAAATTCAGGAGATTTTATGCGCCAATCATTTCTAAAAATGTTTTCGGTTTTTCTTTTAACTTGTTCGGTTTTTGCTCAAACGATGCCGAACGAGAAAACTTTGATGGGATTTTCGCCTGCGGATTCGAGTCAGGAAAAATCTCTGGAGACAAAATTCGACTCGTCGCTCAGACGCGAAGATTTGCGCGACTGGCTGAAACGTCTGTCGGCGCGACCGCATCACGTCGGTTCGCCTTACGACAAGGAAAACGCCGAATTCATTGCCGCTCAGTTTCGCTCGTGGGGTTACGATACGCAGATTGAAAGTTTTGACGTTTTGTTTCCGACGCCGAAAACACGCCTTTTGGAAATGATCGCGCCGGAGAAATTCACGGCGAAAATCGAAGAACCGGAACTCAAAGAAGACGCGACTTCCGGGCAGAAAAGCGAACAGCTTCCCGTCTATAACGCTTATTCGATTGACGGCGACGTGACGGGCGACCTTGTTTATGTCAATTACGGCGTTCCGGCTGATTACGAAGAATTGGAAAGGCGCGGCGTGGATGTGCGCGGCAAAATCGCCATCGCGCGTTACGGCGGTTCGTGGCGCGGAATCAAGCCGAAAGTCGCGGCGGAACACGGCGCAATCGGCTGTCTGATTTATTCAGACCCGCGCGACGACGGTTATTTTCAAGGCGACGTATATCCGAAAGGCGCGTATCGCAGCGAAAACGGAGCGCAGCGCGGTTCGGTCGCCGATATGCCGGTTTTTCCCGGCGATCCGCTGACGCCCGGCATCGGTTCGACAAAAGGCGCGAAACGGCTCGCTTTGAAAGACGCGCCGACGCTGACGAAAATTCCCGTGATGCCGATTTCCTACGCGGATGCCACGCCGCTCCTTAGAAATTTGGGCGGCGAGGTTGCGCCGCAGGCTTGGCGCGGCGCACTGCCGATAACTTATCATCTCGGCGGCGTGAACAGCGAAAAAGTTCATCTGAAACTCGCGTTTAATTGGGACACGAAGCCGGTTTACGACGTGATCGGTAAAATGCGCGGCAGTGAACGCCCCGACGAATGGATTATTCGCGGCAATCATCACGACGCCTGGGTCAACGGCGCGGACGATCCTCTGAGCGGGCAAGTATCTCTTATGGAA
>CAXSHW010000130.1:0-3181 GCA_964237245.1 uncultured Pyrinomonadaceae bacterium
GTTGTTTTCACGCTTCAAATTTTAATCAAATTTATACTTTTGAGAAAGTCCTATGATTTTAAAGAAGTCTTTAATTTTTAGCTTTTTACTTTTAGTTTTTCACTTTTCGCTAAACGGATGTTTCGCCAGAACGGTTCGCATATTGACCTGTCCGAAAAGCGTTTCGATGTATGCGCCGAAACGATGGAGAATCGGCACGAGGTCTTTTTTGTCGGTCGTTACCAGAACTTCTTCGATAAATCGTTCGACCGTTTCTTTATCTTTATAAAACAGAAAATGAATCGTCGTTTCAAGAAAATCCGCCAGATGCTCGCGCAGATTTTTGAGCAAAAAGGCGTCGGGATTTTGTTCGGCTTTTTGGACTGACTTCATCATATCCCATAAATTCTCGCGCAAAATTACGGATTGCCTGAGCTTAATTTGAAAATTCTGAAACAGTTCGCCCGGCTCGACGCTCTGGTCAATTAATTGCGCGAAACCGACCAGAGTTTGCTGGAAACTATGCGTCAGAAGCGAATGCGCGGTTTCGATTCGGGCGTAAATCGAAGGCGTGGCGCGAATTTCCGCGAGTCCCGCGAGTTCGTGATTGTAAACTTTGCGAAGCTCAATCGAAGCCGTATAAGCCGCCGCGTCAAGCGTGCCGAAAAGTTTGTCGTCTTCGTTCGGATAACGCAGCAGGCGATTATTGATGTAACTCATCATTTCCTGAATCTGCTCGTAGATACGCGCGAAAATCAGCAGCGAATCTTTCAGCGGTTCATCACCGGCGAGCATTTTTTCAATTGCGGCGAGCCATTTTAAAATCTTTCCGAAGCGCGGCAAAATAAGCCGCAAATCGGCTTCCATCGTCGGCGACAGCGATTTGACCGCAAGCAATTTTTGCAAAACTTCCGGTAGAAATTCCTCGCCTTTTTTTTCGGCGAATCTGACGAGACGTTCGGAGACTGCGGCAACTTTAAATTTATCGGCAAGAAAATTACTCCAAGCCGTCCATTCGGCAAACTTGAGCGGCGCGGCGCGAAGCAGACTTTCGTTGAGCAAAATCGAATCTTTTAATATCTGTGATAATTTGTAAATTTCCTCCGCACTCGCTTCAAATTGTCCGCCGGACAAATCTGAATTTTTTGATTCGACGGTTTCCCCAACGTCTGATTGCAAAGTATTTTCTTTAACGGCTCTAGCAAGTTGAAAAGTTAATCTCGAACAACGAAGAAGCGCTTGATGAGTCAGCCGGAATTCTTTTGTCCAATCGCGCGTGAGTGATCTGGCACAGTTTTCTTCGGTAAATGAATGATTTTGAATATTTAAGAAACTTTCCAAACCGGAAAGCCATAAACCGAGTTCAAACGCCAAATCCTTTGAAGCGAGCGCCGGAGATTTCTGCTCAAATCTATCCGAAACCGCGTTCGACGCGGATAAATTTGTCGTATCAAAAGTTGAAAATTGGGTTACGGCAACGTCCAAGGCAGGTTTCCTCTCAAAACTGTTCGTCCGATTCGGTAGGGCGTGAAGCGAAAATATCCGCTACATAACTTATACCTTGAAAAGGCATAACTTGGCAAGAAAAAAGTTCAAAAAGCGCTGGTCGCGTAAATCCTCGATCTTAACTCCGAGAAACTTTTTGAAAACTTAAAATGACAATAACGGTAATGCGAAACTCTGTTCTTTATCAACTGTTCGCCGTTAGCTGCCGATTGGATGAATCAGAATTTTCTTCTGCAAAAACATCGAACAGCCGGTAGCGAAAAACGAATAATTACTTTTCTAAATGCGAATTTTCAAACAGCTTCTTACAAAAATCAGCTTATTTGTTGCCGCGAATGAAAATTTAGCGTTCGCGGCATTTATTTTGAAACTATTCTTTACTTTATATTATAAAGTTCTTGACAAACAAAATTACTTGGTGTAAATTTCAAATTTATATGGCGAAAGGTCAAACAGTTTTCAAACAAAAAGCGGCGGCGGCGGACGATCTGCCGAGTCTTTCGGGACGCGCGATTGACAATTTGCAGTTTATCCGCGAAACGATGGAACGCTCGACGCATTTCACGGCAGTTCCCGGTTACGGCGGTGTTTTTATGGGCGCGACGGCAATCGCGGCGGCGTTTATCGCTAACGCGCAGCCGCTGGTTAAAGATTGGCTGATTGTCTGGGTGATTGAAGCGATTCTGGCTTTTGCCATCGGTTTATTTGCGATGTGGCAGAAATCGAAAGTTGCGAAAATGCCTCTGACATCAGCGCCGGCGAAGAAGTTTGCGATGAGTTTTCTGCCGCCTTTAGTCTGCGCTGTGGCGATTACTTTCGGACTGTGGCGATTCGGACATTTTGAAATGATGATTCCGATCTGGCTGCTGCTTTACGGCGCGGCGGTCGCCTGCGGCGGCGCGTTTTCGGTCAAAGCCGTCCCGATAATGGGCTGGTGTTTTATCGCGCTCGGCGCAATCGCTTTTGTCGCTCCGTTAGATCGCGGCAATTTGCTGATGGGTTTAGGTTTCGGCGTTCTGCACATCGTTTTCGGAATCATCATCGCGCGAAGATACGGCGGTTAATTTTTGAAATTATCGCTTCACACAAATTCACACAAATAAATTAAAAGATATGGCAAAGAGAAATTTAGCAATAGCAAGAGAAAATCAAGCCGAAGACCGAACAAAACCGCAAGCGTCGCAAATATCAAAAGCGGCGGAAAATATTTCCGGCGAACTCGATAAAATCATTCACGAACGAATGCGGCTCGGCATAATCAGCGCGCTCGCGGCGAATGAAAGTTTGAGTTTTACGGAACTCAAAAATCTCTTAAATACAACCGACGGCAACATCAGCGTCCACGCACGAAAACTCGAAGACGCCGGTTATTTAACGTGCAAAAAGTCATTTAACGGGCGCGTTCCGCTGACCGAATACAAAATTACGACCGAAGGCAAAACCGCGCTCGGCAGATATTTGAATCATATGGAAGCGTTGATTAAAACGATGAAAAATATTGGCTGAAAGGAGAAAAACAATGGGACTTTTGATGATGTCGGCGACGATGTGCGGATTGGGCTTAGCGTTTATTGCGTTGATTTTCGCCGTTTGGCAAAAGATGATCTGGCTGCGAAATTTCGTTTTGGGCGCGACGGCGATTTGGTTTGGAATTTACGGAATTACGTTGTTTGCGGTTTCGGTTACGAATAAAAAA
>CAXSHW010000130.1:3191-9350 GCA_964237245.1 uncultured Pyrinomonadaceae bacterium
TTTTTTTTTAAAAAAATCGTTTTCGATTTGCCCGCCGACGCGCAAAATCCGTGTCCCGACATTCAAAAAGGCTTCGCCACAGGTTTTCTGATTGAAGACTTTTTAAACGACGACTAAGACAGCATTTTAAATAAATGAAATTATTTTGCGCTTGAGGAACAAACACAATGTCAGCGTGAACTGAAAAACAAGGGAGATTATTTTATGCAGCAGCTTAAATTAAATGAAGAAATAATTGAAACCGAACTGGTTAAAGGATTTTGGCGAAGACAATTTCAAAAAGATTTAACCGCCGCGCAAAAAAGGTTCGATTGGACTTTCGGCGTCGCTTTGCCAATCGTCTGTTTCGTTTTCGACCCGATAGTTTTCAAAGGATATTCGGCGGAATTAGGATTTGCCAAACCTTTCGCCTACATCTTGAGTTTCACTTTGATAATGGCGATGTCCGCGCGGTTGATTTGGGGCGAAAAGTTGAAATGGCTCAACGCATTTTTAGCCGGACTTTTCGCCGTCGGCGCGGTAATTTCTCTCGGCATCGGCGTAGTTTTACTTCCGCTCAGTTTGCTCGGATTGATTATAGTTATCGGAATTTTAGGATTCACGCCTCTGTTCACAGCAATCATTTATTTTCGCAGCGCATTTCGCGCGTATCAATCGGCTAAACCGTTTCTCGAAAAAAGAGTTTTGCGCAATGCGTTTGCTCTCAGCCTGATTTTCAGTTTTGTCGTTCCATACGTCGTTAATATCGAAATCAAAAAATCAGTGGATGCGATGCTCGACGGCGACGCGCAGACGATTCGTTCAAACGCGCGAACGTTAAAATACGTCGCGCCGATTACAAATTTTGACGCTTTGGAGAGAAAGTGCGGTTACGAAAATTCATACGTCAACGACAACGTGAATATCGCATTAAAAGAAGCCTGCGCGGAATTAACAGGCAACTAAAGCGCACGGCTCGACAGATTAAATTATTCAAAATTTTATGCGTATCAAGACGATTTTACTGTATTTGGGCGGAACAATTTCGGCTTTGGCGAGTTTGTTTTTTACTTATTACACAGCGCGGCTGATCTATGTAAATTTGACGGCTGCCGATGTTGCGGCGCGGCGTTCGAGCGGAATGCTGATCGGTGCGATTGCCTTTCCGCTCGCGGCGATCATCTTTGGTTTAATCGCTTGGTTTTGTTTTAAAAAAACGGGAATTTCAAAGAAAAAGTTATGAAAGAATTAACGAAATCTCTAACTTGGGCGACAATCGCCGGCAACATTCTTTTTATTTTGTGGATTACATTTAACGCCGTCAAAGAAAACTTTCGAGGGACATTGCCCGAAAAGGCTTCTTACTTCGCGCTGATGGGACTTTTGACTATCAATACAATTCTTATTTTGCGGCGAAAAAAATTTAAATTAAAATCCACTCCAAAACTGCATTTGCAAAAGCAGCGAAAATTAAAAATATGAACGACAAAACAAAAACCGGCTTGGTAATTTTGGAAGCGGCAATTTTAATGGGCGTTTTGGGCGACGCGCTGCTGCGTGTGCAGCCGTTCGGATTGAATGTTTTTCTCTGGATCGGCGCGCTCGCGGCGGCGATGATTATGCTTAATCTGCGCCGCCAAAGCGAATCCTTAAACGCGCAGACTGCGGCTTTACACGCGGCTCTGATTTTTTTCGCGGCAATGTTTCTCTGGCGCGATTCGATGGAATTGAAACTTTTAAATACGCTTTCGATTCTGACGATTTTAGCCGTTTTGACTTTGCCCGCGCTCAAAGTAAAACCGCAGTTTGCCGGAATTTTTCAATATTTTTGCGCCGCTTTGTGGACAGCAATCAGCACGATTTTTGCGCCGTTCGTTTTGTTTTTCGACGACGTAAAATGGAAAACGATTCCGCAGAAAGGCTGGACAAAACATCTGGTTGCGGTTTTGCGCGGTTTGGCGATTGCCGCGCCGATTTTAATCGTTTTCGCGGCGCTTTTTATGGCGGCGGACGCGGTTTTTCAAGGGATTGTCGAGCAGACTTTTAACATCAATCCGGCGATTTTGTTGTCGCACGTTTTCTTAACCGGCTTGTTCGCGTGGCTGGCTGCCGGTTATTTGCGCGGAACTATGTTTGCGGTTTATTCGACCGGACAAAATCACGACGTAAAGCCGCAAAATTTAAGCGTTGCCGAAAATACGGAGAACGTGAAAGATGCGATTTCCGAAGAATCGAAACCGGAAACTCCGCAACAGAAACAAAAAAAGAATTGGGATTGGCGAAACTTCGATAATTCGGTTTTGCCTGAATTTCTGACGCTCGGCGCAATCGAAATCGTCGTTATTCTGGGCTTGATTAACTTGTTGTTTCTGAGTTTCGTCATCATCCAAATTCCCTATCTTTTCGGCGGAATGGACTTTGTGCAAGCGACGCCGGATTTCAAATTAGCCGAATACGCCAGACGCGGTTTCGGTGAACTCGTCGCCGTCGCCGCGCTCGTTTTGCCGATTCTGCTCACGTCGCACTGGCTTATTCGTAAAGATAAACCTGTAAACGAAAAGATTTACCGCGTTTTGGCTGGCGTTCAAATCATTTTGCTGTTCGTGATAATGATTTCCGCAACGCAACGCCTTCTTTTGCTGACGGGAAATTCGGGCTACGGCTTGACGACAATCAGACTTTATCCGATGGCTTTTATGATTTGGCTCGCAGTCGTTTTCGTGTGGTTTTCGCTGACGGTTTTGCGCGGGCAACGCGAGCGATTCGCGTGGGGCGCTTTATGGTCGGCGTTTTTCGTCATCTTCACTTTGCACGCGCTCAACCCGGATGATTTTATTGTTCGCACGAATGTTCGACTGATGCGCGAAGGTCGCAGTTTCGATTCGTCTTATGTGTCGAGTTTGAGCGACGACGCCGTTCCCGCCCTGCTCGAAGCAATGCCGGCGATGAGTTTGGAAAAACAATGCGTCGTCAGACGGAAATTATCGCATCGCTTTGAAACAGCCGAGACGGAAAACGATTTTCGCACCTGGAATTGGTCGCGTTCCGTCGCGCGGCGAGAAATGACGCAAACCGGCGAAAGTTTCGATATAGAAAATTGTCCGCCGGAAACGAGAGAATCTTTCAGCGAATTTTAATTTAATCACTTCTTAAAAACCAAACATTTAGAGCCGAAAAAATTGCTTTTTTCGGCTCTAAAGCGTTATATTATCGAAGTCTTAATTTCTATTTCAATTTGATTTTACAATCACGCTTTACCAAAAGCCGTACAATCCAATCGGAGATTTTATTCCGATTTGTTTATTCTATGATTATTTATCGCAATTTTATCGGCGGCGAATGGACTGAATCCGCGTCTGCTAAAACAATCCGAAATATTAATCCCGCAAACACAAACGACGTTATCGGCACAATCAAACTTTCGACGCGCGAAGAAGCGAAGAAGGCGATTGAGTCAGCTCATAATGCTTTCAAAAACTGGAAAAATACACCCGCGCCGACACGCGGAAAAATCGTGGCGAAATTCGCGCGTCTTCTGGAAGATAACAAAGAAGAATTGGCGCAAATTTTAACCCGTGAAGAAGGCAAAACTTTGGCGGAATCGCGCGGCGAATTATCGCGTTCGATCAACGTCGCCGAATTTTGCGCGGGCGAATCGCGCCGTCTAAATGGCGAAACGATTCAATCGGAATTGTCCGCCAATTTCGCTTACACGATCAAAGAACCGCACGGCGTGGTCGCGCTGATTACGCCGTGGAATTTTCCGGTGGCGATTCCGGTCTGGAAAATCGCGCCCGCGCTCGTTGCCGGAAACACAATCGTTTTCAAACCGGCGGAATCCACGCCCGCAACCGCCGTCAGAATCTGCGAATTATTTGAAGAAGCGGGATTGCCGAAAGGCGTTTTAAATTTAATTTTGGGAAAAGGCGAAGAAGTCGGCGACGAAATTATAAATCATCCGGCAGTCAAAGCGATTTCATTTACAGGCTCGACTGCGACCGGAATTAAAATCTACGAACAAGCGGCAAAACGCGGCGCGAAAGTGCAGTGCGAAATGGGCGGCAAAAATCCGGTCGTCGTGATGGAAGACTGCGACCTTGATTTGGCAGTCGAATCAACCGCCAATGGCGCGTTCGGTTCGACCGGACAACGCTGCACGGCGACTTCCCGCGCCGTTGTCGTTGATAAAATCGCCGACGAGTTTGTCAGCAAAATCATCGAGAAAGCGAAACAAATGCGGCTCGGCGACGGCGCGAATTCCGAAACCGAAATGGGACCGAGCGTTGACGAAAAACAATTCGACACGGTTTTAAAATACATTGACATCGGGCGCGAAGACGGCGCGGAAATACTCTGCGGCGGCAAACGCGCGAGCAGCGAAAATTTAGAAAACGGCTATTTCATCGAGCCGACCGTTTTTGACAAAGTTACGCCCGATATGCGAATCGCGCAGGAAGAAATTTTCGGTCCCGTTTTGTCCGTTCTGCGCGTGAAGGATTTTGACGAAGCGATGATTGTCGCCAACGATTCGCAGTATGGTTTGACTTCTTCGATTTTCACGAACGACCCGAATTTGATTTTTCGATTCGTCCAAGAAATCGAAACCGGAATGACGCATATCAACTCACCGACGACCGGCGGCGAAGCGCACATTCCGTTCGGCGGCGTAAAAATGACCGGCATCGGCGCGCGCGAGCAAGGCTCGACATCTCTGGATTTTTACACGGAACTGAAGGTCGTTTATGTTGATTACACGGGACGCAAACGCGAGGGAAATTTATATTAAAATCTGAACTAAAATAAAATTATGAAAAATACTTTTACGGCGGTCGTCAAGCAGGACGGCGATTGGTGGATCGGCTGGATTGAAGAAATTCCCGGCGTGAATTGTCAGGAAGCGACGCGCGACGAACTGCTGCAAAGTTTGCGCGTAACCTTGGGCGAAGCGTTGGAATTCAATCGTCAGGACGCAGTGAAAATTGCCGGCGACGATTACGAGGAAATCCCGATTGCCGCGTGAAACGTAAAGATTTAGTTCGCTATCTTCATTCGCAGAACTGCGAACTTTTGCGCGAGGGCGCGAATCATTCGTGGTGGCATAATCCGGCGCAGAATAGGCGTTCAGCCGTGCCGCGCCATACGGAAGTCAGAGACAATCTGGTGAAAAAGATTTGTAAGGATTTGGGTGTACCGCCCGCAAAATAGGAGCGATTATGAAATTGAAATTTTACTTTTTGGTTTTGGCTTCAGCGATTTTCTTCGCCGCCTGCCAACAGCCGCAAAACGCGCCGACGACAAATCAAACGGCGAATATGAACGCGAACACAACGACAGCGAACGGTAATTGGGACAAATATGTCGAAGGATTTTTGAGCGATTATTTCACGGCGAATCCGCAGTTTGCCGTTTATCAGGGCAAGCACGAATTTGACGGCAAACTTTCCGATTGGAGCGAAGACGGATTGAAAAAGGAAATCGCGCGGCTGCATTCGGAGCGCGATAAGGCCGCCGCTTTTAAAGACGACCAATTGGACGAACGCCAAAGATTCGAGCGCGATTATTTAATTTCGCAAATTGACCACGATTTGTTCTGGCGCGAAGTTGCCGACCAGCCGCATACGAATCCGTATTTTTACGCCGACGCGATTGACCCGGACGTTTACGTTTCACGCGAATACGCGCCGCTCGAAACGCGGATAAAATCTTACACGGCTTATGCCAAAAATGTGCCGACGGCTTTACAGCAAATCAAGGCGAATTTGAAAATGCCGATGGCGAAAACTTTGATAAAAATCGGGCGCACGACGATTGGCGGATTAGCGGATTTTTACTCGAAAGACGTGCCGAAAGTTTTTGAATCGGTGAAAGATGAGCAGTCGCAAAAGGATTTTAAGGAAGCGAATGACGCGGCGATTAAAGCCGTGAAAGATTTCGACGCTTATCTCGCCGAAAATGAAAAAACGGCAAATGATAATTTCGCGCTCGGTGCAGATAAGTTTTCAAAAATGCTGAAAATGACCGAAGGCGTTGATTTTCCGCTCGACAAATTAGAGCAAATCGGGCAGCAGGATTTGGACAAAAATCTCGCCGCGATGAAAACCGAATGCGACAAATACGCCGCCGGAAAAACCTTGCAGGAATGTATGAAACAAGCCGGAACGCACAAGGAAGAAGGCGCGA
>CAXSHW010000131.1:0-9228 GCA_964237245.1 uncultured Pyrinomonadaceae bacterium
CATCGGCGACGAGATCTGGACGATGCCGGAAGAGGAACTGTATCGCCGTTCGGTTCGATAAACGCGCAGGAATCGGACGGCAATTCGAGTTATAACGCTTTAAATGTTGATGTGAAACGACGGTTTGCGAATAACTTTACATTTTTAGCGTCATACACCTGGTCGCATTCGATTGACGATTCTTCGGATTTGCAGACGCTTCTGCTTCCGCAGGATACGACGAATTTTCGCGCTGAAAAAGCCGATTCTTTGTTTGACCAGCGGCATCGCTTCGTTTTCAGCGGCGTTTTGAGTTCGCCGTCTTCGTGGCGAAGTGGCGGCGGCAATTTCAAGCGGATTTTCGCGGATTTCATAATCGCGCCGATTTTTGAAATTTCGTCGGGTCGCCCGTTTAATATCATTACGAACGTTGACGCGAACAACGATCAGTCATCGCAAACCGACCGTCCGAGCCAAAATCCTGACGGCTCATTATGTGTTCCCGGCGATGTCGGCTGCGCTACACCTTTGATTACAAACGGCAGATTTTCAGTCGGCAATGTCGGACGCGACACAGGCATTACGCATTCTTTCGCGTCGCTGGATATGCGCGTTACACGCTCGATTCATTTCGGCGAGCGTTACCAACTCGATTTGATTGCCGAGGGTTTCAATCTTTTCAATCGTTTCAACGAAGCGTCAGCTTCACCGAATTTCCGAGCGATAAATGCTTTCAATGAGCGAACGAGCGACGGGCGTTATTACAGCCGTCCGACCGCCGCATTTGACCCGCGCCAATTTCAATTAGGTTTGAAACTCAATTTCTAATTTCATAACTTGGAAAATTTTTAATCGGTTGATTAGCTTTTGTAGCCTGTCAGCCGATTTTTTCTATTTTCGGGTATTTATGATTTAATTTTCTTGTGCTTTCCGTTACCGAAAAAATCAAACAAAAAGCCTCTGAAATCGGCTTTCACAAAATCGGAATCGTCCGCGCCGAAAAACTCGAAAGCGAAGGCGAGCTTTTTAAAGAATGGCTCGAAATGAATTTTCAAGGCGCGATGCAGTGGCTCGAACGTGAACCTGAGAAACGCGCGAATCCGAATCTGATTTTTCCCCAAGCAAAATCAATCGTCGTCGCGGCTTTAAATTATTTCACGCCGCACGAACACGAAGAGAATAATTCAAAAGGAAAAATTTCGCGTTATGCCTGGGGCGACGATTATCACGATGTTTTACAGGAAAAATTGCGCGAACTGCTGGCTTTTATCAAATCTCTTGACGAAACTGCCGACGGTAAAATCTGCGTTGACACCGCGCCGATTATGGACAAAGCGTGGGCTGTCCGCGCCGGTCTCGGCTGGCTCGGCAAACACTCGAACGTCATTACGAAAGAATACGGTTCGTGGGTTTTTCTGGGCGAAATTTTGCTGAATTTAGAACTCGAATACGAAACGGAAACGATTGAAGACCACTGCGGAACTTGCACGAAATGTCTCGACGCTTGCCCGACAGACGCGATTGTTCAGCCTTATGTAGTTGACTCAAATCGTTGTTTATCCTACGCGACAATCGAGATGCGCGACGAAGAACTTCCGCCGAAAATCGCCGAAAACTTAAACGGCTGGCTTTACGGCTGCGACATTTGTCAGGACGTTTGTCCCTGGAATCGCTTTCAAAAACCGACGGAGGAAGTTAGGTTTGAGCCGCGAATCGGAAATGTTTCTGCTGATTTAGACGAAATACTTTCGCTTTCGCCTGAAAAATACACCGCGAAATTTCGCCGTAGCGCGATTAAGCGCGCAAAATTAAGCGATTTGAAACGCAATGCGCGGGCTTTAAAAAGCATTTAAATTTGGAATAAGTTCTCAATTTTCGGCGATTATTTATAAAAGGGAATTTTTGAGATAGAATAAGTTTATGGAAACAAAAAATTTAGAAACGGCAACGCTCGCAGCAGGTTGCTTTTGGTGCGTGGAAGCGGTTTTCGATGATTTAAAGGGCGTCGAATCGGTTGGATCAGGCTATTCGGGCGGGCATACTGAAAACCCGACTTATCAACAGGTTTGTTCTGAAAGGACAGGACACGCCGAAGTCGTGCAGATAAAATTCGACCCGAACGTGATTTCTTTCAAGGAAATTTTGCAGGTCTTTTTCGCTGTTCACGATCCGACGACTTTGAACCGGCAGGGAAACGATGTCGGCTCGTCGTATCGGTCGGCGATTTTTTATCATTCGGACGAACAGCGAAAAACTGCCGAAGAAGTTATCAAAGAAGTCGAAGCCGAAGCGGTTTACAATAATCCGATTGTTACCGAGGTGAAGCCTTTCGACAAATTTTACATTGCCGAAAATTATCATCAGGAATACTTTGCAAACAACCCGAATCAGCCGTATTGCGCGGCGATTGTCGCGCCGAAGGTTGCGAAGTTCAGAAAGAAATTTGTTGACAGGCTGAAAAAATAAACAGGGCGAAAGTTTGAAAACACGGCGAACTTTTTTTTAAAAAGTTCGCCGTGTTTTCATTTGAAATTTTATTTCCCGCGCCCGAAACGATTTATTTTATCTTGCTTTGAAGAGCTTTAATTATTTCCAGGTGCATTTTTAAAGTCGGTAAAGTGGCTGCGGCGAATTTTTTCACTTCGGCGTCAGTTCCGGTATTTGCCTGTTTTTGAAAATCCGCGATGGCTTGCTCGTGGTCTGCGATCATTTCTTTGATGTATGCTTTATCAAACGCCGCGCCGGATAGCTGCGCTAAATCACTCATCCTTTGCGTCTGCTCAAGGCTCATAGTCGGAAGCTCGACGCCTCTCTGCTTTGCCAAATCGCTGAGTTCTGAGTTTGCCTTTGAATGGTCGTTTATCATTTTCTGACCAAAGACTTTAATTTCTTCGTTCTGCGATTTCATAATCGCCACATTGCCGAGTTGAGATTCCGTCTTTCCGCCTTGCGAGGCTTTTTCCATAAATTCCTTATCGCTGCTCGTTGTAGTCTTGCTTACGTTCGACGAAGCGTTTGAATTTACATTTGAGTTCGCATTTGAATTCGCATTTGAATTCATCGTCGCCGTGTTCATATTTGAATTCGTTGCCGCAGTATTTGTGTTCAAAATTGGTTTGTTCGCATCAGTCGAAGACGGCGCGCAGCCGACGAAACCGAGAGCGGAAACGCTCAAAATCATATTCATCAAAATAAATTTTCTCATTGATTAAATCTCCTGTTCGGAACTAAATATCTTAATTTGTCTATTCTTTAAACTACCTTTTGCTAAATCGGAAAGGCAATTTGTTACAGAAAAACATTACTGAAAAAGCCTTATTATTGCAAAAGCGGCGACCGAGAAACAGACGATTTTTATTTTACGAAACGGTTTGTGTTTTCAAATGCTTTGAAGCCGAAATCCAAAACTTTACAGAGACGGCAAACGGCTTGAATTTGATAATCGCGCTTAAAATGATTGAAGCCGCGTCATCTGTTAGACGACACGACTTCAAAAAGCAAATAAATCTTTGGTTGTTCAGACTTCGCGTCGGAACAATCAATTAATTCTATTTCATTTTGTCCTTAATGTTTTTAATCTGGTCGAGATGCGATTTGAGCGTCGGCAGAGTCTTTGCCGCAAACCCTTTTACGTCCGCATCTGTCGCGCTTTCGGACTGCTTTTTAAATTCCGCCACGTCTTTTTCGTGGTCGTCAACCATTCCTTTGACATAAGCGCTGTCAAACGCCGCGCCGGAAAGTTTTGACAATTTATCATACATTTCCTTTTGCTCGCTGTTCACATCGGTCGGCAAGGTTACGGTTTTACCGGCAGCCAAAGCCTTCAAGTCGTTATTAGCCTTGCCGTGGTCAACGACCATTCTTTGACCGAAGGCTTTTACTTCAGGAGTCGCGCCTTTTGTCGCCGCGAGTTCGCCGAGCTTGACTTCCGCCATTCCGCCCTGCGCCGCTTCTTCCATAAATTTCTTATCGGCGCTCGAAACCTCTTTGCCGCTCATATTCGACGAAGTATTCATACTCATATTCGAGTTTTCATTCATCATCGAATTAGAGTTTGAATTCAAGACAACGGCAGTGTTTGAATTTATTCTGTTCGCAGTCATATTAGTATTTGTCGCCGTGTCGCCGCAGGCTGCCAATCCTAAACCCGCGAAAACTAAAACCGCATTTCTGGAAATATTCTTTATCATAATTTTTCTCCTCATTCTATCAACAATACTCTCAAATATCACACAATTGATTATTTAAAAACAATCAATTGTGTAATAAAACGATACTTTATAAATCTTATACATAACCTTGAGGCAATAGGAATGCCAGACTGAATTGTTTTTAACTTTTACTACGTTAATGAATTACCGGAAGATGTGAAATTAAAGCAATAATGTTTAACGATTATTTCCCCGCTTACATTTTAAGAGACCTGATTTTACCGCAAAAAACAAACTCTTTCGAGATACTAATCTCCATATTGAAAAGCGCATTGACAATTCGTATTCATTGAACCAAAGAGTCAATGATTTGATTGAGTAAAAATTTTGACGACAAATAAAAACCACAGCGAACAAGCTAAAATTGTTCGTTGTGGTTTAGCCTTAAACAAAAAACGCGGGCAATGCCGCATTATTACTTACTGCTCTTCATTTTGCTGTTGCCGGACATCTTGGTCATCATACTGCGAGCCATTTCGAGATGTGATTGCAGAGTCGGTAGAGTTTTCGCGGCGAAGGCTTTTGCGTCCGCGTCTTTTCCGCTGTCAGTTTCTTTCTGAAACATCGCAACGGTTTTTTCGTGGTCGCTGACCATCATTTTTGTGTAAGCCATATCGAACGCATTGCCCGACATTGAAGACATTTTTTCCATTGCCGCTTTGTGTTTAGCATCGGCATCGGTCGGAAGCGCGACGTTTTTAGTCATCGCCAGTGATTTCAGTTCGTCGCCGGCTTTTGTATGGTCGTCAATCATTGTTTGAGCGAATTGTTTAACATCGTCGTTTGAAGATTTCGACAATGCTTGATTGCTCAAGCCGATTTCATTCATTCCGCTCATTGCCGCCATCATCATAAATTTGCCGTCGGCATTAGCTTTGCCGCTCATCTGCATTTTGCTGTCCGACTTCATTGTGTCCTGGGCGAATCCGTTTGATACAGACATCGTCAAAACCAGAATCGCGCCTAAATAAATCATTTTTTTCATAATCAGTTCTCCCTTACTCGTAAATTAAGATTAACGAAATTTCCCCGTGTAAAAATTTCATACGAAAGAAAATCATTTTGAGTAGTTAAAGTAAAATCAATGCCATAAGCAAATATTGATTTTTTGCCGGAAAATTGATTTAATTTAATCGAAGCAAAAGTTTTCAGCGAAGCAAAAGATGAGAGTTTTCCCATCAAAACATCACGCTAAAAATCTAATGCGGATAATGCCGATGAAAAGGGGAAATATGAAAAATAGTTTCAAACTTTCCGCGATCTTTTTATTGCTGATTTGTTATTCGGCGGCGCGGGCGAATTCGCTTGATGATTTTGTTCGGACGGAGATCAAAAAGCGGCAGATTCCGGGACTTTCGATTGCGGTTTTGCACGATGGAAAAACTATCAAGGTGCAGGGTTACGGTTTGGCAAATTTGGAGCTGCAAGTTCCGGCGACGAAAGATACGGTCTATGAAATCGGCTCGATTTCCAAGCAGTTTGCTTCCGAGGCGTTGATGCTGCTGGTCGAAGACGGCAAGGTTAATTTGGACGATCCGATCAACAAATATCTGCCATCGAACGCTCCTGCGGCGTGGCAGAAAATCACCGTCCGAAATTTGCTCAATCACACTTCGGGGTTAAAGGATTGGACGGAAGTTAAAGATTTTTCTTACCGGCGCGAATACTCGGCGGAGGAATTCGTCGGCTTAGTTGAATCGTTTCCTTTGCTGTTTCAGCCCGGTGATAATTGGTCTTATTCAAATACGAATCTGCCGCTGATCGGAATTATTGTTGAACGCGCAAGCGGAAAATCTTATGAAGATTTTGTCACGGAAAGAATTATCAAGCCGCTGAAGTTTCCGACGATTCGTTTCAAACATCAGGAAGATGTCGTTCCGAACCGGGCGACTGGTTACGAATGGCGGAATAATAAATGGGAAAATGGCGAGCCGTTTCGCCCGAAAGTGATTGCGGCAAGCGGCGGAATTTTGGCAAACGCGACGGATTTGGCGCGTTGGTGGGAAGCCGTTCTGCAAAATCGTTTATTACAAAAAGAAAGTCTGGCGCAGATGCTTCAGCCCGCGAAATTAAACGACGGCAGAACCGTCGCGCACGGTTTCGCTTTTTTTATTGATTCATTTAACGGACACAAAATGATTCAGCATTTCGGTTCAACCGTCGGCGGATTCGGCAGCATCGTGCGATATTATCCAAAAGAAAAAGTAACTGTCGCCGTCATCGGCAACCTCGAAGACGGCGGATTCGGCGCAGAATACATCGCCAAAAGAGTCGCCAATTTCTACATTCCGGGCGCATTTGCCGACGGTATGAAAGAAACACCGGACGCATCTCCGAACCAAACACAAAACCATCTGCAAACTTTGAAAGCCATTGCCGACAATAAAAATTCCGAAATGTTATCGGCAAATTATGCCTCCCGCATCCCTGAAACTCTCCGCCGCCAACTCGCTGAAAACCTCAAACAAATGAAGTCTTTCGCATTCTTAGGCATAGAAAAAATCACCGCCGACCATTTTATCCTCGACCCGACTTTGATTGAGATTTTTCATTACAAAATGACGCTGGCGAACAAAACGGTTTATTATCATCTCCGAATAAATAAAGAAGGAAAAATCGGTTGGATCGTGTTTGAGGATTGAGACTGAATTATTTAGGCAGAAAAAGCAAAACTTCAACAGTTGGAATTGGTTTAAAAGCCTTTTCAATTAGAGGCTTAACCTCTTTCCAATCCAACCCGCCGAGTCAGCATCCGAGCGCGGGCATCGCCATTGATTTTATATTGCTCAACCGCTTCAACCAAACTCCGCAAACCGTTTTCAATATCCGCAATGCGGCTTCGGTCCGCCAGTGATTTTTGGTCGGAAAATTGACGATAAAACGCGGATTATTTTGAGTTTCCAACTCGAAAACGTGGACTTTTCCGATTGCCAATTCGCCTTTTTGACAAGCGAGTTTGTAATCATTGAAATACGCAGCAGGAAACTTTTGCCGAAATTGCAGCGCGATTCCTTTGCCCATTGTACCGACACAATTGACCGCATTTACCAACGCTTCGGCTTTTGCTTCAATTAAATTTCCAACGATTTCTTTTATCATTAATTTTTTCTATCAACAGGAAATGCAATTAGATTTTGTTTTGGTGTTGAAAATTGTATTCTATGTGATTTTTCTGCTTCATCTTTGAGTTTTATATTTTTATTATCTTCATCTAAGAAAATAAGCCATCGCAAATCGTCTTCCGAAATTGAGAGTTCATCTGAAATGAGTGAAAGATTTAAACTACTGCAATTCAGTAAGTTGACTGCTTGTGGAAGAATAGTTGGCAGTTCGATTTCAGGTTCAGAAGGCTCATTGTATTTCCACCCATTTTTTTGAATTTGGACGTTTGCTCTTTTATATGTGTCTTCAGAAATTATTTTTAAGTCTTTAGCTCTTCTAACCAAAGCGGCTAAAGATACCTTCCATCTCTGCTTCAGTTCTAAAAAGTGATTCCAAACTAGCCGATGCGGACATTCCTTCAAAAATGTTTTACGAGGCATTAAAAAAGCACTTGCAAATTGAGTTGCTTGAAATTCCTGAAATTTATTTCCGGGCAGATATTCTGAATGCAAAATTAAATGTCCAAGTTCGTGCGAAGCATCAAACCGACTTCGGCTCGCCGAGCCTTTTTCCGAGTTTAGGAATATAAACGGTCGCTTGCCTTGCCAAAGTGAAAAAGCATCAAGTTTTCGACTTTCTTCAAGCAAGCGAAAAACCAAAATTCCTTTCGCTTCTAATAAGTGAATGACATTATCAATCGGACCTAAACCCAATCCCCAATCTCGCCTCACTCTTTCAGCCGCTTCTTCAATTTCACTTGATGTTTCTGTTCCATATGAAGTTGAATTTGAAACCTGCTCGGAAGGCAGTTCTATACGTTCATCAACGAATTTAACGATCTTACCAATTAGATTTCCAGCCGCAACCATTCTTCTTCGCTCAATTTGAGAGCAAGACATTAGACTGCGAAAATGGCAATTCTCGTGTGTTATCAATGGTAATTCAACTTGTTGTGTAAAAAATGATGCCGGAAATTTAAGCACCGAACACAATTCAGCTAATGTTTGAGAAGTAGGCTTAACTTCGCCTTTTTCAAACTGTGTAATTGCACTTGGAGTCAAATTTAATCTAATTGCTAGTTCGTTTTTTTTGTATCCGCGAAATTCTCTGGCAATTGTAAGACTCTCAGGGTTGAATTGATACGCTGTTATATGAAATAAACCGTCAGTTTCGTTCATTCTTTTTAGCTTTCACCTTATCTTGAAAATTAAGCTGTTTTCAGTTTTAAAGTTGGTGGCGCAACTTTTTCTGTTGGAGTTTTAGGCTCATCGGAATTTGAGTTTGAAAGTAGAGCCTCTCCATCTTTATCCTTGCTCCAAATTTCAAAAATAGTACTCCATCCAATTATTTGCCTATTCTCGTCTATCTTAGATGGAATACCTAAAAATACTTTCAGCAAACCTTCATCTGAATTGCCTGAATGAGCAAGAATTAAATTTGTACAGTATATGTCAGTAATTTCGTGTTCTTCAGTATTCATTTCTGCAAATAAGTACTTTTGATTAAGATTTGCTTTAGTAAGTTCATACGCACCTACTTTATTGTTTGGAAAAGAAAAGCGAGGATCAATATCAAGAGAATCACCAACTTTATAAGTGGCTATTCTATATTTTTCAATTTGCATTAAAAATTTTGGATTTCTTGAAAGTATTTCCAGCCAATCCTCTTTGTAAGATAATTCTGAAAGGAAATGCAGATTAGATTTATAAATCATTAATCCGAATACCATTCCATCATGTCCTATTTGAGGCGCAAAAAAATCAGCACTATTTTCGTAGGCTCGTCCCAAACAATCTACTAATTTTTCGTTTATTTCAGGAATAAATGTTTTCCTTAACAAGTTCAGTGTTTCAGACATCTAAAATAAAACCTCCATTAATAAAATAGGACTTTCTCAAATTAGCTAAAAGCGATTGCCGGATTTCGCAATTGTTGT
>CAXSHW010000132.1:0-9135 GCA_964237245.1 uncultured Pyrinomonadaceae bacterium
AAGAAAGTAACGAAAATTGAAAATAAACTTTTTATCAATTGGATTAGATGAAAGTTTTTGGAGGCTAAAAATTGAGTTCTAAAGCAAAGCAAATTTTACTGTGGTTGGTGATAATTTCCAGCGCAATGGTATTCGCTTATTTTTTGCAGGGCAACAAAGGTAAAAATCCGCAGGAATTAACTGTTGACCAGGCGCAAACTCGAATCAAAAACAAGGATATAAAAAAAGCGTTTTTCAAGGCTTCACAGGTTGAATGGACTGACGGCGGCGGCAATAAGTTTTTTACCACTATCGGCAGCGATGCTACGCGCGAATCTCTGCAAAAGGATATTGACGACGTAAATAACGCCAGCCAGAATTATATCGAAACTACCGATGAAGCGCAGTCAAGCGGTTGGGGTTGGATTTTATTGATCAACGCCTTGCCGTTTTTGCTGCTAATCGGCTTTTTAGCATTCACTTTACGCCAGATGCAGGCTGGCGGAAATAAAGCTCTGAGCTTTGGGAAATCTCGCGCCAGACTCTTAAATAACCAGCAAAAACGTATAACTTTCAAAGATGTCGCGGGCGTTGATGAGGCGAAAGAAGAACTGGAAGAAATTATCGAATTTCTAAAAGACCCGCAAAAGTTTCAGAAACTCGGCGGAAAAATTCCAAAGGGCGTTTTAATGGTCGGACCTCCCGGAACCGGTAAAACCTTGCTGGCAAAAGCAGTCGCCGGCGAAGCTAACGTTCCATTCTTTTCGATTTCAGGTTCTGACTTTGTTGAAATGTTTGTCGGGGTCGGCGCGAGCCGCGTCAGAGATTTGTTTGAACAGGGCAAGAAAAACGCGCCGTGCATTATTTTTATTGATGAAATTGATGCTGTCGGACGTCATCGCGGCGCAGGCTTGGGCGGCGGACACGACGAACGCGAACAAACTCTGAATCAACTTCTTGTTGAAATGGATGGCTTTGAGTCGAACGACGGTGTGATTTTGGTCGCTTCGACAAATCGCCCGGACGTTCTTGACCCGGCGCTGCTTCGCCCTGGACGTTTTGACCGGCAGGTTATAGTTTCATACCCGGACGTTCGCGGTCGGGAAGGAATTTTGAAGGTGCATACGCGCAAAATTCCTCTTGACGATACAATTAACGTCAATGTTATCGCTCGCGGAACACCTGGATTTACCGGCGCTGATTTAGCAAATTTGGTAAATGAAGCGGCTTTGACCGCCGCGCGTCGCAACCAAAAGGTTGTTACGATGAATGACCTTGAATTTGCTAAAGATAAGGTAATGATGGGACCGGAAAGACGCAGTATGGTTGTTTCCGATAAAGAAAGACGTTTAACGGCGATTCACGAAGTCGGACATACTCTGGTCGGAATGAATATCCCGGAAAGCGATCCGGTTCATAAAGTAACGATTATGCCGCGCGGACGCGCTCTCGGTGTAACCTATTATTTGCCCGAACAGGATATTTTAGGTCGAACACAAGAAGAACTTCTGGCGATGATTGCCAATGCGATGGGCGGGCGCGTTGCCGAAGAACTCTATATCGGACGAATCACGACCGGCGCGTCAAACGACATCGAACGCGCTACCGAATTGGCTCGCTCGATGGTTTGCCAATACGGAATGTCGGAACTCGGACCTTTAGCTTTCGGTAAAAAAGAAGAGCAGGTCTTTTTGGGACGCGAAATCGCGCAGCATCGTGATTTTAGTGAAGATACGGCTATCAAGATTGATTTGGAAGTGAGACGAATTATTTCTGAGCAGTATGAAAGAGCCAAAAAAATTCTGTCTGAAAACAAGGAAGCGATGGAAAATCTGACTCAAGCCCTGCTCGAACGCGAAACGCTTGACAGCGTTCAGATTCGCCGCGTTATCGCCGGTTTGCCGCTTGATGAGCCGACTGTCGAAGTTACAAAAAATGATAACGGAACGCCGCAGAAATCAGAGGATGAATCTATAAAAAGTCCTTTCAAAAATCCGATTTTACCGCCGATTACGGGAAATAATCCGGCAACTGCCTGAACCAGATAAAAACCGTTAATCAGTCAAAAGGGAAAGGATTATATTCTTTCCCTTTTAATTTTTGCAAAAATAATGCACCCGACATTTTCTTTAATTTCTTCTTATCCTTTTCTTTAATTTCTTCTTATCCTTATTTTTCAAAGCCGGTTTCAAATTTACAATTTACGATTGTTAAAAAACTTGTATAATCTAAACTCGTGGATACTGCTCGATTACCGCCGACGCAAAAAGGAAGACAATATGAAATTCGCGCAATCGGTTTGCGCGAATTTGCCGGTTTGCGGCGCGAAGATGAGAGGCTTAATCCGTTTGAGTTAGCCGTTTATGCTAGATTACTTGTTGCTTCATTCGAGCAAATCGAACCTTTTTTGAGCGACGAGACAAAAGCTCATCTCTTGGGCGAAGGTAGAGATAAATGGTCTGGCGGCGCGTGTTCTCAAGCGTTAAGCGACGGCAGAAAATTAATTGTTTTAAATCCGACGCACGGCGAAAATCGTCACAACGCGACTTTGATGGAGGAAATTTGCCACGTTTTTCTCGGACATAAACCAAGTCGTCTGGCTATTGAAAATGTTAATAAACACGGGAAACCGATTGCGCGAGATTATCGGGAAGCTGACGAAGAAGCGGCGTATTCGGTCGGCGCGGCGGCACTCGTTCCGTATGCGGCTCTGCGCCGTTTTGTCGAGCAAGGGAAAACTTCACGCGAGATTGCCAGACATTTTAACGTTAGCCGCGACCTTGTCGAGTATCGAATGAAAATTTCGCGTCTTTGGGATAATTACAAAATTAAAGTGGTAAGTGGTAAATGGTAAGTAGTAAATGATAAATCTAAAGAATGTTTCTGAAGTTTACCACTTACCATTTACCATTAAACAAAAAATGATTGAAACAATTCAACAAAATTCCGCGCCAGCGCCCGAACTTTCGACGGTTGATAAGTTGCGGATGCTGCTCGACATTACCAAGAAAATCAGCCGCTCGCTTAATTTGGATGAAGTTTTAACGCTCGTAATGGACACGCTCGATTCATTGATTCCTTACGATGCAGCCGGAATTTATTTGATCGAAGCCACGACGGAAAACGATGAAAAACAATATATTTTCAAATCGCGGGCGATTCGCGGATACAAAATAAGTTTTGATTTAGTCGAGCCGCGTTTAAAGCTCGGCGAAGGTTTTATCGGTTACGTCGCGCAAACCGGAAAGCCGCTGATTTCGGCGGATGTTGAAGCTGACCCAAGATATTTTCACGCCAGAGAACGAACTAAATCTGAAATGGTCGCGCCGATCATCTCAAACGATGAAGTTGTCGGTGTTTTCGACCTTGAAAGCGACAATCTGGATTCTTACGACCAGGATGATTTGTCTGTTTTGCAGCTTCTTGCATCGCAGGTGGCGATAATAATCGAAAAAGTTCGTCTGCACGAGCAGGTTGTCGAAAAAAATCGTCTTCAGGCGCAGCTTGAAATTGCTCGCCGTGTCCAACTCGAACTTCTTCCGAAAAATGATCCGCAGCTTGCGGGATTCGACATCAGCGCGTATGTTTTCCCGACCGAAGAAGTTTCCGGCGATTATTATGATTGGGTGGAAATGTTTAAAGATCAAATCGGCATTGTCGTTGCGGATGCGGTCGGAAAGGGAATTCCGGCGGCGCTTCTGATGTCGTTTTTGCGAGCATCTTTGCGTTCGGGCGCGCAGGTTGGCTATGCGCCGCACATCGCTCTCGGAAAGGTCGGAAATCTTCTTTGGGAATCAACCGAATCCGAACAATTCATCACGGCGATTTACGGGATTTTAGATTCGACCAACCGCACTTTCGTATTCTCGAATGCCGGACACAATCCGCCGCTGCTTATCGAATCAAACGGTCAATACAAATTTGTCGAATACGGCGATTTGCCTTTGGGAATGTTCCGCGACACGCATTATCACCAGCATTTTATAAAATTTTACACCGGACAGACGATGGTTCTTTACACGGACGGAATCACCGAAGCCGCAAATTCAAATGATGAAGAATACGGACAGGAACGATTTGCCAAGCGTGTCTTGGAAGGCATAGATTTACCGGCTATTGAATTGATTGATTTTATCCGAAAAGGCGTCGCGGATTTTACCGAAAGGAAATTTTTGGACGACGACGGAACGCTTTTTATCGTCAAAGCGCTTTAAAACTGAAAACGGAAGGCTTAAAATCAACACCTTCCGCGTTACTTCAGTTGTTTTGGGGAATTTTAAAAACTTTTAATGCGCTGTCAGAGAACAATGAGCGATGTCGCCGCCCGGCACAATCTGCGCTCGATAATCTCCGTAATTTATTTTCTCATTTTTAGTGGAAAATGAATAAATATCGAAGCCGTAAGCGTCAAGGAATTCGACCAAATCGAGTGAGTTGTCAACGTATAAAACTTCCGCATAACCTAATTCAGCGCGAATTTCCAGCAATCTTTCGATAACTTCGAGCGGTGCGAAACATTTAATCGGGTCTTGATAAGTTGCCATATTTTTGCCTTTTTAGCTTCACCTAATCAATATTGTTTAGGCAGTAAGTTTGATTACGATTTAAACAAAAGGGTTGTTCCCAATTTTAAATTGCGATTGGCGTTTAAGATTCTTTAAAAAAATTGCATCCGGCTCAAAAAACGTTTAGAATAAAAAGAAATTTGTTCCAAAGGAAAATAACAAAATGAAAAAGAACTTTATATTCAGTTTAGCATTTGCTGTTTCAGCCGTTTTGTTTTCCGATGTTGCGTTTGCGCAAAGCAACAATAAACCGGTTTCGTCCACCAAAGATTTATACTTAATTTCAGCCAAAGCCGGCGGCGTGAACTACATTGAAGGAAACGTCGTTATTGCCGCGAAAAACAAAAAAAGCGGTTATCTTCTCAAAGGAGATACTGTAGAAATTGGCGATAAAGTTTCGACCAGAGCAGATGGAAAAGCGGAAATTCTGTTGAATCCGGGTTCATATGTTCGACTTGCAGAAAATTCGAGCTTTGAATTTTTGACGACTTCGCTCGATAATTTGCGCTTGAAATTAACACGCGGCGCGGCGATTTTTGAAGTTATCGCCGATGATGATTTTCAAGTTGCGGTCAAAACGCCGAAAGCGGAATTTTCGATAGTTTCTTCGGGAGTTTATCGCGTCAATGTGTTAGAAGACGGAAGCGGAAAAATTGCCGTCTGGAAAGGAAAGGCGCGAGTCGGAAATTTTGATGAGACGGAAGTCAAAGCCGGTAGAGAAGCAACCGTTAAAGGCAGCCAGGTGACGATAGCCAAGTTTGATAAAGATAATAAAGATGCGCTCGACGATTGGAGCAAAACCCGCGCTAAAGATTTGGCGAGGGTAAATTCGAAATTGCAAAGACAAGATTTGAGAACCGGCTTGATGTATGGTTTTGCGTCATCCCGCTGGAATATGTATAACTCGTTCGGGCTTTGGGTTTTCGACGCCTCGTTTGGAAGTTACTGTTTTCTGCCTTTTGGCTACGGTTGGAGTTCGCCTTACGGTTATAATTACGGGCGCGACCTCTGGTATTTTCGCCTTCCCACTGTCATTTACAATCAGCCGCCGCCCGCAACCGGAGGAGGAAGCGGAGGTGGAACGACAGCCGCGGGTAAATCCAGAACCAGAGAAATTATAAATTCACCGATGCCTTATGAAAGTATTCAGCCGAAAATGAGAACTACGAACGGCAGAGATTTTGGCGATCAGCAATTTCCTAATATCAATCCGCCGTCTTCGATAAGCCCGATGCCTGTAAATACTACACCTGCTGCCGGCAGCGGCAAAGGTCTGCCGCGCGGAGTTAATTAGAAGGCGACACATTCGATTTGATAACAGTTTGTTTGAGCGAGAGAAAGTTATAATTTCTCTCGCTTTTTTATTTCCAAAAATGGATTAAAGCGGCGTGCTGTTCATTGCTTGAGCCAAAATTTAACAAGGGCTGCAAAATAAGCAATACGGATTGGAGACCGTTAAAAACGGTGTGAAAAACAATACAAGGCAGCAAATTTTTCGTGCGAATGCGGATAAAAGTTAAAACCACACTCAAAAGGCATATCATAATTATTGCCGTAAAATCACCGCTGTATTCCAAAAAGTGAACTCCGGCAAACAGAGAAGCGGCAACAATCGCAGCGGTTATGACGCCGAACGCCTTATAAAAAGCCGAATAAATAATTCCGCGATAGACAACTTCTTCAACAATCGGTGCGGTGAAAGTCGCTAAAAAAGCGCCTGCGTAAAGCGTCAAACGCGAGCTTCGCAAAATTCGCATTAGCTCGTTGTCCTGTTCACCGAAAATAGCCGTCAGACTGGCGGCAAGCAAATAAAAAACGGCTATGATAACGACAATATGCCAAGCCTTAAAGCCGCCCCATTTCCAGCCGATAGTTTCAAAAAACGAAAATTTATTGAATCTGGTAACAACCATCCAAGCCAACGCCAGCGTGAGAATGTGAGCCGGAATAACCAGCAAAATTTGAATCAGAACCGCCGTCGGATCATTGAGGACAAAATCCTTTAAAGCCTCGGCGTTACCGATGTCAACTTTTTTGGCGACGGCATAGAAAACTACGAAAATCGAAGGCAAGACCAAAAACAAAATGCTTGCCAGCCAAACACCCGAAGCCGTCACCCAATTCCAGGGCGGATTATCGGGCGTCGGTTTTTGATTGACAAGAATTTCTTGCGGCTGGTTTTCAGAAAACGTTTCGATAGGCGGTTGATTAAAATTTTGCACAATAGAGAGTTTAGCTAAAAACGGTTTAAGGTTCAAAGTTTAATGTGTAAAGTCGAAAATCGAAAGCAAAAATTCGTAAATTCAATTCGACGACAAAACTTTAACTTTTGAACCTTGAACTTTCAAGCAAATGCAGATAACCTAAAATCCCGTGAAGCACACGGAAGTCAAATCTCTCAAAAATGTCATCGCAATCATTCCCGCACGATTCGATTCGACGCGCTTGCCAAATAAACTTCTTTTGCCCATAGCCGGTAAAACTCTTATTTTATGGACAGTTGAACAGACAAAAAAAGCTGGAAATATTTCTCGCGTAATCGTCGCAACCGACAACAAAGAAATTCTACGCATTGTCAAAGAAAGCGGCGGCGAAGCCGTCTTAACTTCCGAAAAACATCAATCGGGAAGCGACCGAATAGCCGAAGTCGCCGAAACATTGCCCGAAAATTCGATAATCGTTAATGTTCAAGGCGACGAACCTTTGATTTCTCCGCGAACGATTGAAAAAGCTGTTGAAGCTGTTTTGCGGAACAATTCGATTGAAGTTGCCACGACTTGCGAGCCGATTTACGAGGCAGGCGATGTTTTAAGTTCCGATGTCGTCAAAGTCGTGACGGATGAAAACGATTTCGCCATATATTTTTCGCGCTCGCCGATTCCGTTTCCGCGCGAAGCCGTCAGAAAATACGGAACTCTGGAAAACGCCCTGCGCGAAGAAAAAAATTTGCTTGCACTTTACCGAAAACACACGGGACTTTACGTCTATCGGCGCGAATTTTTGCTGCAATACACAAAATTAAAACAGACGAAACTTGAAAAAACCGAAATGCTCGAACAGCTTCGTGTTTTAGAAACAGGCGCGAAAATAAAAGTCACAGAAGTTTCCGACAGTTCAATCGGCGTTGATACGCGGGAAGATTTTGAAAGAGTGCGAAAATTATTGGAAAATCCCGGATAAAAAATATGAGCGATTGGTTTGGACTTTTATTTTTTGTTTTGCTGATTGGCGGCATTTTCGTCGGATTGAAAATACTGTCGAAACCGCAAACGCGAACTGCGGAAGAATTTGAAAGAAACGCTGCGGAAAGTTCGGCGCTCGGCGCGGGCGTCAACGCTTTGCAGGAAATTCTTGATCCGGCGGAAGCTAGAGCTAAAGAAGTTAAAGTGCAGATGAAAGAAGGTCGCTACGGCAAAAAGAAACGAGAGGGAAAGGCTAACGGAGAAGATTTGAGCGAGGAAAATTATGATTGAAAGTAAAACTAAATATATTTTCGTAACCGGCGGCGTGGTTTCGAGTTTGGGCAAAGGTCTGGCGGCGAGTTCACTCGGTTGCCTTTTGGAAGCACGCGGAATGCGGGTGCAAATGATGAAGCTCGATCCGTATATTAACGTTGATCCGGGAACGATGTCTCCGTTTCAGCACGGCGAAGTTTTCGTGACCGACGACGGCGCGGAAACCGATTTGGATTTGGGACATTACGAACGGTTCACGAACGCTAAATTGACGAAGGCGAACAATTGGACGAGCGGACGCATTTATCTTTCAGTGATTGAAAAAGAAAGGCGCGGCGATTATTTGGGCAAAACTATTCAGGTTATTCCGCACATTACGGACGAAATAAAAATGGCGGTCAGAAAAGTTGCGGAAACCGAAAAGCCGGACGTTTTAATCGTCGAAATCGGCGGAACGGTCGGTGACATCGAGTCTTTGCCGTTTTTGGAAGCGATTCGGCAAATCGGCAATGAAGAAGGCAGACAAAACGCGATTTTCGTTCACGTTACGCTCGTTCCGTATATCGCCGCCGCCGGTGAATTAAAGACCAAACCGACGCAGCATTCGGTCAAAGAGTTACGAGAAATCGGCATTGCGCCGGACGTTCTTTTGTGTCGTTCCGAACACACGCTTTCGCTGGATTTGCGCCGAAAAATCGCGCTTTTTTGCAACGTTCGGGAAAACGCCGTAATTTCGGCTTTGGACGTGAAAACGATTTACGAAGTGCCGCTCGCGTTTCACGAGCAAGGTCTCGATGAACTGATTATCGAATCTTTGAATTTGCAGGAAAAATTTCCGCACGCCGATTTGAAAAACTGGCGCGAACTGGTTGCGACGATTAAAGAGCCGAACGCGGGCGACGTGAAAATTGCTATTGTCGGCAAATACGTCGAACTCGAAGACGCTTACAAATCTCTGCGCGAAGCTCTGACGCACGCGGGCGTGGCGAATAATTTGAAGGTCAACGTCAGTTGGATCGAATCGGAAAATTTGATGCGCGACAATTACGAAACGGATTTGCACGATTTTGACGCGATTCTCGTTCCCGGCGGTTTCGGCAAACGCGGCATTTCGGGAATGATTCGCGCCATCAAAT
>CAXSHW010000133.1:0-8779 GCA_964237245.1 uncultured Pyrinomonadaceae bacterium
GGGAAATCGTGAAAACGAGTTTCCCGAATACATTTTTGCGAGTGGATTTTGCCGATGATAAAAACGGCTGGATTGTCGGTTACGGCGGCACGATTTTGCGCTCATCCGACAAAGGAAAAACCTGGATAAAACAGGAAAGCGGAACAAAAGAAAATCTCTACGGACTTTTTATGACAAAAAAATACGGCTGGGCAGTCGGGGCGAAAGGCTTGATAATCGAATATCGGAAATAGTTTACTGCTTAAACTCACTTTACAAACAAAAGAAAATAAAATTTTCTCGTCAAAGCAACTTGTTTTAAAAAATTCGCATCATTATTTATAGGCTAAGAGTCGAGCCTGTTTATTTTTTGCAATTTTCGAGCGCGACTTTCAGTCTTTCTGATTCCTCCTGTTTCTTTTACCCGCTGAGAATGCGACTCGGCGGGTTTTTTTTATTTGTTCTGCTTTGACGAAGTTTTTCTGGCAAGGAGCGCGAGCTGTCCGGCGCGCGGCAATGTTTCGACGGCTTTCGCAACCTGCGCGTCGTCTTCAACCAAAACTTGATTTGACGCGACGTTTCCAAAAGCCGCCGTTATCAAATTGTATCGCAGGCGCGTTTTGACAAAATTACTTTCCGCCGCAATCTGCTCTGCTGAAATTTTCCAATTTTTTTCTCTTGAAACATAATTTTTGAACATCGAAAGCAATTCATCGGAAACCGGATAATCTGCGGGACGAATGCGCTGTCCGTAACTTGTTGGCAGCGTGATTTTGTAATTTTCAAATTCTTTGATTCGACCGCTGACTAATTCCGCCGAGAAAAAGAAAAGCGGGTCTAATAAATCAATTTCCGTGCGATTAAGTTCGGAATCTTTAACAATTTCATCCGGCGTAATCCCGTCGCCGCCGAAAACTTGTCTGCCGGTAACGGTTTGCGCGGCAAATTTCTTTCGTTCGGTTTCGGTCAATGAAACTTTGTGATTGAAATAATCAAAGGTATTGATTTTGGAATAATCGCGCTGAATCAAACGACCTGAAGGCGTATAGTATTTCGCCGTCGTCAGTGTCAAGCCCGATTTATAAGGCAAATCAATGACGCTCTGGACAAGCCCTTTGCCGAAAGTCGTCTCGCCGACAATAAGCGCGCGGTCGTAATCCTGCAATGCTCCGGCGACAATTTCCGAAGCCGAAGCGCTTTCATTATTGACCAATACGACAAGCGGAATTTTCTCGGCATTTTTGTTTTCTGATTTCCAAACGCGGTTATCAATGCGGAAACGTCCGCGCTGGGTGACAATCGTCGAGCCGCCCGGAAGAAATTTTTCGGCGACTTTGACAGCCTGATCAACAATGCCGCCCGGATTTCCTCTTAAATCCAAAACCAGAGAAGTCATTCCCTGTTCGTGCAGAGCAGCGAGCGCGGCACTCAATTCGTCAGCGGTTGTATAATTAAATCCGGTAGAAAGGTCAATATAACCGATTCCTTGACGCAATAAATAAGCGTCGGGAATTGACGGTTGAGCAACTCGATTGCGCCTGATTTCGATTGTTTCTATTTTTTTCGTATCGGCGCGTTCGACGCTGAGACGCGCGATTGTTCCTTTTTTGCCGCGAATTTTATCGCGGACAATTGAAGAAGAAACACCGGAAACCTTTTCGTCGCCGACGGTTAGGATTTTGTCGCCGAAACGCAAACCGGCGCGCGCGGCGGGCGAATCGGGAAAAGTCGAAACTACGAACGTATCAAAGACACCGTTTCGTTTGTAGTTGACAATACTCGCGCCGATGCCGAAATACTCGCTCTGCTGATCTGTCAAAAGGTCTTCGTATTCGGCGGAATCGAAATAATTTGAATGCGGATCGAGCGTGCGCAGCATCGCGGTTATCGAAGATTTGGCGAGTTCGTTGAAATCAACCGGTTTGTCGCCCGCATAATTTTGGCTGATAATTTGGAGTGCGTCGGAAAAATCTCCGGTAATTTTTTCTTCTCCGGTTTGCTCCGCATTTCGGGAGACGTTTTGCTTGGGTTGCGAAGGCGACGCGGAAAACGAACTGCCCGGACTGATTCTAAACGGCTCGATTTGCGGCGACTGCGGAACGCTGTTCTGCTTAATTTGCGCGGAAACTGCCGGAATGCCGACGGACAAAATTATAATTAGCCAAAAAAGACTTTTATTTTTAAACACAAAACGACCTCGATTGATATTCGGCGTCAGACTCGAAAAATAATTTTTTCTTTGCGCGAATCTTACAAAAATATCCGACCGTCGCGCAACCCGTCCGAGCAGCTTTCGCCGAAATTTATTTCACATTTTCTTTGTGCTTGTTGAAAGGTCGAATAGATTATTTGTTCCAGTAACTTTCTGCTTTTAATAAAAAAACGATTTGAAGAGAAATGGCGTTTTTGCTTTTTTTACCGCAAAGTGATTACATAATTAATGTGTTGAATAATTTGATAAAGGAAAATTATTCATTAAAATTTCTCGATTTTTAATTTAAATTGGATTTATAAAAATGTCTGAAACTTTTCAAATTCCGCCCTTAAAAATTGAACAATATGCGCTTGAAAACGGTTTGCGCGTTGTGCTGAATCCTGATGCTTCGATTCCCGTCGTTTCGATGGCGGTTTATTACGATGTCGGCTCGCGCAACGAACGTGAAGGTCGCACGGGATTCGCGCATCTTTTTGAGCATATGATGTTTCAAGGTTCTGAAAACGTCAAAAAAGCCGAACATTTTCAATACGTGATGAAAGCCGGCGGCACGATGAACGGCACGACTTCTTCCGAGCGCACGAATTATTACGAAACGCTGCCGGCGAATCAATTGCCGCTCGGTTTATGGCTCGAATCCGACCGAATGCGCTCGCTCGCCGTCACCGAAGAAAATCTCGAAAACCAGCGCAACGCCGTCAAGGAAGAAAAACGTCTGCGCTACGACAATCAGCCTTACGGACAAGTTTTCGACCTTTTGACGACGATGATTTTCAAAAATTTCGCTAACTCCCATTCGACAATCGGTTCGATGGAAGATTTGGACGACGCTACGGTTGACGACGTAAAAGAATTTTTCAGAGTTTATTACGCGCCGAACAACGCAGTTTTAGTAATTTCCGGCGCGTTTGAACAGGAAGAAGCTAAAAAACAAGTCGAGAAATTTTTCGCCGGAATCGAATCGCAGCCGAAACCGCCGCAGATGGATGTCGAAGAGCCGACGGAAATCGCCGAAAATTATCAGGATTATGAAGACAAACTCGCGCCGCTTCCGGCATTTCTTATCGGCTGGAAAATTCCGCCGCGCCGCACGCCGGAATTTGACGCGCTTTATCTTGCCGGAAAATTGCTCTACGACGGCGAAAGCTCAAGGCTTTATCAAAAACTCGTCAAAGGCGAAGAATCAATCGTTCAGCTTTTCGGTTTTACCGACGAAAGGCGCGGACCTTCGAGCGTAATTATCGGCGCGATTCCGAAACCGGAACAGGATTTAAGTCGAATCCGGGAAACGATGATGGGCGAAATTGACGATTTGGCGACGAACGGCGCGACTGGCGAGGAAATGCAAAAGCTGCAAAATCAATTGATAAACGACACGGTTCGCTCGCGGCAATCGTCGCTGGCGCGGACGCAGGCAATCGCCGAATACGCGCTTTACGACGGCGACCCGACGCTGATAAATTCCGAACTCGAAGATTTGCTTAAAATTACTTCGGACGATATAAAATCGGCGGTCAATAAGTATCTGAAAACTGAAAACCGCGCGCTGCTCAATGTAATTCCGGCTGGAAAAGGATAAATGAAAACAATTATGAGTGAAGATTTCCGCAAAAACGCGCCCGCGCCGCTCGCGCCTGTTCCGTTTGACATTCCGCAGCCGTTTGAAACCGAATTGCCGAACGAATTAAAAGTCGTGATTTTTGAAGAATCGCGCCTTCCGATTGTCAGTTTTCGGCTGGCATTTCAGACAGGAAATATCAACGAACCGGCTGATTCAAACGGATTAAATTCCGCGATGACTTCGATGCTGACCGAAGGAACGAAATCTTACACGAGCCGTCGGCTTGCCGAAGAAATCGAACGTCTCGGAGCGCACGTTTCGGCGAATTCAGGTCAGGATAATACGTTAATCGCGGCTTCCGCGCTGTCGCTTTACACTTCCGATATTTTGCGCCTTATGTCGGCAATCGTGTTGTTTCCGACGTTTCCCGAAAGCGAACTCGATTTGTATAAGCGAAATACGCTCGAAAATTTAAAGTATCAGCGTTCGCAGCCGAATTTTCTGGCAGACGAGCAAATGTCGCGCGTCATTTACGGTTCGCATCCGTATTCCGTTACCGCGCCGACGCCCAAAGATGTCGAAAAACTCACGCGCGAAAAATTAGCCGAATTTCACAGTGAAAAATTTGTTGCCAATAATGCGACTTTAATCATTGTCGGCGATGTCAAACGCGAGGAAATTTTAAGTAAAATAAGAGATTATTTCGGCGATTGGAAACAGGGAACAGTTGAGAAACCAAAATTCGATCAGCCGCCGTTGAGAGATTTGACGACCGTGACGATTGTTGACCGTTCAGGTTCGGCGCAATCGAATATCGTGCTTGGAAATCTGGCAATCGAGCGCAATCACCCGGATTTTTTTCCGGTTCTGGTAATGAATCAGATTCTAGGTTCGGGCGGCTCGTCGCGCCTTTTTATGAATCTGCGCGAAGAAAAAGGCTACACTTACGGCGCGTATTCGCATTTTGACACGCGCCGTCAAGCCGGAACTTTTGAAGCGACCGCCGAAGTTCGCACGGCTGTAACAGGCGATTCGCTCAAAGAATTTTTCTACGAACTGAACAAAATCCGCGATGAGAATGTTTCGGAAACCGAATTAAAAGACGCGAAAAATTTTCTGACCGGCGTTTTTCCGATTCGCGCTGAAACGCAGGAAGGTTTGACGAATTTGATAGTTTCGCAAAAGCTCTACGATTTGCCGGCAGATTATCTGCAAACTTACCGCGAAGAAATCAGCCGAATTACAATCGGAGACATTGACCGCGTGGCGAAAAAATACATTACGCCCGACCGAATCGCAATAGTTATCGTGGGCGACGCGGAAGAAATTTTGCCGCAAGTCAAACCTTATTCCGAAAACGTCGAAATTTTCGATACTGAAGGAAAACCGTTGGAAATTTCAAATTACGCGGCTGACACAAGCGGCGAAACGGCAGACGCGAGGGGCGATTGGAGTTTGACGATTGAATTTCAAGGTCAAAATCTTCCGGTAACGCTGAAACTCGAACAAACCGAAAATCAAATAAAAGGCTCGCTCAACTCGATGCTCGGCAAAGGCGAAATCAGCGACGGGAAAGTGAAAGGAAATAAACTTTCGGCAACGGCGAAAACCGAAATTCAAGGTCAAACTGTTGAATTAAATATCAGCGGAACGATTGAAAACAATCAAATGAAAGGCGTTATCGAAGCCGGAATGCCCGGTTTTCCGCCGCTTCCGTTTGAAGGCAAACGCGCAGTCGAAAGTAAATCGAACTCGACATCATAAATCCAATTTGACAAAAAATCACGTAGAAAGGCGCGCTGTGTTTTGCAAAACACAGCGCCAATTTTTATTCAGCCGTATTGATTAAGGATTCAAATACTTTCCGAACCAATCAAGCACGTTTCGATACCAGAATTCGGAATTCTGCGGTTTTGCGATCCAATGTCCTTCATCCGGGAAAATAATAAGTTTTGAGGGAACACTTTTTAACTGCAACGCAGTAAAAAGCTGATAATCCTGGTCAACCGGAACGCGATAATCAATTTCTCCGCCGGTGACGAGCGTCGGCGTATTGAAATTTTTAACAAATTTATTCGGCGACCATTTCGCATAAAGCGCGGGATTTTCCCAGGGCGTTCCGTTAAATTCGTGATTAACGAACCAGAGTTCTTCGGTAACGCCAGCCATACTTTCCAGATTATAAACTCCGGCGTGCGACACAAATGCTTTGAACCGAAAGCGCGGATCGTTGTTGTGTCCGAGCAGCCAATCAACCATATAACCGCCGTAACTCGCACCCGCCGCGCCGATTCGGTCTTTATCAATATAAGAATTTTTGTTCAAAACGTCAGCCACGCCGTTCGTAATGTCAACATAGGCTTTTCCGCCCCAATCGCCGGAAATTTCATTGATAAATTTCTGTCCGTAGCCGGTCGAACCGCGCGGATTCGGCATAAAAACGACGTAACCGGCATTCGCAAAAATCTGCGGATTCCAGCGATAACCCCAATTGTCGTTCCAAGCTCCCTGCGGTCCGCCGTGAATCAAAACAAGTAAAGGATATTTTTTACTTAGGTCAAAATTTGCGGGTTTGAGCAAAAATCCGTGAACACTTTGATTTTCCGCGCCGTTCCACTCGACGTTTTCAGCCTTTTTCAAATTATAAGTGTTTATCATTTCCGAGTTAATTTTAGTCAAAGAAATGATATTGCCTCCATTGGCGTCGGCGCGCATAATTTCCGGCGGCGAAACAATGGAATTTCCGACAAAGACGAGTGTTTTGCCGTCGGGCGAAACATTTAGATTACTGCTGAAACCTTCTTTTGTAACCGCCGCGTAAGACGGCAGATTTTTTCCTTTTGCCGACTCGACAGGCAAACTGTAAATAGGCGCGAGTCCGTTTTTATTGGCTGTAAAAAATATGTTTTTGCCGTCGCGCGAAATCGTAAAGTCGTCTGCCTGTAAATCGAGTCCGGTTGTCAGCTCAATCGTGTCGCCATTGTTGCGGTTAAATCGCATTATGCGCCAGCGGTCGGATTCAAAACCTTCGCCTTCCTGCGAGCGATAAATAATATATTTGCCATCCGGCGTGTAAGCGGGCGATGCGTCGTAACCTTTATTTTTGACGGTGATGTTTCGAGGTGTTCCGCCGTTTAAGGAAACGATGAAAATATCGCTGTTGGTCGAGACGGCTTCGACTTTATCGGGATTTCTCAAATATACAATTTCTTTTGAATCGGGCGAAAATGCGTAATCGTTTCCCGTCGAAGCGGCAAACGGCGGCGCGTCAAAATCGCCGGGCGTTACGTCTCGCGCTGTGCTGCTGCCGTCGCTTGCCGCAACAAAAACGTGCGTGCGTTTTACGTCGCGCCATTCAGTCCAGTGTCTGTAAAGCAGCCGATCTGTAACGTGAGCTTTGACCTTGCCGTTTTCGGCGGTTTCATCACGTTTTTGATTGCATTCGTCCGTATCGCAATCGGGATAAACATCCGAACTGAAAGCAATCATTCGTCCGTCCGGCGACCAGACAGGATTTCCCGCGCCGGTCGAAATTTTCGTGATTTGCGCCTGACTGCTTCCGTCGGGGTTCATCATCCAGATTTGTCCGCCTGTCGTGAAAGCGATTTTTGTTCCGTCCGGCGACCAGCGCGGGCTTGAGTTTGATTTATCGCCGTTTGTGATTTGCTTCAAATCGCTTCCGTCAATCGAAACGGTATAAATCTGAGTCAAAGTTTTATTAGCCGACATATTTACGTCGCCGACGGTAAAAGCGACAAGTTTGCCGTCTGGCGAAATTTGCGGATCGCCGACGCGACGGATTTTCATCAAATCGTTGAATGAAAAGACCGAATTTTGTTGTGCTTGAAGGTTTGCAAAAGCCAGCGCGAACAGAAGGAGCGAAAAGAAAATACGTTTCATATTGTTATTTTCAGTGAACTTAATAAATTGGAAATTACAATGATATTATGACATAAGTTCAGAGCAAGTTAGAATCAAACCCGCTTTGCCGGATAAAAATTTTGCCGACGGAAAGTTTGGTTTTACGCCTTCGAGTCTTTCATTGATTGCTTTGATAAACGATAAATGTTAAATGTTAAAGCTATGAACAGACCACCGCCGTATTTTCCGCAAAGCCAGTTATCGCCCGCTAGCGACAAGCGTTATAAAAAGTTCAAAATGCTTGTCGCATTCGCCATTCTCGGATTAATCGCGCTTTTAATCGGCGCGGGATTTGGAGTTTTTTATTTGATTCGTTGGGCAATTTCGTAAATTAATTTTAACCGAAAGTTATATTTCTTTTAAGTTATCAAACCTTTTTGAATTCTTTTGGACAACCAAAAAAATCCGCCGAAGTTTTCGACGGATTTTTTTTATATAGAAGCGATTCTACAAATTAACGATTGAGTTCGAGTTTCGCTTTTTGCGCGTTGGCTTTCGCGCCTTCGATGGCGAGTTGTTTGGCTTCGGGCAAAAGCTCGATGGCTTTTTTCAACTGGTTGTCGTAATCGTTGAAAACTTGCAGGGAAGTTTGCGAACCGTAAGCCGCCATAACCAACTCGGTGCGAAGGGCGCGTTGAATAAATTCGCGTTCACGGTCAACTTGCGCGGGCGTAAATTTATATTTGGCGACGGCAAAAGATTTGAAGGCTTGATAAAGATTTTCGGTAACGGGGAAATCAGTCGCTTTGATGTCGTAATCGAAAGCAATCGGTCGGTTGATTTTATAGCTGTCGAAGCCGGTGATTTTTCCGTAAGCCAAATCGAGCGCGAAAGCGAAAATCGGGTCGGTAAATTTTTGCTCGAAACGCGCTTTTTCAATCGTGATAGTTTGCGGTTTGACGAGGACATCGGGATTAATGCCGCCGCCGCTATAAACAGCTCTGCCGGAATCTGTTCGGCTCGCCGCGCCTTTCGGCTTTTGGTCGTCTAAATCCTCGCCCAAACTTCCGCCTTTGTAAAGATAACTGTAAAGGTTTCCGTCCGAATAATCGCGCTGAATCAAACGACCCGAAGGCGTCTGATATTTAGCAATTGTCAAAAGA
>CAXSHW010000134.1:0-2731 GCA_964237245.1 uncultured Pyrinomonadaceae bacterium
ATAGCGGGAGCGGCGATTTTACATTCAAACAATTCGGAATGACTGGCGACAAACCCGTTCCGGCGGATTACGACGGCGACCGCAAAACGGATTTTGCCGTATTTCGTCCGGGCAACGGCACTTGGTATATGATTAAAAGTAAAGATAACACTTTTTTTGCAATGCCTTTCGGCACTTCCGAAGATACGCCCGCGCCTTCGGATTTTGACGCGGACGGCAAAGCGGACATCGCCGTCTGGCGACCGTCAAACGGCATTTGGTATGTAACTCAAAGCGGCAGCAATTCGTTCCGCGCCGTGCAATTCGGGCAAAGCGGCGACCTCGCGGTGCGTTCGCCCGCGATTCCTCAATGAAATTAATGTGAGATTCTAAATTAAAAAAGTTTGAATTTTATCGTCAGGTATTTTTTGGGATTCTGGCGAAAATCGTAAATTAATTTCGTGCCTTCGGTGGTAATTTGATTGATGTTGGAAGTTGTTTGATTGACGTTGTTGTAGAGTGTCTCATCGGTTAAAAGTTTTCCGATTGTGCCTTTGCCGCTTCGAGCGTCGTCGAGAATCAGATTGAATTTGTCAGCCGAAGTGTTTAATTTGGCAAGCGTCGCCCGCGTATCATCGTAAAGCTGCTCGTCCGTCAATAATTTTCCGGCGCTTCCTTTTCCTGCTCTTAAATCAGTCGTAATACCTTTCAAATCGTCGGTAATTCCGTTGATTTTTTCCGCCGAAACTCGCAAATCGCCGATTGCGGCTCGCGTATCATTATAAAGCGCGTCGTCGGAAAGCAATTTGCCCGCCGTGCCGCGACCGGAGCGTAAATCGCTCGAAATCGCTTCGAGTCTGGCAACCGTGCTGTTCAGATTGTTATAAAGCTGCGGGTCGTTCAAAAGTTTCGCCGCGCTGCCTTCGCCGCGATTTACTTTATCAATCGTATTTTGAAGTTTAGCGAGCGTCAGTTTTGTTTCACCCACTGTCGCGTCAAGATTTTTATAAAGCGATTCGTCGTTGACGATTCGACCCAGCGTTCCTTCGCCGCGATTGGCTTTTTCGAGAATTTCATTTGCGGGAACTGACAATTTATTAATTTGCTCAAGCAGTTCGTTGCCGGTTTCGGTTAATTTATTGATTGACATTGCCGATGTCGAATCAAGCACTTGATTTTCCGCCACAGCCGAGCCTTTCTGCGTTCCGGGCGCGATGTTTATCATTTTATCGTTTGCCAGCAGCGAAGTTGCGACAAGCTGCGCGGTCGAATCGGTGCGGATTCTTTCGGCTATCGGTCTGCCGCCAAAATTTTGGTCAACTGCCAGAACAGCTTCGACTTTCGCATCTTCGGCGCTGTCTGGCGGAAGTAAATTAACCTTTGTCACTTTTCCGATGTGAACGCCGGCAAGCTGAACTTCCGCGCCTTCGCGCAAACCGTCAGCATCTGGAAATCGCACTTTTAAATGAAGTTTTTTCTCGAACGGATTAAATTCTCCGGTTGCGTTGAGAATCAAAAAAGCTAAAATGGCAAGTCCGAAAAGTATGAAAATTCCGACGCGCAATTGGCTAAAACCTAAATTTCTCTGGGTTGGTGGCATAATTTAAGTGTGTTTATTTTCCGCGCAAAAATCTCTGAATATATTCGTCATTTGACGCGGTAAGTTCTTCGTCTTTTCCGCTGAAAATTATTTGACCCTGTTTGAGCATAATAATTTCGGTATTGATTAGACAAATTTTTTCGCCTTCGAGTTCAAAAACGACTTCGCCGTCTTCGTTGACAGTCGCGTATTCTGACGAAAGAATTTCAAGATTATTCATTTCGTGCGTTACAAAAATCGAAGAAACATCTTCCAAATCGCGCAATTTTATGGCAAGTTCGCAAATTGTTCGGGCGGTCGGCGGGTCGAGTCCGGCGGTCGGTTCATCAAAAAGAACAATTTGCGGGTCGCCGATTAGAGCGCGGGCGACGCCGACGCGCCGACGCATTCCGCCGGAAAGTTCAGACGGCATTTTTTCAATCGCATCTTCGAGTTGAACGAATTGAAGCATCCGACGAACTTCCTTTTCAACTTCATCTTCAGAAACCCCTTGTTCGTGCAGGCGATACGCTACGTTATCATAAACCGAAAGTGAATCAAACAACGCGCCTTCCTGAAAAACCATTCCGATTTTTTTGCGCACGTCCATCATTCGGATTTCGCTGTAATCGCTGATTTCTTCGCCGTCAATAAAAATCTGACCGGAATCCGGTTTGATAAGTCCTAAAATAAGCCGAATTATCGTTGATTTTCCGCCGCCGCTGCGTCCTAAAATAATTTTCGTTTCGCCGCGCCGCACAATAAAGCTGATACCGTTAAGGATTTTCGTTTCGTCAAAAGACAAATGAACATCACGAAATTCAATCGCCGCAACGATTCTGTCCGGTTCATCAACCGCGACTTCCAAATCGGTCGGTTCGAGTTGTTCTTCGACAGTTTCTGTATTTTCGGTGTTTTCGACAGCTTCGGCTGAAACCATAAATTTCGATTGCCAGACAGATTAAATATATTTGATGCCAAGAAGTGAATTAATCGCCCGCGACAGAAAAAAGTCAAAGATAATCACGACAATCGAAGACAAAACGACTGCGTTTGTCGTCGAACGTCCGACGCCGACCGTTCCTTCGGTCGTGGTCAAACCTTTGTAGCAGGAAATACTTCCGATTATCAAGCCGAAAAACAGCGGTTTGATAATTCCGCCGACAATATCCT
>CAXSHW010000134.1:2741-8608 GCA_964237245.1 uncultured Pyrinomonadaceae bacterium
CGTTGCGAACCGACGTTATGAAAACACTCAAATCTTGATTGAAAATTCCCGAAGATACTATTCCGCCGCCGAAAATTCCGAAAATATCAGCCGCGACCGTTAAAAACGGAAGCATCAAAATAAGAGCGAAAATTCTGGGCGCGACGAGCTTGCGATTCGGGTCTGTGCCGAGCGCGCGCATCGCGTCAATCTGCTGCGAAACGACCATCGAGCCGAGTTCGGCTGAAATCGCCGAACCGATGCGCCCGGAAACCATCAGTGCGGTCAAAACCGGACCGAGTTCACGCATCAAGGATGTCGCCACGGATTTCCCAACCTGGTCTTGAATACTGTAAAACTGAAAAGTCGGAAAAGTCTGCAAAACAATAACGCCGCCGGTAAAAAGTCCGGTCAGCAAAACAATCGGCAGCGACCCGACGCCGATTAAATCCATCTGCCTGACCAAATCTACAAGGTAATACGGCTTTTTGAACGCGCCGATCAGCGCGGAAATCATCAGATTAGTAATTTCCTGCAATTCAAATAAAAATTTTTTGAGTGAATTCATCGGACAGCAAAACAGTTTTATAACAACTTTTGCTAAAGGTTACAACGAAGAGCCGAAAACGACAAATAAAAAAAAGCCGACTTCACGTAAAAGTCGGCATAATAGCGGGCAATTTATAAATAAAAAATTAATTGTTCGGACGCATTTGATTTTGCCGGATTTTGAGTCTCTGCTTTAAATTTTGCATAGGACGGCTCGGCGGCAGGTCTGAATTATTTTCCAAATTTTGCGCGAACTGTTCGCGCAAAACTCTGAATTTAGCGAGTTGTTCGGCAGTCAAAATTTTACGAACCATTAATTCATTGGCAAAACGAATTTTGATTACTTCGGCGTGCGCCGCCTGGACATCTTTCAAACGCGCTTGAACTTCAGCCTCATTTACATTGTCGGCGTAAATTGCCTGGTCGAGATTTCTGTTCGCGTCGCGCAGACGTTGTTGAACTTCACGCACGAGCGGTTTTTTTTCGGCGTTGAATTTTCGGATTTGCTGGCGTTGATTTTGCGATAAACCGAGTTCGGCGAAAAGATTCGGGCGCGACTCGCCGTTCGCCTGTTTGTTCGGAGGATTCGGCGGCATTTCATCCTGCGCTTTGACCGATGAAAAAGAAAAAATCAACAGCAAAGCCGTAAAAATTACATTCAAATAAACAAATCGCTTCATTCTTTTGACCTCAAATAAACTATTTCGCGCCGTCATCGTCAAGCAATTCGGCAAGACGCAAAGATTTATCTTCATATTCTTCAAAATTATTCAATCTGGGAAGTTTGCCGGTTTGAGCAACCGTCTGATTTTTATTTTCAAAAATCGCCGGTTTGATTTTGCGCGCGCTCAACTCTCGATGCGGATTTTCATCGGAAATTCTCGCCACTTCCAAAACTTTTACAACCGAATCTTTTCGCCGCGCCGCCGCGCTCGAAATTGGTTTTTGATTATTTTTAGTCGCGGCAACCAAAGAATTCGGCTCGTTGTCCGATGAATTTCCACCGACTTCTCTGGCAGAATCTTCAGCCATTGCAACATCTGAAGCCTCTTCTTTATTTGCCTTTTGCGGAGAAACTGTCTGCCCAGTGTTTTTTAAATTATTTCCCGCTGTAACTTCATTTGAAGATTTATATGTAAAAAATAAAACCACGAGGCAAACGGCAATAATCGCAAATGAAGCCGAAGCGGTCAGCACGGGCGAAAGCGAAAACAGTTCGCGGATTTTTCCAAACCACAAGTGTGAAAACTCTGAATTTTTTCCCGGTTTATAAAATTCACGATTTTTCGCATACGGAATCTCAATCGCCGGAATTTGCAAAGGCGAAAATTCTTCGCGTCGCCATTCGAGAACCGAAGAGCGAATCGTGCTGAATCCCGCAAATTCTTCAGCGCAATCGGCGCAGGATTTCAGGTGCGTTTCAAACAAAGTTTTTTCCCGCGCTTCGGCTTCGTCGTAAAGATAGGAGACGATTTGCTCGGCATACGCGCAAGGCGAATTTTTATGATTGTTAGTGTCTAACATAACTTTTTTCTCAAAAACTTTTAAACAACTTCTACCGGAGTTCTTTCCAATTTCATCCGAAGCTGTTTCAAAGCAGTGTAAAGACGGCTTTTAATAGTGCTTAAAGGCAAATCGAGCGTGTCCGCGATTTCCTGAAACGTCATTTCCTCAAACTCCTTCATCACAACGACTTGCCGCAAATCCGCGGGAAGCGAAGCAACCGCCTGACGTATAATTTTCAATCGCTCGTTCTGTTCGGTCGTCCGCGACGGCGACAGATTCAAGGGCGCGACAAATACTTTTTCGTCCTGATTCGTTTCATCATCCAGAAAACTTTCCGAACGGGTTTTCGCGCGTCGTTTGACTGTCAAACATTGATTGACGGCGATTCGGTGCAGCCAGGATGAAACTTTTGCGTCGCCGCGAAAATTTTTCAAATTGCGGTAAGCGGAAATAAAAGTTTCCTGAGCCGCGTCGCGCGCTTCGTCTTCCCGCGAGAGCATACCGAAACAGAGAGCGAAAATCTTGCGCTCCCAACGTTTTACGATTTCGCCGAAAGCCTCGGAATTTTCATTAACAGCCTGTTCGACTAATTGCTCATCGGTTAAATTATTTACCATTACTCGTGGTTTTAATTTCACTTCGCACGAGAAGTTTATCAAACGCCTCTTGGAACGCAAAATTTTCACATTCAAATTTTAGACGCTTCGCTTGCTAAAAAAGTCTAAAAGGTCGGGAATTCAGACAATAAAAAAGCAAGCCGAAAATTGACTTGCCTTTTTATATATTTGGTAGGTCGTGCAGGTATCGAACCTGCGACCCGCGGATTAAGAGTCCGCTGCTCTACCAACTGAGCTAACGACCCGAATCAATGCTTCGGATTATAACAGCATCCTTTAAAAGTTTCCAAATTCATCTGAAATATGATAAAAATTGACGGAAGCTACTTATTTCGGATAAAACTTTTGACGAATCGCAAAATTTCACGCGGAGAATTATTTTATGAACAAACAAATTCATAGTTTTTACGTCGGCAGAAGACTTCGATTGCTGAACTCGAAACTTTTTGGGTAAAAAATTCCACACAATCTTTTCCAAAATTTCCCTCTCAAAAAAGACATTACATTTATTCTTAATTTAGTAAATTCAAAAACCTTCAAGCAAAATATAAACGAATGAAAGAATGTCCCGAATGCGAATTTTGTTATGCGGACGACGTGGTTTTTTGTCCGCGAGACAGCACGCCGACTCGTCTGACTTTGCCCGGCACACAGCTTCTCGCCAATCGCTATTTTCTTGAAAAACGGCTCGGACGCGGAGCGATGGGACAGGTTTATGTGGCGAACGACAGAAATTTGGGAACGAGACGAGTCGCCGTCAAAACCGTTCGGCAGGACGTTTTAAACAGCGACGATTTAGCAGAAGGCGAGGCGATTGAAAGATTTGAACGCGAAGCCAGAGCTGCGGCTTCGATTCAAAATCCGCACGTCGTCGGTGTGACTGATTTCGGCGAATCGGCGAACGGCGTTTTTTTTCTCGTAATGGAATACGTCGAAGGCGAAACGCTGCATCGTCTTCTTCGACGTGAGGGAACTTTGCCGGTCAAACGCGCCGTCAAACTCCTGCGGCAGATTGCCGACGGCGTGGAAGCGGCGCACGAAGCCGGAATTTTGCACCGCGATTTGAAACCCGCCAACATTTTTATCTTGAAAAGCAAAACGGGCGATGACGGATTTGTCAAAGTCGGCGATTTCGGTCTGGCGAAAATCGTTAATCAAACTGTGACGGATGCGAATTCAAAGAATATGCCGTCGTCGCGCGGAATTATCGGAACGCCCGAATTTATGTCGCCCGAACAGATGCAGCCGGAACTCGGCGTTGACGTTCGCTCCGATATTTACGCGCTTGGAACAATCGCTTATCTGATGCTCGGCGGAAGAACGCCTTTTACCGGCGATTTAATGCAGCTAATAACGCAAAAAATTATGCGCGCCGCGCCGCCGCTTTCGTCTCTGCGTCCAGATATTCCGAAATCTGTCGAACAGGTAATTATGAACGCGCTCGAAATAAAGCCTGAAAACCGTGCGGCGACAGTTGCCGAATGGGTCGCGGAGCTTGAAGCGGCATCGGAGAAACTTTCTGACAGTCAAAGCGTCGGAACTTCAAAACTTGTCGTGCTGGCGCCGATAAATGCCGAAGTATATGTTGACGATGAGCGAAAGGGAAGCGTCGGAAGTTCCGGGAGATTGATTTTATCGAGCGTTCCTGCCGGAAGGCACGTTTTGAGAGTTTCAAAATCGGGCGTCAGAGACGATGAGCGCGTCATAGAAATCCGCCGGGACGCAAATGACCAGGTTATTCAGGCGCAATTAAAACCTTTGTCAGATTCAAAAAATCGGTTTTCAGTTTCCGGCGAAAACAGCGGCGCGGCACAGCCGAGCGTAATGCCTGAAATTGTCGTCTGTGCAAATTGCGGCGCGCGTTTCGCCGAAGGCGTAAAATTTTGCGGACGCTGCGGAAATCAGGTCTTTCACAAAATCGGCGAAGAGCAAAATAAACAAAAAATTATTTGTCCGCGATGTTCGGCGAGCAATTCGGCTGACGCAAAATTTTGCGGAAAATGCGGACAGGATTTAACAACTTCGGAAAAATTGACTCCGAACCGATCATCTGCCGACGTTTTTAATTTCCCGTCAAGTTCATCAAAACAATCCGAAAAAATTTGCGGACGCTGCGGCGGAAAAGTTCCAGCAAACGCTAAATTCTGCGGCTGGTGCGGCAACACTTTAATTTGATTTTATAAAATTATGCTTCGCTTTTTCTTTGAAACGGGAAAACGTTTATAATCATTTTTCCCACAAAGTAAAAATTACGAATTTCAAATTACGAATGGAAGAAAGAATTTAATTAATTCGTAATTCGTAATTGAAAAAGATGCGAGTAAAATTGCGCGTGATCGCGGGTCCGCAGACGGGACGGGTTTTCACGTTTGACCAGCACGAAACTTTTATGATCGGGCGCAGCCGGGACGCGCAGTTCTGCTTGCCCGAAGACCGTTATTTTTCGCGCCATCATTGCCTTCTGGAAATCGCACCGCCGCAATGTTTCCTGCGCGATTTGAATTCGACAAACGGAACTTTCGTCAATGAAATCAAGGTTGAAACCGCGCATCTGTTGAGCGGCGATTTGATTCAGGGCGGTGAAACCGTTCTGCAAGTCGAGGTTTCGGGCGATGCGCTTTCAGTGTCTGAGGCGCGGCATCAAACCAACAAATTTTCATCGGCGGCAATTGTGACCGTTCAATGTTTGAGATGCGGAATGCTGGTTAAAACAGAATCGTCGCAAACAGGCGAAGAATTGACCTTTCTCTGCGCGGATTGCCGCGAACAGCTTCAAAAAAATCCGCAGCCAATTCCCGGCTATCAGATGCTTCGCGTGCTTGGAAAAGGCGGAATGGGAAGCGTAATGCTCGCCCGACGCGCTTCGGACGGACGAGCGGTAGCGATAAAAACTCTTCTGCCGGAAGTCGCCGTCAGCGAAAAATCTCTCAAGCGTTTCGTGCGCGAAATCGAAGTGGCGGCAAATCTCCGGCATAAGCACATCGTCGGTTATATCGAACACGGAAAACACGACGGAATCGTCTATCTGGTTACCGAATTTGTCGGCGGAATGGACGCTTCAAAATTGTCCAAACAGCGCGGCGGAAAATTAAATTATCGTGAAGTCGTAATCATTATCGCGCAGGTTCTTTCGGCTCTCGAATACGCGCATTCGCTCGGATTCGTTCACAGAGACATCAAGGAACAAAACATTTTAGTCGAAGGCATTTTTCCCGA
>CAXSHW010000135.1:0-7959 GCA_964237245.1 uncultured Pyrinomonadaceae bacterium
GGCGGATTCATTCTTTATTTTTATCAAATATCTGTTCAACTGCGTAAGTCCTAAAGTTAACCATTTCTAAAATAACGTGTCGTAAGACCACACCTTATTTTAATTGAAGATTCGCAATCCGAGATGATCGTATGGCGCGTCGATTGAATCCTCTTTGATGCCGGGATATTTTCAGTAGTTTGAATAATGGCGTCTCTAAACGATATTCGAATATAACCAATTGATGAACTGCCTATGTTAGCAATTGTGTCAAATGTTCGCTGAAGGTCGGACTATGTTGCTAGCCTTCTTACCTGTTTCCTTTTAGATTAAATTTGAGCAACAAAACTAAATTTACGTAACATATTATGACGACCTAAATCGCGCCGTTGACTAAAATTAAATACTACACGACCGGCTTTGCGGGCAGGGATATTAACGATTTGAAAACGATGCTCGACGCACTCGGCGCGGCACTGATTGACGTGCGATTTTCTCCGACCAGCGAAACGATGCGCTGGCGGCAGATTTATCTGAAAACTCTTTTGCGAGAAAAGTATCATCACCTTCCGCAGCTCGGCAATCGCGCTTTTCGTGAACGAGGCGTTAGCATTCAAAATCTCGATTTAGGGATAAAAATTTTGCTCTCTTTTAATTCAAATGCAGTTTTGATGTGCGGCTGCGCCGACCTGAAAACGTGTCACCGGCACATTATCGCGCAAGAGTTGCGACATAAAGGGTACGAAGCGGAAGAACTAAAGAGTTGGAAAGCGGCGGAAACAAATCTCTTTTAATGAGAAGAGTTGCTATTCTGTAAAGATGATTTCCAAGACAAAAATCCACTATTTTTGATTAAGCGTCTGAAAATAATAACCAACGGTTTGTTCAATAAAATCGGTTTTACCGTAAGGCGTTCCGGCAAGCGCGTCCTTAATTTCTTGTGTCGTTAATTCGGGCGCAAGCCTAGAGCATTGCCGACATTCAGAAAGATGACGCACAGCCCAACACATCGAATCTTTATCAAGTTCGCGGTCGCGCAAAAGCTGAAATTCTGTATCGCTCAGATGCTCTAAATCAAGCATTTTGAAAACGTCGCGGCGAGAGTTCAGCGATAAGCCACTATTCATAATTTTCTTATTTTAATAATCCCAACAGGCGGATTTTAAGAATTAATTGTAGAGACCAGCAGAAGCGAAATTACCAATCGAATAATGACGCGAATGGCGTTTATTTGCTAAATTAAGAATTAATTTGTTCTCGTAAAACCATCAATGCGTAATGCGGTCGCCAAAACCTAATGCGTTACGCCGCCCGAAGACTATTTCAAAATAGAACTCCGGCGGAAAGAAATTCTGAAAACAATCTAAAGACAAATGTCCTTAGCTGCATTGTAAGGATATTTATCTTTGCTTGCAATCAATCGAAAGTAACTGACGCTACTCATCAACCGGAGGTGAATGATGGGTAGTGCAAAACGACCGAGACCGGAGCGACTACCGGAGAAGCTGCTGACGATTAGGAACAACCTTGACGGCGGACTCTCGCAGAATGAAATGATCAGGAAATTTGGTTTAGAAAATGATTTGGAACAAGAGCGAATCTCTAAATACGAACGCGGCGTTCTGGACCCGCCTTGGTTTGTCTTGTGCGCTTACGCCGATGTTGCCAATGTCCGGCTTGAAGTTTTGGTTAAAGATGAACTCCATCTGCCGGAAGCGCTTCCGAGCAAAAATAAAAGCGCAGGCATCCAACGGGAGACGAAATAACGGAGATTGATTGGATAGTCGGATGTTTAATTGGAGATTCTGATGATTGTATCAATTTTGTTTTAATCTACCGCTTCGCTCTGAAATTTAACTTTTAGTTTTTCTAAAATCTTCGCGGCGAGTATTTTATTTTCGTGTTCTGCGGCTAGAATGAATTTCTCGTCCGGTTTCTGCAATCGCGCCGCGTCGTGCCGCTCGAACTACTTGTGCGGAAAAGGAAAGCTCATCCACGGCACGAACATCGCGCCGTTTATCAAACAGATTTTAACGACCAGAGCGTCAATGTCCATTCCGTAAAGCCGGACGCTGAAGTTGCTCGCGTGCATCAGTTGTCTGCCCGATCCGAGTGCCGGATCGCAGACGGTCATCATTCGAGAATCAATCGCGCCATCGTTGCAGGAAGCATCTATAGAATTTATCTGCGTCATAAATTCGCAGACCGTATGCGGTGTCGGAAAAAAGGCGTTCGGATTCCAGCCTTTGCCTTTGCGCTCGGCGAGGTGTTGTCCGAGATAGTCGGACGGGCGTGTGAGAAACGGTTCTAAATCGAAAGTGCGATACAGTTCTTCGTTCGTCTTTTCGTCGAAGCGGGGCTTTTCGCCACCCACGCCGCAGCCCCACGCGAGCCATTCGATAAAATCAGTATAGGCAGACCAACTGCCGCCCGTGCCGCGCCCGATTATCTCCAGACAGCGATCAATAATTTTGAAAGCGTTTTTTCCGCCCGGACCGAATTCGGATTGAAACTGTATGCGCGGAATCGGCTCGCTCGTGAGTTCGTCTTTCAGATGACACGCCGCCCACCAGCCCCAGCGATTTATTACGTCGGAACGCGCCGCATTTGCCAGTATAATGTATGGCAAGAGCCAGCCTTGATACTCCCAAGGTTTTATCGGGTCAGAGGCGAACGGCAATCTTGCGTCCGTCATTAGAAAATCGAGTAAGTGAAAATTGTCGTCCGTTTTTTCCGGCGGGCGCGTCGGGCGAAGTTCTGCAGCGACAAGTTGCAGATTTTCCTGAACCATTAATCCCGCGTTCATATTCGCCGCGACAGTAAAAGGCAACAGAAAATCGAGCGGCTTTTTGGGAACGATGATTTGAGAATTTTGCTCGCCTTCTAAAACACCGGACATTGCCGGCGGAGACATCGTGAAAGGCGCAGTTAAAGAATTGCCTTGTCTGATTTGCTGGTGCATTTTGGGAAAAGAAAAAAGCGAGAAATTTGCTCTTATTTCTCGCTTTCGATTTTGAATTTTTTGCTGATTTTATGAATTTATCGGGACGGCGATTGTCTCGGTTTCCGGGCGATAATGAATTGCTTGTTCGGGGCGGTGAGTTTCGACGAATCGCACGAAATCGAGAGCCGCGCGCCGCACGGTTTGGTCGAAAAGGAAAACCGTTTCGACTCGCTCTTCGAGTTCGTCTTTGCTCCACTTGTCGAAATCTTCGTCTTCGTCAATCCCGGCAAATCGAATCGAAGTTTGATAAACGGGAGCAGCAAGATTTTCGCGTTGCTCGCAGCCGCATCTTCCGCAACTTGCAGTGGCGGAGAAATCTTTATAAATCGGACGCAGACGAATCAGAGCACTTTGTTTTTCGTTGCCGGTTGCTGCAAAGTTCACGACTTCCGGCTCGCGCAGAATCGTTTCGTTCGTCCAGCCTTTGAGGAGCTGTCGGACAAGGAGATTGTCAAGCGTTCCCGCATCGGGCGGGACTAGACGATAGTTTAGCTGCCCGCATTCCGGGCATTCGGATTTATAACCTGAATCGGTTCGTTCCGATTCGACAAGAACGGGATAGCCGCCGCTTCTGCCGTTGCCGATGATTGAGTAACGGTAATCCGTCCGGCGATTGAATTCGTCCAAATGTTTTTGGACGACTCGCGCGGCTTGCGCGGTTGAAACGAGGTCATACGCCTTTGATTCGTCGGCTTTTGATTTCCACGGCAGATTGTAGATTTTGATGTTGTGCGCGTAAGAAGTCATTCGATTCCAACTGCGAAGCGTGTGATAGCGGAAATGACTGCTCAGATATTTAATCATTTCCTTTTTTGTGCGAGGTCGGGGCGTCGTAATCCGGTCGAGTAAATTCATAGTTTTTCGAGAGTTAAATGATACGGCTTGTTTTTTGCCGAAAAATGTATTTAAGACGGTATAAAAACGAAATAATGCGTTTTTGCAAAAGCGCATACTTATCAGCCGCCTATGTTTTCAAAATTGTTTTTGTCGATAACTGAATAATTTGCCCCTGAAATGTTAAAATAAACGCTTATGAAAATTCAGATGTAATGGGATGGCTCCCATCCCATTAAAATAGTGAAGTGCTGAGTTTTGTCTGCGATTAATTCATATTCTCGATTGAGAGGTATTTTTTATGGCGAAGAAAAAATCGACAGTGAGCAAAATGTTTGGCGGTGAAAAAGCAATTTCGAGCGAAAAGGTGGTTCAAAGCGAAAATCAAACCGAATCCATCGATATTAAAAAGATTGACCAATACGAGAGAAGCCGTCCTATTCAGCTCGAACTGTTTCAAGTGACTTTGCCGAGCGAGCGCAATCGCTCGAACACGGTTGAATTTTATGATTTCGTGCCGAAATATGTGTGGGGTAAAGTGAAGCGCATTGACGATATGTTTTTGAAAACGGTCAAACGGGATTTTGAGTGTCGAGGTGGCAACTTTACGGTGAGGATCGCTCCGGCGCGTGTGCAGGATTCAGACGGCAACGAACGAGACCATTTTCCGGGTAAGTTGGAAGAATTGGTTGAGGACGCGCTCAGAAAACTCGCTACAGAGGGACACGGGCTTTTTTTGGATAACGAGGCTGCCGTTACGTTCACGCTTTACGAATTGCAGCAGGAACTTAAACGCACCGGACACAGTTATTCGATTGACCAAATCAAAAACGCGATTATGGTTTGCGTCGGGACGACGGTTCACATTACCGACGAAACAGGCTCTACTCTATTTTCCGACCATTTGTTCGAAACCGTCGGACTTCAGACGCGCGAAGACTGGAAAGGACAGGGCGAGAAAACCAAAGCCTTCGTCCGGTTTAATTCACTAGTGACGAAATCTATCAGAGAAGGAACTTACCGGCAGTTTAATTATGAAATTGCGATGAGCTATCGAACGGTGGTTGCTCGTCAGCTGCACAAAAGAATGAGTCATCATTTTACGCAGGCGAGCATTCACATTCCTTACTCGATTTTGCTTTCAACCGTGATTCGGGATTTCGGTCTCACACAGTATTTGCAGGCGAGGGACAATTTGAGGGATGTCTGCGTCTCGCTCGATGAAATGGTGGAAAAGGAAGTGCTGATGAAATACAGCGTCGAAAGAATTACCGAAAAAAGGAAAATAGTAGATGCCAAACTGGTTTTGATTCCGCACCCAAGATTTGCTTCAGAGGTGATGCACGCGAATCGAAAGCAGAAAGACTGGAAACTTCTTCAAAGCTAATCTCAACTGCTGGAAAAATATGTAGTTCTGACTCTCGCAAGAAAGAAATCGTATCGCTTAAAATTTTTTTTGCGATTTGGAAGACGGAAAATATTCTAGAAATTTTTCGCTTTTAAAGAAGGATAAATAAATGGATAAGAAAAAGGATAAAAAGGATAAGCGCGGCAAAATTTAATTAAGTCCTTTTATTGCAAAGTTTGCGGTCACTAAAGCGAGAGTCAGAACTACATATTGGTAATTTACTCATAGTCAGAACTACATATTCATCGTCCGAGCGAGAGTCAGAACTACATATTCATCGCCTGAACGAGAGTCAGAACTACATATTGCGAGAGTCAGAACTACATATTTGCCTGTGGAAAACTCTCCGAGCGAGAGTCAGAACTACATATTCATCGCCCGAGCGAGAGTCAGAACTACATATTTCTCATAGTCAGAACTACATATTCTCATAGTCAGAACTACATATTGGCTGTTTTGAAGTGGAAAAAGTTGGTTATTTTTTACTGTTTCGCGGTTTGAGCGAGAGTCAGAACTACATATTTGAGGGAAATTGGCAAAGAGCGGATTTATCTAAGAACAATAAGCTCGAAGTTTCAATTCAGGTAAGTATGCGATGCGATTTCGAGCCGGATTTCCGTCTCATTCGTGAGTTTCACAATCATTCTAGCTTCTTCTTTCCCGTTTAAAAATTCGATGCCTTTAATTTGTGCGTGATTTTGATTTTCGCCGCTTTTTTCCGCGACGATTTTTCCGACGAGTGTTTTAAGTTCGTGGAAACTCCAGTTGGTTGAAAGAACATTGCCTCTTAACTCCAAAATAAGGCGCGAAATCGAATTATCAAAATCCTCTTCCTGCGGCTCGTAATCATAATCGTCGTTCGGGCTGTAACAAGCCTTACCAAACGTGCCGAGCCATTCCACAGCTTCACCGAGCAAATCGCTTGCATTTGTAATCGGAAGTCTGACGCACAAGCCTTCGACTTCTTCAATGTCGAAACTGCCCGTGTATTCAAAAACGAAAACTTGGGTTTCGACTCGCCGGAAATCAGATTCGACCGGATCGTTGCTCACCGAAACAACGGCAAATTCGCCCGCGCGGGCGAAGATTGATTTCAAAGCCGCGCCCGGTTTCCAGTGAAGTTTTTTGAGCGGCAATTTTTCGCTGTTGCCGGCAATAAGAAAGCGCATCGTGCCGCCGACGCAGAGAGCGAAACTTTCCGCGCCTTCGCCGATTTCCGTCCACTCATCAACCGGCTTTTCTTCGACTGAAGTTTCTTTGGTTGCCGTCTGCATCGGCTCAGCCGACGGCGGTGAGTTTTGATAGAAGTCGAAGTGATTCGGCATCTGTTGCAACACGCTCGTGAGGACGCTCACGCCCGAATCGAAAATTTCGATTTCACGGCTCTCGATTTCACGATAAGACAAAACTTTTTCCATTCCCAAGTCGCAGTAGTCGGCGTAAGATTCGATAATTCGACCCGGCGGATGATTAACTTCTCTGACGACGCAGACGGATAGCTCCTTCCTCGCTCTCGCCGGATATGCCGCGTAGAGTCTTTTGACAAACGCGGGCTTTATTTTCCGCGCGGCGACCTCAATGGTGAGAGTGGCGAAAACTGCATCTTCGACGAACTGCCGCAAGTTTTCAAGTTTCCGGTCATCAATTAGTGAAGTGCGCGTCGGCGCGAGCGGCGTGACGGGACTGCCAGACGAAACTTCGAGCAGAAAGGGAATTTCTGAATCGAGTTTAATGATTTGTCCATACCAAACTACAAAAGCGTAAGCGCGGTAGGGATTTGCCGCTTGAACGATACGGAGACGGTTATTTTCGTAAAAGCCGTCGTAAAGCAAATCATCGCCTTCGGGAAGGCACTCGGCGGGCAGCGTTGTGTCAACCGCTTTCCCGTCCAAATAGATTTTTAGAAAGTCTTGGTATCCGCGCGGTGGGGCGAAGTTGCCGCCGTCGCCGAATTTCGTCAAAGCGTATTCAAATTTGTGCGCGAGTCGGTTATAAGAAAATGTCGCTTCCGGTTCTTCGTATCTGGCGGTTAATTCAAAGCCGGCGATGCCGTCGGGCGCGTCGGCAATCAAATCTATCCAGTTAGCCCAGTAATCTTCCGACTCCCATAGAAGATTCGTTTCGAGGAGCGCGCACTTTCCGCGCGAGCTGATTGAAACGCTTTTCACCGCATCGAGCGCGAACAAAGAGAGCAGTCCCACGCCCATCGGCTTTTGATTCGCTTCTACTTTTTCATCCGAATAAAAAGAATCAGCCGTTCGCAAAACTCGCGTCCAGCTCATTACGTCAGGAGAAATCCCCGAACCGTCGTCGCGCACGATTATCGTCTGCATTTGGCGGTCGAGATGAAAATGAATCTCCTTTGCTCCGGCGCGTTGCGAGTTTTGCAGAAGTTCTCCGACAATTTCGGAGACCGAATTTTTGAAGAGCCGTTTTATGGTGGCTGGCAGCCGTTTTTCGTTGACGATTAAACTCATAAATTTTTTGCGAGTTTGCCGACCGCTTTTTTCTTTTGTAACTATTCAGGTAGGTTTTTCAAATATGTTTGAATTTAATTTTCTAGTGTCAAAAAACTTCTCAACAATTTCTCAACAATTAGGGGTTTTTAAGAACTTTATTTTACAGGGATTCTATTTTAGGACTTACGCAGTTGGGAGAAGCAAATAACGCGGATTCGCCAATATGCTCTGACGGCATTCCGAATAATACTGGTTTTGGCTTCGATCCAACTCAA
>CAXSHW010000136.1:0-7905 GCA_964237245.1 uncultured Pyrinomonadaceae bacterium
ATTCTGCCAGTGAGACTCGTGGAAGACTACCACGTTGATAGACTGGAGATGTAAGTGTAGTAATATATTTAGTTGACCAGCACTAATAGTCCCAAGGCTTGACCATAAAATTTACTGACCAGCAAATTTTATTTTCAATCCGCAATTTGTAAAGATTAACTATTCGCAATTATTCAGTTGTCATTTTGATATTTACCAGTTTTCCGGTGATTTTATCGGTAGGGTCACACCCGTTCCCATCTCGAACACGGAAGTTAAGCCTGCTAGAGCCGATGATACTGCATCTTTCAGGTGTGGGAAAGTAGGAAGTTGCCGGATTTAATTTTAAGAAAAAGCCTGCTCAGTTATGAGCGGGCTTTTTTAATTTTCCAACGAATCCCAAATGGAAAGTTTTAGACAAAATTATTTGCAAAGACTATAATCAAAACTGGTATAGTTTAGCTCAAGTCCAATGAATTTCGACCGGTTCTTCAAACTAATTTCCTATGCTGTCGTTTTTTGCGGCTTTTTTTTATTGTTTGTTTCGGGCGGCATCAGCGCAATTTCGAGCTTGCTTTTTATTTTGGTGTTAATAGCTGCCTGGTTCTTGGAAAACTCTCGGTGGCAACTTTCCGAGCGTTTCGGAACAGCCTCGATATTTATCGCTGTTCCGATTTTTTATGTCGTGAAATATAAAATAAGCGGTGGTAGCGTAAATGCCGCCGAGCTTGCGGCAATGCTTGCAAAAATGATTTTGGTTTTGACGGCGATAAAACTTTTGCAAAAAAAAGCCGACCGAGATTGGCTTTTTCTTTATTTGATGTCGTTTTTTGAAGTTCTGCTGGCAGCCGGCTTGAGCATAAGTTCGCTATATTTAGGTTCTTTGATTTTGTATTTGCTAGTAACGATTTGTGCGATTATTACTTTTGAGATCAGAAAAACTTCGCGTTCAGTCGGCGAAAATTCAATTTATAGAAAGTCTGAAAACAAAAAAATAATTTTTAGTAACATTCCCGTCGCTCGATTATCTTCGACGGCATTTACGCTGCTTATCTTAATTGTTGTTTTTGCAGCGCCTTTATTCTTCGCGCTTCCGCGAGTAGGCGGCGCGGGGTTGGGAAACAACGCGGGAGGGCTTTCAAACATTACAGGTTTTTCCGATTCGGTTAGCTTGGGGGAAATCGGAAGGCTTTTGCAAAATGACCAGATTGTAATGCGCGCGCGAATCGAAAATTCAAACGGCAAAATTTTGAATTCTTTTAAATGGCGCGGCGTCGCGCTCGATAATTTCGATAATAAAAGATGGAGTAAATCCAGAGCAGGCTATAACGAGAATTTAATCAAACAGGAAGGAAATTTCTTCAAAGTTGACAGTACTTCCAAGCCGAACGATTTAACGACTCAGACAATTTACCTCGAACCGATTGATACGCCCGCGCTTTTCACCGTTTCGCGTCCTATCGCCGTGCAGGGAAATTTTGAATTCCTCAGAAAAGATTCCGAAGGCGCTATAAGTTTTATGCGAAACTTAAACGCCAGCCGTGTGAGCTATAAAGTATATTCGGATACAAACGCGCCGAACGCGGAAAAATTAAAATCAGATGACGAAAATTATGCGCCGGAGGCAAAACGTTACTTGCAGCTTCCCGAAAAAATGGATGAGCGAATTGCCGCTCTTGCCAGACAAATCACCGGAAAGCAGACTAATCGTTACGAAAAGGCGAAAGCAGTCGAAAGTTATTTGCAAACGCAGTTCGGTTATTCTCTGGAAATGAAAGCCGGAGGCGATGAGCCGCTTGCCGATTTTCTGTTCAACGTCCGCGAAGGTCATTGCGAATATTTTGCTACCGCGATGGCTATTATGCTACGAACGCAAGGAATCGCAACACGCATTGTCAATGGTTTTCAATCGGGCGAATTCAATGAAACGGCAGGCGTTTATATCGTCAAGCAAAAGGACGCGCATTCTTGGGTTGAAGTTTATTTTCCCGGCGAAAATGCCTGGATAACATTCGACCCGACGCCGTTTGCCGGACAGCCCGCCGCGAGAGACGCGACGGGAATCGTTGGAAAATTCAATTCTTATGTCGAAGCGCTTGAAACTTTTTGGATTCAATATTTTGTTTCCTACGACAATCAACAGCAAAGTTCTCTGAGGCGTTCGATTAAAAACAGTTTCATAAATTATCAAGCGAAAACTGCCGCTTGGCTGACCGAAACGCAGAATCAATTATCAAACTGGTGGACGGAAGTTCGTGGCGACAAAGGCTGGCAGGCAAGCGCGAAAGCCGTCGCCTTCGGAGTTGGATATTTGCTTGCGGCAATTACAGGAATATTTTTAATTGTTTGGCTTTATCGAAAAATTTTGAAATTGAAATTTTGGCAAAGGTTTTATTCCTGGCTAAAATTCAAAAACGAAACGACAATAATTGAATTTTACGAGCGAATGCAAAAGGTTTTGGCAAGCAAAGGTTTCACCCGCGCCGCGCATCAAACGCCTTTGGAATTTGCTTTTGCCTTAAATATGCCCGAAGCCGTTTCGATAATCGAAAAATATAATCGCGTGCGTTTCGGTGAAAAGAATTTGTCGAAAGATGAAACGACAGAAATCGAAAATTGGTTAAAAGATTTAGAAGGTAAATCAAAAGATGAATAAATTTCTAATCGTTTCGATTTCGCTTTTCATCGCCGGCGTTATCCTTTTCGGGATTGCCGGATATTTCTATCGAGAAATTTAAAATTTACGAGAACTTTTTGGGTATTACGGATTGCCAGAAAAAGATTATCTTTAAGCGCAACTGTCGCTGAAACATTTGCCAATCTGAAATTTGGAGTCATCATATTTTCGGTTTTGGGTATTATAGCTTGGATTTTAGGAATTGTTTTCTTCTTGAAACGAAGAAAGAAGGTATATTGAACGAATGAAAAAAGTTGGATTTGTCAGCCTCGGCTGTCCGAAGAATCTGGTTGATTCGGAAGTGATGATGGGGCAACTGAAAGCGGCTGGCTACGAAATTACGAATAACGCCGAGGAAGCGGAAACCGTCGTCGTGAACACCTGCGGTTTTATCGAATCGGCGAAAGCCGAATCAGTCGAGGCGATTCTCGAAGCGACCGGCGCGAAAGCAAACGGTATAACGAAGCGCGTCGTCGTTGCTGGTTGTCTGGTCGAGCGTTACCGCGACGATTTGATGAAGGAATTGCCGGAAGTTGACGCATTTATCGGCACGAGCGAAATCGGCAGAATTTTAGAAGCGGCTGACGAAAAAATAAATTTCAAGGATTTACCATTAAATAAAATCGGCAGCAAAACTGCGACTTATCTTTACGATTTCGACACGCCGCGCCACCGTGCGACCGAATCGCACACGGCATTTATCAAAATTGCCGAAGGCTGCGACCGACCGTGCGCGTTCTGCTCGATTCCCGGAATGCGCGGCTCTTTCCGTTCAAGACGTTTCGGCTCGATTCTCAAAGAAGCCGAAGATTTGGCGAAACAAGGCGTGAGGGAAATCGTTTTAATCGCGCAGGATTCTTCGCGTTTCGGTGAAGATTTGGGCGAAACAAACGCGCTCGCCAAATTGATTCGCGCTCTCGGCGAAATTGAAGATTTGGAATGGATTCGTGTGATGTATGCTTACCCGACGCATATTTCCGACGCATTTCTCGAAGCAATAAACGAAACAGCGAAAGCCGTCAAATATCTCGATATGCCGCTTCAGCACGGCTCGCGCAATGTTTTGAAATTAATGAAGCGCGGCGGAACTCGTGAAAGTTTGGAAAAATTAATCAAAAGAGTCCGCGAAAAAGTGCCGAACATTACAATCCGCACGACGTTTATTACCGGCTTTCCCGGCGAGACGGAAAGCGACTTTGAAGAATTAATGACTTTCGTGCGAAACTGCGAATTCGATAACGTCGGCGTTTTTACATATTCAGATGAAGAGGGAACCGCCGCGTTTGATTTGCCGAACAAAATTGACGCGAAAACGGCGAAACGTCGCAGGACAATGTTGATGAAGGAACAGGCGAAAATTAGCAAAAGAAAAAACCAACAAAAAATCGGCAACACTTACAAAGTTTTATTTGAAGGCTTATCGCAGGAATCAGATTTGCTTTTTCAAGGTCGGCTCGAAGGTCAGGCGCAGGAAATTGACGGTTATATTTTAATCAACGATATGCCCGAAAATTTTGAACCGAAAATCGGCGCGATTTACGACGTGAAAATTTCCGAAGCTCATAATTACGATTTAATCGGCGAGATTAAATAATCAGACAAGATTATGTTGCTTCAGAACTTGAGAGTATCAGGGAAATTGTGTAAATCACAAATCAGAACAAACCGATTTCAGGATGTTGCACAGGTGGAAATCAAACCTAAAATTCTCGATGCATTTATCAAAGACTACAAGAACGCGGAAGACCGATTGGGTGAAAACGGTTTTTTGAAACAATTAACCAAATATCTCTTGGAGCGAGCGATAGCGGCAGAATTAACGTGAACTGAAACCGTAAAATTGAGCCAGTTGGTCGGCAAGTTTCTCCAGTTATTGAAAAATCAGTTTATAAGGAGAAATTTGAGATGAAAAAAGATTTATTCTGATGAGCAGATTGTCGGATTTGTTCGAGAAGCTGAAAAGACTGAAGTCACGATTGCCAGGTTTTGTCGGCAAATGGCTGTAACGAAGGCACGTTTTATAGGTGGAAGAAACACTTCGTCTCAATGCAGGTCGCGGAAGTCAAGCGGTTGCGCGAACTCGAATCGGAGAATGTCCGGCTCAAGTGATTGCTTGCCGACCGCCTGATTGAGATTGACGCGATGCAGGAGTTGTCGGCAAAAAAGTGGTAACGGTTGAAGGCAAACGCGAGGCGGTCGTTTTTCTAAAAACCGGAGAAGTTTCGCAACGGCGGTCGTGTCAGCTTATTTTATTGGCGCGTTCGACCTGTCAATACACTATTAAGCGGCAGCCGGACGAGAAATTTGAAACGAGGTCGAGCAATTGGCGTTCGCCCTTCCGCGTTATGGCTACCGGAGAGATCAACGCTCCTTTAAGAAGGCGTGGGCAAACTATTAATCGCCAACGGATAGTAAGTGTCTGGCAGAAGTTTGGCTTGCAGGTGTCGCGCTCGAAACAGAAGAAAAAGCGCTTGCGGCAAGGGGCAGCCGATAACGCCGACCGCAGCGCGCCCGAATCAAATTTGAACATACGATTTTGTGTTTGACCGAGATGCGGCGGGCAGACGATTAAAGATGCTGGGACGAGTTCACACGCGAAGGTTTGGCAATCAGAGTCGGACGCTCATTCAAAGCGACACAGGTCAAAAAAGCGCTTTACGCAAGGTTCAAGGCAAGCGCGATTATCCGCAACGTATGCGCTCGGATAACTGTTCGGAATTCATCGCCGGAATTATTAAAGAGTTGTCTTGGCGTAGAACAATATCAAAGCGGCATATACCGAGCCGGACAGCCTGTGGCAGAACGGCAAAGGCGAAAGTTTTAATGGCAAACTCCGGGATGAATGCTTGCGGATGGAAATCTTCGGCAATCTGAAAGAAGCGATGATCGTCGCCGAAAAGTGGCGGAAGTTCTACAATGGAGAACGCCCGCACAGCAGTTTGAGTTATCAAACGCCTGACGAGTTCAAATAGGATTGGGAAAAGCATCAGAAATTATTGAAATGGGGAATCGAGAGAGAAACTCGACAACCTGATGGCTCAAGGTTTCGGGTCTTGACAGGGCGAAACCGCCAGAAAATCCGCTAAAGTTTAACGGACAAGTTCGATAACAAAGTCGCTGTTTTTGCCTTACGTCCATTGATTTGTTCGATGGCGCGTTATCTTCAAATAACCTTATTCTTGATGTGCTTCCGCATAAATTTTCAACGCGGCATACCACGCTGTTGAAAATCTGCGCCTTGTCCTTCAAACCACGTTAGAACTTCGGAATCTACACTCAAAGTTACCGCTCTCTTTTTTTCGGGCATCAGCCATTCAGCTCTGTCGAAAAATTCATCATCGAGCGGCGGACTGTCAGAAGTGTCAATTTCTTCGTCCGTCATCCGGTCAATTCTCGCCCAGTCTGTTTTCGATGGCTTCTTCAAATTTTTTACGTTCATGTTTTAATGCTTTTCGCAAAGAGATTATTCGGATGGTGTTTTCGCTTCGATAAGTGAAAATCACAACGACAATTCGATTTCCAAGAAATCCGATTCCTACCCAACGGACTTTGCCATAATCTTCTCGAAGGTCAGGAGCCGTTTTCATCGGAGATTCAAAAATCTCCCAAGCATCGGCGAAATCAAAACCACGCTTCCGAATATTCTTTTTGTTTTCTCCTCATCCCACTCAAAGTTCACAAAATAAAGTGTAATCTTCTGTTTCAAGTAAAACAAATCTCAATTTTCAAAGAAGCCATCGAACGATTGAGATGACGTGGGGCGAAATCAGCCACAGACAACTCCGAGCAACAAAAGAAAGATTTTAAAGAGAAGCTGTTTCGCCCTCACGTCCATTGATTCTCTAATCAAACCACTGCCTCTGGCAGTGGTTTTCTTTTACAAGGCAGTCAGGGCGAAACAGCAACAGATTAAAATATATCTCCCTAGAGGTGTCAGCAACTAAGGAGATAAAATGAGTAAACGATTCAGGAAACAATCGCATACTATTTATGAGTGTAAATATCATTTGATATTTTGTCCAAAATATCGGTATCGAGTATTAACCGATGAAGTGCGGCAATATACGAAAGAGTCAATCGAGAAACTGGTCAAGCAAAAGGAAGAGTTAGAAATAATTGAGATGAATGTGCAGGCAGACCACGTTCATCTGGTGATGTGGATACCGCCGAAGCATTCGGTGACGAGCGTGATGGGATATTTGAAGGGAAAGTTAGCAATTCGGATTTTGCAGCGGTATGAGAAGTTGGGCAAGAAGTATTGGGGGCGGCATTTGTGGAGTCGCGGCTATTGTGTCAGCACAATCGGGCTAGATGAAGAGCGCATCCGCGAATACGTCAAATGGCAAGAGAAGCGAGAGCGGGAGATGGAGCAATTACAAGGCGAATTGTTCGATGAGGCAGAGGACTAGCCAGTAATGGCGCACCTTCTAGGGCGCAAAAATAAAGCCACCGCCTCTGGCGGGGGGATGTAAGAAATTTTGTGTAATTCCAAATTTATAGAATAAGGAGAATTACACGATGACAATCAGAAAAGAGATTTTAGATGAACTGATTCGGGATTATAAGAATCCTGAAGATTTGCTCGGTGAAAACGGCTTACTCAAGCAGCTAACCAAAGCGCTGCTTGAGCGGGCGATGAATGCCGAATTGACGCACGAACTCGGTTTTGAAAAGAACGACAAAGTTTCGGTCAAAGAAAACGGCAATCGTCGTAATGGAACCACGCCGAAAACGGTCAAATCAAAGCACGGCGAAATCGAGCTATCAATTCCGCGCGACCGCTCATCAGAGTTCGAGCCGGTAATCATCAAGAAACATCAGCGGCGGTTTGATGGTTTCGATGATGCGATATTGAGTTTGTATTCGCGCGGACTCTCGACCCGCGACATTAAAGCGCACCTCGAAGACATTTACGGCGTTGAAATATCGCCCGATCTTATTTCGTCCGTCACCGAAGCCGTTATCGAAGAAGTTCGGGAATGGCAAACTCCTCGTCCGCTCGACGCAATTTGTCCAATCGTCTACCTGGATGCGCTGCGGGTGAAGATTCGATATGAGGGAACGGTTCAAAATCGTTGTATCTACCTGGCAATCGGCGTCAACGTCGAAGGCAGGAAGGAAACTCTAGGGTTGTGGACAGCCGAATCAGAAGGCGCGAAGTTCTGGCTTGGAGTTTTAACGGAGCTGAATAACCTGGAGTTAAAGATATATTTATCGCTTGTGTTGACGGTTTGAAAGGCTTCACTGAA
>CAXSHW010000137.1:0-7652 GCA_964237245.1 uncultured Pyrinomonadaceae bacterium
GCCGTCTAACTTTTTTCAACTATTCTTTTTTCATAAAACAATTTCCCGTTCTTTTTCATTACGATTTCATTATCGGGAAGTTCGATTGTATTGCCGCTTTTACGGCTGAGTATCAGGTTTTCGACGGCTTCAAAATGCTTGGCGCTCAAACGCCGCAAATCGCCGCGTCTGTTTTTCAGCCACGCGCGCACGATGAATCGCCGCATTGCCGGAAACATATTTCTTAACTCTTTTATAAGCAAGACTTCGATAGCTTCATTTTCTCCAGCTTTTGCGGAAAAATTTCCGAATTCACCTTCATTGGCAAAATCCGAAACGTCACGATTTTCATTCTGAGCCAACAGTTCGGCATTTTCTCTCAATAATTCCGCCGTTTTGCTAAGCGTTTCTATAATTTTCGGATTGAAATCTTTCAAAAGCGGCAGCAAAACTTTTCTGATGCGAACGCGCCGAAACGCTAAATCTTTGTTCATCGAATCATAGCGATACTCGATTTCGTTCAAACGGCAAAAATTTTCCGTGTCTTCGCGCTTTGCCCATCTCAACAAAGGACGAATTAATTGAATTTTGGATTCTTCAAAATTTGGAATTTGGAATTTGGAATTTGAACTTCTTATCGGTTTTATTGCGCCGAGACCGTCAAGTCCGCTTCCGCGAATCAAATTCAGCAGAAAAGTTTCTGCCTGATCGTTAAGCGTATGCGCGGTCAAAATTCCGCGAGCGTTGAGATTTGCTGCGGTTTCGGCAAGAAATTCGTAACGCGCGACGCGAGCGTTTTGTTCGAGATTTCCTTTTTGATTTTTGATTTTTGAATTTGAATCTTGATTTCCGACAGTCAGTTCAAATTCGAGTTTCCCGGCTAATTCTTTAACGAATCTTTCATCTTCGTCGCTTTCTTCGCCGCGCAAATCGTGGTTAAAATGCGCGAGAACAAAACGCAGATTCAATTTTTTCCTGTTTTTTAATTCATTCAAAACCAGCGCCAGACTGACCGAATCCGCGCCGCCGGAAACGGCTAAAATAAAAGTTTCGCCGCCGAACGGTAAATCGAGTTTACGCCATTCGGTCAAAAAATTTCTGGTAAAATCGCGCATTTTGCATTCATCCTTTGACGAAATCGGAAATTGGCGTTTATTCTCTTTCCAAACTTTCGCGCGCGTATTCCAATGCCTCGAAAACTCTTTCGGGCGCTGTTCCGCCGATTTGATTTTTACTTGCCAGAGTTTGCTCAAGACTCAGATTTCCAAATATGTCTTTCTCGATAATTTCAGAAAAATTTCGCATTTCTTCCAAACTCAAATCAACAAGTTTCTTGTTTTTTGAGACGGAATATCGAACAATTTGCTCGACAATTTGATTGGCGTTTATTAAGGATATATTCTTCTGCATTAAATAGTCGGCAATTTGACTTGCGTTAAAATAACCTTCGGACGCGGCGGCAACGGTTTTTTCGGTATTTAGGCGCAAGTTTTTGACAATAATTTGCGCCGCTCTCAAGCAAGTCGAAATCGAATCAACCGTATCGAAAACCGCTTGTTTGTCTTCCTGTAAATCTCTGTTATAAGCAAGCGGCAAGCCTTTCATCGTCGTCTGAAGCGCCGTTTGATGTCCGAAAATCCGACCGGCTTTTCCGCGTATTAATTCAAGCGCGTTAAGATTTTTTTCCCGCAACGCAAAAGTTAAATCCGCCTGAATCGTTTCGCCGAATTCGACAAATCCGAATTCCGTTGTCGAATATAAAATCAAATCTTCGGCAAAACGCGACAAATGAATTATCAGCAAAGAACACGCGCCGAGAAATTCAATCGCAAAATCGCGGTCGCTCACGGCGTCGAGACTGTTTGCCGTCACGCCTTCAAAACCGAGTTCCCGCGCAATTTCTTCGCGGTCAATCTCAAACGAAGTTCCCGCCAGAGTCGCCGAACCCAAAGGCGAAACATTGACGCGCCGCCAAACTTCGTCGAGCCTCTCCCTGTCTCGCGCCAGCATTTCAAAATATGCCAGACACCAATGCGCCCACAAAATCGGCTGCGCGCGCCGCAAATTTGTATAGCCCGGCAAAACGGCTTCAGTTTGATTTTCAGCCGCAGCGATCAATGCGTTTTGTAAATCTCTCGTCAGTTTTGAAATTTCAGTTATTTCCTCGCGCAGCCACAACCTAAAAGCCGCGGCAACCTGATCAATTCGGCTTCTGCCCGTGCGAAGTTTTCCGCCCGCGTCGCCGATTAGCTGCACGAGCCGCGTTTCAATAAACGAATGAATATCGGTCGAGGCGATTTCGTCAAAATAATTTTTGTCAAATTCGCCGCGTTTGAGAATCGAATATAAGGCATTTTTGACCCGCTCGGATTCGATTCTGGTGAAAATTCCGGCGCCGAAAAGCGCATTGCAATAAGCGAGGCTGACGCGAATGTCAGCCGCGAATAATCTCCGGTCAAATTTGAAAGAAGAATTAAACTCGGCAAGAATTTCGTCCGGCATTTCGCTAAATTTATCGTTTTCGATATTTCGGTTTCTATATTGGTCAGTAATTTTTCGCCTCGATTGCAGTTTCGGATATTATCAACAAATTTTCGAGAAAACAAAATTCGGTTTTTTTCAAAATTTTCTAAATGAGATTTTTCATTTTTGCAATTACAGCTAAAATACCGATTAGAATTGTCATTCCCAACAAAGTTATCCAAAAACCTTCGGGCGATTTAAAAAATCCAACCTCGAAATTCATACCCATAACGCCCGCGATAACGCCCAATGCGCCGAAAACGATGGTTACAAAAGTCAGCGTCCGCATCGTCTGATTCATTTTGTGCGACGCTCTGGTCGTGTATAAATCGAACAAGCTCAAAACCGTATCGCGCGAACTTTCCACCGCTTCGACCGCATTCTCGAAATGTCCGTTGAGTTTTTGAAAATGCGCCTCCGAATCGGATTCGGAAATCGGCAGAAAATCCGCTCTCGAAAGCGCGTAGAAAACATCGCGCTGCGGCAATAAAATGCGCCTGATTTTTGAAACGCTTTGCCGCAGCTCAAGCATTTCGGCGAGAAATTCGTCATCGCTTAAATCTTTTGTCAAAATTTTATGGTCGAGCCTATCAACCTTTTTTTCTATTCTCTCGACTGCCCGAAAATAGCTGACGATATGCAAATCGAGCAAAGAGGCGATGAAACTTTCCGTGTCGAGTTCGCCGATGTGCGTTTCGCCCTTTTCGACATCTTTAAATTCTTCGATAAATTCAATTTTTTGCTCGTGAATGGTTACAATTATATTTTTCGCCACGACGAAATCTATCGAAACGACATTAAAATCATTATCCTTTTTTGTTCCAAACGCGATTAAGAAAAAACGGTAGAAATCTTCAAACTTTTCGAGTTTCGGTCGTTCCAAATTTTTCAAGATGTCTCGAACCGGCACATTCTTAAACTTTAAGGTCGAAAAAATATATTCGAGCGTTTCCTTTTTTCTTTCCGAAACGTTTATCCAAATTAATTGGTCTTCTTCGATATTTCGGCAGATGTCTTCGGTAAACTCAAGTTCGCGGTCGCGTCCCTTTGAATCGTAAAGATAAGCGGTAAATTCCATTTTACTTCCCTAGTTCAATCTCTGTTTATTTATCGTGTGCGAATTATTCACTCACAAAGCTAAAGTCATTTTCCGCTTTTTGTAGTTTTAGTCAATTGATTTTTTTATGAAAGCAACTGATATAAAAATAATTTTTTTCTTCGCTGTGTCTCAGTGTTTAATTGCTGCAATTATTTGTGTAATAATTACGTTAGAATAATTTTTTGAGGTGAAAATGTCAGAAACGGAAAACAATCAGCTAACCGAAGAAACTAGAACGCAACTGAAAAGTTTGAGCAAATCGCTGCTGCGCCTGCATAAAACGCTGCTCGACGCGGAACGCGCGCGTTATGAAAAAATCAATGGAAAAGTGCAATCGAGCGGTGAAATGCTGCGGCTCGTTCTCGAAGACGCGCAATTTGCGTGGCTGCGGATTCTTTCAGGTCAAATCGTTTTGATAGATGAATTTTTAGCTGCCAAGCAGCAGACAAGCGAATCGGACGGCAACAATTTAATCGAAGAAACCAAACGGCTTTTGAATTTTGAAAACAAAAACGAAAGTTTCGCCGACCGTCTTCAAAACGCTTTGCAAAACGATTCCAATGCCGTTATCAATTACAACGAAGCGCTCGGTTTTGTTAAATGAGGCAAAATAACATCAGCGGAAAATTTTGAGACGGGAAAATGAAATCTCGACCAATCGCTTTGAAGCGTTTTCGTCGCCAGCCAAAACCAAATTTGGAAAAAACCATAAAATAGTTGTTTTTGTCCGGTAAATTTAATTAGAATCGGAACGGAGATTTTTTTTGCGAAAAATTCGCCTTCTTTTTGATTCTGCCCGTCTTAAGTTATTTTCTTTGACGACTAAATTTAATGACAGTTACCCGTTTCAAGTTTTTGGAGAATAAATTGCTAAAATTTCTCATATTTCACGTTTTCTTTGCGATTGCTTTTCTGATTCCGCAAATCGTTTCGGCGCAAAAAAAAGATCGTGTTGAAATTTTTCCGCGAATTTTAACCGAAGGCGCGACTAAAAATTGTAAAAATTTACAAACCGGTCAAGTGATTTTTTATTTGATACCGGATTATCCGGCTGAAGCGAAAGCGGCGCGAGTCGGCGGCACAATCGAAGCGATAATCAAGTTGGACGAAACAGGGAAATTTTTGGAGATAGAAAAAGTTGCCGGAAACAGACTTTTGCAGGGCGCGGCAACCGAAGCGGCAACCAAAGTGAAATACAGTCGAACGACCTGCAATGGCGCTCCTATTCCGGTTTCGGTCGCTATTGTTTATAATTTTATTCCTTACGCTGCGGTTGAAAGCTATTTCGTCGCCTCCAAAATCGAAGATTTTCCCGACGTTAAAAGCGATTCGGAATTTTATGAAGCGATTCTCGATTTAACCGAAAACTACAAAATCGCTTTCGGCTACGCGGATAAAAATTTTTATACCGAAGCGCCTCTGACGCGCGGCGAATTAGCACAATTCCTACGCCTGACACTTGATTTAATCAGCGACCGGGCAAAAAGCGCGAACAAAAATCCGCGTCAGTTTAATTTGTTTTATCCGTATAATCCGAACAACGTCATATCGTTTGATAGAATAAAAAACCTCGATAAAAAAGCTCCGTTTTTTGATTCGGTCAAAATTTTGCTGCTCAAATACAATATTTCACTGGCGGACGAAAAAAATGAATTCGACGGCAGAGTTCCCGTTTCGCAAAATCAACTCGTAGATTTGTGGACAAAAATCTTCGGCGCGGAAGCCGTTCCGGTTAATTTTGAAAGAAAAGATGACGGAGACCGAATAATTACGCGCGGCGAATTTGCCCTGTTTTTGCAGGAAAGTCTCGGAGTTTTAACTTATAAAGCACTGCCCTGATTTTTTAAAATCAATGTTTTAACTTTTCTCCGAGTCTGAAAATTTTCAATGTTAAACGGCAAGCAATCTTAATTTCAAAACTTGTTGTGAAAATTAGCCGGTGAGATTAAAATTGCTTTATGGAACGAAACAAAACCGGCTCTCTCAATGTAATCACAGACTTGACCAAGGAAATAGCGAAAAACTTTTTGATGGGTATTCCGTCCGTTCGCCGTCTGCGCCTGAAACGTCCCCGCACGGCGACTTCTTATTCAAATACTGATGAATTTCTTAAAACATACGCATTTAGCAGCTTAAATATCCTGCGCGAATACCTCGGCGATTTAGACGGCAAATCGGTTTGCGAAATCGGCGCGGGCGATTATTTGACTTCGGGTTTAAGCATTTTAGCTGCCGGCGCCGCTCGTTATACTGTCATTGACCGTTTTCCGGGAGACTATTTCGGTGAGCAGGCAAAATATTGGTATCAACAAATTGAAGAAAACTGGCAGCGATTTTATCCGAAAATCGTATGGAATAAAGAACTCGATGCGGCAGGTTTCCCGGAAAATTATACTGACAGGGTTGAAATTATCAGTGAACCGATTGAGACCGCTGAAACCGAAAACAAATTCGACGTAATTTGTTCGTTTCAGGTCGGCGAGCATGTTTCGGACATCGCGGCTTTCGCGGAAATTCACCGGCGGCTTTTGAAAACCGGCGGAGTCGGCTTGCACCGTGTTGATTTCGGACCGAACGATTGCCGGTTTTATTACCGCGACGCGTCGACTTTCTTGTGGCTTCCCGTTTTTTTCTGGCATTTGGCTAGTTCAAATCGCGGCACTCCGAATCGCCGCCGCCATCACGAATTTATGTTGGAGTTCGAGCGAGCCAATTTAAAGGTAGAAATTCCGCATCTCGAATTTTTCGATGAAAGCGAAGTTAATTTTCAATCAATGAACAAAAGATTTGTAACGATGCCGCGCGATTCGCTGCTCACCGGAACGGCTATTTATCGTTTGTCGAATAGATAAATTTTTAATTTTTGTTAAAAAAATGGCGAAAAATTTGATTCGGCTGCAAACGCCTCTGCTCGAACTGCACGATTTTGACATCGCGGGTTTATCCGTTGCGATGTCACGCAAACTTGCGATGGCGGTGGCGAATTTCACATACAAAAACGACATCACCGAAGCGACGGTCGAGGATTTACTGAATTATTTTCCGATGCGTTATGAAGACCGCTCGAATCTGATTCAGATTGAAGAACTTTCCGACGGAATGGAAGCGTCGCTCGAACTTTACGCGCGAGTCGCGGGCGGTTTTCAGGTCGGCAAAAATCGCGGTCCGAAGGCGCCGCCGCTTTTTATCTTTGAAATCACGGCGGGCGACGCCGAACGAACGAGAAAACCGGTCGTCGTCTGGTGGTTTATTTCCGGCAAAGGCGCGTATAACATCGTCAATTACTGGACAAAAAAATTTGAACGCGGCACGCGCTTTATCGCTTACGGCAAATGGGAATGGGATTCGCGCAAAAATACTTATGCTTTGCGGCTAAATAAACCCGATGAATTGGAAATTTTGCCGGATGTTGTTGATTATAATGCTTTCGGTCTGCTGAAAAATTTATTAACCGAAGAAAAGCCTGAGGAAAGTTTCGGCATTAATCCAAAATCCAAAATCCAAAATCCAAAATCGGAAGATGATGAAGATTTGATTGAAGATTCGGACAACCCGGAATTTTCCGCAATTCACGTCGGGCGGCGCGTTCCGATTTATCGCAAACTCGGACAATTTCAAACAAAACGGCTGCGCGAAATCATCTTTAACGTTTTGCAAATTCTCGATAAAACTTCTGTTAAGGAAACTCTGCCCGAAGATTTGTGCAAGCGGCAAAATCTCATCTCTCGCGCCGAAGCTGTCGAAGAAATTCATTTTCCGCCTGAGAATTCCGATATTTCCGAATACGCGACGGCGCGCAGCAACGCTCACAAACGCTTGATTTTCGAGGAATTTTTCTGGGTTTCTTTCGCATTGCAACTAAAACGCGGTGAGCGGACGAAAGAACCGAAAGGCACGATTATCGAAATTTCCGACCGCACTTTTGAACGAATGAAAGCTCTGTTGCCGTTCACGCTGACCGGCGCTCAGGAACGCGTCGTCAAAAGAATCTTTGAAGATATGCAGTCGGACGCGCCGATGAACCGGCTCGTGCAGGGCGATGTCGGCAGCG
>CAXSHW010000138.1:0-7360 GCA_964237245.1 uncultured Pyrinomonadaceae bacterium
GGGAATGGCGAACGATTTTCCGATGGAAGATTATCAGCGTAATTTTACCGAAGACGAAATCTTGAAACGCGCCGAAGCGATGCCGCTCGAATTTCAGCCGGGCGAACGCTGGGCTTACAGCAACATCGGCTACAAAGTTTTGGGCAATTTAATCGGCAAAGTTACGGGCAAATTCTACGGCGATTTTTTGCAGGAACGCATTTTCAAACCGCTCGGAATGACTTCGACGCGCATCATTTCGGAAACGGACATCGTGCCGAACCGCGCCGCCGGTTATCAAATTATAAAAGGCGAACTGAAAAATCAGGATTGGGTTTCGCCGACGATGAACACGACCGCCGACGGCTCGCTTTACTGGACAACGCTCGACCTCGCCAAATGGGACGCCGCGCTTTACACCGAAAAACTTTTGAAAAAATCGAGTCTCGAACAGATGTGGACGCCCGTTAAATTAAACGACGGCAAAACTTATCCATACGGTTTCGGCTGGGGCATCGCCGAAATCGGTAAACATCATATCGTCGAACACAGCGGCTCGTGGCAAGGTTTTACGACTAATATCTCGCGTTATTTGGATGACAAATTAACGATTATCGTTCTCGACAATCAGTCAAACTTTAATCCGGTCAAACTCACGCACCAAATCGCCGGAATCTACAACGCCGAACTCACTCCGCAGCCCGCCAAAGCCATCGAAGACAAAGAACCCGAAGTAACCGCGCAGTTCAAAACCTTCCTCGCCGCGCTCGCCGCCGGAACAGCCGACCCGAACCTTTTCACCGCGCAAGCGAAAGTCAAATTCTTTCCCGACACCGCCAAAGAACTCGGCGAAGGCATCAAAGAACTCGGCGCACTCACGCGCGTCGAACTCATCCGCCGTCTCGACCAAAACGAATATCGCAGCTACCGCTATCGCCTCGTGTTCAAAGAAACCAATTTGATATTCGATTACGTCCTCGACAAAACCGGCAAAATCGCCGGAATCAGCATCCGCGAAGAATAAACCGGCAAACTCTATTCATCAAGCCGAAACCACAAGAGATTTTCCTTTCTTGCGGTTTTTTATTATCATCAACTTCAATCTTATCCGACCTTATTAATTTCAAGTAATGTTAAAAGCGCAGGAATTTTTAGATATTAAACAGGCAAGCGCGTGGGCGACCGCGCACATCGGCAAACTCGTCACACCGTCGAATATCGCTTATCTCATCAACTACGGAAGAATTAACAAAATCGGCAAAAACGGAAATACGCTTGTAGCCAAGCAGGATTTGATTGAGTATTACGAAAATTATCAAAGAGAAACAACTTGGAAAAAGCAGCTTGGCGCAGATTTGAATTGGGCGCTGTCATTTGAACAATACACCGAATCGCAAACGACAAAGCACGTTCACCGGCTTCACCCGTATAAAGGCAAATTCATTCCTCAACTCGTCGAATATTTTTTAGACGACAAGATTGACAAATTCAAAACCGAAACTTTTTTCGCAAAAGGCGACATCGTGCTTGACCCGTTTTGCGGAAGCGGCACAACGCTCGTTCAGGCGAACGAATTAGGAATTAACGCTGTCGGAATTGATATTTCGGCTTTTAACGCTTTAATTTCAAACGTCAAAGTTAAAAAGATAAATCTCGCCGGACTGCAAACGCATATCAAAGACATTTCGCATTGGTTAAAAGCGTTCACAAGCGAGCAGTCGAACGTCGAATTTGAAACGAAGCTGACCGAATATCTCAAAAAATACAACGACAAATATTTCCCTTCGCCGGAATTCAAAATACGGGCGAGAAAAAAAGATTTTGACGATAAAACTTACGCGGCGGAACACGAATCCGTTGTTTTGAAAACGTATCAAAAATATATCAAACTCTATGACATCAAACTAAAACAAGACGAGCAAAAAAGATTTTTAGATAAATGGTTTGTCGCTTCCGTTCGTGAAGAAATTGACTTCGTTGCCAAACAAATCGAAAAAGTCGAGAGCCGTGAAATCCGCGACGTTTTGACTGTGATTTTAAGCCGCACGATTCGCAGTTGCCGCGCCACGACACACGCCGATTTAGCAACATTAGTTGAGCCTGTAACGACGACTTATTACTGCGCGAAACACGGCAAAATCTGCAAACCTTTGTTCACGATTGTTTCGTGGTGGGAAAGATACGCCGCCGATACCGTCAAGCGGCTGGCGGAATTCGACAAATTGCGAAACGAAACTTTTTAGATTTGCTTAAACGGCGATTCAATCAGCATCATATAAAACTATGGAACAGTTAAATAAACCGGATTATATAGACAAACAAGAACTGATTTATTGGGTTGATAAATGGTTTGTTCAAGAAACTGCCAAAGGAAGAATTGGTAGAACTTTAAATGATATGGAATTATACAAGTTCAAGAAAATGATTGAGTTTGGTTTATGGGATTTAGTTGTAGATACAATTGAAATTGCAATTGACGAAGTAAATAACGAAAATGAATAATTCAAAATCTGCCGCCGAATCTCTCGCTGAAGAATTTTTACAGGTGGCGAAAAAATTTCAAGCCAATGTCGAACCGATTAAAGTTTTGAAGTCAAGAACTTACAAAATCGCTCAGGCGAATGTTTTGATAAGAGTTTCAAAGGAAAGCGACAAAGGAACTTTTTTCTTCGGCTTAAATTATTTGACCGCCGAAGAAATGAACAACCTTGAAAATCCGTTTATTGCTTTTATCTGTGGTTCGGTCGAACAAGCCATAATTATTCCGGCGAAAGTTTTATTCAAAGAGTTACCAAACATCAGCCACGACCGAAACGGCGAATATAAAATCAATATTGATCGTAATTTGACAATCGCGCTTTTAGGAAAAGGAAACAGATTTGACTGCGCCGAATTTATTAACGCCTGGGAACTACTTTTAAAACCTTACAAATATTCAGCTACTCAAAATACCATCGAAGAAAGTCTTCATTCTGTAATTCAAGGCAGACTGATTGAAATCGGAAACATTCGCGGCTTTCACACCTTTTGCCCCGACAAATCGAAAAAGTTTAACGATGTCGAATTAGGAAAGATTTCAACCTTGACGAGATGCCCTGAATTGCAATTCTCAAATTATGATTTATTGCGAAAAATTGATGTAATTTGGTTTCGAGAAAAAGGAAAACATTTCATTCCCGAAAATGCTTTTGAAGTTGAAATGTCAACCGGAACTTGGTCAGGCGTTGGCAGATTATCAACTTTGATTGATTATCAAAATGTCGGTTTGTATATTATTTCAGACACACCGAAAAAGTTCGGGCAAGTTATTGATACATTAGATTTTCACACCAGATATAATCACATAAAATCAGAAAATGTCGGCGATTTATATTCAGCGGAAAAGAATTTGAAAGAATTAAGATATTCGATTGGATTGTAAAAGATTTTTCCTTTGCTCTGTAGAAGCAGTTATTAAAAAAGTTCCAATTCATTGGTGGGAACTCGAAAACCTGGATTTAGAGACGATAGAAATATGTCGTCCCTTGCGGGACTTGAAGCAATAAATCTTTTTTACCCAACAATAAATCGCTGGGCTATTTGCAATCGTCCCTGTCGGGACTATCTTTTTAACAAAATGCCGCAAACACCTGAAAATTTAGAAGAAACTCAAAAGATAATCGGTGAAGTTATTACACATCTGATGGAAGGCGTGTTAAATAATGCGCTTTACAAAAAGCCGTTATTTTTGATAAATGGAAAGCCGAAAAACCGATTTATGCCGCGCTGGTTCCGAAAGAAATATTCAAAGGTTCTCACTTTGAAAGAAAATTTGTTACGCCTTTCGGTCACGTTTGGGAAAAGTTAGCAAAAGTTGTCGGCGCGAATTTTCACGGGCAAGCTGCAACTTCGGCAGTAATACAAGGAAATGTTCCTGAAGAAAGATTACGCCGAATCACAGAAGTATTAAATTGTTTGGAACATTCTGAAAAAGGAAAAAAGAGAATTAAACCAAATTGGAATGAGGAAATTGCTTACATTTTAGAAGGTGGCGGAAATCTAATTCCGGTTACAGTTGTTTCAGATGTCGTCATAAAAAATTTAACTGATGGACGAAGTTTTGCTTTTGAAGTGAAATCGCCGCTGCCGAACAGCGACGTAACGAAAGTAAGCAAAGAAAAGATGTTCAAACTTTACGCGATGCAGCCTCAAATTGTAACCGATGCTTTTTTCGCCTTGCCTTATAACCCTTATGGTAAGCGCGAAAATTATGCTTGGAGTTTTCCAGGAAGATGGTTTCAGATGACAACCGACCGCAATGTTTTAATCGGCGATGAGTTTTGGGACTTAATCGGCGGTGAAGGAACTTATCAAATGTTCATCACGGAGATTAACAAACTTGGGTTGGAATATCGCCACCGGATTTACCGCGAATTTCTCAACATCGAACCGCCTGACGACGATTTGGAAATAAAATTGTAGATTCCTGTGTTTTCCGTTCCGTAGGAACATCCGTTAATAGCCCAACGATTTATCGTTGGGAATAATGTCGAACAAATATTCGAGTCCCGCAAGGGACGAAAGAATCAACCGAATCAAAATGCCGCATTCATTTATAAATTCGTTGCATCATTGCGTTTTCAGCACAAAAGAACGCCGTCCGATGATTACGCCCGAATTACAGCCGCGTCTTTTTCAATACATCGGCGGCATTGCCCGTGAAAATAAAATCAAACTTCTCGCGGCGGGCGGCGTTGATGACCACGTTCATCTTTTGATTTCGATGCCTTCAACAATTTCCATTTCAAAAGCGATGCAGTTGATAAAAGGCGGTTCGTCAAAATGGATTCACGAAACATTTCCGAAAAATTATATGTTTGCTTGGCAGGAAGGTTATGGCGCGTTTTCAATCGGGATTAGTGATGTGGAAAGAACGGTGCATTACATTAAAAATCAAGCCGAACATCACGGCAAAATGGATTTCAAGACGGAATTCCGGGCGTTTTTGAAAAAACACGACATTGAATATGATGAAAAATATATTTTCGATTGAATCTTTCGTCCCTTACGGGACTTTGACAATTATTCAATCTGTTCCCAACGATAAATCGTTGGGCTATTAACGATTGTCCCTGACGGGACACTTTAAAAGAAAAATCCTTATAATCCTTATGCGCCTGAACCTTATAACCGATGGACGATGCGCGGAATGCTCGAATTACCGCTGGAATTAAAGGTCGCCGAAGAATTTTGGGATTTTCTCGGCGACGTGGGCGCATACAACGATTTGCTCGATTGTTTCGAGCGCGTCGGTATCGAACTGCGCGTGGAGATTGACGAATACTTTGCGAAGTTTAATCTCAAATGAATTTTCTATTTATTTCAGTTTTGAGAGGTAAATAAAATTTCTCAGCACCCACAGCTTTCTCTGCGGTTGATTCTCTTTTAACTGGTCGCCGTAAGCTCAGTTTCGCCGTGAATTTCCTGCAAACTTCTGACTGAAATTTTATTCTGTGATTTTTTCGTCGCAATCGCTTCGATCAAGGCTTCAGCGCCCGTAATGGTCGTGACGCACGGCACGTTGAATTGCAGCGCGGCTTTGCGAATCGCCTGTTCGTCAAAGTGTGAAGTTCTGCCGAGCGGCGTGTTGATGATTAGAGAAATCTCGCCTTGCTTTATAAAATCCACGATGTTCGGGCGTCCTTCGTTGACTTTGAAAACCGACGCCGCTTCGAGTCCGACTTCATTTAATCTGGCAGTCGTGCCGTAAGTAGCGATTAGGTCGAAGCCGAGTTTTTTTAACCGTCGGGCGAGAATTACGGCTTGTCCTTTGTCGGCGTCATTGACGGAAATAAAGGCTTTTCCGTCAAGCGGCAAAATCAATCCCGCGCCTTCCATAGCTTTGCCGTAGGCTTCGCCGAATGTGTCGCCGACGCCCATAACTTCGCCGGTCGAGTGCATTTCGGGTCCGAGAATCGGGTCAACGCCGGCGAATTTTTTGAATGGAAAGACCGGCGATTTGACGAAAATTTTCGGCACGCTCAGGTGTTCTGGCAAGTTGAATTCTTTGAGAGTTTTAACTTTCGCCATTACCAGCGAAGCGATTTTCGCAATCGGAACGCCGGTCGCTTTGGCGACAAACGGAACGGTGCGCGAGGCTCGCGGATTGACTTCGATAACGTAAACGCGGTCATCTTTGATTGCCAGTTGCAGATTCATCAAACCGACGACTTTTAACGCTTTGGCTAAATTTATCGTGTAATGTTTGATGGTTTCCAGATGTTCTTCAGCAATTTTCTGCGCGGGCAAAACGCTCGACGAATCGCCCGAATGAATTCCGGCTTCTTCGATGTGTTCCTGAATGCCGCAGATGACGCAAGCGGTTTCATCCGCAAGCGCGTCAACGTCTATCTCGACGGCGCGTTCGAGAAATTTGTCAATCAAAATCGGTTTCTGCGGCGAAGCGTCAACTGCCGAACGCATATATTCGTCCAAACTCTGCTCGTCGTAAACAATCGCCATCGCGCGACCGCCAAGCACGAACGAAGGACGCACAATCACAGGATAGCCGATTTTATTTGCGATGGCTTTCGCTTCTTCGGGCGAAACAGCCGTTCCGTTTTCCGGCTGCGGAATTTTCAATTCCTTTAAAAGCGCGGAAAATCTTTTGCGGTCTTCCGCAAGGTCAATAGAATCGGGCGACGTGCCGATAATCGGAACGCCCGCCGCGTGAAGTTCGTCAGCTAAATTGAGCGGCGTTTGCCCGCCGAACTGCACAATCACGCCGTCGGGTTTTTCCACGTCAACGATGTTCATCACGTCTTCAAACGTCAGCGGCTCGAAATAAAGTCGGTCGGAAGTATCGTAATCGGTCGAAACGGTTTCCGGATTGCAGTTGACCATAATCGTCTCGAAATTCGCGTCCTGCAACGCAAACGAAGCGTGACAACAGCAATAATCAACTCGATTCCCTGCCCGATCCCATTCGGACCCGACCCCAAAATCATTATTTTTTTTCTGTCGGTCGGATCGGCTTCGTTTTCTTCTTCGTAGGTCGAATACAAATAAGGCGTGAACGATTCAAACTCAGCGCCGCAGGTGTCAACACGCTTATAAACCGGCGCGATGTTTAGTTTTTTGCGCTGCTCGCGGACTTCTTTTTCGGTTGATTCAGTCAGAAAAGCGATACGCCGGTCTGACAAGGCAAATTCCTTTGCCGTTCGTAAATCGTCAGCCGAAATGTCGGTTAATCGTTTGTCTTCAATCGCGTCCTGCAATTGCATTACTTCCTGCAACTGCTCTAAAAACCAGCGGTCTATTTTTGTCAGCCGATAAATTTCTTCAATCGAATAATCGTTTTGCAGAGCGTATGTGATGTATGAAAATCTCTGCGAATTCGGAC
>CAXSHW010000139.1:0-6778 GCA_964237245.1 uncultured Pyrinomonadaceae bacterium
TAAATCGCCATTACGAAAATGTAATTCTAAAAACTAATGTTACTTAGCACTAGTGTTTTTGTATGGGCGCACCGGATTAATTTCTTCATTTGGAATGAGATTCGGACTCAGAAGGATTTTATTTTTAAGAATCTCTTCAGCTTTGCTAGATGCGGAAAAATCTGTTTCGTTCGGAAGACGGAACTTCCTAGAGCCATTTTCGCTGACATATACTGAAATTAGCCTTGAGTTATTTGCACCGCCTCTTTGAGCAATTAACTGTTGCTTGACGTTCCCAGCTTTAGTTGTAAAACCGCAGAATGGACAAACTGCCGCTCCACTTCGCACTGTTCCTTCCCCAATCTTTTGGTCATTTAAAATTACCTCAAATTTAATTGTTTTATTGAGGTTGTCTAAAAGTAATTTGAGGTGATAATTCTTTGAAAGTTTTAATGTGCGAAGCAGTGGTAAGATTGCGCCACAACTCGGACCTTCGCATTGAATCGTTCGCGCCCATAAATAGGCAATCGGCGTTGCACCGTCACTTGTTGCGTAAAAGTCGCCGAGTTCCGTTTCGGCAAGATTTTTAATAATCTCGCCATATTCGCGCACGGCGTTAGCCAATCGATCACCGTATTTTGGAATATATTCAAGGGTGGCTTTGTTGAGTAACACAGCAACCGGATTCAAGTCGGAAGCAAAAGCATCCGCACCGACGCGCAACGCCTCAAGCGGAATTGCCCCGCCTCCAGCAAAAGGATCAATAACAAGTGGTTTAGGTAGATTCTCAATTTTAGTCTTTAGATTTTCGAGATTATGGTCGTTTTCGTAAGAGGTGAATGCTTCCAGAAATTCCAGATTTTCCGTTAGCGCGAGATGGGCGACGTGCGTCAGAAAACGCGCCGCATCGAGAAAATCGGCGTTCGTCGAATTGTCCCAGTTGGCGAAATCAGCGATAAAATCAAGCAACAAAGCGCGCAAGAATTCATCTTCGATGAGCAAAGACGGATTTCGTTTCGCCTCATTAAATCGTTGTAAACTTTCCGCGCTGAACATTCTCAAATTAATTTGAGAAAGCTCACGCATTGTTTCACGCGCCATACCGCGAAAAGTCGCTGGACAAAGCGGGTCGGACGGGTCAAACCACAACGCTGCACACAGGACGGCACGACACGCAGCCAACGGGCGACGCGCCCACCAAGTATGCAAAGTTGAAATATGACCAGAATTAATATTCTTTTCACGTCTAGCGTGTGCCGAAACGCGGCGAATCGGCATATCAACTTCAATCAGTCTTTTGGCGTAGTTAGTTTCCATTAACCTTCCGTTCTATTCTCTGCGGATAAAATGTTTGCTGAATTGAGGCGATATTGTTCGACTTTCAGGACAGCTTGCCAGCCGAGTCGCGCTGGATTCTGTATCTTGTGCAATTCGGGCTGGTTAGCGCAATTATACACAACATACAGCCAATAATCATCTGCTAATAATTCAGCTTTTTGATGTTCGTTTCTCGATAGGCAAACCTCACCGACTCCAGCGCGTCCCTTCACTTCGACGAACCGCACGGAAACCGGATTGTTTTCGATAAACTTTCGCAGAATTAAATCGAAGCCGCGATTTTCGCTTTCGACGCTTTCTGCCGTCCAGCCGTCTTTCTTGGCTTCGTCAATCGCAAATTCGACCGCGATACGTTCGATTTCTTCGTCTCTGACCATCGGCGCGAGCGTCGGTTCGTCGCGTTCGGGGTGCGGCACGACCCAGCAGCCGCCGATGAAATGCACGCCGCCGATGCTGCATTGCCGCTCGCGTTCAAGTTCGGCGACGCGCGATTTGAAACGCTCGTCGAGTTCGTCAAGACGATCTTCGGTTTGTTTCATATTCGCCGCCCAAACGCTCGACTCGTCGCCGCGCTCCTGCTCTTCCTGCAGCTCGCCGTAACGCAAGTTGAGCCGCCGATTTAATTCCTCAAAAGTGATTTCCAAGTGCCGCAAAATCGTATCGGTTTGTTTTTTTCGTTCGGCGGTGACTTCTTCTAAAACCGGACGCAACGATTTTTCGACAAGCATTCGTTCGGTTTCGTGTCGGTCGGGCAGATTATCAAATGCGGGCGCGTTCGTGCCTTTCGGCGACGGCACGAGGTCGAGAAAAAGCGTCGGCTGTTTCAAAACAATTTCGCTCGTCAGCGCGTCCGTCTGCATCACGAAAAGTCGCTTGTGCAAATCGCGCCCGCAGCCGTCTCTGACGGTCGCCGAGAAAATATCGAGACGATACGGCGCGGCGGTATTTAAATCATAGAAAACCGCGCCGTGCTGCAAATCCTTTTCGGTTTCGCGCACGACTTTTTCCCTGACAATTTCAAAAAGCGGATGACCGGGCGTAACCCACTCGTTCGTCGCGTCTTTTTCGATCAATTTTTGATTGAAAACAATCTGCTTGTAATCGTTGCCGAGCTTGCCGAAACGCGGTTCCAATTCTGCGCCGAGCGTCCAAAGCGAGCGAGGAACTTTGCCCAGACGATAAACGTGCGAACCGGCTCTGGTTTCGCGGGGCACGACTCCGGCGAGCGGCGCGGCTTGGACGAAAAAGTCTTCGATGACTTCCGGCACAAGTCTTCGTTCTTTCGCTTCTTCGGTTTTCCCGATGATGGCGGAAAGATTAAGCTCGCGTTTAGCCAAGCCTTCAAGCGCGGATTCGGTGATGCGCCGAACTTTTTCGATGTCCACGTCGGCGACGATGCGGTCTTGAATAGCCTGCTCATCTAAGTTATGGGCATACATCTCGCGGAACATTTTTTCGAGCCGGTTCGACGGAAAAATCTCGCCGATCACATCGAAAACACTGTCGGATTCGAGTTCTTCGCGGATTGCCAGAAGTTTCGTGAACAACTTATCAAGAACGCGACCTTCGCGCGTGTTCGTCGAAACAAAGTTGTAAATCAAACAGTCTTTCGTCTGACCGTAACGATGAATGCGTCCCATTCTTTGCTCAAGCCGGACGGGATTCCAAGGAATATCGTAGTTAATCATAAACCAGCAGAATTGCAGGTTTATTCCCTCGCCGGCGGCTTCGGTCGCCACCATAATTTGACAGTTTTCTTTAAATTCGCGCTCGGCATTAATGCGCGTGCCAGGCGTGTCGCGGTCGCCGATTTTCATTCCGCCGTGAATTTTCGTCACCGACAAACCCCAGCTTTCAAGTTTTCCGACGAGATAATCGAGCGTGTCTTTGTGTTCGGTGAAAATCAAGAGCTTCATTTTCGGATCGGCGAAAACGCCCGCCTCGAAAATCGTTTCTTTGAGTTTCGACAGTTTCGATTCGACTTCGCGCTCTTCGAGCAAGCGGGCGCGGTCAATCAATTCGGTCAAACTTTGAATTTCGTCGCGCAAATTTTGCGGATTAACGGAAGCGACGACTTTTTCCAAATCTTCGAGAATCTGGTCTTGTTCGTGTTCGGTCAATTCATCGAAATCGTCCGGCAGTTTGTTGTTGATTTTTTCCTGCCGGTAAGCGTCCGGGTCGTCCAAAATTTGCTGCCGCTTGTCGCGCATTCTCTCCAGCGAGCGGCGCACGGCGTAGGTGCTGGAGGCAAAACGACGTTGGAGCATCGCCATCGTAAAACCGATTGCGCGCCCGCGTGCTGAATCGTCTTGGGAAGCCTTGATTGACTGGTCTTCCACATAGCGTGTCAGGGCATCGTAAAAATCATATTCTTCAGCGTTGATTTGAAAACTAATTGTTTGCACATTCCGCTTGGTGAAGAGTTTTTTTACGATGCCGGTTTCCGGATCGGGAAACGTGACGAGCGATTCCTTCGTGCGGCGCAGATAAAACGGGGCAGATTTGCGGCGCATCGCTTCTTCCAAACTTTTGACGTTGCCGTAAACATCCTTATCAAGCAATTCCAAAAACAAACAGAAATTTTTCGGATCGCCTTTGTGTGGCGTGGCAGTCATCAGCAGAAAGTGGTCAGTCATTTTAGACAAATTTTCGCCGAGTTGATAAGCGAGCGTTTTCTTGTCCGAACTATACGCGCTCTTTTTGTGCGCCTCGTCAACGATGATTAAATCCCAATGACTGCGGAGTAGACTTTGTTTGGCATCGTCAACCGTCGAAACCCACGAAACGGAAGTGATAACCTGATTTTTGTCCTGCCACGGGTTTGAGCCGTAGTTTGCCCGCAGAACGTCGCCGCGCACGATTTCAAAATTTTCGCGGAATTTGTCTTTCATTTCGCGTTGCCACTGAAAAGTCAGGTTGGCGGGCGTGACTATTAAAACTCTTTTGGCAAGACCGCGAATTTTCAGTTCTTTAAGAAGCAATCCAGCCATAATCGTTTTGCCCGCGCCCGGATCGTCGGCGAGCAGAAAGCGGATGCACGGCAGTTTCAGAAAATAATCATAGACGGCTTCGAGCTGATGCGGCAGCGGGTCAACGCGGGCAATCGAAAGCGCGAAATACGGGTCGTATTCGTAAGCCAGACCCAAACGTAAGGCTTCAACGCCGATGCGAAAGCGGGCGGCATCGCCGTCGAATAAATTGTTTTCTGCCGAAACTTCAAGCGATTTTATTTGCTCAAGACTGAAAACGGGTTCGTGAAATTGATTAGTCTTCAGACCTTTGCCCAGAATTTTCACGGCATCGCCCATCGGCACGATGGCAATCACCTGCACCGGCTCCGGCAAGATGTTTCCGCGAATGATTGTGCCTTGTTTTAGCTGTTCGATACTCATAATTTTAGTTTCACCCGATTCATTCGATTCCGTCTGCGACGCAGCTTCGGATAACAGGTTTTGCTCACCTTTCGGCTGTCGCAGCGGGGGTTCGACGAATAAACTTTCGGCTTTTTTTCGGTAAGTGCGAATCGCCGATTGTCTCGCTTTGGAAGTTTGAAACGAGCCGTCGGTTAATTCATTAAACGCGCGGCTCAGGCGGCGATGTTCGTTCGCGGCTTCTTTGTTTTCGAGTAGATAACGGTAAAGCGTAACGCGCCTTTCGACGCTCGTCTTGTCCGTAAAAAATTTCCGTCGCCGTTCGCTTTTGTCGAATCGGTCGCGCTCGGCGGCGGAAGAACGAAAGGCTAACGGATTGTCGGACACGGCAGCAGAAAGCGGCGCGTCAACATCGAATCGCTCGAATAGTTTTTCGAGCAGCGGCGCAAGTTCCCTTCCTTTCAAGTCGCTGCCCATATCCCGCCAGATTTCCTCGCGCAGCAGATTCGTCAGTCGCTCGGTTTGCTGCGGAGTGAAAACGTCTTCCTGTTGCAGGATAGAACTTAAACCTTTGATTATTCGCTCGGCGCGGTTTTCCCAATCAGCCGATTGTCTGTTTTCCTCGTCTGTTTTATTTCTCGCGCGACGTAATTCTTCGGTGAATTCAGTGAAGGGCTTCAACTCCGGTATTTGGATCACCGCGAACATTCCGTTCTCGGTTAATGTCGCATCGCCCAGCATTTCGCGCGTTGCGTAACCGAAAACGCTTGCTTCGGTCAACTCGGCATTAACAACGGCAAGAATGTAAAAATCGGAAAAAACGCCGACCATCAGCGGCATCGTCGGGACATACAAAGCCGTCTCACGCGCTCTGGTCAGCGCGCGCACTTCAACCGACCAATCACGGCAACGGAAATCGCAAATGTCGAGCAGCTCGACATACTTTGCGTCAAAAGAGCGTCCCGGTTCAGAAAGCAGATTGGCGGCGCGGTGTAAATGTTCCCGGACGGCTAGCTGGACGGCTTGCGAAACCACCACTCTTTCTTTCGTCGCGTCCTTCGAGCAAAGGCGGGCGACTTCGGCGGCTTCGTGCAGCCACCGGCGTTCAATTCTGATTTTTTCGACTTCAGCCATATCTTTTGCTGCCAACTATAAAACTTTTCAATCACATTTGCCCGATAAAGCCCATTCGACGACGCTCTCTCTGATTTTTCGCTCGCATTCACGGTGGAGCTTGGTTCGTCTGTCATTGACGTTTTGCCGATTCGGTTTCGAGACTTCCGGGTGATTCTGGTCAATGTAATCGGCTAACTCCTGATCGGTCGGACATTCCGGGTCGGCTGTGGTCAATTCGAGCGGGATTTGAGCGTAAGTGTCCGACAAGTCCCAAAAGACGCGATGATGGGCAATCGGACGATAACCGTGCTTTGATTTTCGGCGGTGCATTCCTTCTAAACAATTTTCAACTTCTGGTGTGAGACTTTCGCCGAGTTCTTTGAGCGCAAGAAAAGAAAACTGATTTTCCGTCCCGGCGAGCGATTCGACCACTTCGCTCATTGCGACGAGGCGATAATCGAAACTCTCGCTCGAAACCGGCGGATTTTCAGTTTCGCCCGTCTCGCTCAGGCACAAGTATTTTCCGCCAATCTGCTGCTTCTTTTGAAAATCGCGCCAACTTTGACCATAATCCCAATTCCAAACCAAACCGCCTTCATTAAATTCATATTCGAATGGAGTTTCTACACTTGAGGCGGTTGCTTCGAGCATTTGCGGCAATTCAATTTTTTCCCTGACGAGCGATTGTAAAACTCCCGCGACATAGTGGGCTTTTGTTTCTTCGGAACGCTTGTAGCCTTCCCAGTTCGGAAATTGCTTGACGATATTTTCGATTTTTAAGTTCGGGAATTCGAGGCAAAATTTTACCAAATTAAAACTGCGTTCGATTTGATTCGTAATGCGTTCAAGCACGTAATCCGTAAAATCTTCCTGCCTCGACTCCAACACTTCCCTTTCGCCCTCCGGCAATCCAAAAGCGAAATAACGAACTTTGTTCGGCAGAACACCTTGATACGCCGCGCCCTCGGTCGGCG
>CAXSHW010000139.1:6788-7055 GCA_964237245.1 uncultured Pyrinomonadaceae bacterium
CACGTTTCGCTCACTCTATTTAAGCAGACAATCCCAATTCGGTCGCTGCATCACCGACTTTTTCAGCCGTTTTCAATTCTTTGTTCGCACCGGCAAATGTCATCCGGCGGTAGATAGCCCGCGTCAGTTTGACATCGCGCAAACAATAATCACGAATCTCTCTGTGCTGTCCCTGCTCGAACAGTTCAAAAACTTTTGAACCGTTGACTCCATCGCTTTTGGAAGTCGGCAGAGAAAAAATCTGCGCCAAACGGTCGAGGCTGACTT
>CAXSHW010000140.1:0-7047 GCA_964237245.1 uncultured Pyrinomonadaceae bacterium
CAAAAAACGGCTGGCGCAAACTTCTTAAATAAAAACCCGTTCCGCCGACGAGAATCGGAACGTTTCCGCGCCGTTCGATTTCGTAAATTTTTTCCGTCGCATCTTTTGCCCAATCCGCCGCCGTATAATTTACGTTCGGCGAAACATAATCAATCAAATGATGCGGAATGCCGCGCATTTCTTCAACCGAAGGTTTCGCCGTCGCAATTTGAATTTCCCTGTAAATCTGCACCGAATCGCAGTTGATAATTTCGCCACCGATTTTTTCGGCAAGCGCGACACCAAGCGCGGTTTTTCCCGAAGCTGTCGGACCGACAATCGCGTAAATTTTTTTTGAATTGTAAGTTTTCAAGTTTTAGATAAAAGCAGAAACGAATTTTTTCGACTCGTCGTTTTTTCGTTTTAGACTTTTGATTGACGATGTTCGGATTCACTCAGCAATTTGGTCAATATATCAATTTGTTTCTGCTGCATTTCGATTAAATCGCGCCACTTCTGGTCACGCAAATTATCGAGCTTTTCGTGCAGACCGAGAATTTCCATCTCGGCTTTTAAGTTGACTTCATAATCGTGCGCCGCGCTAAGACGGTCGCGCTCGGACTGGCGATTTTGCGACATCAAAATTATCGGCGCTTGAATCGCCGCCGTCATCGAAAGAAAAAGATTCAGCAAAATATACGGATACGGGTCGAACATCTCTTTCGAGTTGAAAAAAATGTAAGAGTTCCAAGCGATCCATATTGCCAGAACCATTAGAAAACCGATAATAAATGTCCAAGAACCGCCAAACGATGCGACTTTATCGGCAATTCGCTGCCCGAAAGTCTGTGATTTATCAAAATCCTGATTAGTATCGCGGCTAATATGCAAACGGGCAATGACGCGTTCCAAAACAGCTTTTTCGTGTTCACTCAATTCCGCAAAATCGCGCTTCAAACTTTTCAGCGATAATTCTTTAAGCCGTTTATCCATAAATGTTTAATCTTTAAATTCAATCAGAGTCCAAAAACAACCGCGCCAGCACAATCAACAAAATCACCGCGAGCAAGATGAGCGACCCAATTATTTGATTGCGAGAAAAACGCATTTTTATTTTTTATTCTTTTTAAGAGATTGCTTTATCAAACTCGAAATATACTCAAGATTTTCGTCGTTTTCAATTTTTAGCTCATAATGCCCGTTTCCCCAATGACCGATGTTTGAAACATCGTTTGCCAATTCTTTCGGGTCATCCAATTCACCTTTTTTGAGATTTATCCACATTTTCAGCTTGTTTTGTTGTATCCGAATATCAACAATATTTGAATTTGCAATGAATGCAACGTAAAGTTTCGTTGGTTTAATCTCGACATTATCAAAAGACAGAATCACATTTTTTAACTTCTCGTATAATTCGCGTGTTTCATCATTCGCTTTGTTCAAATGTTCCTGTTCCGTATAAACTTTTATTTCTTTGCTGACTTTTTCAATCGTTTCATCTTGCCTGGAAATAGTTTTTATACTTTCTTCCGCGCCTGAAGTTTTAATTTGATTATAAATAATAGAATCGTTTGAGTATCTCTTGATTTCCCAAAGTTCAATCGGCAAATCCTTAAAGTTTATCGCTTCTCGTTGATAAGAAGTAAATGAAGGCGAAACAAAAATAACTTTAGATTGTGACCAATCAACACCAGCTTTTTTCAAATTATCTTTGCAATTTTCGTTGTATTCCAAAATAAAATCAGCTTTATTGTTCAGCATCAAAGCGAGATATGCATAGCCTTGGTCAATAACGCTAAAATTTTTGTCCCGTTTATATTCGATGATTACAAATGATTGATTAACTCTATCGAAAGCTAAGGTGTCAATACGAAAATTATTAAGACTGAACTCAGATTTAATAAAATCGAGTCCGAAAATTATCTCTAAATTCGATTCGCTGATTTTTTGAATTTCTCTTTCGAGTTTGAAAGGCTGTTCTTTAATTGATTGGAGTTTTGCATTTTGCTCCATACTGAAAAGTTTCATTTATCATCTCCGAAATTTTAATAAGCCTTTGTCAAATCAACGCCGGTGTAGTAATGCTTGATAATCGCGTCATATTTGACGCCCATTTTGGCGAGTCCATACGCGCCGTATTGACACATTCCGATGCCGTGTCCCCAGCCGCGTCCGGTGAATGAATAGGAAGTTGCGTGTCCGTAATCGTCGTATTTTTTGTTGAGAACGAAAAGCTGTTCGTTGAGGCGCAGCGCGGAACGGATTTTGCCGCCGGTTAGATGGAAAGTGCCGTTTGAGCCGACGATTTCGAGGTCAATGGCGCGGCGCGAAAAGCCTTGTTTGGCGATGCGCACGTCGTATAGATTGCCGATGCCGCGAACGTAGCGCGAGAGGCGCGATTGGACGGCGGACGGCGAAAGGTTGACGTTCCAAAGGGCGAAACTCGACATTCGGTCGGCGGTTGACTGCGTGTCGGTTGGTTCGACTTCGAGATAGGTAACTTCACTGAGCGGATTCGTTTGGTAATTGACCGTTTCGCCGCCGACGAGCGCGGTTTCTCTGACTTGATAAAAAGCGTCGCCGAATTGCCGAAGCAAAAAAACGTCGGGACGAACAACGAGAGTTTTCTCGGATTTTCCGCTTTTAATGACGAGTTTGCCGTCAACGCTCGTCTTCGTCGTGCCGGTTTGAAGCTGCGGAAACCATTTCTTTTTGGTGTAAATTTGCTGAATCAGACGCAGCATTTTGGCGCGTGAAAACGCTTTGTTCGGCTTCAGAGTCAGATCAGGATAAAGCGAAAAATAACCGTCGCGGAACAGAACGGCGACATCGGCGCGTCTCGCCGCCGGAATTTCCGTCTGGTCGTCAAAGGAAAGTTGATAGTTAATATCGGCTTCGCTTAAAAGAGTGTTCGCATAATTTTCGCCGTAGATCATCGCCGATAAAATGCGCGCGAGTTCGAGTGGTTTCGCTGTTTCCTTGTTGACGTTCGGAAAAGTTTTGCCAAATCTGACAGCTAACTGATTGAGCCAATTCGACATTTCACTTTGCGTCGGTTCGTCATCAAAAAAATCGTCGGTCATCTGCGTCGTGTTAAATTGAAAACCGTTGATGGCGAGCAGAGACATCAAACGAACGAGTTCGAGGTTTTTTTCGTCGCGCAGTTTTGCCGGAATTCTGACGCTTTTGACCAAAAACGGCTCGAAATTTTTGTGACCTTCGAGCGAACATTCGACGCCGCGCAAATACGGTTCATTAAAATCGAAAACATTTTCCGAATTTTCCGTGCGACCGCCGCAAGTCGAAGTATAATAAGCGTTGATCGGCTTGCCTTGGTAAGTGGCGACGATGCCGCGCGTCTCCAAAACGGCTTGCGTTCCCATTTTCGATTCGGACGAATAACCCTGATAAACCTGCGAACGCGTCGTCGGCAGCACGTCGAAACCCTGCGTGCCGAAACCGTTGATGTTGGCGACGGCGTAAGTTCGGGCGGCGACGGCTTGCGCCTTTTGCGCTTCAATCGCGGGCAAACTCAACTCATTCGGCACAACTCCGAGCAGATAATCTTCGAGGGAAACGGCGTTGACGACCGTCAAACTTCCGCGCGCGTTGACGAAAACTTCGATGCGCCCGCGATACGCTTTGCCGTTGAATCGCACGGGCGTCGCGCGTTCGTTCATCGAGCCGAACGCGACCGATTTCAGGGAAGAAAATTTCGCCGCCGGATTCGCGCCCGAAACGATCACTTCGCGCAGATTCGGATTGATGTCGGCGGTTGAAATCGGCTGGCTCGAAACGGTTGATTTTACTTTATTCGGATTCGCGGCGATGGCGGAATTAGCAGCGATATTGGAATTATTGGCAACGACGCCGGAATTATTTGACGATGAAATAATGCTTCTGACCTGCGATTTTCCGCCTGCGGAAATTTGCCTGGAAAGATTGACGGCTTCGGCTGACGGCTGGGTAAATTTTTCGGTCAGCATCACGGCTTCGTCGAAACCTTTTTCGCTCAGAGTCGCTTTGAAATCGTTGGCTTCTTCGATTGTGTCTTTGGCTTCGCCGATTGCGACGCGCCAAGTACTCGATTTTGCGTCGAGCGTCGCCGAAGTTTTCTCGCCCGTCGCCGTTTCGATGTCTTTCATCAAACTGTCGGCATCGTCGCGCGTCGGCAAATTTTGAATCTCGAAACGATAAATTTCGTATTCGGGCGGACGATAAGAACGCGCCGAAACGCTGATTTTATTGACCGCCAAAAACTTCTGCGGCTCGTCCGGACTAACCGCGACAAGTTCCGAATCGCTCGTCGTAATCGTCGCCGAACTCGCGCTGGTCGCCAAACCGACGCGAATCACCGGTTCGCGTTCGAGCCGAAAATAAAAAGGCGATGCGGAAACCGAAGAAATTTCAAACTTCGGAGTTTCGAGAACGTCAAACGCGAAAATTGTCTGAAACGAACTGACGAAAACCGAAAAAAGCGCGAGCAGCGAAAATAACTGACGGTAAAACATATGATTTTTGTTAAAACTGAAATTGAAGAAAAACAAAATTCGAGAGAGCAGGTTTATCTTACGCTAAACGGTGCAGATTTAGCCACTCTTTTACAAATTTACAATTGCAAAATGTCCAGCTTCGGCTTCATTTTCAATCAGTGCGCACGAACGGGAAATTTCCGCAAAACAGCTTAACTCGGATTTTACTCAAAACTTCTCTGAAACGCTTTTTTTAATTTAAACATCGAATTTATTTGCTAAATAATGACATAAAAGACTTTAGAAGTTTAATTTCAAACCAAATTGAATTACGCGCGGATCGCCCGCTGATGTGATTGAACCAAAACCGGACGAACCCAAAACGACGTTCGGCGCGTTGAGCGGCGGCGTGTTCGTCAGGTTAAAAATCTCCGTGCGAAATTCAATGTTTGCCGTTTCCGTCAAAGCGGTGCGCTTGATAATCGCCAAATCGAAATTGCGATAGTTTGGACCGCGAACGGGATTACGCGAGGCGTTGCCGATGGTAAATTGCGGCGCGATTTGAAACGCCGCGACATTGAAAAATTGTGCCGTCGTTTGCTGATCGCTCGGCAGATTCGGATTTGAAATTAAATTCGGTCGCTGCGTGCCGAATCCGGCGAAAGCGTTGAAATTCGTCGCCTGCGTGACGGCGAGCGGAATTCCCGATTGGATGTTGACGATCCCGTTCGCGCTCCAGCCTTTTAAAAATTTTCCGGCGATGCCGTTCGCGCTTTTGAAAAAATTAAAATCATAAACGAAACTCGCTACAAAAACATTCGGAATGTCGCCGGTTGATAAATCGCGTTCGAGTTTGCGGTTAAAACTGTCGGCGACGGGAAAATTCGCAATCGGTCCGGTTTGAATCGTCGCGTCGAAAACCGAACTCGCTTCGTCAATCAATTTCGAGCGCGTGTAGGCGACGAGAAACGATAAATTATTCGACAAACGCTGTTCGATTTTCGCCTGCAAAGCGTTATAATTCGTGTTCCCGACATTGTTTCGGTAAAGCGAAACGGTGTTAAAACACGGAAAAGGTTTGAGCGTTTGCGCGAGCGAAACAGTCGGATCGCCGAGATTTGAGCGACTGCGCGGCACGATGCCGAAACACGGATTCGGGACTTGCGTTAAAAGCTGGGAGCCGAGCGCGAGTTGCTGCGCGGTCAGTTGGTTGATATTGACATCGGGAATGCCGACGTGCGTAATTTTGCTGCCGGCGTAAGCGATTTCAAACGCGATGTTTCCGGTTAATTGCCTTTGAATTCCGATGTTCCACTGCTGAACGTAGCCCGAACCCAAATCGCGGTCAACGCCGAAAACGCTCTGTCCGAGTCCGGCGTTTTCATCGTAAGCGACGGGCGCGACATTCGGACGAGTTGCGCCGGACAAAGTGAACGCGGCGTTGCGATTATCCAAACTTCTCTGCGTCACGGTCTGCACGAACGGGAAAAACGGAGTCGTGAATGGCGTTGTAATTCCGGCTTGTTCGATCCAAACAACGCCGTAACCCGTGCGAACGACGGTTTTATCAGTCAGCCGATAAGCCAGTCCGATGCGCGGCGCGAAATTTAATTTGTGAAGTTGACGAGCCGCTTCATCGTCACCGTTTTGTCCGAGATAATCGAGCTTTTGCGTTCCAAGATTAAACACGGCGGCGCGATTGTTTTTTTCGGTCGAAGGAAAATTGAGCGTGTAACGCACGCCGAGATTAAGCGTCAAACGCGACGACACGCGAAAATCGTCCTGCGCGAAAAATTCTGAAAATTTCGCTCGCGGACGTAGAATTTCCGGTTGTAAATCAATCGAAAAATTCTGAACCTGTCCGAGCAAAAAACTGGCAAAAGCGTTGCCCGTCAAACTCGCTAAACCGCTTGGAACGCCGCTCGCGCCCGTCGAATTCGTTAAGACTGAATTAAACGTAAACTGTCCGGTCGGGCTTGGCGGCTGTAAAACTTCGAGCCGTTCGCGCCGAAGATCCGCGCCGAATTTGAACGAATGCTTGCCCAAATTATAAGAAACCGCGTCGTAAATTTCCGTCACATCAGTCGAAAAATCGGTGTTGGTATTCGTGTTTGAACCGAGCTGCTGAAATCCGGCGATGGTGACGAGCGGCAGACTTTCACGAAACGCCGCCGAATCGGGAACGCCGCGCAGCAAATCCGCATTGTCGCCGACGAGTGCGGAAGAACGCCGATTTACTTTGCGTTCCGTGTAACCGAAACGCAGTTCGTTGAGCAAATTGGTGTTGAAAATCTGCGTGTAATTCAAAACCAAAGAATTAGCTTTAGTGTCTGTCGTGCCGATTGCGCCGTTCGCAATCGCGCCGCTGCCGTCGGGCAAAGGCGCGACCGGATTCGAGAAATCCTTGGCGAATGAATATCGCCCGAAAACGGTCGCGCGGTCGTTAAATTGATGGTCAATTCGCACGTCAAACTGATTTTGATTCTGCGCTTCATTGCCGACGCGCGTGAAATTATTCGCCGCGCCGGAAATCGTCGGAAGCGGGTAACGCTGCAAAAGCCGCAACGCCGACGCATCGAAATCCGTCAAAGGAACT
>CAXSHW010000141.1:0-7012 GCA_964237245.1 uncultured Pyrinomonadaceae bacterium
GGGCTTCCCGTCTCCCTCGTCTGGTTTCTGATTTTCCCAAATTCACGAATATCCGCGCCCGCGATAAAAGTCGCGCCCGCGCCGATTAAAATCGTGCCTTTGATTTCATTGTTACCGGCGATTTTTTCCAACGCGGATTTAATCGCTTCCGGCACGCCCGGACTCAAGGCGTTGACCGGCGGATTATCAATCGTGATAATAGCAGTTTCGTCGTTAAATGTAAGTTTTACTGAATCAGACATAATGTTTACGCCTTAATTATATTGTTTGCGGTTCGCGCAGAAGGCTTTGCAAAGCCATCCGGCAAACTTCTTCGCAAACCGTTTCGACCGAAAGTTTGCCGCTCGAATGAAACCAGCGCGCAAGCCACAAAATCATTCCGAGCAAGGTAAAAGTCGCGGTCGTAATATCAATTTTGTGGAGTTTTCCTTCTTTTTCAAGTTCGATCAGAGTCTCACGAACAAACTCAAAATATAAACGGCGGCGCGTCAAAATGTTCTCGCGCTGCGCGAAATTCAAGCTGCTGATTTCATCGGAAATAATCACGACCGCGTGATTTCCGCCCGCGACGAGCCGCGCGTGATTCAGTATCGTAAATTTCAATCTCGATTCGGCGTCGCCGATTTCCTGCGCCGGCAGCAGAACGTCGTTTTTCACTCTATCCAAACCCAGATTCATTATCTGAAAAAGCAAATCCTGTTTGCTCTCGACATAGTAATAAAGCCCGGCTTTGGTGATGCCGAGCGCGTTGGCAACATCGTTCAGCGAAGTCGAATCAAAGCTCTTGGTAAAAAAAATCTGCGCCGCCGTCAGGTAAATTTCCTGCGCTCGTTCGAGACTTTTTTGAGTGCCGTTTCGCGCCATCTCGATTTTTATCCGGTTCTAAATTTACTGCCGAGAAGTGAACTTTGTTCCACTTTAAAACTACAACTGCAAAGCGAGCCAAAGTCCGATTTGTCAGTTTCAAAAAATTGTTTTTTGCTGAATTGTATGTTAAGTTTTACTAACCGTTCGGTAGAATTTAATGTAAATTTAATCCAAAAAGCCAGGGTTGTCAAGAATTTAATCAATCATTTGTCAGAAATTCTTGAAATTTTATTTTTCCGCGTTTCAATATAAACAGATGAATAATTACGCTCAAAAAATTTCCCGCGCCAAACCGATTTCTTCCGGCGAAGATTACATCAATTCTTTGCGCGGACGCGCATTAAAAGTTTATCTTTTCGGCGAATTAGTCGAAGATACGGTCGAGCATCCGATGATTAGACCGAGCATCAACGCCGTCGCCGAAACTTACGATTTAGCATTGCGCGAACCTGATTTAGGAAGCGCGACTTCACACTTGACGGGCGAAAAGGTCAACAGATTTCTAAACATTGTAATGACGCGAGACGACGTTGTTTTACAGAACAAAATGCAGCGTCGTCTCGGACAATTGACCGGAACTTGTTTTCAACGCTGCGTCGGAATGGACGCGCTTAACTCGCTCTATTCGGTAACGTTTGAGATTGATGAGAAAAATCATACCGATTATCACGCGCGTCTGAAAAATTTCGTCAAAGAAGTTCAAACGCAAAATCTTGTAATCGGCGGCGCGATGACTGACGTTAAAGGCGACCGCAGCCTCGCGCCGCACGAGCAAGCCGACCCGGATTTGTTTGTTCACATTGTCAAAAGAACCGACGACGGCGTTTATGTTTCCGGCGCGAAAGCGCATCAAACCGGCTGTCTGAATTCGCATTGGCTGATAATTATGCCGACGATGCGCCTGACCGAAAACGATAAAGATTACGCGATTGTCGGAGCGATTCCGGTTGACGCCGAAGGCATAACTTACATTTACGGTCGCCAATCGTGCGACACGCGAGCGATGGAAGGCGGCACAATTGATGTCGGCAACCAAAATTTCGGCGGACAGGAAGCAATGGTGATTTTGGAAAACGTTTTCATTCCGAACGGGCTTGTTTTTATGGACGGCGAAACAGAATTCGCGTCAATGCTCGTCGAAAGATTTACCTGTTATCATCGTCGTTCCTATGTCTGTAAAAGCGGCGTCGGCGATGTTTTAATCGGCGCGGCGGCGCAGATCGCCGACTACAACGGCGTCGAAAAAGTTTCGCACATCAAAGACAAATTAGTCGAAATGACGCACTTAAACGAAACGATTTACGCAACGGGAATCGCGTCGAGCTATCAGTCGAAACCGACAAAATCCGGCGCGTATCTGAACGACGATATGATTGCCAACGTCTGCAAACATCACGTTACGAAAATGCCTTATGAAATCGGGCGTTTAGCGCAGGATTTGGCGGGCGGAATGGTTGTAACGATGCCGTCGGAAAAAGATTTTCGCAGCGAAGCCGTCGGTCATCTTCTCGAAAAATACTTAAAAGGTCGCAGCGACGTTTCGACCGAAAATCGGATGCGAATTTTGCGCCTCATCGAAAATATGACTCTCGGCAGAAATGCCGTCGGCTATCTCACCGAATCAATGCACGGCGCAGGCTCGCCGCAGGCGCAAAGAATTCAAATCGCCCGCCAAATGCAAATCGAATTCAAAAAACAACTGGCAAAAGAATTAGCAGGAATCGAAGAAAGGAAACGCGAGCAATTGACAAGCGATATTTCTGATTATTTCGGGAAAGTTTTTGACACGAACGTTTGAAAAATTAAATTTATAATTGAATATCAGCGACATTCGAGCGAATATAAATCTGAAAATCGTCTCGTCCGCGCGAAGATTTAAACCGCAAACGCGCCGATTCCAGTATTTTGTTATGAAAAATGAAACCAGCAAAACAGCCGATGCGTCTGAAACGACTGTTTTGCCTCCGACATCCGCTCACGCCCGAAAAATCTCGACAGAAGAACAGCAAATCGTTGATTTCATTGATTCGCATACAGACGACGCTATAATTTTGCTTGAAAAAATCGTCAACGTCGAAAGTCCGACCGATAATCTGGCAGGAGTTAAGCAAGTCGGAATGCTGCTCAGGCAAGAATTTGAGATGCTCGGTTTCACAGCCGATTGGTTAGAAATGCCCGTCGAGATGAAACGCGCAGGGCATTTGATAGCCGAGAAACTCGGCGCGAAAGACAAAACGCGCGTTTTGCTGCTCGGTCATCTCGATACGGTTTTGAGCGGCGAGCGCTTTCGCGTTGACGGCACAAAGGCTTACGGCACGGGCGTTTTAGATATGAAAGCCGGCAATGTCATAATGTATTTCGCTCTAAAGGCTCTGCACGCGACCGGAACGCTCAAAGACGCAAACATCATCGCGTTATTTACGGGCGACGAAGAAAACGCCGGGAATCCGAAAGAGACGAGTCGCCGCGAGATGATTGCGGCGGCAACACGCAGTGATTTGGCTCTCAGTTTTGAATTCGGCGTAAGCCGTCTGGCAATCGTCGCGCGGCGCGGCAGCAGCAAATGGCATCTTGAAGTCGCCGCAAAAACCGGGCATTCTTCGCAGATTTTCAATGAAAAAATGGGCGACGGCGCGATATTTGAAACCGCGCGCATTATCAATCAGTTTTACGAAGCTCTGCGCAGCGAAAAATATCTGACTTTCAATCCGTCTGTGATAGCCGGCGGCACTGAAATTGAAATCACCGGCGAAGGCGCGTTTGCCGGAGGAAAAGCGAATGTCGTTCCCGCAAAAGCAATTGCAGAAGGCGATTTGCGATTTATCAGCGAGGAGCAAAAGGAAAACGCGCGTGCGAAAATGAGCGAAATAGTCGCCCGAAATTTGCCCGGCACATCGGCGAAAATAACATTTTCCGACGGAATTCCGGCGATGCCGCCGACCGACGGAAATTACGCGCTGCTCGAACAACTTAATAAAGTCAGCGAAGATTTATGTTTCGGAAAAATTGAAGCCTTCGATCCCGGAGTCAGAGGCGCGGGCGACGTTTCATACGTCGCACATCTGATACCCGGAATTGACGGTCTAGGCGCTGCCGGTTCGGGCGCACACACGCGCGGCGAATTCGCAGATTTGGAAACCTTGCCCGTTCAGATAAAACGCGCCGCCGTTTTGATTTATCGTCTGACACGGTGAAATTAAAAACTAGAACCGAACAAAATTTCGTGAAAATAAAAACAATTGAACTAATCGAAATCAAACTTCCGCTCGTTCATTTTTTCGAGACGAGTTTTGGCAGAACTTACGAACGCCGAATAATTTTAACGCGCGTCGAAGATTATTCGAGCGACGAAGGCTGGGGCGAAGTAACGTGCGGCGAAACGCCTTCGTATTGTGAAGAATGGACGGACGCAGCGTGGGTTACGCTGGAAAAAATTCTCGCGCCCGCTGTAATTGGCAAAGATGTTAATAACGCTTCGGAGATTTGGGATTTGATGCGTCGCGCGCGCGGAAATCGAATGGCGAAAGCGGCGATTGAAACGGCTTGCTGGGATTTGGAGGCAAAAAAATTAAACGTTCCGCTCTGGAAACACATCGGCGGAACGCAAAAAGAAATCCAGTGCGGCGTTTCGATTGGAATCCAAGATTCAATCGAACAGCTTTTCGGGAAAATTCAAACTGAATTAAACGCCGGTTACAAACGAATCAAAATTAAAATCGCGCCTGATTGGGATTTTGAAGTTGTTAAAAAAGTGCGTGAGCATTTCGGCGATATTCTATTGATGGGCGATGCGAATTCTGCTTATTCGCTAGATGATATTGATTTGTTCAAGCGAATGGACGCATTTGATTTGATGATGTTTGAACAGCCGCTCGCCTACGACGATATTTTCGACCACGCCAAATTACAAAAGGAAATTAAAACGCCGATTTGTCTCGACGAATCAATCCGTTCGGCGGACGACGCGCGCAAAGCAATCGAATTAAACGCCTGCCGAATCATCAACGTCAAACTCGGACGAGTCGGCGGACACGCGCAAGCCAAACTGATCGAACAAATCTGCCGCGAAAACCGAATTCCCGTCTGGTGCGGCGGAATGCTCGAAAGCGGCATCGGACGCGCCCACAACATCGCAATGTCAACGCTTCCCGGCTTCACACTGCCCGGCGACGTTTCCGCCTCAAAACGCTACTGGCACGAAGACATCATCGAACCCGAAGTTTCCGTCACGCCAAACGGCACAATCATCGCGCCGGAAAACGCCGGAATCGGTTTTGAAGTGAAACGTGAGCAGATAGAAAAAATCGCGGTCAGGCACAAGATTTTACAATAGGATAAATAATTTACGGCTTTTGTAGCTCAAGCGTTAATCCTTTTAATCCTTCCTTTTCATATTTTTGTTGGAAGCCGTATTTTATAGAACTTAAGCCGCTTTTGAATCCTGTTTTCCACTTATCGGTTTGCTCTTCCGGCGGTAAAATTTCTTTTACTTCCTCAAGCGCTTTGACAACTGCTTCAATTCCGTTTCGGTTGTTTATTTTTTGCAAATAATCCTTTCCGGCTTTTATTCCTGCCTGAACTCCGGCAAATCGTTCGGCGGATTTTGACAAATCTTTTCCCCAAATTGTGCCGTCGGTAAACTCGACAAAATCAACGGCTAATACAACGGTTTCCGGTTTTTTTCGATAACCGGATTCGCCTAAATGTTCGTCGAGTGATTGATTTGGCTGTAACGAATTGTTATCAAAGGGAAAAAAGCTAAAAATTGTTGCTCCAATATCTTTATCGAAATCGCCCTCAAATTGCCGAATTGTATAAGCCCTGATCGCTTTGTCGCCGACGTTTTGCGAAACAAAAGCTACTGACAACATATTCAATTCTTCACCTTTAATGTCGTTTGATTTTCTCCACGTCGGAACTGCATTTAAAAGTCGTAAAGGCGAATCAGGCTGCGGATAAATTGAAACTTCCTGCTGAAAATTTGTTGAAGCAAAAGCGAAAGTTACAAATAAAACGAAGAGAATCGGCAGAAAAATAATTTGTTTCATAATCGTAATATATATCAAATTCTTGAAAAGACCTTTCAAAAATTATGATTTTTATAAAGCAAATACTTCGGCATTTTTTCATCGCGCCGGAAACTTCGGCAAATCAGATTATCGGCGAACGCTTTTTGAAATTCTTCTTTGACGCGCTGTTGTTCGGCGACGGCTTTTTCGGGATTTTCTTTGACTAAATTGTTCCAGTCGTTTGAGATTTCAATCGTCGCGGCAACTTCGTCCTTTTCATTGAAATTTTCACCTTTTGATAATGCGACGACTTTTTCGCTTTTGAGATTCCAATCGGCGAAAAGTCGGTCACTGTCGAGTCCAATTCGTCCGTTCGGTTTGTGGGAAGTTCCGTAATCCGTGCCGTAAAAATTCGGCGCGTAGGATTTAATTACAGCGCCGAGCTTTTCCAAATTAAAAAAAGCGTTGCGCGCCTGACACGGTTGAAACGTCCATTTTATAAATTTGACGGTTTCTTTTAACGCTTCATCGCGCTGCGCCCATTTAAGGCGCGCGCCGATTCCGAAACTTTGAAAATCTTCGGCGACGGCGGTCATATGCGAGTAAAAAAATCTTTCTTCGCCTGCAAAACCCGGAACGCTCAATGTAAAACCGACGAGTTTTTCCGCCGCGAACGCGCCTAATACAAAGCCGCCAGCCGAAATCGTCACAACAAGATGACGGCGCGGCGAAACTTCCAAATCGGGCAGACCGAAAACTTTTTTTTGCAGTTTGACGCAGGCTTCGAGTTCATCGAGCGAGCGGCATCGGCGAATGTCTATTTCCATAATTTTCAGTGAAATTTCGTTTCGGTTTTACAACTTGATATAAATTCGCTTGCGGTAAAGCAGCCACATTAAAAACAGCCAGACTAAAATAAAACAAATCGCAAACATCAAAGATGCGTTAATCGGCGATGCAAGCGGCAGAAAAACGTTATCGAAAATCGCTTGCTGCAAGGAAATTGTTTTCCCGTCTGCGCCCGCGCCGACTTTGATTAAACCCAAAAGCCGCGCCATCACGCCCGAACCGACGAAAAGAACAAGAGCGTTGACGCCGAAAATAACAAACGGTTTCGTCCATTTTTTCCATCCTTT
>CAXSHW010000142.1:0-7007 GCA_964237245.1 uncultured Pyrinomonadaceae bacterium
CTTTCCGGGCTGAATAAAATGCTGGCGGCTATTCCGCTCGAAAAGCGCGTTAATTTGCCCGTGATTAGCCCGCAGCGCGCGGAAGTTATCGTCGCCGGCGGGCAAATTTTGGAAGGCGTGATGCGCGCTCTGAAAATCGAAACGCTGCAACCGTGCGCTTACGCTTTGCGCGAAGGCGTAATTATTGATTATCTGAGTTTAATCGAAGCTGAGTCTCTGCCGCCCGTGCCTGACGTTGAAGACCGTCGCCTGCGCGATGTTTTCGCCATCGGCAGGCGTTACGGCTATGAAGAATCGCACGCTTTGCAGGTAGCAAACTTGGCGGAAACAATTTTCGACGCCCTCGCCTCCGTTTATAATCTCAACCGGCACGGACGAACTTTGCTTTCAGCCGCCGCGCTCCTTCACGATGTCGGCTATCATATTTCGCACGAATCGCACCACAAACATTCATTTTACCTTATCAAAAATTCGGAAATGACCGGCTTTTCCGAAACCGAGAAAAATATTATCGCTAACATCGCGCGTTATCATCGCGGCTCGCTGCCCAAGGAAAAACATCTCGATTTTATGGAATTGTCCGACAGAGACCGGCGAACTATTTTGCAGCTCGGCTCGATTTTGCGGCTCGCCGAAGCTCTCGACCGCGGACACGAAAGTCACATAACGGCAGTAAAATTTAAACTCGAAAAGCAAAATTTGCAGCTCAAACTTATCAGCGAACAAGATTATTCGATTGAGCGAGAAGCGCTTGAGCTAAAAAAAGATTTATTTGAAATCGCGTTTAATTGTAAGTTAACGGTTGTTTAAGTTTTAAGTAGCGAACCGAAAGAAATGCTTTTTCACCGCAGAGGCGCAGAGAAGCCGCCGAGATGTCGCCGAGAAAGACAAAAAAATCTCTGCACCTCTGCGGTGAAAAACTCTTTCAGCATTACTTTTAGTTCATCACCAAGTTTTGTTATTGAACCTGGATCGGAAACGGCACGAAACACAAAATAAAAATCAGCAGCGTCAAAACGGCGACTAATTTTCGATTAAATCCGAGCGGCGCGAAATCGAGCGGTTCCGGATGACGAACGCGCATCATCACGCCGAGCAGAATTGTGAATAAAAGACCGCTCGGACTGTTATAGACAAACCAGCCGAGAACGCAAATCGTCGCCATCACAACGAAGGCGATTCTTCCCGTCCGGCGATGAATTTTTTCGCCAAATATCGCATAAATCGCGTGTCCGCCATCGAGTTGACCGGACGGAATCAAATTTAAACTGGTTACAAGAAGACCAAGCCACGCCGCCGCGAGAAATGGATTTGAAATTTCAAAATTTGGACTGATTGCGAAAAATTTTGCCAGAATTTGCAAAAATAAAGGATGTGAAAAGTGCAAACCGATTTGCCCGGCAGTGTGATTTAGGGCTGAAGTTGACTGTAATGTCAGCAGTCCGACGATTGCAACCGGAATTATAAGGACAAATCCGGCAATCGGACCGGCGACGCCGATGTCGAAAGTGGCGCGGCGCGAAGGCATCGGCGAAACGATTTTGATGAACGCGCCCAAAGTTCCAGCCGGACCGAGCAGCGGCGGCAAAGGAATAAAATAAGGCAAAGTCGCGTCAACGCCGTAAAGACGACACGCCACGTAATGACCGGATTCGTGCGCCGTTAAAATCGCCAGCAAAGAAACGGAAAATTTCAAACCGTATTTCAGCGTTTCAAAATCGGTTAGGAGCAGCCGGATCGTTGAAAAAACGAGGTCAGCGTAAAGGGTCGGCAAAGACAGCAGAAATTGAAGAATTTCCGCATTCGTCTGCGGATTGGCATCTGGAAATATCGGAATTTTACCGAATGGTTCGAGAACGCCTGCAATCGTAACGGTGACAAGAGCAATCACTAAAAAAGCCGAATGTTTCGCCCAAGTCCAGGCGGTCGGGCGCATCGCTTCGCGGCGGTCAAAAAATTGGTTGGCGAGTGAATTTAAATCAGGCACAAAAAATTTTACGAACTACGAGAAAAGAATTGAGATTCTTATTTTATCTCCAATCTCAAATCTTACACAATTTCTCGAAATTCGTAATCAGTAATCTTTAATTTTAATTCGTCTTGCCTCGAACAGCTTTTGCCTGCAATTCTTTGCCCGGTTTGAAACGAATGGTTTTACCGGCGGGAATCGGAACTTCCTTGCCGGTGCGCGGATTGCGTCCGATGCCGCGTTTTCTGGGCTTGACGACGAAAACGCCGAAACCGCGCAACTCGATGCGTTTTCCATTTGCCATCGCTTCTTTCATCGCGTTAAAAAGCGCGTCAACAACCTGCTCCGCCTTCTGCTTCGGCACGCCGGTTTTATCCGCTACGCGATTGATAATATCGAGTTTAATCATACCTTTCTCCTCCAAAGAAAAATGTTGAAATGAAACCCCTTGCTGAAACTGTAAATGAATAATAATGACCTAAGTCCGCATCTGTCAAGGTTTTGCGCGGATTAATTTTTATTTTAAACGGCTGCGTCCGCAAAAATCACGCAAACCGTAACTTGTAAAGCAAAATAAAGCAGCGTAAAGAGTTAGACAATTTGATAAAACTTTTAAGCCAAACGATGAAAAACGCTTTTCTATTCGATTGAGATTTTGTCTTGAAACTCGAAAAACTTTTCAAGAATTGTTTCGGGTTTTTCAAAATGCGGGAAATGTCCGATGTTTTCGAGTTCGATAATATCCTTTTGATGCGGCACTATTTGCCGAAATCTTTCAACCAGATGTCTGCCGGAAACAGGGTCAGCCAAACCATTTATAAAGAGAAACGGCTGCGACATTTTTTCCAACGCGCCGACCCAACGCGCCCGATTTGTTTGGCGTTCGGTCATATAACGAATAAGTTTGTGCGCGATTCGGCGTCCGTTATTGAATTTGAAAACCTGCAAAAACTCGTCCAATTCTTTTGCCGTCGGCTGTGTGTCTTTTCCAAAAATCGAAGCCAGACTTTCTTTAAAACGCGTGTCTGAAATAAATTTGCCGAACAAAAAACCAATCGGGCTGATGAGAATTTTCTGCGCGAGAATCGGACGATGCGTTTCGGGAAAAAGCGCGCCGTTAAGAAAACAAATGCTTTCGATTGTAAAATCGAGACGCTTTTCTTCGGCGCGGGCGAGAAGTTCCTGCGTGATTGTGTTGCCGTAATCGTGCGCGAGAATGTGAATTTTTTTGATTTTCAAACGTTCGAGTAAGGCTTGCAAAACGTCTGCTTGATTAAACGTCGTGTAATCGAAATCGAAAGGTTTGGCGGAAAATCCGTAGCCAATCATATCAAAAGCCAAAACAGAAAATCGTCCGGCGAGCCGATTCCAAATTTTATGATAGTCGTGCGAAGAAGTCGGAAAACCATGCAGGCAAAGCAAAATCTCGTCGGAACTTTTGCTCAAACGATAGAAAATCGAATAATTTTTGTAATCGAAAATTTCGCCGCTCGCTTTCCAATCGTGTAAATTCATTGTTTCAGCATAAAATTTTTCGGCAAATTCCGCAAAAAATGTTAAGATTTGGAAACTTGAAATTCGGAAATGAAAAAATTCGCATCAGGCGAAAAATTGAGGTGAGAGAATGTTAGAAGAAGGCGAAAGCAGTAATATCGAAGACCGGCGCGGAATGGGCGGCGGAAGAACTCTGGCGCTTGGCGGCGGCGGTTTGGGAACGCTTGTTTTGATTTTGCTGGTCTGGCTGTGCGGCGGCGACCCGCGCGCCCTGCTTAACCAGTTAGGCGGCGGCGGTGATACGACGACCGTCCAACAGCAGCAACCGCAAACCCAATCAAATCAGCCGCAAACAGACTCGGAGAAAAAATTCATTTCGTCGGTTTTGAAAAGCACCGAAGACGTTTGGCATCAAGTTTTGCCGCAACAGGGACACGTTCAATACACAGACCCGAAACTTGTGCTTTTTTCAGGTCAAACTTCTTCTGCCTGCGGTCAGGCGAGCGCGGCGACCGGTCCGTTTTATTGTCCGGGCGACGGCAAGCTCTATCTTGATTTCGCGTTTTTCGACGAATTAAAACGCAGATTCGGTGCGCCGGGCGATTTCGCGCAAGCCTATGTCGTCGCGCACGAAATCGGGCATCACGTTCAAGATTTACTTGGAACAATGGATAAAGTAAATGCAGCCGAACAGCGAGCGGGCGAAGCGCAAGCCAACCAAATTTCCGTGTTGCTCGAATTACAAGCCGACTGTTACGCGGGCGTTTGGGGTTATTACGTCAAGCAAAAAGGAATGCTCGAAGCGGGCGATGTCGAAGAAGCGATGAAGGCTGCGTCGGCTGTCGGCGACGATAACATTCAAAAACAGGCGCAAGGTTATGTCGTGCCGGAAACATTTACGCACGGCTCTGCGGCGCAAAGAACGCACTGGTTCAATCAAGGTTTCCAATCAGGACAAATCAGCCAGTGCAATACATTCGCCAGATAGTAGATTCCAGATTCCAGATTCCAGATTCCAGATTAAAAGCAAAACTAATCTGGAATTTGGAATCTGGAATTTAAAATTTTAGACCGGTTGAAACGGCTTGCCGTAAAGTTCCTGATAAATCCAACCCAAAAATCTCGTCTCCGCCGTGCAGAGTGATTCGAGCCAGCAACTTGTTAAATAGAGACGTTTTTCGGTGTTCGACGGAATTTGATTTGCTTGTTCGACGTGCGATTGGCTTTGGTTTAGTTTGTAGCTTTTCGCAATATCTTCATTGGTTTGTTTGGCTTCGCCGAGCGCCTGAAGAACTTCCGTAATCCAATTTTGCAATTTTTCTTCGGAATCGTTTTCGCCCAGAGCCTGAAAAATGCCGATGGCGAAACGCGCTTCGGCGTTTTCAAACGGATAAATTTCGACGCCGTGAACTTTATCATCCTGTTGTTTCCACTGAAAAAGCTCTTCGACCTGCGGGCTTCTGACAATTCCAACTTTCCGGTCAAAATTCAAAAACCATTCGAGCAAATCTGCCAGAGAATTTGTGTTAATGTCGCCGTTTGCGGTTTTTTCGAGCTTCGGCGGCTTATTTGTTTGTTCAGTCATCGGTTAATTTTCCCTTTCCAGAAATTTAAACTATCAAAAAGACCCGACGACGCAAAGAGACAAAAGTCGAAAGACAAATTATTTAAGTCAAATTCTTTATTTACCGGGTAAATTCGGCTAAACTTATCGAAAATTTCTAACAATAAAAAAAAATTTGCAAACATCATTCATTTTAGCTTTAGACATTGGAACATCGAGCGTGCGAGCCGCGCTGTATGATTTTGCGGGAAACGTTTTGCCAGCGACGATGGTCAAAAACGAGCGGCAATTGAAAATGACCGAAGACGGCGGCGCGGAAATTGACGCCGACGAAGCCTTTTCGCAAGTCGTTGAAGCAATTAACGATGTTCTGAAAAAAACAAAAAACCTCAACGGCAAAATCGAATACGTCGCCGCTTCGTCGTTCTGGCACAGCCTGATTGGAATTGATAAATCCGGCAAACCGACGACCAAAGTTTTCGGTTGGGCAGACACGCGAAGCAGAAAATACGTTGCCGTGTTGCGGCGGAATTTAGAAGAAAGCAAAATTCACAACCGCACTGGCGCGAGATTTCATTCGAGTTACTGGACGGCAAAACTTTTGTGGCTGCGCCGCGACCAACCGGCGATTTTCAAACAAACCGCGAAATGGCTTTCGTTCAGCGACTATCTTTCGCTCAAAATTTTCGGTGAAACGGCAACGAGCGTTTCGATGGCTTCGGGAACGGGAATCTTTGATATTCGCAAATCAGTTTGGGATGAAGAATTACTGAATTTTTTGAAACTCGAACATAAAAATCTACCCGAAATTGTCGCTGAAGACGCGCAAACCTTTCAACTGAGCGAAACTTATGCAAAACGCTGGAAAAGTTTAAAAGACGCAAAATGGTTTCCGGCAATCGGCGACGGCGCGGCGAACAACATCGGCGCGGGTTGTGTCGAAAAATCGAAAGCCGCGCTGATGATCGGAACTTCGGGCGCGACGCGCGTCGCTTTCGCGGGCGAAGTGCCAAAGCGAATTCCGGGCGGGTTATGGTGTTACCGCGTTGACCGAAAACGCATCATCATCGGCGGCGCATTGAGCGATGGCGGCGGACTTTATCGCTGGCTGAAGGACAACTTAAAATTAACGGGAACGGACGATGAAATCGAAACGGAAATCGAACAACGCATTCCCGATTCGCACGGATTAACGTTCCTGCCGTTTCTCGCGGGCGAACGCAGCACCGGCTATCACGAAGACGCGCACGGCTCGATTTTAGGGTTGAAATCCGCCACCGATACGATTGACATCACGCAAGCCGCGCTCGAATCGGTCGCCTATCGCTTTGCCGAAATCTACGACCAACTAAACGCCATTGTCAAAATCCGCGAAATTATCGCTTCCGGCGGGGCATTGCGCGAATCGCCCGTTTGGACGCAAATCATTTGCGACGTTCTCGCACAAAATATGTCGCTGCCCAACGTGCGCGAAGCCTCAAGCCGCGGCGCGGTTTTGCTTGCGCTCGAAAATATTGGCAAAATAAAAAGCATCGAAAAAATCGAAACGCCGAAAGGTAAAGAATTTAATTTTGATAAAAAGCGACACGCGATTTATCAAAAGGCAAGAAAAAGACACGAAAAATTTTATAAACTACTAATTGAAAAATAAAAATTATGACTGCGCCAAAAACCAAACAAAATTTAGATCAACTTTGCATCAACACTATCCGAACATTGTCGCTCGACGCTGTGCAGAAGGCGGAATCGGGGCATCCGGGTTTGCCGCTCGGAATGGCTCCGGCGGCTTATGTTTTGTGGACGAAGTTTATGCGCTACAATCCGAAAAATCCGAAGTGGTTTAACCGCGATAGGTTTTTATTGTCCGCCGGACACGGTTCGATGCTGCTGTATTCGCTGCTGCATTTGACGGGTTATGATTTGCCGCTCGATGAGATTAAAAATTTTCGGCAGCTTCATTCAAAAACGCCGGGACATCCT
>CAXSHW010000143.1:0-1857 GCA_964237245.1 uncultured Pyrinomonadaceae bacterium
GGTTGATTTCGGAAGCGATTGATAATAAGCCGTGTCCGCTAATTTAATCGGCTTTGCTTTGGCGGCGTCAACTTCGGCTTGCGAATACTTATCGGGGAAATACTTCGCCATCTGGTCAAGCACAATATCGCGCCTCATTTTCGCCTTTTCGATATTGCGAGTCGGCGAGTATTCGGGCGATTTCGGAATCGCCGCGAGCAGAGCGGCTTCTTCGAGATTTAAATCTTTCAGAGATTTCCCGAAATACGTCCGCGCGCCGGCTTCAAAACCGTAAGAACCAGCGCCGAGAAAAACGTAGTTCATATACATTTCGAGAATTTGCCGTTTTGTATATAAACGCTCGATTTGCAGCGCGACCATCCATTCGTTGATTTTTCTCGAATAAGTCTGGTCGCGGCTGAGAAAAAGATTTTTGGCAAGCTGCTGCGTAATGGTTGACGCGCCTTCGGTTCGTCCGGTCGTGATGTTTTTGAAAACCGCGCCGACGATTCGATACGGGTCAATGCCGATATGATCGTAAAATTTATAGTCTTCGACCGCGATTATCGCGTCTTCAACCGTTTTCGGAATGTCCTGCTCTTTTATCGGAATGCGTTTTTCGAGCGCAAATTCGGCTAAAACCGTCTCGCCGTCGTCGGCGTAAATCGTCGTAACCTGCGGCGGACGATACGTGGCAAGCGCCGAAACTTCCGTCGTATAGTGAGAATTATTCAAGTAATATGAAGCCAGAACGCCGGTTAAACCGCCCGCCGATAAAGCCAGCAGCAGCGCGGTCGGAAGCCAGATAAATTTCCAAACACCGTTCTTTTTAGCTGAAACCGATTCGACCTCCGTCGTTACAATTCTTTTTATTTCTCTCGCCATATTCTTAAAAACCTCTTAGTTGACAAAACGTCGCATTTTTACGCTGATAACGAAACCGATAGCGATAAAGGTCGCCAGAACTGCCGAAAGCCCGGCGCTCATCAGAGGCAGCGGAACACCGATGACCGGCAAAAATCCGAGCGTCATTCCGATGTTCATAAAAGTCTGAAAAGCCAATTCTCCGACAATCGCCATTATTACAATCATTCCGGCGCGGTCGGGCGCTTGCCTGGCGCCGCTGATGAGCCTCGATAAAAGCAGCGCATAAGCCAGAAGCAGCGAAACGCAGCCGATAAATCCGGTATTTTCCGCCGTTACCGCAAAGATAAAATCCGAGTGCGGTTCGGGCAAAAATTTCAAAACGCTCTGCGAAGTTTCGGTTTCGCCTTTGATTCCCGATAATCCGCCTTTTCCGACCGTAATCATTGATTGAATCGTATGATAAGCGAAACCGCGCGGGTCTGCGCTTTCCGGGTCAATTATAACGTCTATCCGCTCTTTTTTATAGCCTTTTAGTTTTCCGGTTTTGACGCCGACCCAGTAGCCGACAGGCATCATAATCGCAACAGCGACGATAGTTAAAATTACATATCGTATTTTAATCGCTGAAAGAAATAAAACAACGGCGAGAATCGGAAAATAAGTTATTGATTGTCCCATATCCGGTTCGAGCAATATCAAGCCGAGCGGAACTGCCAGAATTAATGCGCCAATCGCTAATTCTTTTAATTTCAGAGTTCCGTCCTTGCGCGAGCCGAAGTATTTACCAAGCATCAAAATAACCGGAACTTTGACGAATTCAGACGGTTGAAATTGTCCGACGAGCGGAACTCTTATCCAACATTGCTGACCGTTGATTTTCATTCCGATGCCCGGAACGAGAACCAAAATGAGCAGAAATAATCCCAACCCGTAGAAAAACGGCGCGGCGTCAACAATTCGGCGATAATCTGTAAAGGCGACTGCAAGCATAGCCACCAACGCGATACCTAA
>CAXSHW010000143.1:1867-6974 GCA_964237245.1 uncultured Pyrinomonadaceae bacterium
ACCCGATAATTTGTTTTGACCAGTAGTTTTCCGTCGGCTGCGCGTTGTAGATTTGCCACACGCCGAAACTGACGATAGCAACAGCCAAAATCGCCAACAGCCAATCGAAATCTCTAAAACTGCGTTTTTCTAAAATTGCAACCATAAATCAATTACGAATTTCAAATTACGAATTTCAAATTACGAATTACGAAAAAATTTCTAACATTCTTAATTCGTAATTTGAAATTCGTAATTGCTATTTCATCGCCACCTGTTGTCCGCTCATCAGATTCGGGTGATTTTTTGCCAGATACGCTTCATAGACGCCTTTGACGGCGGGCGCGGCGTTTGCAGCGCCGAAACCGGAATTTTCAATCAGGGCGATAACGGCGATTTCCGGTTTGTAAGCCGGAGCAAATGAAACAAACCAGGCGTGATCTTTCGCGCCGCCCGAACCGATTGCCGAGTTTTGCGCCGTTCCGGTTTTTCCGGCAATTTCCCAATTCGCCATTTTGATGCGTCCGGCAGTGCCGCCGTTATTAACGACGCCCCACATTCCTTTCAAAACATAAGCGTTTTGTTCGGGTGTCATCTCGATAATTTTCGGTTCGGTGTTGGTAAATCCGAACGCGGCGCGAGCCGGAACGTAATTTTTATCGCCTTCTTCGCCGATTGCGCCGATTGCCTTAAATTCTTTCAATAAATGCGGCACATACATTCTGCCCTGCACGCCGACGCTGGCGACGGCGCGAATCATCGAAATCGGCGTTACATCAACCGTAACCTGCCCGATGGCTGCGAAAACCGTTTCAATATCGTTCCATTTTCCATCGCGCTTTTCAATATACGGCGCGAAGTATTTCGGTGTGTGGCTGACTTTTTCGTTCGGCAGATCAATTCCGCTCGGCTTGTCATAACCGAACATTTCGACCATATCAATCAAGCCTTGCAGTTTCATTTTCAAAGCCAGACGATAATAATATCCGTCGCAGGAATGTGTAATCGCCGACGGCAAATCGGGCGTTCCATGATTGCCGCTCGTGTCGCGCGTAAATCGGTTGCCGATTTGAATACCGCCGCCGCAGACGATATTGGAATGCCCGACCGAAATCACGCCTTGCTGAAGAGCGGCGACAGATTCGGGAATTTTCCACGTCGAACCCGGATGATAACGTCCCTGAATCGCGCGATTAAGCAGCGGACGGTCTTCTTCGGGATTTGAATACTGCTTGATTTCCTGGCGACCTTCCGGCGTCGTGCTTCGACTGACGAAAACGTTTGGGTCAAATGAAGGCGCGGACGCCATTGCCAGAACTTCGCCATTATTCGGGTCAAGCGAAATAATTGTTCCGCGCTTGGTTGTGGAATCGGCAAGTTGCTTTTCCGCTTCCATCTGCAAATCAAGGTCAATCGTCGAAACCAAATCTTGTCCGGCTTGCGGTTGAACTACTTCGAGTTCATCCTGAACGCGCCCGCGACTGTCAACTAAAACTTTTCGATAACCGGGTTTTCCGCGCAGGAATTCGTCGTAATACTGTTCGAGTCCGCCTTTGCCGACAATATCGCCGGGACGAAAACCTTTTTCCTTAACTTCAGGTTTTTCGAGTTGCTTCGGACTGATTTCACCGACGTAACCGAGAACTTGCGCCAAAACTTTTCCGAGCGGATAAAAACGCTGCGGCTGAATTTCAACGCGCAGTTCCGGGTATTCGAGAGCGTGCGATTCGACCCAGGTTATATCTTGAATCGTGGCGTTTTCCTTCAAAACCAGAGTCTCAAATTCAGGCTGCTTTTTTATGAAATTAAGACGTTCGACGACGAACTGACGGTCAACGCCCAAACCTTGAGCGTAATCGTCCACGCGGTCGCTGACATCAATTTTTTTAATCGGCTCGTTTGACAGAGTTACGTTGTAAGTCGGGCGCGAATCAACGAGAATTTTGCCGTTGCGGTCAAAAATCGCTCCGCGCGGCGCGGGAATCGGAATCAGCCGAATCCGCTGATTTTCAGCCTTTTCGCTGTAATACTCGCCTTTGACGATTTGCAGATAATAGAGTCGAACTCCGAGAATCGTCAGCAGAACAAAAGCAAAAACTTGAATTGTTCCAACTCTGGTCGCTAGATTTTGCGCTTGGTCGTATAACTTCATTTACTTAGTGCTAAACGGTAAGTGATAAGTGGTGAGCGAAAGTAAGGAATTTACTTTTTACCGTTCAGCACTTACCGTTAATCTACCTTCTGCTGCCCAAACGAATCGGATTACGCCGCCTGGTTTGCCTGCGCTGGGCAAAAACATCGCGTTTGCGCGCCTTTACATTTTCCACAAAAAAATTGTCTAAAAGCAAGTAAATGATTGTTCCGGCGACGGTCGTTCCGATGAGCGAATAAGCTATCGTAACTACGAGCGGCGCGGCGGGTTCTTGCCCTAAAAGACGATGCATACCGTAATAAACTAAATTGTTCAGCACGCAAGCACCTGCTATGACGGGAATTCTGAGCAGCAAGTTGTCCAAATATACGCGGCGCACAATCTCCGAAACTATATAGGCGATCAATGTTTTAGAAAAACCGTTTGCCCCAAGCAATCCGCCGCTCAAAGCGTCAACGGCGATGCCTGCGACCGTGCCGTAAAATAACGCCTTGAACGAATTTCGCTGGAGCGCGGCATAAACGATGATTATGAGCGGAAAATCAATATAGACGAAAGGTTCAGCGACGTTGCGAAGTGTCCACTGAAGCAATACTGCGATAATCAAAGCGACTGTGATTTTTACCTGTTCCATCTAGCTGTCAAAAAATTATCGTGAAGATTTTTTCGCGCCTTTTTCATCTTTGATGACATTCGGCAAAGATTTATCGTATTCGGGACGCGGCGGCGGCTCATAGAGCAGCACGGCGACTTCCTGCATCGCGTAAAGATTCGCGCTCGGTTTGATGAAAATCTGGTGCGGCGTAGTTGCCGAACCCGAACGCACTTCGACGATTTCTCCTAACTTCAAACCCGCCGGATAAATTCCGTCCTGTCCGGTCGTGTAAACAGTTTCGCCTGTTTGAACTTCCACGCTGCCCGGCACATAACCCATTTCGAGAATTTCCTTTTTGCCGTTTCCGGTAACGACGCCGAGCGCGTTGGAATTGCTGACTTCGCCGATAACCGCGCCTAAACCCGATTTGTCTTTGGTTATCAAAGCAATCTGCGCTGTCAGCGGGCTGACGGCGATTACTCTGCCGACTAACGCGCCGTTGGTAGCGACCGGCATATTCAATTTCACGCCGTCGAGACTTCCGCGATTGATAATCGAAGTATCGAACCAAGCCGATGGATCGCGCCCGATTATTTGCGCCGGAAGAATATCATACGGCGCTCGCTCTTTTAGTTCGAGCAAAGATTTCAGCCGGCTGGTCTCAAATGCTAAGTCTTCATTTTGTTTAACTTCGATTTCGAGTTTCTGAATACGCTGTTTGAGAATGTCATTCTCGCTTTGCGCGGTTCGCAGCGTAGAAATTGATTGAAAATAATTGTTCACCGAAGAACTAAGAGTAGTTACGGGAGATTGAACAAAATCGGCGGCAACTTCCGCCCAGACGCGAATTACTCTTTCCTGCGAGCCGGTTTTAGCGTCGAAAGCCATTAAAATAAAATTAAACAAAAGCAGAGAAATCATTAGCCAGGGCGCTAATCTCCAAACTTCCTGCTGACTTCTTTCCGCCATTTTCTTTAGTGAAAAGTGAAAAGTGAAAAGCGGAAAAGTGAATGATTTAATTTTTCACTTTTCACTCTTCACTCTTCACTAATTTAACTTCCCGTCATTAAAGAATTATCCCATTTAACTCGCTTCAAAAGCTCGAAATCCGAAAGCATTTTGCCCGTTCCAAGCACGACGCTCGAAAGCGGGTCATCGGCAATAACGACCGGCAATCCGGTTTCAATCATCAGGCGTTTATCAAGATTTTTGAGCAGAGCGCCGCCGCCGGTCATCACAATTCCGCGTTCGACAATATCGGCTGAAAGCTCCGGCGGCGTGCGTTCGAGCGCGACGCGGACGGCGTTGATAATCGTTGCCACCGAATCGGACAGCGCTTCGCGGATTTCTTCGTCGGTAATCGTAATCGTCTTCGGAATTCCTTCGATTAAATTTCTGCCGCGCACGTCCATTGTCAAAGGTTCTTCGAGCGGAAAACCCGAACCAAGCGCGATTTTAATCGCTTCCGCCGTGCGTTCACCGATCAGCAGATTGTATTTGCGTTTGATAAACTGCGTAATCGCTTCGTCCATTTCGTTTCCCGCGACTCTAACTGCGCGTGAATAAACGATGCCGGAAAGCGAAATAACGGCAATGTCGGTCGTTCCGCCGCCGATGTCAACGACCATATTTCCGTGCGGCTCGGTAATCGGCAAACCCGCGCCGATTGCCGCCGCCATCGCTTCTTCGACCAGATAAACTTCCGACGCTTTGGCGCGATACGCCGAATCTTCGACGGCGCGGCGTTCAACCTGCGTAATTTCAGACGGAATGCCGATCACGACGCGCGGGCGAACCCAACTTTTTCCGTTGTGCGCCTTGCGAATAAAATGCTGGAGCATTTTTTCGGTAACTTCAAAATTCGCAATCACGCCGTCTTTCATCGGACGAATCGCCACGATATTTCCCGGCGTTCTGCCGAGCATTTCTTTGGCGTCGCGCCCGACGGCTTCGACTTGATTGGTAACTTTATTGATTGCGACAATTGAAGGCTCGCTGACGACGATGCCGCGACCTTTCGCGTAAACAAGCGTGTTTGCCGTGCCGAGATCAATCGCCAAATCGCTGGAAAATAAACTAAATAAAGACTTAAATGCCATTTTTATAAATATCCGTCTTAAAATAAATTCTAAATATAATCAGATTTGAAACCGAAAGAATCGCTTCTCATAAACCGTGCTATTTGCGTTTTGGAAAAGACTTCCGCTCCAAACTTTAACCATTAAGCATACACCGAAAATACTTTGCATTTCCAATGAAAAAATAAAATTTCCAAAACTTTCTGTTATTCGCCGAAAAGACTCGGCTGATTTTCCTTTTCAGCCTCAAAACCTTCAGGCGACCAGAGGTAAATTTTCAAATCGCAGCGACCTTTCGCGTCG
>CAXSHW010000144.1:0-6532 GCA_964237245.1 uncultured Pyrinomonadaceae bacterium
CGCGTCACGAAACGATTTCACGCCCCACGTTATCGCGTATTGATTAAAATCGTCGCTGATCGCCTGCATCGCTTTTTGTTTAATATCTTCGGGCGCGGCGAAATCAGGAAAACCTTGTCCGAGATTGACCGCGCCGTATTTCATCGCCTCGCGCGTCATTTCGCGGATCACCGATTCGGTAAAACTCGCGGCTTTTTTTGAGATTCTATTTTTCGTTAATTTTGTTTGCGTCATAAATTTATTCGTAACCGTTCGGATGCTTTTCGTGCCACGCCCACGCGCTTTCGATGATTTTTTCGATTTCGGGAAATTGCGGATTCCAGCCTAAAACTTCGCGTGCTTTTGTTGAATCGCCGACCAAGCGCGACGGATCACCGGCGCGGCGTTCAACGATTTTCGTTTCGATGTTTTTGCCCGTAACTTTGCGGGCGGCTGCGATGACTTCTTTGACCGAATAGCCGTTTCCGTTTCCGAGATTGATAAATTCGGAATTTCCGCCCTTTCTCAAATATTCGAGCGCGAGCAGATGCGCCTGGCTCAAATCGGAAATGTGAATGTAATCTCTGACGGCAGTTCCGTCAGGCGTCGGGTAATCGTCGCCGAAGACCGAAATCGAATCGCGTTTTCCCTGCGCCGTAAATAAAACGAGCGGAATTAAGTGCGTTTCGGGATTGTGGTCTTCGCCGCAACGTTCGGACGCGCCGCAGGCGTTGAAATAACGCAGCGCGACATATTTCAAATCGTAAGCCGTGTCGTAATCGCTAAGTGCGCGTTCGACCATAAATTTCGACCAGCCGTAAGGACTCGTCGGCGATTGCGGATGTTTTTCGTCAATCGGAACGTATTGCGGCTCGCCGTAAGTCGCGCAGGTTGATGAAAAGATGAATTTTTTGACGTTGTTTTCGATTAAAACATCAAGCAGTTTTAACGTTTGCGCGAAATTATTTTCGTAATAAATCTGCGGTTTTTCGACTGATTCGCCGACGTAAGCGTAAGCCGAAAAGTGCATGCACGCTTCGATTTCATTTTCGCTTAAAATTCTGCGAAGTAAATCTTTATCGCCGATGTCGCCTTCGTAGAAAACGACGTTTTCGCTGACTGCCTGTTTGTGTCCGTAAACAAGATTGTCTAAAACGACGACCGTCTCGCCTTTGTTAATCAAATCTTCGACGGCGACGCTGCCGATATAACCCGCGCCGCCGGTCACTAAAATCGCCATAAATTCATTTTAAGGTTTTTGAGTTTAAGTTTCGAGCGCGGAATGAGTTTTGAGTAAATTTTCCGGCGAAACCGGTTTAATTTCCTTTAGCTTCGATTCGTCGTTATTTGCTTCGATGATTGTCGCTTCGGGCAGAAAATAATTGAACAGATGACGAATTTTCGCGCGGTCATTTTCCTCGACGGCTTGGCGAAAATTATTCAAAATAATTGCGACTTCTTCCGAAGAATACGTGGCGATTTTGCCGATGAAAATTTTCGGATGTTCGGTTTTCAAAAGATTTTCGCCCGTGATTTCAAGTTCTTCAAAAAGTTTTTCGCCTTGTTTGACACCGGAAAAAACAATGTCAATGTCTTCGTAAGGCTGCAAACCGGAAAGCCGAATCATATCTTCGGCGAGGTCTAAAATCTTGACCGGCTCGCCCATATCGAGAATAAAAATTTCGCCGCCCGCGCCGAGCGCTCCCGCTTGCAGAACCAATTGCGACGCTTCGGGAATCGTCATAAAATAGCGCGTCATTTGCGGGTCGGTTACTGTAACCGCTTTGCCTTCTTGTATTTGCTCGCGGAAAATCGGAATCACCGAGCCGGTCGAACCAAGCACATTGCCGAAACGCACAGCCATATAATTAGTCGAAAAAATTCGATTCAAGTCTTGCAAAACAATTTCGGCGATGCGTTTTGACGCGCCCATTATGCTGGTTGGATTGACGGCTTTGTCAGTCGAAATCAGCACGAAATCCTTCACGCCCGATTCGCCCGCGAGTTCACCGATTAATTTCGTCGCCAGAATATTATTTTTTATCGCTTCGGTCGGATTTATTTCCATCAGGGAAACGTGCTTGTGCGCGGCGGCGTGGAAAACGACTTCGGGTTTATATTCGGCGAAAATCTCGCGCATTCGCGCCTCGTCAGATATGTCAGCGAGAAGCGGATTAAATTTCGTTTCGGGGAAATTTTTAAGTAGTTCGCGCTCAATTTGGAAAAGCGCGAATTCGGTTCTTTCAACTAAGAGAAGCAATCGAGGACTGAAATCGGTAATTTGACGAACGAGTTCCGAACCGATTGAGCCGCCTGCGCCCGTGACCATTACCGTTTTGCCGGTCAGAAATTCGTGCAGATTTTTGTCGTCGAGTTCGACCGGTTCGCGTCCGAGAAGGTCTTCGATTTGCACGTCGCGGATGCGGCTGACCGAAACTCGTCCGTGCGCGATTTCGTTCAAACTCGGCACAATCTGCGCTTTGACCGGAATCCGGCGGCAAATGTCCAGAATGCGGCGAATATCTTTGCTGTTTTTCTGGTCAATCGCCAAAACGACTTCATTGATATTAAATTCGTCGGCAAGTCGCGCCAAGTCGTCGGTCGTGCCTAAAACTTTCACACCGCCGACGCTTCCGCCTTTTTTGCGCCGGTCGTCGTCAACAAAACCTTTAACATCAAGTTCGGTGTCGGCGCGTCCTAAAACTTCCTTGATGGTCGCCGCGCCGAGTCTGCCCGCGCCGATAATTAAAGTTGACTTCGGGATTTTGCGCCGTTTGCCGATTTGAAACGAGCGCTTTTCCGAAACTTCATAAACGAATCGCCGCAAAACGCGCAGTCCGAGCAATCCGGCGAAAGCGAAAATCGTGTCGAGCAGAATAATCGAAAGCGGAACTTGCCAGCGAATAAATCGTTCGGGCGCGAGCAGCAATCTGACTAAAATCAAAACGACGCCGGAGACGAACGCGGCTTTCAAGAATGCTTTGATGTCTTCGAGACTGACGTAGCGCCAAATAATCGAATACGCGCCGAAGACAAAAAGCGACGCGAACTGAACGAAAACGACAAACGGAAGCTGATTCAGCGCGTTGTCGAGATAGTATTCATCAATTTGAAAATCGAAGCGAAACAAATAAGCCAGAAAAAACGCCGCGCACAAAACCGCGACATCCGCCAGCAGTTGCAGCGGTCGCCGCAAATACCAGAGTCTTTCATCGGCTTGATTTTTTTCGGGAAACAGCTTCATTTCTAAAGTTTCGGAATGAATAAAAAAGAGTTTCAATTTGAAATTACTCGGCGCGTGCCGTCTCTGTCAAATGATTTTGGATTTTAGATTTTGGATTTCAGATTAGAAAAGATTATTTGTTCATTGTTTGTCGTTTTGAGTAGATGTCGCTAACTACAAACCAATAATCCAAAATCTAAAATCTAAAATCATAGCTGGCAACCGTTCGAGCGCGAGGTTGAATCAAAGACGCGACTAAGCTATCCTTTGCTGGGAAAGAAATTTAAAGTTTTGAGGTTTTTTATGAAAGTAAGAGTTTTATTATTTTTTGTCCTTACATTATGTTTTTCGCAATTCGTTATCGGTCAGGAAACCGTTGACGCGGCTTTAAAAACAGCCGTTTCGCCTGAGGAACACGCGGGATATTTAGTCGGACCCGGCGACGTAATAACGACAAAAGTTTTGGGCGAGCCGCAATTTGATTTTGTGGCGACGATTGACGAAGACGGCAAGTTTCAAGTTCCGTTTTTCGACAAATCGGTTTATGCAAAATGTCGCACGGAAAAAGAATTACGCACTGATGTAACGCAGCTTTTATCAAAATATCTGAAAAACCCGCAAATCAGCGTCAGCGTCACCGAACGCAAAAGCCGTCCGCCCGCATCTATTTATGGCGAAGTGCAGAAACCGATGCAAGTTGATTTAAGACGTAATTCAACTTTAATTGAGTTACTTGCTGTCGCAGGCGGCGTAACCGGGGACGCAGGCGGAATGATACAAGTTTTCCGCACCCAACCGCCGCTGTGTTCAGATCAAAGCGAACAAAGCAACTGGGTGGCAAAATCCGATAACGCTGCGGATGTTCCATCACGTTTGTATAGTCTGAGTAACGTAAAACAAGGTCTGGAAGAAGCCAATCCGGTAATTTATCCCGGTGATGTAATCGTCGTGCAGAAAGCCTCGCCCGTCTATGTCACGGGTGAAGTTATTGCACCGCAGGGAATTTATTTAAAAGAAGGCGGTTTGTCTTTGATGGACGCAATCGCTAAAGTCAACGGCGTTAATAGAGACGCGCAAACAAAAGACATAAAAATTTACCGACTTAAAGCTAACTCCAAAGACAGAGAAGTAATTAGCGCCAACTATGATCTTATCAAAAAAGGAGAACAGAAAGATGTAGCGCTTGAGCCTTATGATATTGTTCAAGTCGGCAAAACGAAAAAAAGCATCGGTCAAACCGTTTTAGAGATTGCAACCGGTTCTATTCGCGGCGGCATAGGTTCGGTAACTAGCGGTCTTGGAACAAGAATTCTTTACTAAACTTCTATAAACTGAAGTCAAAAGCGTGAACAAAGGAATTCGATCACGGTTTTTCTTTTTCCGCGTCCGAATAAATTTCCTCGATAATCCCGTGATATTTTTCGTCAACAACACGCCGTTTGACTTTCAAAGTCGGAGTTAATTCTCCGCCTTCGACGGTTAATTCGTTTTCGAGCAAGCCGATTTTCTTTACCTTTTCATACTGCGAGAGATTTTCGGTCAACTCGGCAACTTGTCTTTCAATCAAATTTATAATGCGCGGGTGCGAGCAAAATTCTGCTTCAGTTAAAATGTCTAAATTTTTAAGCCGCGCGTAATTTTTGAGCTGGTCGAAATTAGGCACGATTAAAGCGGCGGGAAACTTTCGTCCGTTCCCGACTAAAACAACCTGGCTGACGAATCTCGAACCTAAAATCATCTGCTCAATCGGCGAAGGCGCGATGTATTTGCCGCCGGAAGTTTTGAAAAGTTCCTTTTTGCGGTCGGTGATTTTCAAAAAACCGTCTTTATCAATCGTGCCGATGTCGCCGGTTTTGAACCAGCCGTCGGAGGTAAAAACCTCGCGTGTCGCTTCGGGTTTATTGTAGTAGCCGAGCATTACGTTCGGACCCGAAATTTCGATTTCGCCGTCAATCGCCGTGCGAATTTTTACATTCGGAATCGTTTTTCCGACTGTTCCAAGGCGCGTGTCGAGCGGCGTGTTAGTTGTAATGACCGGCGCGGTTTCCGTCAAACCGTAGCCCTGCATTATCGAAATTCCAGCGCCCGTAAAAATCAAATAAATGTCATCCGAAAGCGCCGCGCCGCCCGTAATGCAACAGCGCAGACGACCGCCGAAAAATTCGCGCAGCTTTGAGAAAACAATGCGGTCGGCGATGTTGTATTTGACGGCTAAAAGACGCGGAATCGGCTGTTTGAATTCGGTTTTTCGAGCGTATTCTTTTCCGACCTCGATTGCCCAATCAAAAATCTTTTCCTTAATCGGACTTTTCTGCGCGGCTTTAACTTTTGCTCTCGCATAAACTTTTTCAAAGATTCGCGGCACGCCGACGAAAATCGTCGGCGAAACTTCGCGCAGATTGTCCGCCGCTTTTTCGATTGATTCGGCATAATGGACAGCCATTCCGTTGAAAATGTAATAATACATTCCCGACCGCTCGAAAACGTGCGAGAGAGGCAAAACCGAAAGCGGAACGTCATTTTCCGTCGAGTTGAAAGCGGCGCCGCCGTTAAGGACATTGGCGATTAAATTTTCGTGCGTCAGCATTACGCCTTTCGGTTCGCCCGTCGTGCCGGACGTATAAATCAGCGTGGCGACATCTCGCGGCGCGATTGAATGTATCAATTCACTGATTAAATTCGGCTTTTCTTCCCTCAATTTCGCGCCGCTTTCTTCTAATCTTTCGAGCGACATAGCGTTTTCGATTTCCACTCCGGCGAAATCAAAAAATACGAGTGTTTCAATTGTCGGACAGGCGGGCAAAATTCTTTTAACGCGCTCAAACGTCGCATTATTTTCCAGAAAAAAAACTTTCGCGCCGCAATCTTTTACAATGTATTCAACCGCATTCGGCGCGAGCGTCGTGTAAATCGGCGCGTCAACTATTCCGGCAAATTGACAGCCCGCGTCGGTCAGAGTCCATTCAGGCGAATTCGCCGCGAGCAGCGCGACCGCATCTCCGCCGCGCAAGCCGAGCGCGTAAAGTCCGAGCGCGACGTTTTCGGCGCGCGAAATCATTTCATCTGAAGAAATCGCTCGCCATTTTCCGTCCTTTTTGAAATTCAAAGCATCGCCGCGATTGTATTTTGCGGCGGCTTTTAAAAACAATTCCGCCAGCGTTTTCGGCTCGTCCGCGCCGGACGAAACGCGCTGGACAGTTTGTTTCATTTGATTTTCAGTTTTGCTTTGCATCTTTTTGAATTCCGCATTTCAAATTTCAAATTGTTTTTGTCTGAGATAGGACTTTCTCAAAAGTATAAATTTGATTAAAATTTGAAGCGTGAAAACAA
>CAXSHW010000145.1:0-6514 GCA_964237245.1 uncultured Pyrinomonadaceae bacterium
GAAAATGTAATTCTAAAAACTAATGTTACTTAGCACTAGGCTATATTGTTCGTCATCTTCGATGACTACGTTTCAAAATCAGCGCTATTGATTGATAAGTGATTTTCATTCCGATCCAGCGGCGTTTCAAACGATTGGCTACTATGATTCATAATTCTTTATGGAACAACTGTGCCAGCAGGTGCAGTGCCTCCACGCTTAGGAAGTTTTGCAGTAATTGCGGGAAGAATATACACATTGTTTAATAATTGTTCCACAACCGTCATTGCTAAACCGAGAGTTTTTTCATCTTGAACTTTTACTTCGTGTGCGCCTTCATTTCCCAAAATTCTCAAACCATGTAAAAGTTCTGCATTTTGCTTTGTTAAAACTCCTTTCGTAACTAAATTATCAATTCTTTGCTCTAAATTTCCGCCTGTTGCACCATTATCTTTACATACTGTTTCGACTAAGGCTCTAATACCTATTACGGCTAATATAGGCTGTTTATTACAAAGCGCACTGTGAGTTTCATTGTATATTTGCTGAATATTACGCGGAAGAAAATAAAAATCATTCAATTTTCGTCTTCCGGCAATTCGGCTTGGGTAAATTTCGACTCCTTCCAGATTAAATGGCTCGCCATTATCATCGTAACCTTGATCTTCGGAGTCTGTATGACATTTGCGGAAAGATACAAAATCACACCCCTGACATTGGATGATTTGAAAATTATCATAGAAGAAGTAGTCCCAACTTCCATAGTCATCATGTCCACTAATATCAATTGATTGGAGAACCTTATGGCGAGTAATTCCTACGCACTCAGAGCAGGCAATTTTATACTCCTCATTCTGAGTTTTATTAGCTGTAATTTTTATCTCGTCGTGCATAATTTTCAACTTTTAGGAGGTCGGTAAACTGTTTGCGTTAAAGATTTCAACACTGCGATGCCGTCGGGTCGCAGTGCAGATAAAACGAACCCGTCGGCTTTAAGGCGCGGTGAATCTCGGCGATGCGGACTGCTCAAGCGAAACGAGATAGGCGAACAACGCGCCTTTGCCGAGAACTTTCTCCAAACCGTTGATGAGCGCGATACTTTGCGCGGTTTGCACGCCGTTTTTATTCGTCAGAATCTCGTCGAAACACTGGTTGGCGTGGTCGTCCCACGTCCAAGTATCAACGAACGCCTGCGCCTGTGCGCGGTCTTCCTGCCCGATGTTGTTGTAAATCTGATTGTAATTGCGCTTGGAATTAAACGGCGGATCAATATAGCAGAGATCAACCGTTTCGTCGCGGAAGAACTTGCGTAAGATGTCCAGATTGTCGCCGTAGCAGAGTTTGTGGAACATAAGTTTTTGAGAACTTAAAGGTTAATTGGCAAATCAAATCACTATTTTTAGACTGAAAACAGTTCCTTGTCAAAGTAAAGATTGTAATGCAGAGCGCAGCGAGGATTAAATGCGCTGCGGCATTTCGGGCAAATTGAATCGCATTTTAGATATTCCGCAATCGTTAGCTGATGTCCGCAATTGCCGCATAAAACGGCAGGCATTTCGCGTTCGCCGGTTGACCAAACTTCGGGCGCGTGCGCCGTGTGTTCGGCGTGACATTCGTAACACGGAAACCACTGCTCGCAGCATTTGAATTTGATGGCGATGATGTCAACGTCGCTTTTGTAGTGCGAACATCGAGTTTGATGGTCAACGTTCGTCCCGATTACTTCTACGTTATGAATGATCATAAATTGAATTTGAAGACTTTTACCGTCTGCCTGTCAAGAAACGTATTTTAAAATAATAAAGCGGCGAGATTTTCGCCGCTCTTTTGAGTTTTATATGAAAGATGCTTCTTCTAACCTTTCGCCTTTTTGATTTCTTCAACCAGAACGGGCATTGCGTCGAAGATGTCGCCGATAATTCCGTAGTCGGCGATGTCGAAAATCGGCGCTTCCGCGTCTTTGTTAATAGCGATAATCGTTCCGGCATTTTTCATTCCGACGATGTGCTGAATCGCGCCGGAAATTCCGAGCGCGATGTAAACTTTCGGCGCGACGGTTTGACCGCTCGAACCGATTTGGCGGTCAATCGGCAGCCATTCGGCATCGCAAATCGGGCGCGACGCGGCTAAATCCGCGCCGAGCGCGTCGGCTAACTGCTGCGCTTTTTCGATATTTTCCTGCGATTTGATGCCGCGACCGATGGCGACGATGATGTTCGATTTCGTCAAATCAACCGTCGCCTTCGCTTCCTGAAAAGGTTCTTCGGGTTTCATACGCGGTTCGCCGACTTCGACTTCCTTCGTTTCGATTGAAGCGTTTCCGCCTTTCGCCGCGTTGTCGCCGCGATACGCGCCCGATTGGAACGTCACGAAATACGGCGCGTCGCCTTCGATTGTTACGTCGGCGTCGAGTTTACCGAGAAAAATACGGCGCGTAAACGTCAATTTTCCGTCGTTATTCGTATAGCGAATGCAGTCGCCGACAACTTCTTTGCCGAATCTCGCGGCAACTTTCGGCGCGAAATCGCGCACTTGGTAAGTGTGCGCCATCACGATATATTGCGGATTCGTTTCTTTGATAATCTGCGTCCAGGCGTCGGCGTAAGCGTCGGGTGTGTAAATGCCGAGCTTCGGATTTTTCGCAACGACAACTTTTTCGATGTCATACTGCGCGATTTCCTGCGCCAGAGCGCAGTCTTTGTCGCACGGAATAACCGCCGTCACCTTCAAACTCAAATCTTTGCCGATGCTCTGCGCCGCCGCAACTGCTTCGAGCGACGCTTTGTTTAACTGACAATCTTTATGTTCGATGAAAACTAAAATGCTCATAATTTTGTAAGAAATTCTATAATTCGCCTTTGTTTTCGGCAAGTAATCAATAACTAAAGAACCCGAACTTCATTGCGTAATTTTTCGACCAATTCAACCGCGCCGACTCTAACGTCGCCGCCGCCGAGCATTTGCGTCTGTTTGGTTTTCAGCGGCAGGTAAACTTTTTCGATTTTCTGCGACGAACCAGAATCGGCAATTGTCGGCGTAACTTCGCGGATTTCCTTCTTTTTCGCCGCCATAATTCCCTTCAAACTCGCGTAGCGAATCTGCGAAATTCCCGATTGAATCGTCAAAAGCGCGGGCAGTTGATACGAAAACCATTGATACCAGCCGCTTTCGAGTTCGCGTTTGATTCGCAGACTGCCTTCAAGATTCGAGCGGTCAATGTCTATAACAATCGTCGCGTGCGGAATGTTCAAAAGCTCGGCTAAAATCACGCCGGTTTGTCCGTAACTCGCGTCGTCCGACTGCAAACCCGTGAAAACCAGATCGGCGTTTTCGTCACGAATCGCGTCGGCAATCGTCGAGGCGATTTGAAACGGCGACAATTTATTTTCGCTTTCGTTGATGATGTGAATCGCGCGATCCGCGCCGCGAGCGAGTGCGTCTTTCAGAACCGCTTTCGCCGACTGCGCGCCCAAAGTGCAGACGACGACTTCGCCTTCGCCTTTCGCTTCTTTCAAACGCAAGGCTTCTTCGAGCGCGTAACCGTCAGATTCGTTCGTCTGATGCGCGACATCGGCTTCGTCAATCCACTTTTCGTCTCTGCCAATCCGCAAAATCGCGTCTTTATTGGCAACCTGTTTCATTAAAACGATGATTTTCATAAATTAATTATCCGAGAGTTTTTTAATAATTGATTTCGCAAGTTTTCGTTAATTTCGTTGTTTCGCGGAATTGGCTGTGACTGTTTGGTTTTCAAATTAGTATACCAATCGTGTCGTCCGCCGTGCCGAACCAATACGCAACCGATTTCTTCGAGCTGCTTTATCAAATCCCGCCTTTTCATTAGGCGATTACTATTTGTTCGACTTTTCTGACAAAAGGAATTTCTTTCGATTCAAAATCTTTTAACAAATCTTGCAGGTTTTCAATCAATTCTTCCTTTGAATAACCTTGTGTTTGATAATCGGGATATTCATTCAAATAGCCGAGATAAAATTCGCCATCTTTCCAAAATGTATATTCGATTAATTTCATAATGCCTAATTCAAAACTTTTCTGACGGTTTTACCGATATTGTCGGAAGCGACGAAGATTTTTCGCAGCGGAATCGCGCCGAATAATTTGTATTCGCCGAGTGCCGCAAGTCCTGCCGACGCGATACAGCCGCATTGCGAACAATCGGGCGTTCCGCCGAATTGACACGGCACGACTTTATTTTCGAGATTCGCTGTCAAATTCAGAGTCGTTCTAGCGAAAATACATTCTTCGGGCGACGACGGCGGTTTGCGATAACCTTCGATGACTTTGCGCGGCAATTCCAGTTTCGGGTATTTGCCTTTCAATTCCTCCAAATCATCAATCACTTGCGCGCGAACTTTCGGCGTCAAAATTTCTTCGCCTTCCGCACCGATCTGCGGCGTGAAAAGGCTGAACCAAACTTTTTTGACTTCGGGACGCGCCGACCAGTATTCAAGAAATTCTTTGTAATATCCGGGACGATTTGCCGTCTGTCCGGTAACTGTGCAGTGAACGATAATGTTTTGATCGGCGATATTGCGCAAAATTCGCTCGTAAGTCGCCGGTTTACGTCTGGCATCGTGTTCGGGCTGCAAGCCGTCAATCGAAACGACCAGAGACAGATTTTCAATCTTGTTCCACGCTTTTGGAATTTCTCTAACCGCGCTTGTTACGAGTTGTGTATGAACGCCTAATTTGCTGATTTGCGGCAGCAAAATGCCGAGTTCGCGGAATCTCACCAAAGGTTCGCCGCCGACAATCGAAAGATGCAGCGGACGATATTCCTTTACCAAATCGAGAACTTTTTCAATTAAATCGTCGCCTTTGTAGTCGCTGACCGAACGCAGGTTTTGTCCCATTTCCTGAAGATGTTCCGGTTCGTAAGCGTAACAGCCCGGGCAACGGAGCGGACATTCGCGCGTTATTTCAATCGAAAGCGATGGCGGTCTGCCGGTTAGAATTTTTCCCCAAGCCTTAAAAACGTCTGATTTATTCATTGCCCCTTGTTTCTTTGCCGTAGATAAAAATCACTTCATAACATCACGAAAAGTCGCAAGGTTTTGTAAAGTTTACTAAATATTAACTGTCGTAACGTTTGAAAATCAAACACGCATTCGTTCCGCCAAACCCGAAACTGTTGGAAAGCACATATTCGACTTCTGCTTTTCTCGCTTCGTTGGGAATGTAATCCAAATCGCAGTCAGGATCGGGAAATTCGTAATTGATCGTCGGCGGCAGAATATTTTCGTGCAGAGCTTTGACGGAAAAAACCGCTTCGATGCCGCCCGCCGCGCCGAGCGCGTGTCCGGTCATTGATTTGGTCGAACTGACGGCGAGTTTATAAGCGTGTTCGCCGAACGCCTGTTTGATCGCCATCGTTTCAAACTTGTCGTTATAAGGCGTCGAAGTTCCGTGCGCGTTTAAATAACCGACTTGTTCCGGCGTAATTCCGGCGTCTTTCATCGCTTTTAACATCACGCGGCGCGGACCAGAACCGGTTTCGTCCGGCGCTGTAATGTGAAAAGCGTCGCCGCTCATTCCGTAGCCGACGATTTCGGCGTAAATTTTCGCGCCGCGAGCTTTGGCAAATTCTAATTCTTCTAAAATGATGAGTCCCGCGCCTTCGCCGCAGACGAAACCGTCGCGCTCTAAATCAAACGGACGCGAAGCCTTTTTCGGCTCGTCGTTTCTGGTTGAGAGCGCGCGCATCGCGGCAAAACCGGCGATTGACATTGGGGTAATCGCCGATTCCGCGCCGCCGCAAACCATCGCGTCGGCGTCGCCGCGTTCGATATAACGAAAGCTGTCGCCAATCGCGTGCGCTCCCGCCGCGCAAGCCGTCGCCGTCGCCGTGTTCGGACCTTTCAAACCGTGGCGAATCGAAACATTTCCCGAAGCGAGATTGACGATTGACTGTGGAATAAAAAACGGCGAAACCCGATCAGGTCCGCCTGAAAGCAATTTATCGTGTTCGCGTTCAATCGCCCAAAAATCGCCGATGCCCGAACTGATATAAGTTCCGATCATTTCGGCGTTTGAATCATTAATTTCAAGTCCGCTGTGTTTGATTGCTTCATCTGATGCGGCAACCGCAAAATGCGTAAACGCGCCCATTCGCCGCGCTTCTTTTTTTTCGAGAAAATTTAAAGGATCAAAATCCTTGACTTCCGCCGCGATTTTGACCGAATATTTTTCCGTGTCAAACTTCTTGATATAGTCAACACCGCTTTCACCGCGCAGCAGCGCCGCCCAAGTCGAAGCGACATCGTTTCCGCACGCCGTCACCAATCCGAGTCCTGTAACTACAACACGACGTTTCATAAATTTAATGGATAACTGAAAATGGATAATTGATAATTTAATGAGCAAACATTATCCATTATCAAATATCCATTTTTCATTAACTAAGCCTGCTTGTGCTGTTCGACGTAAGCGTAAGCATCGCGCACGCTCTGAATTTTCTCGGCGTCTTCGTCGGGAATTTCGATGTCGAATTCTTCTTCAAAACGCATCACGAGTT
>CAXSHW010000146.1:0-6399 GCA_964237245.1 uncultured Pyrinomonadaceae bacterium
CGGCTGTAATTCCAATTGAACAAGTTTTTCGGTTTCGTCCCAAATCGGCGCGGCAGAACCGTATTCTTCATCGGTAATAATCAAACGCCGCGCGTCAACTTGTCTGGCGTTGAGATTTTTCGCCTTGCAAACTTCCGCCACAAGGCGCGAAGAAAGTTGTTCGCCGTATGAAACAATTGCGTCTTTAAGCATTGAAAGCGGCAAACTGCGGCGCGACGCGCGCATTAGTAAATCTTTTAATTCCTTTCGGGCAAAATCGAGTTCGATTTGAAATGCCTTTTGCTGATTTTCGTCGGTTAAATCTTTTGCGACTTGTTTGTGACGTTCAAAATGCGGTTCGAGCAAAGTAAAAGCCGCTTCAAAATCGCCTTTTTTCGCGGTGTCAAAAGCCAATAAAAGCGCGTCCGTAACTTTTGACATCGCCGAAGTAACGACGACCGGCGATGAATTCTGTTGACTGGCGACAATCTCGGCGACACGCGCGAACGCTTCGGTGTTCTGCACGCTCGTTCCGCCGAATTTCATCACGGTTGGAATTTTTCTTTCGCTCACAATTATTTTTGAAATTAAATGAAAAACGCAAAGGACGCAAAGGAAGAAAAACAATTAGCCGCGAACAAACACGCAAATTCACGAAAGAAAAATCGGAGAAAAGAATTAAAATAAATGAACTAATACAATTTCATCTTTTCTTTTTCGTGTTCTTTCGTGTCTGTTCGCGGCTAAATTCTTATCCGCACAAAACCGCGCCGCCGTTGATATTTAAAACTTCACCTGTAATGTGGCGCGACCAATCGGAAAGCAGAAAACAAATCGAAAGCGCGATGTCGTCGGTCGTCGCCATTCTTTGCAGCGGGATTGATTTTATAACAGATTGTTTATAATTTTCGTCTTCAAAAACGGGGCGCACCATCGCCGTTTCGATCCAGCCGGGAGCGACGCAGTTGACACGGATTTTCGGGCAGAGTTCGCTTGCGAGAGCTTTTGTAAATGAAATTTGTCCGCCTTTCGACGCGGCGTAATTGGAATAATTCGCTTCGCCGCGCTGTCCGGCGGTCGAAGAAACCAGCACGATTGAACCGTTCGGCTGTTTTTTCATCGAAGGCACACACGCTTTTGTCATCGCCCACGCCGCTTTCAGATTCGTGTTCAAAACTTTGTTCCAAGTTTCTTCCGACATCTCTTCAATCGGCGCGCCTTCCCAAATTCCGGCGTTCAACACGAGCAAATCAATCTTGCCGAATCGTTCGATTGTCCTGTTTGCAATGTTATGTGCTGCGCTCCATTCTGAAACGTCGCCCTGCACGGCAAGCGCGTCAACGCCGCATTTCAAGCATTCTTCGACCACATTTTCGGCGTCGCCGCTTCTGGATAAAAAATTAACGACGACATTCGCTCCGGCTTCGGCTAATCGCAAAGCCGTCGCCGCGCCGACGCCGCGCGACGCGCCCGTCACGATTACCGTTTTACCTTGAAAAAGATTGTTGGGAAGTTTCGTCTCAACCGATTTTTCGCTCATAAACTTTATTTTGCCACGAATTATATCAATTTCACGAAAAATAAAAAGCCTTCACGCAAAATTTCGCACGAAGGCTTTTTATTCCGTTTCTCTCTTTAGGTCTAATCGTTCTTTGAGATTCAACTTTCCGTTTTCCGATCAACCCAACCTTTTGCCAAAAAAGGAACGATCAAAGCGAGCGGAAAGAAATAGATAACATATCTGTCCACGAAAAATATAAATTTTTCCAGACCAAACAATAAACTTCCCGCAAATCCCAAAATCGCGCCCAAAGAAACGATTGAGAGAGGAATTGAAAAGTGTTCTAATTTCCTCCAATCGCCCAGACCGAAAAAGGTCATCAAGGCGGAAATCGTCATCACCGCCAAGCCATATAAAACGTGATTTTCAGCACCGACCGGCGGGCGCAAGACCAGAAAGCCGGTCAAGACGATTGATAAGAAAAACAGCAAAAACGCTCCGGGCAAAAATAGAAAAATCTGCTTGAAAATTCTAAATCCGACATCGGCTTTGGCAGAAAAGTCAGTTGAAAATTCTTTCGGCGAAAAGACAGACTCATCGCTAAAACTTTCAAGATTATTCTCAATCGAGTTTTGATCGGCGAAAAAAGCATCGGCGGCGTTGGCGAAGCGTTGTTTGATTTTTGTTTTTTCCATAAAAATTTTAATTGCGTGAAGCGAACCCGACATTTCTATTTTAGATTGTCCGCAACCTTATTTACAACACATTTTTCATCTGACTTTGTTCCATTTTTTATGATATTTTGTAAATAAATTTATGAACGACCAAAATCTTCTCGAACATCAGCCAATCGCGTGGACACCTTCAAACGAAACCATCGAACGCGCTCAATTAACAAAATTTATGCGGCAAGTCGGTGTTTCGACTTTCGATGAGCTTTATCAATTTTCAATTAGCGATGTCGAAAAATTCACGGCGGAAGTTTTGAAATTTCTCAATATAAAATTTGATCCGCCGTATGAAAAGTTATTGGATTTATCAAACGGCATCGAGTTTCCGAACTGGTGCGCGGGCGCGGGTTTGAACATCACGGAAATGTGCCTCGACCGCTGGCAAACCGACGAAACGAAAGATCAGCCCGCAGTAATTTGGGAAGGCGAAGAAGGTGTAGGCGGAGAATTAACCTACAAAGAGTTGCTCGGAGATGTAGAACTTTGCGCGGCAGGTTTTCGAGCGCACGGTTTAGAAAAAGGTGATGCGATTGGTATTCATTTACCGATGATGATTGAAACGGTTGTTGCGCTTTTAGCGATCAATCGAATCGGCGCAATTGCTGTTCCAATTTTTTCGGGTTATGGAGTTGAAGCAATTGCTAATAGAATGAATGCAGTTCAGGCAAAGGCTTTGATTACCTGCGATGGCTTTCCAAGACGCGGAAAACAATTTAATACTTTTGAGATTGCCGATAAAGCCGTTTCCAAATGCGAAACGATTGAAAAGGTTTTTATCATAGGCAGAACTTATGACGAAGATTTACACGAAAAATTTTCTAAGATAGAAAGCGAAAGCTCGAATGCCGGAAAATTTGTGGAATGGACGCAGAAACTTATTGGAGTCGGATTTGATAACGAAAATAAATTTTATTCGGAAAAAACATTTGCCGAAGACCCATTGATAATTCTTTACACCTCCGGCACGACCGGCAAGCCGAAAGGCATTTTGCATACGCATTGCAGTTTTCCAATCAAAGCGGCGCAGGATATGGCGTTCGGCACGGATGTCGGGCGCGGGACGCGCATTTCGTGGCTGACCGATCTCGGCTGGATGATGGGACCGTGGCTGATTTACGGCGCGTTGATTAACGGCGCGACGATCTGCATTTACGACGGCGCGCCGGATTATCCGCAGCCTGACCGAATGTGGGAATTTGCCGCGAAACACCAAGTCGAAATTATGGGAATTTCGCCGACCTTGATTCGTTCGCTCGCCACGCACGGCGACGAATTGCCGAAAAAGCACGATTTATCTTCGTTGAGAGCGTTCGCTTCGACGGGCGAACCATGGAATCCCGCGCCGTGGTGGTGGCTTTTTGAAAAAGTCGGCGGCGGCAAACTTCCGATTATCAATTATTCGGGCGGCACGGAAATTTCTGGCGGAATTCTGATGAACAATCCGCTCGTCCCGATCAAACCGTGCGGATTTTCCGCCGGGTGTCCGGGAATGGATGTTGATATTTTGGACGAAAACGGAAATTCCGTCGGCGCGAACGAAGTCGGCGAACTTGCCATTAAACAACCGTGGATCGGAATGGCGCGCGGTTTTTGGGGCGAAAAGGAAAGATATTTGGAAACTTACTGGAATCGTTTTGAAGACGTTTGGGTTCACGGCGATTGGGCGATGCAGGATAAAGACGGGCATTATTTTATTCTCGGCAGAAGCGACGACACGCTGAAAGTCGCCGGAAAACGAGTCGGACCGGCGGAAGTCGAAAGCATTTTAGTCGCGCACGAAACCGTCGCCGAAGCCGCCGTCATCGGCGTTCCCGACGAAATCAAAGGCACGAAAATGATCGCGTTTGTCATTTTGAAAAGTGAGAAAACCGGCGATTTGGAAAAAGAATTAAAAACTCTCGTCGCCAAAAATATGGGCAAACCGCTCGCGCCGTCGCGGATTCATTTTGTGTCTGCGATTCCGAAAACGCGCAACGCCAAAGTGATGCGCCGCGTGATTCGTGCCGCGTATTTGGGCGAAGACGCGGGCGATTTGTCGGCTCTGGAAGACCCGCAGGCATTTGACGAAATAAAGTTAATAAATCAATGATTACAGTTTATACAATAGGACACGGACGACATTCGTGGAAAGATTTTCTCGCGCTGTTGCGGAAATACGAAATCGCTTTTCTGTGCGATGTGCGGAGCGCGGCGCGTTCGCGCTGGGTGCAGTTTAACGGAAAAGTTTTGGAAGCGAATTTGATTGAAAACGGAATCGGTTACGAATGGCTGCCCGAATGCGGCGGCAAAACTGTTGCGAAAACGGAAGATTTGGAACGCGGGATTGAAAGAATTTTGGAATTGTCGGCGGACGCCAAAACCGCGATTATGTGTTCGGAATCGCAGCCTTTGACGAAGCACAAAACGCCGCGCGCCAATTGTCATCGCGTCGGAATGCTCGCGCCGTTGTTAAAAGCTAAAGGCGCGGCAAGAATAATTCATATTTTACCGAATGGCGAGACGATTGAATTTGACGAAGCGGCGGTTGATTCGATCTGGTAATTATCGAAAAATTATTTCTTTTTGCTTTCCTTTTCACGAATCGCTTCGACCTGTGCGCTAATCATTTCGTCGGTCAATTCGATTCGCGGATTTAAAATTCGGTCGGCGACGACTGAGAATTCGCCGCAACTTATCGCGGCTTTTCCGTTGTCAATTTCCCACGCGGGCAAATTTGTCTTCGCCGAAAAATCATCTGTAAAGTTTTCGAGCGTTTGCGGTTCGCGGCGATTTTCATAAAAAATCTCGATTTGGTAAAGTTTTCCGTCGAAGAATCTCAAATAAATCGCGTGAACTCCGCTCAAAGACGCGGGCGCGGATTTTTCGATAAAATTTTGAAAAAACGTGTGCTGACCTTTTTTCTTGATTTTGATTTTTAACTTTCTGCCCAAAACAATTTGCGCTTGTTCGTGCGACATTCGCAATTTTAATCCGAGCAAAACCGGCGCGTTCGACAAATCGCATTTTTGCTGCGCGGCGCAGATCATCGAACAAAAAAGAAAGATAAGAACTAAGCCGATTGATTTCATAATTTCAATTTTGCAAACAACCGAAAATTATCACAAAACGAATTTGAAAAGCCAGACGAGATTTCAACCACGTCGCTCGACAGTCTATGAAGCTATTTGAAAAATATTTTTTTCTGCCCGCGAAATACACGAATTAAACGAAAAAAACTAAGAAAACGTTTGTTTTATTTTTGTGTGTTTCGCGGGTAAATTTTCAAGTTTTCAAACAATCTGTCAGATAAATTTTTATGATTATCTCGCTTGATGAAAAAAAATTGCTCGCGGCTTGCGAGTCGTTAGCCGAACAGGACGAAGATTTGGCTTCGATTTTTCGTCGTTTCGGAAAGCCGCCGCTCTGGGCGCGAGAAGCGAATTTTGCGACGCTCGTTCATATTATTCTCGAACAGCAGGTTTCAATCCGTTCGGCACAATCGGCGTTTGACAAATTGGTGAAATACGTCAAAATTTTAACGCCCGAAAGTTTTCTCAAATTAAACGACGCGGAGTTAAAATCAGTCGGCTTCAGCCGGCAAAAAACCGGCTATGCACGCGGTTTGGCGGAAGCGATTTTGAACGAAAAAATTGATTTGAAAAATCTGGAAATTTTGCCCGACGCACAGGTTAAAATCGAGCTTAAAAACTTGAAAGGCATCGGCGATTGGACATCCGATATTTATCTTCTGATGGCTCTTCGACGCCCGGACGTAATGCCGAAAGGTGATTTGGCTCTGCACGTCGCCTGGCAAAAGCTCAAAAATTTACAGTCGCGTCCGACATCGGAAGAATTTCTGCGAATTGCTGAAAAATGGAAACCGTTTCGCGCAACGGCGGCAAGACTGTTGTGGCATTTTTATTTGAGCGCGAGAAAAATTTAGAATTCAGGACTCAAGATTCAGAATTGAAGACGCTTTCTGAATCTTAAAATTATGCTGGAAAAAGAACTGGAAATTGCCGTCGCTTTGTCAAAAAAAGCCGGTGAAGCGATTTTGGATTTTTACGAAAAAGGTTTTGAAGTCGAAGAGAAAATTCACGCCGATAATTATTCCGAACCCGTTACGATTGCCGACCGAACCGCGAGCCGAATTATCGTCGAAAATTTAGGCGAGGCTTTTCCCGACGACGGAATTTTGTCCGAAGAGGA
>CAXSHW010000147.1:0-6194 GCA_964237245.1 uncultured Pyrinomonadaceae bacterium
TTCTCGTTCCCGGCGGTTTCGGCAAACGCGGAATTTCGGGGATGCTGCGGGCGATTCGTTACGCGAGAAAAAGCGGCACGCCGTATTTCGGAATCTGTCTCGGAATGCAGACGGCTTGCATCGAGTTTGCCCGCGATGTCTGCGGTTTGCGCGATGCCGATTCGACCGAATTTAATTCCGACACGCCGTTTCCGGTGATTTTCAAACTGCGCGATTTAGTCGGCGTCGAAGAATTCGGCGGCACGATGCGTCTCGGCGCGTGGCAATGCGAGTTGAAAGAGGGAAGTTTGGTCAGAGATATTTACCACAACGCGCCGGAAATTTCCGAACGCCATCGGCATCGTTACGAATTTAATCCCGAATTTCGTCAAGTTTTAGAACGAGAAGGCTTGATTATCAGCGGCGTTTCGCCCGACGGAAAATTTGTCGAAATGATTGAATTGCCGCGAAGCGTTCATCCATTTTTCGTCGCGTGTCAGTTTCATCCCGAATACAAATCGAAACCCTTAAACGCGCATCCGCTTTTCGTCTCGTTCGTCAAAGCGGCTTGGGAAAATCGTCTGACGAGCGAAAATTTAAAAGAAGATGTTTCAAGCGACAAACAGATCGAAATGCCGGAACGCGCCGCCGTCGCTGACGAATAAATATGAATTTGAGAAAAGTCGGACTTTCCGATTTACAGGAATTGCGCGAAATCGGCATCGAATCTTACGTGCCGCATTACGAGCAGATGTGGAAACCCGAAGGTTTGGAATGGTATTTAGAAAAATGTTTCGGTGAGAAATTTCTTCAAAATGAAATCGCCGCCGAAAACGTCGAATACTATATTATTTCTGAGAAAGAAAAAAATATCGGCGTTCTAAAAATCGTTTTCCATAAACCTTTGCCGAATTCCGGCGTTGAAAACGCTTTATATCTCGAAAAAGTTTATTTTATCAAAGATTGGACAGGCAAAGGCGCCGGGCGTGAAGTAATGAATTTTGCTTTTGAACGCGCGAAGGAAATGCGTTGCGATTGCGTTTGGCTGGTGGCGATGGACACCGCCGATAAACCGATTAAAGCCTACGAAAGAGTTGGTTTTACAATTCATATTCATAGATTTTTGGATTTTCCTTTATTGAAGGATGAATATAAAGGAACATTTGTGATGAAAAAATGTTTTGGAAGCGAGGAAAGTTAAATCTTCGAATTAAATAAAATTTCCATAAGAAAAGCCCTGCAAGTTCAACTCGAATTGAACTTGCAGGGCTTTTTGATTTTTAAAACAGATAATTTAATTGGCTTCGACCAGCGGAACTTCGACGAGATGTTCGGAGATAAACCAAACCTGACGTTCGTTGGTGCGAATGATGTTGCTGACAAACACATCGTTTGTGCCGTCGTCTCCGTTATCGTCAGCATCTTTGGCGTATTTGCGCGATTCTTTTAAAATAATTTCGTGCGCTTCGAGCAGGCGCGAAATCTGAACCGGAACTTCTTCGCGTCCGCGCGGCGGGCGTTCGATGCTGGTTTCTTCGGCAACGTCGGCAGCCATCGCCAAAGTGATGCCGCCAAGCCGCTGAACGCGCTCGGCTAACAAATCAACCAATTCGACCTGTTCTTCGTAATGCTTATCAAATAAAAGATGCAGTTGATAAAAAGGGTGGCCGGCGACTTGCCAGTGATGCTTTTTATACATATCGCGGATGGTCATCGTGTCCGCCAGAGCTTTGTTCAGCATATTGACGCTCTTTAAACAAACTTCTTTGCTTAAGCCAATCGGTAATTTGATAACTGTGCCGTATTGCTGCAAAATCTGTCCGCGCTGATTCATAATCGGCTCGGCGGATTCGCTGCTTTTTGATGTTGGTGTCGTGTTTTTCGATTTCGTATCGGATTTTTTTTGGGTTGCCTTGCTCATAATTCCACCTTGTGTTTAATTTTAACTATTATTGCTGAAAGAATCGCGCAGTTAAATTTCAATCGCGGCACATCTCTGAAAACAAAATAGTCGTGTAAAATAGAATACACTTCTTAGTTTGAGAATCAAAGAATGACGCAAATTAAAATGAAATCTTTTGAAGTAGGAAATGTGAGTTTCGGTGATAGAAATTTAGCGTTTATTTTAGGTCCGTGCGTTGTCGAATCGGCGCAGCACGCGCTTTTTATGGCGCAGGAAATTAAAGACATCTGCAATCACGTCGGTGTCAAATTCGTTTATAAATCTTCGTTCGACAAAGCGAATCGCAGTTCGATTGAAAGTTTTCGCGGACAGGGAATGGAATTCGGTCTGGAAGTTCTGGCGCAGGTCAAAGACGAAATAGGCGTTCCGGTTATCACGGACGTTCACGAAACCTGGCAAGTCGAAAAAACGGCGGAAGTCGCTGATATTCTGCAAATTCCGGCATTTCTTTGCCGTCAAACCGATTTATTGGTCGCGGCGGCAAAATCCGGTCGCGCCGTAAATGTTAAAAAAGGACAATTTCTTGCACCCTGGGACGCAAAAAACATTGTGGACAAAATGCAAAGCGCGGGCTGCGAAAAATTATTATTGACCGAACGCGGCGCGAGCTTCGGTTACAATAATTTGGTTGTTGATTTAAGAAGTTTTCCGATTATGAGAAGTTTCGGCGTGCCGGTTGTTTTCGACGTAACGCATTCGCTTCAACTTCCCGGCGGACTCGGCAAGGCAACGGGCGGACAAGCCGAATACATCGAACATTTTTCTCGTGCAGGTGTCGCTTGCGGTGTTGACGCGGTTTTTATGGAAGTTCACGATAACCCGAAAATCGCGCCGTCCGACGGTCCGAATCAACTGCCTTTAGAAAAATTGGAAAAACTTTTATCTAAATTGAAAAATATTCACGAACTTATCAACAAAAATTAAATGAGAAAATTTTCAATCGTAATTTTTGCTTTTTTGCTTTTTATTTTTGTCTTCGCCGCCTTCGCTCAAGACGAAAGTCGCGTTTCAAAAACCTGGGAAGTGCAGAAATACGACATTGCGGCGACTTTGCCGCAGAGCGAGACGGACAGATTTCTAACGGTCAAGGCAACTCTGAACTTAAAGAATGTTTCGAGCGGCTCGGCTTCGCGTCTGACTTTGCGAATCAGCCCGAACGCAGATATTACCGCCGTCAAAGTTAATGACACAACGGCGGATTTTACCAAAGGTGAAGAAAAAATCGGCGGCAATCGAGATTTGCAGAGAATTGTCGTGCGTCTTCCTTCGATTCAAGCAGGCGCGATTTTTTCGGCTGCGGTTGATTACAAATTAAATGTCAAGGAAAATTCCGGTTTGAGTTCGCTTTTGCCGGTTGATTCACAATTTTTGCCTTTGTCTTTCTGGTATCCGACGCCGAACAGTTGGTTTTTCCCGCGCGGCGCGGACTTTGCGCCTTTTAATTTGAAAATAACGTCTTCAACTTTTCAGACATTAGTTTCTTCTGGAAATCAGAAGGGCGACGCTGAAGTAGGAAATGCGAAAATAAGTAATTTTGAGCAGAAATCAAACGGTCAGCCGTTTTTCATTTCCGGCAGTTGGGATGCTGTAAATGCAAGTAATGTTTCCGTTTTTGCTCCGAAAGGCGCGGATGCGAACGTTCAAAAACGCGCGAATGAATTGGCAAATTTAGCTTTGGACGCAAAAACTTTCACGGCGAATTTATTGGGAAACGCGCCGGATGAACCGATTAAAATTGTTTCGGTAAGACGCGGCGCCGGATTTTCGAGCGGCGGCACAATTTTTGTCGAAGAAGGCGCGTTTCGCCGGCAAAAAATTGATTCGCAAACCGCGATGACGATTGCCGAATCAATTGCGAAACTGTGGATTGGAAATGCGGTTTCGGTCAACGGCGACGGCGGCGGAGTGATACGCGAAGGTCTGCCGCGTTATATTGCGACGCTTTTTTTGGAAAAACAATATGGCAAAGATGTTGCCGACATCGAACGTCTGCGCGAGCGAACGTCTTATTCTACAATCGCGCAGCGCGACGCTCCTTTAAATATAGTTTCGCCGATTGACGATTATTACTACACGGCGGTTGCCAACAAAGGCGCGATGATTTGGCGGCTTTTGGCAAAAAGAGTCGGACAGGACGAGTTTTTTAACAACGTGCGTTCACAAATTAAAGACGGAAATCTTGATTTAACCGAATTACGCGCGGCTTTTTCTTCGCAAAAAGATTTTCTCGACAACGCATTTGACAAGATAACCGATACAAATTTGCTCGCCGGATTGCCGCAGGCGAACGGCGTGGAAACGAGAGTCGCTTTGCGAAATACCGGCTCGTTTGAAACGCCTGTGAACGTGACGGCGACAACTGCCAGCGGCGAGAAATTAAACGCTCAAACAACGATTGCCGCAAAAAGTTTCGGCGAAGTGAACTTCAAAACTACAAATAAAATAGTGCGCGTGGAAGTTGACACGGATAAACTGTATCCGCAGACAGATTATTCCGACGATGTCGCGCCGCGCGAACTCGATATTAGCGACCCGATTTTATTTATTAAACGAGCTTTTGACCAGCAGGATTTTGTCAAAGCCGAAAAAAACGCCAGATTGGTTTTGCAGGACAAATCGCATTTTGACGAAGCTCGAACCTGGCTGGCGCGCTCGCTTCTGGCGCAGGGAAAAATTTCCGATGCTGATAAAGAGTTTCGCGCAGTATTAGACGAAAAACTTCCAACGTCCAGAAGTTTAGCTTGGGCGAATGAAGGATTAGGCGAAATTGCTCTGAAAGCGGGACAAAACACTCAAGCGGTAAAGTCTTTTGAAGAAACTATAAATGATGACGCCGAATACGGGGCAACTCTGGCGGCGCGCCAAGGACGCAATAAAGCCAATGTTTCAACTCCGATAGACGAAAGCGTCAAGGCATTTTTCGTCCAATTTGATAAGGCGGCGGTTTCAGCACGTAAATCCGAACTTGACGCGCTGATTACGGCGGGCGAAATTCCCAGATTTGCAGGCGGAATTGCCGGACAAGCCGAACAATGGCAAACGAAAGTTTTGTTTACAGATAAAATTGACGCGAATACGATTTGGGCGGAAGCTAATCTAAATATAAAACTGCTAAATAAATCTGCCGAAAGCGGAACGGCAGTCTTTCGCCTGACAAAATCAGGAAACAGTTGGAAGTTAAGCGGAGTTGATGTTTTTGAAGTCAGGTAATTTGACGTTTGCGAAGATTTTTGAAAAATGGTCAAACAAAAAATAACTCAAGACATTTTACTCCGCGCAAAAAAAATTAAACTGCTTTTGATGGATTGCGATGGAGTTTTGACTGATGGACGACTTTACTTTACCGAAAGTGGCGAGACAATGAAAGTCTTTCACGTCCGCGACGGACAGGGTTTGGTTTTGTGGCACAAAGCAGGCTTTCATTCGGGAATTATTTCAGGTCGAGATTGCGAAGAAATATTAAAGATTCGGTCAAACGAGCTTGGAATACATTACATCAAAGCCTGTTCGCTCGATAAAGCGAAAGACTTTGCAGATATTTTACAAGATGCGAAAGTAACTTCCGAAGAAGTTGCGTATATTGGTGATGACATTGGCGACATTTGTTTACTAAAGTTAGTCGGTTTACCAATTTCAGTCGCTGATGCGATGTCAGAAGTTTTTTCTTATGTTGCTTTTAAGACCGAAGCCAAAGGCGGTTTCGGTTCTGTAAGAGAAGTAATTGATTTATTGCTTCGATCAAAGGAAATGTTTTGAGAGTTTTTTGTGATTAAGCAACTAATTTTTTGGGAGATACATCTTAATCTTTCGCTTAAATTAAGAAACAATTTTGCGCGTTTTTTTTGAAACACTTTTTGTCTTTCGATAATCCTCAAGGTTTTTCTAATTAGATTGTTTATTTTCGGTGATTAAATAAGTTTCGGAAATGAATTTGAAAAAATAATTCGAGAGCGCTTGACAAGTTAAGAACAGATGTATAAATTAAGTGTTTGCCGAAACGAACGATTTTAACTTGAAAAAAATAAATGTTGAAAAGTTTCGTTGGTCGGTTGACAAAAAGATTTGATTGAGTATAATCAAAAGTTCGCCTCGTAAAACGAAAGCGAGACGAACAGAAATTTTGATGTTTGAAAACTAGATATGCGAGTCCATGTGTTAATTCAAAACACAGTTCGTGAAATGCGAACAAAGTAAAGCTAGTAAAAACTTTTTAACGAGAGTTTGATCCTGGCTCAGAATCAACGCTGGCGGC
>CAXSHW010000148.1:0-6038 GCA_964237245.1 uncultured Pyrinomonadaceae bacterium
CACGTTCCGTTCGGGCCGGATTTCCCCGTCGAATCAACCAACCCGAACCGCACGCTTTACGCCGCCGTTTCCCGTCAGGACGAAGAAGGAAATCCGGCGGGCGGCTGGGAACCGCAGGAAAAAGTTACGATGGCTGAAGCTCTGCGCTGTCATACCTTTGAGTCGGCTTACGCGGAATTTGACGAAAATATCAAAGGCGAAATCAAGGCTGGAATGCTCGCGGATTTAGTCGTGCAGTCGAAGGATTTGCTGACAATCGCGCCGAAGGAGATTTTAACGACCGAGCCGATTTACACGATTTTGGGCGGAAAGATTATTTACGAGAAGAAGTAAATTTTTAGCCACGAACAGACACGAAGAAGACACGAAAAGATTTTTTGCCACAGATTTTCACAGATGCACGCGAATTTATTAAAATTGCTGTTTATTGATCGAACTAATTCGTTTTGCTAATTTAACGCGCGATTTTACGAAAAAAAGTGTCGAAAAATTCGAGACTGAAATTTTTTCAGTTAATTTGACTCAAAATCCTTTGAACAGCAGAAAGTCGCTTCGTTATTTTGTGATAACGAAGCGACTTTTTTGATATACAATTTCTGATTTGAATTTAGAAATTGTAGCGAACACCGAATTGCAGTTGACGCGCCGGCGCTGCCGAAGTAAAGCCGAGCGGCGCGGTTGACGAAACGCCTTCTCTTCCTCTCGCGTTAATCGGAATCACATTGGTCGCGCCCGCGCAATTCGGATTGGTCGGGAAATTCGCCACGCAAGCGAAGCCGACGACGTTATTGATTCCGTTGTAATTAACGTGATTGAATAAGTTAAACGCCTCAAACGTCAGTTCGAGATAACGCTGTTCTCTCGCAAAAAAGCGACGAGCCAGGCGCATATCAAAGCTGTAATAAGGTTCGCCTCTGCCCGTGTTTCTGCCCGCCAGCGCCGGACGATCATTATACAGACGGCTGTCGTTGTTCGTGTCCGTTCCGACTAAAAGATTAAACGGACGACCGCTGCCCGCTGTAAAAATCGGCGAGAAAACGAAATCTTTCAAAAAAGAATTTTTGGACGGGCTGATAAAAACCGCGCTGATAACCGCTCGATGCCGCTGGTCAAAAGCCGAGAGACTTCGGTCAGCACGGATATTTAACGGATTTTGCGCTAAATAGTCTGTGTTGAAATCGGTCGCTTCGTCAATTGTTTTCGACAGAGTGTAATTGGCGTTGACGCTGTAATTACGCGAAAATCGTTTGGTAATTTGCAAAGTTCCGGCGTGATAAAACGAATTGGCGACCGATTGATACTCGGCGTCGAGCGCGAAACGCGGCAAAAAATTGCCGGTCAAAGCGCCGCCGGTTGCCGAGCAGTTAAATCCAGCCGCCGGAATGCCGGGAATCGTATAGCAGCCGAGTTGCGTTGCCGAAACAATCGGCTGTCCGGTAAACGCGCTCGTTCCGGTTACCGCATACTGGCGAACGTCAACGGGGCGAACCTGATGAATGCCGCGCGTGAATAAATAACTGACTTCGGCGGCAAAACCGTGACCTAAATCCTGCTGCACCGCTAAACTCGTTTGATAAGTTTCGGGATTTTGGAAATTTTGACCAATACGAATACGAGCTTCAAGCGGTCTGCCCGGACCCGTATTTAACCCGAACTGCGTCAAATCGGAAGCGACAATCTGGCGTCTGGTCGTTGAGAGTGGGTCAATGATGCCTTGCGCCAGCAGCCTCTGGTAGATAAATGCTGAACTATACGTGCTGGGAAGCGTTATCGCCGCAACGACGATATTGATGTTATACGGGTTTGTGCCTGAAGCCAGAGTGTTAGTTACGTTTGTAACCTGATTATCAATCTGTCCGGTAAAAATTCCCGCGCCGCCGCGAACGACGGTTTTCGCATTATTGAAAATATCCCACGAAAATCCGAAACGCGGCTGAAAATTGTTTTTGTCGAGCGGCACAGGATCGGCTTCATTTTGAATATAATAACGCAAACCATAGCTAATCGTTACATACGGACGAACTTTCCAGGTATCCTGTCCGAAAGCTGAAAACCGCTGGCTGTTGCTGGCAAAATACGGCTGACCGAAACCCTGCTGGTAAACCTGCGGCAGATTTAGATTGTAAGCCTGCAAAGAGTTGATAGTGCTGGCGCTTTGGTTGCTCAGAGTAGTTCCCAAGAGTCCTGCCTGGGTCGGCGTGATTACTCCGGCTGCCGCATCCGCGCCGATTTGCTGACTGATTGCGGTTATTTGCGCCGATGTAAATAAAGCGCCAAACGGAATCGAAAAGTTCCGTCCAGATAAGTTTCCGAGTTGGTCGAAACACGCTGCAACTGTAAAACCAATCCGGTTTTTATTGTATGCGAACCGCGAACGAGCGAAAGCGTATCGGCAATGTCAAACTGTTTCGTGTAACTGTTTGAAGGCAGAAAAATATCGCGTCCGAAGTTTCCGAATCCGAGAATATTAACTTCCGGTCCAATCGGATCGTTCGGCGTTACCTTAAGGTTTAAATAATAGAATTGGGCGCGAAGTTCGTTAATTGTCGTGTTGTTGAAAGTATGATTTTCAGACACGAGAATTCCGGCGCTCGGAGTTTTGACCGAATGCCCGCGCGAGACGGCATTTAACGCGCCGGTCGCCTGATTTTGACTGTTTGAGCGAGCGTAATTGACTCGAAGAAACGCCGTGTCGGAATTGTTAAAGGTCTGGTCAATTCGACCGGAAAACAGAGCGTTTGTATCTTTCGCCGGAAACTGACCGTTAGTTGAGCTGTAAAGACTCATAGTTCGCGCGCTTGCCACGCTCAAGCCGCCGCGAATACCGGCGGCTAACGGCGCGAATGCCGCTTTTCCCGCCAAATAATTTAAAAAGAAATTCTGGTCGCTCGCGGCGTTTGGCGCGGCGATTCGCAAGCCGTTGGTCAGAGAATCGTTGAGCGTAACGAAAGATGTTTGATTTTGGTTTAATCCTTCTGCCGAAACGAAAAAGAACGTTTTGTTTTCAACGATTTTGCCGCCGAAAGAGCCGCCGAATTGCTGCCGGTTGAACGGCGAATGACCGTTCGGATTAAAGTCGAAAGTGTTGCGGGCGTCAAAAACTTTGTCACGGAAATAGCCGAACGCGCTGCCATGATAATTGTTGCCGCCGGTTTTGGAGACGATGTTGATAACGCCGCCGCTCGCGCCGCCGAATTCTGCGGCGTAACTGTTGCGGTCAACCTGAAATTCCTGCACGGCTTCCTGGCTGACGACATCGCGCGCGCCGCCCGAAGGCGTGTCGGCGGTCGAACCGTCAACGTTTATCGAGTTGCCGCGTCCGTTATTGCCGCCGAACGACAACCCTGATTGCGGCGTCTGCACGACGCGGAAATCGGTCGAGTCGTTAATGTTATCGGCGTCGGTAACACCCGGCGTAAGCAGCGCGAAATCCAAAAAGTTGCGGCGATTAATCGGCAAATTGTTTAATTGTCTTGAAGAAATTACCGACGACTGCTGCGTTCTTTCCGTGTCAACCAACTGCTGCTCGCCCGCTAAAACGTCAACCGTCGCGCCGACTCCGCCGACCGTCAATTTTATGTCGAGCGCCGATTGCTGTCCGACTTCGAGCAGCACATTATTTACCGTACTCGGCGTGAAACCGGAGGCTTCTACTTTGACTGTATAAGTGCTGGGAAGCAGCGAAAGAACTACATAGTTGCCGTCCGCGTCGCTCGTCACGGTGCGCGTTGTGCCTTTAGTATTGTCGGTTGCCGTAACGGTCGCGCCGCTGACAACCGCTCCGTTAGAATCGGTAACGATTCCTCTCAACTCGGCGTTTGCCGTCGCCTGCGCCGAAGCAAACGTCGCGCCGAAGCTCAGCAACAAACCGAGCCAAAAAATAGTTGATAACTTTTTCATAGAATTAAACTCCTCTGCCAGATGTAACTGAAATTGTATTGAACAAATAGTGCCGCCGAATTGAAATTAAAATTTGTTTCTTTTGACATTAATCAAATGTCAAAAATTCGTCTCATTATTTCCGTTTGAACAACTAAAGAGCCGTTAAAAAAATCGAGTTAAAAGCAATTTCGGAAAGTATCGAATAAGATTTTCATCGTCTCTCAATTCGCTGCCGATTCCGCAGACGCGGTTTGTAATTTTTCGCGGTCGAAATCGCTGAAACTTTTGCCCGCGCCGGCAAGTTCTCTGAGCAATTCGGACGGTTTCCACCATTCGCCGTGCGCGTTTTGAAACTCACTGACCTTTGCGTAAACTTTATCGAGTCCGATTGTGTCGGCATAAAACATCGGACCGCCGCGCCAGACGGGAAAGCCGTAACCGTTGACATAAACCAAATCAATGTCAGACGAACGAAGCGCGATTCCGTCTTCCAAAATTTTCGCGCCTTCATTGACCAGAGCGTAAATCATACGCTCGACAATTTCTTCGTCGGAAATTTCGCGCTGTTTTATTCCCGCGTTTACTGCCGTCTCTTTCAGCATCCGCGCGATTTCCTGATTCGGCGCGGGTTTGCGGTTTTCGTCGTAATCATACCAGCCGGCTTTTGTTTTCTGCCCGTAGCGTCCGAGATCGTAAATTTTATCGGCGATAACCGGGTAACGTCTGCCTTCGATTTCGAGATGTCTGTATTCCTCGCGCACTCGCCAGCCGACATCAATGCCAGCCAGATCGCTCATTGCAAAAAGTCCCATCGCCATTCCGAAACGATTTAACGCGCCGTCAACCTGCTCGACCGTCGCGCCTTCTTCGACAAGGAATTGCGCTTCGCGTCCGTAAGGTTCGATCATTCGATTGCCGACAAAACCGCGACAGTTACCGACTAATACGCCGAGTTTCCGAAGGCGTTTCGCTAATTTCATCGAAGTCGCCACAACTTCTTTGCCGGTCTTTTCGCCGCGCACGATTTCAAGTAGCCGCATCACGTTTGCCGGAGAAAAGAAGTGATGACCGATGACCATTTCCGGGCGCGAAGTCGCGTCGGCGATTTCGTCAATGCTCAGAGTCGAAGTGTTGGAAGCCAAAATTGCCGACGCCTTGCAGATTTTATCCAACTCGCCGAAAATTTCCCGCTTCAGAGCCATATTTTCAAACGCCGCTTCGACGACGACATCGGCATCGGCGAATTCGTCATAAGAGAGCGTCGGCTTTATCAAACTCAAACGTTTTTGCATTTGCTCTTCCGACATTCGCCCTTTTTTCACCGAATTCGCATAGTTTTTTTCAATCGTCGCCATTCCGCGCGTTAATGCTTCTTCGGTTGTTTCCTTCAAAACCACCGGAATTCCGGCGTTCGCAAAATTCATCGCAATTCCGCCGCCCATTGTTCCCGCGCCGATCACAGCGGCTTTTTCGATTGGCAAAATCGGTGTTTGTTTTGGAACATCGTGGATTTTAGCGACTTCGCGCTCGCCGAAAAAAACGTGAATCAGCGCTTTCGATTCAACCGATTGCAGACAGTCGACGAAAATTTTGTTTTCAAATTGAATGCCTGCGTCAAAAGAAAGTTTCGTCGCCGCTTCAACCGCGTCAATCGCTTTGAGCGGCGCGTTTAATCCGCGTTTTATTTTTTTGGCGGCGGCTCTCGCCTGTTCAAAAATCGCCGCGTTCGCCGCTTCGTCACCTAATTTTTTTGTCAATTCGCGGGTTTTCCGTAAAGGTTCGCTTGATTGGATAACCCGACGGATGAATTTAGTTGCCCCAGCCAACAAATCACCTTCGACAATTTCGTCAATCAATTCGTTTTCAAGCGCGTCCGACGCGGAAACAGGTTCGCCGAAAGCGCACATTTCGACGGCTTTTGCGACGCCGACAAGTCGCGGCAATCTCTGCGTTCCGCCCGCGCCCGGAATTAAACCGAGTTTGACTTCCGGCTGACCGAGCAGAGAATTTGCGTCGGCAACGCGAAAATGCGCCGCTTGAGCAATTTCCAAACCGCCGCCGAACGCCGTGCCGTGAATCGCCGCGACAACCGGTTTTTGAAAATCTTCAATCGTTGAGATGAGCGGCGTAATCGGGCTTCCCGTTTCCCTCGTCTG
>CAXSHW010000149.1:0-5895 GCA_964237245.1 uncultured Pyrinomonadaceae bacterium
TTATGGAAAGCCTTTTCGCGCTTTTCGATATTTTCTTCGTCGGCAAACTCGGCGCGGAAGCGATTGCCGTCGTCAGCTTAACGGAATCAATAATCGTCATTGTTTACGCGCTCGCTTTCGGAATTGCGATTGGCGCGACGGCGACGATTTCCCGCCGCATCGGTGAAAAAGACCCGGAAGGCGCGGCGCAAATCGCCGTTCAGGTTCTTTATCTCGGTTTAATCGTTTCCGCAATTTTAGCCGTTGCCGGATTGATTCTCGCGCCGTATCTTCTTGCGGCGATGGGCGCGGAAGCGAGTGTCGTTGCGCTCGGCACAAATTATATGCGCCTAATGCTCGGCGGAAATTGCGTCATCTTTTTTCTGTTTCTGATTAACGCGATTTTTCGCGGCGCTGGCGACGCGGCGATTGCGATGCGCGTTCTGATTCTGGCAAATACTTTAAATATCATTCTCGCGCCGTGTTTCATTTTCGGCGTCGGATTTTTTCCCGAATTGGGCGTAACGGGCGCGGCGGTCGGCACGACAATCGGGCGCGGCTGCGGAGTTTTGTTCGCGCTGTTTTATCTGCTGCGCCGCGAAAGACGTTTTAAAATCGAGCGGCGGCATCTCGCGTTTCAACCGGCGACGGTCTGGAAATTAACGAAAATTTCCGCATCGGCGGCTTTGCAGACGATTATCGGAATGGCGAGCTGGACGGTTCTGGTGAAAATCGTTTCGGGTTTCGGAACGGATGCGGTCGCCGGTTATCAAATCGGAATCCGCGTAATAATTTTCGCGCTTCTTCCGTCAGCAGGTATAAGCAACGCGGCGGCGACGCTCGTCGGTCAATCGCTCGGCGCGGGCAAGCCGGAACGCGCCGAACGAGCCGTCTGGTCGGCGGCTTTTATCAACGCCGCGTTTCTTACGGCGGTCGGTGTTTTGCTGGCAACATTCGCTCATTCAATCGTCGGATTATTTACAACTGACGCGACGGTTTTAGCTTACGGAAACGATGCTCTGCGAACTATTGCGTTCGGCTTTACGTTTTACGCCTTCGGAATGGTGATGCAGACATCTTTCAATGGCGCGGGCGACACTTTCACGCCGACGATAATCAATTTATTCGTTTTCTGGCTATTTGAAATTCCGCTCGCTTACGCACTGTCGCGCCGAGCCGATTTCGGCGCTCAAGGCGTCTTTTGGGCAATTACCATCGCGTTTTCAGTTTTAGCAATCGTCTCGACAATTATTTTCAGGCGCGGAAAATGGAAGAAGAAAACTGTCTGAAAATTTGAAAATTAATAACTGAGCCGAACGCAGACGGGCATTTTATGTGAATTAAGAGCAGAAGAATAAAGCTGAAAAAGCGCGTAATTTCTGATTATGAGTTTTGAAACTATTCGCTATTACTGATTGGCGGGAAATCTTCCGCAAAAAACAGCGAATAATTAATAATGAATAGTGAATAGTTTCGATTTTCGTTTTCTGTAATCAAAATTTGTCGGCTCGTTCCGTGATGCCGCAGCGCGGACAAATTAAAGTTTGCCGAGCGGCATCTGCCCATTTCGCCAAAGCCGAATTCGATAATTTCGGTTGTTTACTTTCGGCTTCGCCTTCGGTCATCAAACGCGAAATTTTTTTATCTGAAATTTTCCGATTCGGTTCGAGTTCGCGCTCGCACTGTTTGCAAATCCAGCCGAAGCCGCTGTTGTAAAAATTATTTAGCTCGATTTTTTTCATAAAAATCACAGATTAGCACAATGAAAAAGGATTTTAAGGAAAAACAAAAAGGCAAAGGTCAAAATATATTTTGACCTTTGCCTTTTATTGATTCGTAATTTCTAATTTCTAAAATCTGCGCACCGGGCGATTTTGCGTGTTCTGCGGCAGCGGATTAAGTTTGACCGGAATCGTCATCGTTTTGCCGTTGCGATATAATTCAATCTGAACCGTGTCGCCGATTTGTTTTTTGTCGAGATAGCGATAAAGATCATCCAAATCGTCCATCTTTTCACCGTCAATCGCCGTCACAATATCGCCCAGAACGACATCGCCGTCCGCATCACGCGAAAGACCGTGAATTCCAGCCGCTTGCGTCGAACTTCCGGCTAAAACGCTGCGCACTAGCAGACCTTTTCCGAGCGGCAGATTCAAACCTTGCTCTTGAAGTTTTTCGACGCTGATGCTGTCCATACCGAGTTTCGGGCGACGAACTTCGCCGAATTGAATGAGCTGCGGAATGACGCGCTTGGCGATGCTCACCGGAATCGCAAAGCCGACGCCGACCGAACCGCCTGCGGGCGACAAAATCTGCGAATTGATTCCAATCATTTTGCCGTATTTATCGAGCAGCGGTCCGCCGGAATTTCCCGGATTGATTGAAGCGTCGGTTTGAATCGCGCCTTCAATCGGATGATCGTTGCGGGCGCGAATCGGACGCTGCAAACCGGAAATTACGCCGGTCGTCAAAGTTCTGTCTAAACCGAACGGATTGCCGATTGCCAGCACTTTCTGTCCGACTGAAAGTTTGTCCGAATCGCCGATTGGAACAATTGTCAAACCCTCTTTCGGCACTTCGATTTGAATAACCGCTAAATCCGTGTCCGGGTCGCCGCCGATGACTTTCGCCGGATAAACCTTGTCGCCGCCGAGACTCACCGTTAATTTCTGCGCGTCTTCGATAACGTGATAATTTGTCAAAATATGACCTTGATTATCAATCACCGAACCTGAACCCGAACCTTTTCCTTCCTGAATGCCGCCGAAATAATCCTGTTGATAAGAAGTCGAGGTGATAAATGCCACGCCCGGCGAAAGCGCTTTATAAACTTCGATATTATTTTGCTCGTCGGAAACGCCTGACGGCTCGCTGATTCCCGCCGGAGCATATTCCGCCAAAGCGACATTGGCAATATTTCGCGCTTGCCAGACGCTTCCAAAACTGCTTAGAGCGATAACCACACCGGCGGTAATAAACGCCGACGCCAGCGCAAGAAATAAAATTTGTCTGGCTGACAACTGATAAACTGCTTTTTTTGACATAATTTCTTACTTCCCTATATATAAAATTGCGAATCGTTTGATGCAAAATTTTTTACGATGCGTTGCGTAGGGAATTACGAAAAAAAACAATTTTCAGTTCCGTCTGATTCGGAACGAAAAATTGTTTTTTGCGCTATAAAATTTAGTTTGACCGGAAAATTAGCAGAGACACGCAAGCGCTGTGTGCGAGAAACCGATTAAGTCGCTGAGAAAAGTTTCGGACAAAAAACCGAAAGCCGAAAGTCCGGTGAAAAGATGAACGCCCATCAAAATAATGTAGATAGATAAAGCTAAAGTCAACCCGTATTTTGCAAGCCGCAAATTTCTCCAGCGCCAAAATACTACTGCCGCGACCGCGCCGACGGCAACTTTGACCGCTAAAAAAGGCAAATCGCCAATATCGAGAAGTCCAGCCATCAATTGATTTCCTTCGGACGCAAATCCGTTTCTGACCCAGTAAATCGTCAAAACCGCATCTAAAAAATTAAGCGCGAAAAGTAGAAATGCTTGAATCAAAAATTGCATAACGGGAAATCCTTTTGCAAAAACTTGTTAAACTTTTCCCCTTAATCAACTTAACCCCGGATTTTGAAGTCCGGGGTTAAGTCTCTTTTGGAGTAATGAAAAATGAATTGTTGCTCTAATATACGTCTAATAAATCGGAATTTCAAAATTTTTTTCAAGACCGGTGAAATTTTTATTTGATTCGGAAAATGATATGATTTGCCAAATTGTTTTACAGATTTCCGACTAGAGGTTTTATACAACGGTTAAAACCGATCCGGCGTCTTAACACAGACTTTTGCAAGCTGTTTCGAGCTTGATTTGACAAATGAAAAGGAAGAGGTGAAAGATGAAAAAATTATTTAATTTCAAAGTTTTAACGGCACTTTTGGCAGTGTTATTCGCTTTCGGCGTGACTAATGTTTCGGCGCAGCGGCGCACGGTCAAACGCAAACCCGTAGTTCGCCGCACGACGGTCAGAAAAACGACGACGACCGTCGCTCGTCGTCCGGCAGTTCCTTTATATACGGTTCAACGCGGACAGACTTTTCGCGTTCGGATGAACGAAACGATCAACTCGAAAACGGCACGCATCGGCGACCGATTTACGACGACCGTCACCGAACCGGTTTATTCGGACACCGGCGTAATCGTCATTCCGGTCGGCAGCACCGTAACAGGCAGAGTTGATTCGGTCAAATCAGCGGGCAAAGGCGGAAATCAAGGTTCGATTGACGCGAGCTTCGTCGAAGTTCGCCTGCCGAACGGAACGCGCCGCGCGATCAACGGTTCGCTGACCGATTTAAATGACAAAAACGCTGTCAGCGACAACGAAGGTTCGGCGACCGGAAAAAATATCGGGCATCGCAAAATCGTCTTTATCGGCGGCGGCGCGGGCGGCGGCGCGATTCTCGGCGGTTTGATCGGCGGCGGAAAAGGCGCGCTAATCGGCGGCATTTTAGGCGGACTCGGCGGTTTCGCGGGCGAAAAATTAACCAAAGGCGGCGAAGCCGAAGTCAGATCGGGAACCGAATTCGGCGTCTATCTGAACCAATCAATTTCGATGCCGAAATTTGCCGAAGCCGACGGTTACAATAATTAATCGGAACAATCCAAAATCAAAAAGCCGCGTCGTTTCAAATTGAAGCGACGCGGCTTTTCTCCTGCAAACTTAAACGAAATTGTTAAGCGAGCGACATTTCATTTTTCGCAGTCGCGCCGATTTCTTCCAGTTTCTTGATAATTTTCTCGATCAACCATTTCGGCGTTGACGCGCCGGCAGTGACGCCGACCGTTTCGACGCCGCGCAAATCTTCCGTGTTTATTTCGTCTTCGGTTTCAATCAGAAAACTCTTTTCGCATTGTTCGAGACAGACGGCGAGCAATTTGCGGCTGTTTGACGAATGTCGTCCGCCGATAATATAAAACGCTTCGACTTCGCCCGCGAGAGCGCGAGCCGCGTCCTGTCGGTCGCGCGTCGCCGAGCAAATTGTGTTGACGATCTGCACTTCGTCGTCGGTTTTGCCTTTGACGGCTTCGGCGACATCTAAGAAGTTTTGCAGTTTAATCGTCGTTTGCGAAACGACCAGCGGATTTTTTAGTTTCGGCAAATTCGCAACTTCATCCGCATCTTTGACGACAAAAGAATGTTCGGGCGCGTAGCCGAAAACGCCAATCATTTCAGGATGTTCGGGATTTCCGACGACAACGACGTGACGATTTTGCGCGGCGGCGCGTGAGGCGAGTTTCTGAACTTTCGTCACAAACGGACAAGTTGCGTCAACGACTTTTGAAGCCTTTTCTCTCAACTCGGCTTCGACCTGCGGCGTCACGCCGTGAGCGCGAATGACGGCGGTTTGCCCGCGCTGAATCTGCACCGGTTCGCTGATCGTCGCCACGCCCTGCTTTGCTAACCGCGACATTTCCTGATCGTTGTGAATCAACGGACCGAGCGCGCGAACGGTGTCGCCCGCTTCAATCGCTTCTTCGACCATCTCGACGGCGCGTTCGACGCCGAAACAAAATCCGTATTCGTCTGCCAGTAAAACTTTCATAAATTAATCAAAAACCGCATAAGAAATCTTAAAAACTTTCAATATGAAAAACCGAATTGAAACTGTTAGTTATCAATTGTTCGCTATTCACTGTTTTTTCAAGAACAAATCTTTAACTTTTGGAAACAGCCAATAGCTGATAACGAATAGTGAATAATTTAAACCGCATAAATTCGGGTTTCAAACAACCTCGCAAGTATTTTAACAAACCGCGCGACAAATCTAAACTTAATTCCAATGTTTCAACTGCGACCAAATTTCCGGCAGCGGTTTTTTGATGCCGCGGCAAACCAGAATTTTGTATTTTTCATAGC
>CAXSHW010000150.1:0-5682 GCA_964237245.1 uncultured Pyrinomonadaceae bacterium
CGACGACGAGAACCGTGTTGCCGATGTCGCGCAGATTTTCGAGAATTTTGACGAGCCGCGCGTTGTCGCGCGGATGCAGACCGATTGAAGGTTCGTCCAAAACATACAAAGTTCCGACGAGCAAGGAGCCTAAATTCGTCGCCAGTTGAATACGCTGCGCTTCGCCGCCGCTCAAAGTTGAAGCCAGACGGTCGAGCGATAAATAATCGAGTCCGACATCAACCAGAAATTTAATTCTCCGGCGAATTTCCAATAAAAGTTTTTCGGCGATTTGCTCGCGTTCTTCGGAAAGTTCCAAATCATCGAAAAATTTCGCCGCGTCTTTGATTGACAGAGCGACGATTTCGGGCAGATTCATTTTGGCGACTTGCACATCACGCGCTTCCTGCCGCAATCTGCCGCCGTGACATTCGGGACAAAGCGTGTAGCCGCGATATTTCGACAAAAAAACGCGCACGTGCAGTTTGTATTTTTTCGTCTCTAACCATTTGAAAAACCCGCGCACGCCGCGCCAGCCGCTCGCGCCTTCATAAATCGCTTTTTTCTGAAAATCGGTTAAATCGGCAAACGGAACGTCCGTCGGAATTTCGCCGTTGCGGGCAAATCGCAGCAATTCCTTTTGCGCCCAATCGTATTGCGGACGCTGAAACGGCGCAATCGCGCCTTCGCTGATCGAAATCATCTGATTCGGAACGATCAAATCGAAATCAATGTCAATCGAATTGCCAAAACCCTGACAAACCGGACACGCGCCGAACGGCGAATTGAAACTGAACAGGCGCGGTTCGGGTTCTTCGTAAATCGTGCCGTCGTATTTGCAGATGAATTTTTCCGAGAAATTCAAAATTTGCGGATTTTCTCCGGCAGTCGCAATAACTGCCGCGCCGCTTTCACGAAAGCAAATTTCGAGCGAATCAATTAATCTTTGCCGAATTTCGCCGTCAGCTTTCAGACGGTCAACCAAAACAAAAGTATTTTCAAAATCGTTGAAAGAAAAATCTTCCGGTTTTTGCAGTTCGATCATCGCGCCGTCGCGCAGCAGACGCGAAAAACCGTGTCCGAGCAAGCTCATCAAAACGGCAGTCGCGTTTTGTTTTTTCGCCGTCAACGGAAACAAAACATAAAAGCGCGTTCCGGTTTCGAGCATTGCCAAAATTTCGTCAGCCGCCGATTCGGGCGAATCCTTTTTGACTTCGCGCCCGCAGACATGGCAGAAAGTCTGTCCGATTCGGGCAAAGAGCAGCCGCAAATAATCATAAATTTCCGTCTGCGTGGCAACCGTCGAACGCGGATTGCGCGTCGAATTCTTTTGGCGGACGGCAATCGCGGGCGCGATTCCGATGATTTCGTCAACGTCCGGTTTGTCCATTCGTTCGAGAAACTGACGCGCATAAGCCGACAAAGATTCGACGTAGCGACGCTGACCTTCCGCGTAAATCGTGTCAAAGGCGAGCGATGATTTGCCCGAACCGGAAACGCCCGTCACGACCGTCAATTTATTGACCGGAAGCGAAAAAGAGATATTTTTCAGATTGTGCGTCCGCGCGCCGCGAACTTCGATTTGGTCTGTCGCTTTTTTAGCTGCTTGCATAGGAGTAAAATTTCGTCGTAATTGCAAAACTTTATTTTATCAAATTGCGCGGCAGTCGCAAAAGCGGGAATAATTCTTTGGTAAATTTGGATAATAAATTATAGTTGAACGATAATACTTACAAAGGAGTTTTTATGAAGTTATTTTTAATAATCGGTATTTTGGGCATATTTTCAGCAGTTTTAGCTTGCAGTATGCAAAACAGAACGGTCGCCGCCGACGTGTCGCAGGCAATGCGTGAAAATATCGAGAAAACCGAACCTGCGAAAAACAAAACGCCTGTTCTGGTCGAACTTTTTACTTCCGAAGGCTGCTCGGATTGTCCGCCGGCAGATCGCGTCTTGATGCGGCTTGAAAACGAACAGCCGAACCCGGACGCGGAAGTTATCACGCTTTCAATGCACGTTGATTATTGGGATCGGCTTGGTTGGAAAGACCCGTTTTCATCCAATCTTTACAGCGAACGGCAGAGCGGCTACGCCGACAGATTTAAGTTAAATTCGATTTATACGCCGCAAATGGTGGTTGACGGAGAAAAAGAATTTGTCGGCAGCAACTTCGGCGCGGCGCAAACGGCAATCAGCGAAGCGGCAAAAAGTCAAAAGGCGACAGTTGAAATTTCAAACGATGCGGACGCGAAAAATGTGAAAGTTAAAATTTCCAATTTGCCCGCGCACGACAATTCATATGTCTGGCTGGTAACTGCCGAAGACAATTTGCAAACTTCGGTCAAGCGCGGCGAAAACGGCGGCAGAACTTTGTCGCACACTTCGGTCGTGCGCCAAATGAAGCTCGCCGGAGAATTAAGTTCGACCGACAAAACTTTTGAAGCCGAAACCGCTTACCAGCTTCAGCCGGACTGGAATAAGAAAAATCTCAAGTTTGTCGTTTTCGTGCAAGGCAAAGATTCAAAAAAAGTTTACGGAATCAATAAAAAACTTTTTAGCTAAATTCCCGATCTGATTTTTAAAATCGATCTTCGACGCGCGTCTGGTGTTTGCCGAAATGCAAAACGTCCGACGCGCGTTTTTGCTCGCGGCAAAGTCGAACTATTTGTAAAAATAATTGAATTAAGATTGAAAACGGTTAATAATCAAGTTTGGAGTTTATTATGAAGAAGTTTTTCTTAACAGGAATTTTAATCTTTTTTTCCGGCTTTCTCGCCTTGAGTTTTCAAAACCAAACGGCGATTGCCGACGCGACGCGATTTCGCCCGAATGAGAAAGCCGAAAACAATCCGGCAAAAAATAAACAGCCGGTTTTAATCGAACTTTTCACCGCCGAAGGCTGTCCGGTTTGTCCGGCGGCGGATAGGAATCTGACTTTTCTCGAAACCGAACAGCCTTTTGCCGAAGCCGACATTATCACGCTCGCGCTGCACGTTGATTACTGGAACTCGCGCGGTTGGCGAGACGAATTTTCATCGCCTCTGTTCAGCCGCAGACAGGATATTTACGGAGAGATTTTTAAAATCGGCGCGATTTATACGCCGCAAATGGTCGTTGACGGTCAAATGCAGTTTGCCGGAACTGATTTGGCGAAAGCGCAAAAAGCTATCATCGAAAGCGCGAAAAACGAAAAAGGCAAAATCGAACTCGCGGTTGCCGACGAGACAAACGGCGACACGAAACTCAACGCTAAAATTTCAGATTTACCGAACCACGCAACGTCAACCGTATTTCTCGCCGTCGCCGAAGACAATCTCACTTCGAGCCGCAATCGCGGCGAAAGTTCCGGCGCGAAATCTACTTTTACTTCGGTCGTGCGCCAGCTTAAAACGCTCGGAATTTTAACCGCCGAACAAACCAATCTTGAAACCGAAACCGTTTTGCAATTTCAACCGAATTGGAAAAGAGAAAATCTGAAACTCGTTGTTTTTGTGCAGGATAACACCAGCCGAAAGATTTTTGGAGTGAGCAGATTAAATGCAGCAAAAGAATGAATTATCGTCGAAAACACTTGTTTGTTTTTTTAGTTTGAGTTAAAGTTTATATTAATAATCTTTTGATTAGAAAAATTTAATTTTGCGGGAAAATACTAACTGGTCTTAATTGCCGGATTACATTAAGCCACAACCCGATTTTATTACCTATATGTATTTTTCTTTTGTAAGTATATAAGGAGAGTTTTAAGGAATGAAAAAATATATTACCCCAAAAGCCAAACGGGACAATTTAGTCGTTCAGGAATTAAACGGCGAAGTTTTAATTTATGATTTGGATAAAAACAAAGCCTTTTGCTTAAACCAAACGTCGTCGTTAGTGTGGCAGTTGTGTGACGGAAACAATACAATTTCCGAAATCAGCGAATCAATCAGCCGTAAACTCGATTCGCCTGCCAACGAAGACCTTGTTTGGCTGGCGTTAGACCAATTGAAAAAGGAAAAATTGCTCGTTAACAGTAAAGATATAACTTCTGACTTTAACGGAATGTCGCGCCGCGAAGTTGTCAAAAAGGTTGGTTTGGCTTCAATGGTTGCTTTACCGCTTGTAACGGGATTAATCGCGCCGCAGGCTATTCACGCCGCTTCGGGCTGCGTTAATCCGGGAACGGCTTGTTCTTGCTCCGGTATGGGAACGCCTCCAACCACCTGCCAAGCTACACAATGCAGCACTAATTGCACTTGCGGAAGCCTGACCTGCACAACTATGGGTAGCAACTTCAGTTGCACGGGAACTTGCTCGTAAACGAACCTGAAGAGTGAATAGATTTGACGAGCAATTAAATTTTTGCCGATAAAATAATAGCCCGCTGAGTCAATGACTCAGCGGGCTATTATTTTATCGGCAAATTATAGCAGGCTATTGATTTATCTTAAATGTTTCCGTGCAACTCAATAAAATTTTTTTTTCAACATCCGAAAAGGCAGTAAGATAGAAGCGCCAAACTGGTAAGTCTCATTGCCGCGCAGTAAATTGTTTTGGTAGTCATCTCGTTTTTTTATTGTTGGTCTTAGGCGGTTTAGCTTTTTTGTGTGGTGTCATTTGCTGTGCCATTCTGGTTCTGGCAAATGCAAAAATCGGGGAAAAACCTTGAGTTTTAATTTCAGGATGAGAAAGCAAATTAACCGTCCAATTACCCTTTTCCGCATTTAGAGTTAAGGTAAATTTAATTTCTCCCGAATTTTGCTCAAACGGTTGAAACTCATAAATAGTCGCGCCCCAACTTTGTGAAGCGAAAGAATCCATTTTTATTTGGTCGGTAAAAGTTGAATGATTAAAAACAACAAAGGCATTGGCTTCCGAAAGATTGTCGAGTTTCCAATTGAGCGAAAGGTCGGTTAATGAAGGCGGATTTTCCACAGTTCTAAAATCTACTTCGATAAGTTTTTGAGGCTCGGCTAGAAACTTAATTCGCGCTCGTTCCGCTAATGAAATGCTCTGTGAATAATTCATTTTAAGAGACTTCAGAAAATCGGATTTTATCGGCAACTCGGCAGGAATATCCTGAATTGATTTTTCAACTCTCGACGGAACGGCATACATTGCTAACTTTTGCGGAATTAAAATGCCGCTTGGCGCGAGAAATTGCTTTCTCAAGCTGATGAAAGAATTTATAGTTGTCTCGCCGAAAACGTCTCCGCCGAAAAGCTCGCTGACAATCACATCGAATTTGCCGCGTATTTTAACGTGGTCGGAATTTCCGTGAATGATTTCAATTTTGTCCGCCACGCCGTTTTCTTTAGCGTGGTTGTAAATTATCGGAATCAGACATTCTTCAATTTCGATTGCGACAACTCTTTTTGCGCCAAGTTTTGCCGCTAGAATCGCCCAAGCTCCCGTTCCCGCGCCGACATCTAAAAAACTTGTTGCGCTTGAAACACAGCTTTTTATTGCTTCAAACAGCAATTTATTGCGCACGCCGTCGCTTAACATAAGTTGGTGATAATGCAAAACACTGGGAATATGAGCGGCAAATAATTCGTCCTTTTCTTTTTTCTTCATTAATTTTAGACAGATTAACGGATAAATTTATATAAAAATTTTTTAAAATTTTACCGAGAATTCTTTAAATGATTTTTATTGCCATATAATAATAGGACTTACGCAGTTGGAATGAGCAAGTAACGCGGATTCGCCAAATATGCTCTG
>CAXSHW010000151.1:0-5576 GCA_964237245.1 uncultured Pyrinomonadaceae bacterium
TTTTGGGAACGCACGTCAAACAAGCCGGTTCGGTCGTCGCGCCGCAGTTTTTGCGTTTCGATTTCACGCATTACCAGCCAATCTCAAACGACGAAATTCGGCAGATCGAAGATTTGGTCAATCATTATATTTTGCAGAACGAGCCGGTTTCAACGAACGTGATGGCGATTGAAGAAGCGATGGAAACGGGCGCGATGGCTCTGTTCGGCGAAAAATACGGCTCGGCGGTCAGGGTTTTGTCGGTCGGCGGCGGAACTTTCTCGAAAGAACTCTGCGGCGGAACGCACGTCCGCGCGACGGGCGACATCGGTTCGTTCAAAATCACTTCCGACGAAGCGGTCGCGTCCGGCGTGCGCCGAATCCGTGCGATCACCGGCTTTGACGCGTTTGAAAGATTCCGTGATGACGAGCGAATGATTGACGAATCGCTCGGATTTCTCAAAACTCAGCGCGACCAATTGCCGAACGCGATTGAACGATTGCAGGAAGAATTAAAACGAATGCGCCGCGAAAACGACGATCTGAAAATGAAAATCGCCACCGGCGCAATCGGTTCGGCGACCTCAAACGGCGACGAAGCGAAAGAAATCAACGGCGTAAAAGTCATCGCTAAAACCGTCGAAGGCTTGGACAAAGGCGGAATGCGGCATTTGTCGGACACTTTGATGGCGAAAATGAAATCCGGCGTGGTCGTTTTAGCCAAAACCGACGAAGGCAAAGTCTCATTCATCGTCCGCGTTTCCGAAGATTTGACCGACAAAATCAAAGCCGGAAAAATCGTGCAGGAAATCGCGCCCATCGTCGGCGGCAAAGGCGGCGGCAAACCCGATATGGCGGAAGGCGGCGGCACGGACGCTTCAAAATTGTCTGAGGCTTTGGATGCTAGTTATAAATCAGTTGAAGGTATGTTGAGTTGAAATTTATGGGGATGAAGGGGATTAAAGGGATTAAAAAGGGATTTTTTTATTCTTTTTGATATAAAACTATCCTGAAAATCCCTTCCATCCCCTTCATCCCCGTAAATTCCTACTGTGAAAAGTAAAAAACTATGCTTCACGAAGAATTGACGGGGAAACTTTTGCAGGCGTGTTTTGAAGTTAGCAAAGAACTCGGCGCGGGATTTTTCGAATCGGTTTACGAAAAATCTTTGCTCGTCGCATTAAAGCAGAAAAATCTACAAGTTGCCGCGCAAGTTCCGTTGTCGGTGAAATTACGGGACGTAATTGTCGGGGAATTTTACGCCGATATTTTAGTCGAAGGAAAAGTTTTGATTGAACTAAAAGCCGTCAGCGGTTTAGACAACAAACATTGCGCACAAATACTAAATTATCTGAAAGCAACTAATTTAGAAGTTGGTTTGCTCATTAATTTCGGCAATCCAAAAATCGAATACAGACGTTTTGACAATCGTTCACTCCAAACTCAAAAGATAAATATTCAGGATTTATTAACCGAATAAATTTCCTGAAAAGCCATTTTACCTTGCTTTAATTTTAATCTGAGGTTGCAAACAGAAATTTACGGGGATGAAGGAGATAAAAAGGATATAAAGGATATAAAAAATCCTCTTAAATCCCTTTCATCTCCTTCATCCCCGTAAATTTCCTTTATACCGAAGCCGAGACAGTTTTGCAATTTCCCGTCGGCGTATTCGATTCGTGAATCTCGGTTTGAGAATCTTTTTTGTGCGAAGTTATCAACACAACCGAACCGACAATAATTCCCGCGCCGACGAGCATTTGCACGGTGAAAGATTCTCCGGCGATCAGCCAGCCTAAGAAAACTGCGATCACCGGATTGACGTAGGCGTAAGTTGCGACCATCGCCGGTTGTGAATTTTTCAAAAGCCAGCTATAAGCCGTGAACGCGATGAGCGAGCCGAAAACGATTAAATAAGCGAGTCCGAGCCACGAATTGCGCGAAACTTCGACTATGTTGAAAGTCGTCCATTCGCCCGCCAAAGTTCCGACCAGAAAAAGAACCGCACCGCCGGCGAGCATTTGCATTCCCGAAGCCAAAACCGGGGATTTGGAAACGGGCGCACGCAAACCGTAGAGCGAACCGGCTGCCCAGCAAAGCGTTCCGCCGCCGACTAAAATTGCGCCGTAAAGCTGATTTGAACTGCTTGCCGCCGAATCCGTATTTTGTCCGCCGACCAGTAGATACACGCCGACGAAACCGATAAGCAAACCGAGCGCGACTTTCCAGTTTGGACGCGCGCCTTTCATCCAAATCCAACCAAAAAGCACTATCCAAAACGGTTCAGTCGCTACGAGCAGAGCGGCGAGACTCGATGAAACATAATGTTCGGCAATCACGACCGCACCGTTTCCGCCCAAAAGCAAAAGCGTTCCGACGATGAAACTCGTTTTCCACTGCGCTAAAGTCGGTTTTTCGTAATCTTTAGAAAATCGCGCCGCGACAAAAAGAATCGCACCCGCAATTAAAAATCTTGTCCCCGCCATTAGAAAAGTCGGCAACGTTTCAATCGCGTATTTTATTGCCAAATACGTCGAACCCCAAATAATATAAACCGCCGCGAACGCCGCGATGAGCGCAAACGAAAAGCGTTTGGCGTTTTTATTTGTTTTCAGTTGTTCCTGCATAACTTTTCCTCACTCATTTAATTTCACTTGCCTTTTCGTGTCTTGCGTCGGACAATCCTTTCTTCCGCCGTTTCACCTAAATTTTCCAGCGGCAGAGCTGTTGTTTCCTTGATAGTCTGTAAAACGACCGTCGTTTTGGTGGCGGCGACATTCGGCACGCTTGTCAGTTTTTCGCGCAAAAGTTTTGAAAGTTCTTCCGTATTTTTGACTCGCACCTTGAGAAAATATGAGTATTCGCCCGCAACATCGTGAACTTCCAAAACTTCGGGAATTTCTTTGAGATATTCGTCCGTTTCGCCGCAACACTCGTTTATGCGGACGGCGACGAACGCCGTCAGTCCGAAATCAACCTGCGCCGCATCAATCTCCGCCGCATAACCGCGAATCACGCCGCGCTCTTCCAGCTTTCGCAGACGCTCTAAAATCGCCGACGGCGCAAGCCCGACTTGTCGCGCAATCTCCGCATTGGCGATTCGCGCATCCCGCTGAATAATATTCAGAATTTTTGTATCAGTCTCATTAATCATTCTATTTTATCTCCAATTTAGAGAATAATCGTTTGAATTTATCTTGTCAAGCGTTTTGTTTGACGGCAGATATACTGGCTGATTTTCGGATGCGGCGTAACGGCAATCGAAAATTATTAACAAAAATGTTTTAATGAATTATCATTTAATGAGGAGCAAAAATATGAGTGCGGTTCTTTCATTTCCGGCAAAGCAAGAGGAAATCGTTTCTTACAATCCGGCAACGGGCGCGGAGATCGGGCGCGTGGAAAACACTTCCGCAAAAGATGTCAAAATCGCGGTTACAAACGCGCGTCGGGCGTTTCAGATATGGCGCGAAACTTCGTTTGCGGCGCGCAAAAAATTCGTGATGCGGGCGCGTGAAATTATTCTTGACGAACTCGACGAAATCGCGCTGCTTATATCAAATGAATCGGGCAAACCCGTTGCCGAATCTTTGTCAATGGAAATCGCGCCGGTTTTGGATTTAATGCAGTTTTTCGCCAAAAAAGCGGAGAAATTATTAAAGCCGCGCAAAGTTAATATCGGACTTTACGCGACGCTCGGACGCACATCGAAAATCGTTTATCAGCCGCTCGGCGCGGTCGGAATTATTCCGGCGTGGAATTATCCGTTTTCGATTCCTCTGGGCGAAACGGTGATGGCTTTGATGGCAGGCAACACGGTCGTTTTGAAACCTTCGGAATTAACGCCGCTGGTCGGATTGAAAATCGGCGAGATTTTTGAAAAAGCCGGATTGCCGCAAAACGTCGTGCAAATCATCACCGGCGACGGACAAACCGGCGCGGCACTCGTCGAAGCCGCGCCCGACAAAATTATGTTCACGGGCAGCGTGGCGACGGGCAAAAAAATCGCCGAAGCCGCGGCGAAAAATCTAACTTCCGTCGTGTTGGAATTGGGCGGCAAAGACCCGATGATCGTTTTCGCCGACGCAAACCTCGAACTGGCGGCGGACGCGGCGATTTGGGGCGCGTTCTGCAACGCCGGTCAATCGTGTTCGTCGGTCGAACGTCTCTATGTCGAAGAATCCGTCGCGGAAGAATTAACGCGCAAAATCGTCGAGAAAACTAAAAAATTAAAACAGGGCGCGGGCAGCGATGAATCAACGGACATCGGCGCGATGAGTTCGGAACGACAATTAAAAATCGTCAAAGATCACGTTGAAAGTTTTGAAAACGAAGGCGCGAAAATTCTCACGGGCGGCAACAGCAAAGACTTATTTTTCGAGCCGACCGTGATTTCCGGCGCGAAAAATTCGATGCGGGCGATGCGGGAAGAAACTTTCGGTCCGACTTTGCCGATTGCCGTTTTTGAATCGGAAACCGAAGCCGTCGGAATGGCAAACGATTCGGAATTCGGTTTGACGGCGAGCGTCTGGACGCGCGATTTGGAAAAAGGAAAACGGGTTGCGGAAAAAATCGAAGCCGGAACGGTTTGCGTCAACGAAGTTTTATACACGCACGGCATCGGACAAACGCCTTGGGGCGGCTTCAAAAATTCCGGCAGCGGCAGGACGCACGGCATTGAAGGTTTGATGGAATTGGTTCAGCCGCAGCATATTCACGTCAATCATTTTCTGCTCGCGCCGAATGCGTGGTGGATGCCTTACGGCGCGAACGCGATTGAAACTTTTCGCGGACTTGCCAGACATTTCGCGTCAGGTTCGCTAATTCAAACGGCGAAAATTGCGCCGCAATTATTGAAGCGAATCAGGGAACTTCGCAAAAAACAGAAACACTAAGACTCAGAAAATCGGACGCGGCAAACACGGATGCAGTGAATTTCCAGAATTCCCAAGAGTTTTGAAGGAAAATCGCGGCTGATTCTTTCAGCGCCGTTTTTTAGTCGCTCGACGATAGGTTTGACAATTTATTCGTGCAGAAATTTATTCCTCTTTGCTAATAATTCGCAACTCTAAACGCCAAAGGCGCGAAGCGACAAAAATAAATTGACCAAATTCAACTTCGGCGCGTCTAATAAACTGACAGCAAACAAACGAGTGAAAAAGGCTGTCGGCAATCATTTATTGTGAGGTTTATAAAATTATGGACAGAAGATATTTTTTGAAAGCGAGCGGAATTTCTCTGGCGAGTTTCGGTTTGATGACGGCGGCGCCGAACTTTTTGCATCAATTCGCGCAGGCTTCGACTTTGACCGACATTTACGGCAAAAAGAAAATTTTAATTACGATTTTTCAGCGCGGCGCGGTTGACGGTTTGAACGTCGTCGTGCCGCACGGCGATTCGGATTATTATAATTTTCGTCCGACAATCAATGTGGCGAAACCGAATCAGGACGGCGGCGCGATCAATCTGGACGGACATTTCGGTCTGCATCCGTCGCTCAAACCACTCGAAAAATTCTGGCAGAGCAAGCAGATGGCGATTGTCCATTCGGTCGGTTCGCCCGACAACACGCGCTCGCATTTCGACGCGCAGGATTA
>CAXSHW010000152.1:0-5554 GCA_964237245.1 uncultured Pyrinomonadaceae bacterium
GGCGTGGACGGAAGTCGGCGGCGAAGTTTTGCAGGTCGAAGCGACGATTGTCAAAGGTCGCGGCGCGGTCAAATTAACCGGAAAACTCGGCGAAGTAATGCAGGAATCGGCGCACGCCGCTTTGACGTGCATTCGCACACGCGCCGAATCTCTCGGAATTGACCCGAAAGATTTTCACAAAAAAGATTTACACATTCACGTTCCCGAAGGCGCGATTCCGAAAGACGGACCGAGCGCGGGAATCACTCTGGCAACCGCGATGGTTTCGGCTTTAACCGGCAAAAAAGCCAGACACGACATTGCGATGACCGGCGAAATAACTCTGCGCGGCAAGGTTTTGCCAATCGGCGGAGTCAAAGAAAAATTGCTCGCGGCGCATCGTTTCGGGTTGAAAACAATCATTTTATCAAAGGAAAATGAAAAGGATTTAGCCGATGTGCCGGAAGAGGTGCGCGGCGATTTGACGATTCACACAGTCGAGATGATAGACGAAGTGTTGAATTTGGCTTTAGAAAATTTCAAAGAAGAAGATATGCTGGCAACGCCGCAAATCTGGTCAACAGATTCGCCGTCGGCGGATATTTCCGCTACTTAAAAAAAGGATTTGATAAAAATCATAAGACCCAGGCATTCTAGTCAACGTGAAGTTTTGATTGCTGATTTCACGTTGACTATTTTTTATTTGGAGAATGCGGAAATTCTTAAATCGCTGAACTTTCAGTAAAGATTTCCGCCGATTTCGGAGTTCGCCGTTGCGATTTTATTCTGCGCCTTCGCATCGCACGGCGGGTGAAAGAAAACAAATAACGCAATAAAAATCGTCGTTATCGCGTAGAGCATATTTTAACTGACGTTTCGTAAAATTCAACTGACATTAGATTTAACTTTTAAGCGATCCATAAAATCCTGAAAACGCGGATCGCTTCGCAGATCGTCCCATTTGATGTCGTTGATAAGCGTCGGCATCAAACCGGATTTCGCCTCGTATGCTTTTTCGAGCTGGGCGAAAGTTTTTTCTTGATCATCCAGACCTTGATAAATGACCGCCTTGAAAAATGGATCAACATAAATCTGCTTTGATTCCGCGTCAAGCGTCTTTAACTCTTTTTCAGCTTCGGCGAGTTTGCCCATTTTAGCGTCGGCGTAACCTTCTTCGGCAACGGCAACCGGCGGCAACATCGGCAGAAAAGTTTTCGCTTTTTCAATTTCACTGACCGCTTCGCTGTATTGTCCTTTTTGATTTAAGGAGCGTGCCAAGCCGTAAAGCGCGATGAAATTGTGCGGCTCGATGTTCAAGACTTCGCGGTATTGAGCGATTGAGTCTTCGTAGCGTCGCGCGTAATAAGAATTGCAGCCAAGTTCGGTATTGAGATTGCTCGAAAGCGGATCGTCTTCAAGTGCGCCGCGCAAAGTTGTGTCGGCTTCCGATGTGCGTCCGGTCGCCTGCAAAATATGCGCCGAACAACTAAACGCTTCGAGCGACTGCGGCGCAACCGCGCTGCCCTTCGCAAGTTCGGTTTTTGCGGTATCCCAATCCCAATCGTAAAGCAGCGCGACAACACCTAAAACCGAATGCGGATCAGGCAGATTTTTATCAATTTCTAACGCCCGCTGAGCATATTTTTTCGCCTCCGGCATCGTTTCGCGCGGCGGCAGAAAATAAATTCCGAGCAACACATAGCGCATCGCCAACTCAGAGTAAGCGAGCGCGAAATTCGGATCTTTTTCAAGTGCCTGCCGATACAATTCGATTGATTTATTTAAGCCTTCGGGCGTGCCTTGCTGCGCGTAAAAACGACCTTTTAAAAACAGTTGATAAGCGTCCGCGTTTTCAGTCGGACGCTTGGCGATTTGCTGTTGTTCCTGACCGTCTAATTTAACGCGCAAGTTGGCGATTGTTTCGCGCGCGATGTCGTTCTGCGTCGTGAGGATGTCGGACGAATTGATTGTGTAATTATGCTGCCAGATACTGCTGCCGTCATTTGTATTCAAGACTTCGACATAAATTGAAAAGTTGTTGCCGATCTGTCTGACGCTGCCGGTCAAAACGGCGCGGACGTTTAACTGTTTACCGGCAGTCTGCGCGTCAACATTTTTTCCTTTGAATCGGAAAACGGAATTGCGCGACATCACTTTCAGCTTCGGCAATTGCGAAAGATTACCGATAATGCTTTCGGTGATGCCATCGCTCAAATAATCAAGATTCGGGTCATTGCTGCTGTTAGTGAACGGAAGCACGGCAATCGAATCAATCGTCTCTTCAACCGGCGACACGCGCCGAAAATGATAAATCCCGAATCCGATTATCGCCAGCAATAACAGACTCGAAACCGATAAAACCAGCCATTGTGGACGCTTCGTTTTCGCAGAAGTATTGCCTGCCTGCTGTTGAGTGAGTTCGGTTGGCGCAGCGGTATTTCTCGCGGAAGATACTCGCGCCTGAGAATTTGTTCCGCTTTGTTGCAGTTCACGCAAATCATTCGCCGCCTCGCGCATTGTTTGATAACGCTCGGCTTTGTTTTTCTTGAGCATTTTGAAAACAATTCGCTGCAATTCATCGGGAACATTTGCCGCATAATGCGAAAGCATCAGAGGCTCGATTTTGATTAGATTGGCGAACGTTTCCGACATCGAATCCGCCGCAAACGGAGTTTTGCCCGCGATCATTTCATACAGCAACACCCCGAAACTGAAAATGTCCGTTTGCTCGTCAACTTTTTCGCCCTTTGCTTGTTCGGGCGACATATAATTAACCGTGCCTAAAATTATTCCTTGCGCCGTCTGATTTTGTTTAACGGTCGCGTCTTCCAGACCGATTGTTTTCTGCTCGATGAGTTTTGCCAAACCGAAATCGAGAATTTTCACGTAACCGTCGGGACGAATCATTATATTCTCAGGTTTGATGTCGCGGTGAACGATATGCGCCTGGTGCGCGGCTGAAAGAGCGTTCGCAACCTGAATCACAACGTCCAGAACTTCTTTTAATTCCAGAGATTTTTCCTTCAAAATCTCGCGCAAAGTTTTGCCTTCGACGAATTCGCTGACGATGTAATTCGTTTCCGAATCTTCGCCGATTTCGTGAATCACTAAAATGTTCGGATGATTCAAAGCTGACGCGGCGCGTGCTTCCCGTATAAATCTTTGGAGATTAGATTCGTTTTTGGCGAATGTTTCGTTAAGAATTTTGACGGCAACTTGGCGGTCGAGTTTTTTGTCTTGCGCCAGATAAACTTCGCCCATTCCGCCCGCGCCGATTTGCCGCACTATTTCGTAATGACCGAAACATTTTCCGGCTTCGAGATTTTTCGCTCCGGCTTTAATAATGGCGCTGGCAACTCCTTTTTTTGCGTGCTTTTCCATAAAACTTTCCGCTTCCTCAAATGAATCGAGCAATTTTTCGACTTCGCGGCGCAGCCGTTCATCCGTGCCGCAGGATTTAATAGGGAATTGATTACGTTCAGCGGGCGAGAGTTCGACGACGGCATCGAATAACCCTTTAACTTTTTGCCATTGTTCCGGTTTCATCGTCTTATGTTATTGCGGAAACCCGATGCGCCGCAACAAATCTTGAAAGCGCGGGTCGTCGCGCAGAGAATCGAAACGCGGGTCAACTTTGATTGTGCTAAGGGAACCGTGGTCTTCATATTGCTTGTTTAGTATGGTAAACGCTTTGTCCTTCTCGCCGAGTTCCGCGTAGAATGTTGCCAAAATATAAGGCGAGACTTTAGGGGCTTGACTGCTGCCGGTCATTGCCCGCAAATATCCCTGCCATCCGCCGTTTGCAAAACTTTCCCGAATAAGTGCCGCTGATTGCGGACTGCCGAGAATCTCACGAATTTTGGCGTGTTCTTCGATACTTTCGGCGTAATTTCCTTTCGTCCGGTAGACAATCGAGAGACCGTAATGCGCCTGAATGAAATATGCGTCCAACTCAAGAGCCTTTTTATATTGGGCGGCAGCCTCGTCATATCGTCGGGCATAGAGCAGACCGTCGCCGTATGAACTATTTATGCCGGGCGAGAGCGGGTCAATCTCCGCTGCCAGCCGCAATTTCGCCAATCCTTCTTCGTGTCTGCCCAACTTGTTCAGCATTAAGCCGTAAGATTCCAGCACTGATGCGTCGTTCGGATCAAGTTTGAGTGCGCTTTTGTATTCGCGTTCCGCCCCGACAAAAGCATAATCGTATAAGAATAGAATATCGCCGAGCGCGTTGTGCGCCGTCGATAATTGGTCGTCGAGCGATACCGCTTTGAGCGCGGCTTCTTTTGCCTTCGACGGTTGTTCATACTCGGTTGAGAGATAAGCATAGGCGAGCGCGAAATTCGGGTCGGCGGCAACCGCCTGCTGGAAATAATCGAGAGCTTTCTTAGTATCCTGCGGCGTACGTTTCTCATCATAATAACGCCCTTTCAAGAAAAGCTGATACGCTTCCGGGTTTTCCGTATCTTTTTTTGCTAACTGCCGCTCGTCCGCACCGGACAATCGCGCTCCTAATTTCCGCGAAACATCACGCGCGATTTCGTTCTGCATGGCGATGAGGTCACCGGAATTTTTGATATATTGATTGCCCCAAATTTGCGAATCGTCGCTTGCGTCAATCAACCGAATGTTGATGACGAGTTTATCGCCGAGTTGTTTGATGTCGCCGGTTACAAGATTTTCCACGCCAAGCTGCGAACCAATTGCCCGTGTGTCAGTTTGATTGTTTTTAAAACGAAACGACGAGTTCCGCGACATCACTTTCAAACTCGAAATTTGCAACAAGTTGTTGATAATGTTTTCGGTGATGCCGTCCGACAGATATTCGGTGTTCGGGTCGCCGCCCACGTTGACAAACGGCAACACGGCGAGCGATTTTTTCCCTTCAGAACTTTGCAGCGTTTTTCGCAGATACAAAAAATAATAACCGAAACCGACTGCGCCGATGAGCAAAACAAACAGCGCGAACGCGGCGAGCGGTTGACGGCTTTTAATTGACTGTGAAAAGCCGCGCGACATTTCGACAGTTTGTTTATTCACATCGCCGGTTGCTGTCCGTAAAACGGTAGTCACGCTTTCAATTTCGGGCGAATGCGATTTTTTCAAACGATTTTTAAAATCGAGATTTTCCCGCAAATCCTTCAAATCGCCCAGAAGACCTTTCATCGTTTGGTAACGCTCGTCTTTATTTTTCTTGAGCATTTTGGCGACGATACGCTGCAATTCATCCGGCACATCGGCGACAAAACGAGAAAGCGGCGGCGGCGTTTGATTTATCAAATTGGCAAATGTCTCCGACATCGAATCTGCCGCGAACGGCGTTCTGCCCGCAAGCATTTCGTAAATCACCGCGCCCAAACTGAAAGCGTCCGTCCGTTCGTCAATTCGTTCGCCTTTCGCCTGCTCCGGCGACATATAATCAACCGTTCCCATTATTACGCCTTTCGCCGTTTCGCTCTGTTTGGCGGTTTCGCCTTCCGATTTGATAAAAGAATTTTGTTGTTCGACGAGTTTCGCCAAACCGAAATCGAGAATTTTCACATATCCGTCGGAACGCACGATAATATTTTCCGGC
>CAXSHW010000153.1:0-4164 GCA_964237245.1 uncultured Pyrinomonadaceae bacterium
CAAAAATAAATGGGTATCGCGTTCGCACCTTCTCAAAAAGCGGCTGTAATCTGTCTTCTACTAACCGCCGCTGTCCGCTTTCGGTTTTGCGTTCTTTCGGACTGACTGAAAACTCAAGTTGCGTGTCGCCTTCTTCTTCATCGAAGGTTTTGCAAAAAATGAGTTTGAGCATTTCGTGAAAAGCCTCGCCTTTTTGCCAGCCTGCATTTGCGAAAATATAGTTATGACAACGACGAAAAATAGATTTTAATTCGTGAGCCGGAACTAAATCATCACGGGTCGGTCGTTCCGGCTCACTTTCTCCAAAACGCGGAATATCAACCGTGCGTTCAGGTTTTCCGCTGTCTTTATCTTTTTCATATGCCCGACGCTCTTCGCCTACCCATAATCCGAATTTACAAGTCGGACTTGCCGCCATATAACTGATAAGCTGCCCGTCGCCGCCGCTATCATCTGACGGTTTTTTGTCCGCCCGTTTTGCTTCGACAATTATGTATGCTTCCGTCTGTTCGTGTTTTGCGCCCTGATTGAAAATCACGATGTCGGCTTTTTTCTTCGCCCGTCCCATCTCTATTTTTACTTCTAATCCAACATCTGATTTTGGATAGCCGTATTCTTCGACAAGGCTACGCGCCCATCTCTGACGGACATTTTCTTCCGGCGTATCGGCTCTAAGTTGTCCTGTGATATAACACCGAATTTTACCCGGCGGCACAAGATAGACTATGTTACTTACTGTTAAGGACATTATTTGTTTCCTTCCAAACTTCCAATAAAGATTCCATCGCTTTATCTCTAGCGTATATCGCGCTTAAAGTTTTTTCGTTAATACTTGCAGTTACGCTTTCCGGCAATACCGGAACAAGAACCTTGCCGACTTGCACATCGGTTATATGGTCAATTTGCCCGCCGTGCGTATGACTCATAATTTGAGATTGAGCAACACCACTTGTAAGCCACGACATTAAAAAGCCAACCATTCCATCACTTTTCGGCACGATGCGAATTAAATCGTGAGTTGCCGCCCAACCGTCAAGACGTTTCGGCACGTAGAAAACACGCCCGATTGTTCCTGAACACGACATTAACAACCAACCTTCTCTGACAATCAATGCGTCAAGGTTCGTTTCGGTAGCGTAGGAAAGATAACGATAACCGCCCGAAGGAATACCGATTGCCATTAGACTTAGCATTTCAGAGGCGTTTAGATATTTATAACCGTGCTTTTCGTCATTCGCCCAAATCCTTGTAAATTGTCCGCGCAGATATACATCTGCCAGACTCGATAACGGCACGGTTTCATAAGCCGAATTTTTAAGTTTGAGTTTAGCTTCGGAAACGCTCGGATCGTAATGCGGCGCATCAAATCTAAATTCGCTATTGTTAAAAATCGAACTAACAGACGTTTGCCAAGTTTTTACTTCCGGCTTTGATGTTTCTTCCGCTACACGCTCAATAGGAATATAATTTGCGAGAGCCATATAAATTCTTCCGCCTTTCTATGAATTGAATGTTTTTAAATGTTTAAAATGATAAACGCCGACATTGAGAAGGTTGGTTTTCAATGTCGGCGAATAATGCAAAAATTCGCTTATTTGCTATAATAACAGGTTGCTTCGTAATGTAAAGTTTTGAGGCAACATTAAGCACTTATGAGGCAAAAACGACTTTTAAGGCAAAGCCGCGATTATTCTCAATTGTTTGAAAAATGTTATCAAACGGAATCGAAACGCCGGAGTTATATCGAAAGTATTATCGAGCGAAAACAGCCTTCCGTCGGTTATATCGTGCTGGCAAATCTCATCAAATACAGTTATCTGAAAACGATTATCACCACAAATTTTGACAGTCTCGTTTCGCTTGCGTGTTCCAATTACACGGACATTTTTCCGGTGATTTATTCACTGGGAAATTTCGCATCGGAAATGACGGTTTCATCAGAACGCCCGCGCATACTAAAAATTCACGGTGATTTTCTTTTCTCCAAACTGAAAAATACAGCCGAAGATTTGGATAAACCCGACGAAAATATGGAACGTCAGGTCAGACGCATTCTCGAAGAATATGACGGTTTGATCATTATCGGTTACAGCGGCGGCGATAATTCCGTAATGAGCATCTTTGATAAAATTCCAGAGGGAAAAACAATCTACTGGTGCGGTTTATCGGAAGATTCAATATCAGACAGAGCGCAAAAGTTCTTACAGGACAAAAAAGGAACTTTCGTCAAAATCGAAGGTTTCGACGAACTGATGCAAATCATCCGCATACTGATAGAACTCGACAACGAAAGCATTGTTAAAACTTTTCAGGACAGACAGATCGAAATCAACAAGAAACTCGATGAATTTCAGGATGTGCAGTTAGTTGACGAAGAAAATGATGAAGAAATCAAAGACGAAGAAACCGAAACTTTTGTAAAAACATTAGACAAATCACGTGAAGTTACCCAATTGATGATTTCGGCAAATCAGGAAAAGACAGAAGGAAAATTTGATTTGGCTGAAAAATCACTACGCAAAGCAATCGAACTAGACCCGAATTATGCAGTTGCTTATAACAATCTTGGTGGCTTATTTGCTATTAAACTGAACAGACCAGAAGAAGCCGAATCACTGTTCCGCAAAGCAATCGAATTAGACCCGAATAGGTACGCTGCTTATCACAATCTTAGTGGCTTACTTTTTGATAAACTGAACAGACCGGAAGAAGCTATTGAATATCTAAACAAATTAATCAAACTTGATAATTCAAATCCATCATCATATTTGATTCTTTCCTCTATATACAAGAGTTTAGAAAATAAAAAAGAATTAGATAAAAATATCAAAATAGCTAAAAGTTTTATCAATGATGATTATTATGATTTAGCCTGTCTGAACTCGATTCTTGATAAAAAAGACGAGGCTTTCAAGTATTTAAAAATGGCGGTTGAAAAGGATTCCTATCAAAAGGAAAGGGCTAAAACTTCTATCAGCTTAAAATGGATACGCGATGACCCGCGATTTAAGGAGATTGTCGGCGATGAATAATTCACCAAATTCGTAAAAATGGACAATTAAGAAATTTCATCTTAATTGTCCATTTTCCATTATCCGCTATCAATTAATTTTCACATCAGCATCAAAATCGGATTTTCGAGCATTTGCTTGAACGTCTGCAAAAATTTCGCGCCCGTCGCGCCGTCAATCGCGCGATGATCGCAACTCATTGTGACGTTCATAATGTTTTTGATAACAATCTCGCCGTTTCTGACGACAGGTGTCGGAGTCGCCGCGCCGACAGCGATAATCGCCGCTTCGGGCGGATTGATGATCGCCGTAAATTCCTTGATGCCGAACATTCCCAAATTTGAAATCGAGAAAGTCGCGCCGGTATATTCTTCGGGCTGAAGTTTTTTATCGCGCGCGCGTCCGGCTTTTTCCTTGATTTCACGGGAAATTTCGACGATGCCTTTGCGATTCGCCGCGCGCACGACCGGCGTAATCAGACCGTCTTCGACTGCGACTGCGACGCCGATGTCAGCGTCTTCGTAAAAGCGCACGGTTTTGTCCTGATACGACGAATTTACCCAACTGTGTTTGGTCAAAGCCTGCGCTGCGACCTTAACTACAATATCGTTGACCGAAACTTTGTCTTCGTCTTTGTTGCCGTCGTTAATCTGTTTGCGAAACTCCAAAGCCGCGTCCATTTCGATTTCGACCGTCAAATAAAACGTCGGAATCGGTCCGATTGATTCGGCGAGACGCGACGCGATGACCTGACGCATTTTCGACGTGTTTTCTTCACGGTAAGCCGTCGCGCCCTGCACCTTCGAAGTTGAATAATTCGGCGCAGTTTCTCGCGTTTGAGGGGCGATTTCCTGTGTCTGATTGCCGCTCGCCAACGCTTCTTCGATGTCGCGTTTGATGATTCGTCCCTGCGGACCTGAACCTTTGAGCGATTTCAAATCAATACTGTTCTCTGCCGCCATTCGCGCCGCAATCGGTGAGACTATCATTCGAGAATCGGCAGATTTTCCGTTTTCCGTTTTCCGTTTTCCGTTTTCCAAAGCGTCTTCTTTCGCGCCCGGACGCTGCGCGTCGTAACTGCGACCTTCGGTTTCAGCGACATTTTTCTGAGCCGCGCCATTTGAAGCGGAAACTACTGCCGCTTTGTCGGCAA
>CAXSHW010000153.1:4174-5392 GCA_964237245.1 uncultured Pyrinomonadaceae bacterium
CGCGGAAATGCTCGCGGCTCTGTCAACCAGAGATTCGGTCGGATTTCCTTCCTGCGCGTCGGCTGGTTCGGGAGCGGATTTTTGTTCGGATTTGCCCGCGCCGTTGGCAGACGCGCCGTTTGTCGCGCTCGAATCTTTCAAAATCGCGGAAAAATCTTCGCCTTTTTCGCCGATAATCCCGATGGTTTCGCCGAGTTTCGCATTCGCGCCGTCGCCAACGACGATTTTCAAAAGCGTTCCGGCATCCAGCGAAGTCACTTCCATCGTCGCCTTGTCCGTATCAACTTCGGCAATCGCCTCGTTCGCTTCAACCGCGTCGCCTTCTTTTTTCAGCCAACGTGAAATTTGTCCTTCCTCCATCGTCGGGGAAAGTTTCGGCATTATAATTGTATTCGCCATAAAATTATTTCAAAAATTCGTGTCCGTTATAAACCGCATCTTCTTCGCCGACCGTATAAATCGCCAGCAGTTTTCCTTTGCGTTTCCAGTAAAATTCACAGTTTCCCAATCCTGTTCCCGCGCAAACGTGCATTTCGGGTCTGCCTTTACAGCGTAAATCTCCAGGCTGACATTCATCGGAATCTTCGGCGTGAAATGGTTTCCAACCGGCTTTCAACAGCTTGACGCGCACCTTCGCGTAATATTCGTTTTTTTTCAAAAACGGCAAGTCTCTGATTTGTGCGAAAAGAGACGAATTAAAACTCATCAAAACTAAAATTATTGATAAAGTTAAATATGTCCTTTTCATAAAATCTTTAAGTTACAGATAACAAACTTCCTTGACCGCCGCGATGATTTTTTCGACGCTCGGCAACGCTAAAACTTCGAGGTTTCGGGCATAAGGCATCGGTGCTTCGGCGGTTGAAACGCGTTTGATCGGCGCGTCGAGATAATCGAAAGCATTTTCCATAACCTGATGCGAAATTTCCGCGCCGACCGACGCGAAAGCGTGGGATTCTTCGGCGATAACTAAACGATTTGTCTTTTTAACGGACGCGACAATCGTGTCAATGTCGAGCGGTTTGATCGTGCGCGGGTCAACGACTTCGACGGAAACATCGAAATCATTCTGCAAAATTTCTGCCGCTTTTAATGCCTGCGGAACGGTGAACGAACGCGCGACAATCGTGCAGTCGGAACCTTCGCGTTTGACATCGGCAACGCCGAGCGGAATCGTAAAATCTTCGTCGTCCGGCACTTCGCCCTTCATTCCATACA
>CAXSHW010000154.1:0-5049 GCA_964237245.1 uncultured Pyrinomonadaceae bacterium
CCGCCGAAAACGCCGTCACCGCGCGTCGCGCCCGCGATTAAAACGCCGTTTTCGTAATGCAGAGAAATCGAAAGCCCGTCAATTTTCAGTTCCGCAACGTAATCAAATTCGCGCCCGTCGGCGAGTCTGCGGCAACGCTCGTCAAACTTTCTGAGTTCGTCAATGTTGTAAGAATTATCGAGCGACATCATCGGCACAAGATGACGAAACGGCAAAAAACCTTCGGCTTTCCCGCCGACTTTCTGCGTCGGCGAATCGGGCGTAATTAATTCGGGATTTTCCGCTTCGAGTCGTTTGAGCTTTTCAAGCAGCGCGTCAAACTCCGCGTCGGCGATTTCCGGTTCGCTTTTTTGATAATAAAGTTCGTTGTGCCGGTTGATTTCGGCGCGTAGATTTTTGATTTTAGTTTGAATTTCATTAAAAAAAGATGATGTCATTATTCATTCCACCAGTCAGATTTATCTTCTTTGATCTCTTTTGTGTCAAGATAAAGATGGTCAAGTTTTCTAGCAAAGAATCTTCTCCTAGAAAGATTGTGAAAACTGTTATCCGAACTGCTTAAAATATCGCTATAATACTCAAAGTATTTCTCCAAAACACATTGAAGCTGATTACGAAAAACAATATGTTTTCCACTATTACCTTTCAATATAAATGTTGTTTCTGTAATTTCTTTTTTGCGGCTAGAATTAATACTTGAGGTGTTATTAACATTTGCATGAATAATCCAGTTGTTTTTGGTTCTAGTTTCGTGCATAAGTCCGCAACGCACATCCGAATAAAAATCTTCTGCACTAGGTTTGGAATCTCCCCCAAAGTTTCCTTTAAACAGAGTTTCAGACTCTAAGAAATCAATAAACAATTTTCTACTTCCTTTATAATAAATTCCATCTTCTTCTTTGAGATCAGATTTAAATATTTTCCCTTTTTTATACGCCGCAAAAGTTTCTATCAAAGCGCATTGGGCAGTTAAAATAGGAAAACCTTCGCCAATATTTTTCTTCTTTCCTGCCTTTTTGGTTTTTTCAGTTGCAGGTTTGTCACTTGCAAGTTCATCACATACAGATTCGTCAGTTGCAGATTCATCAAATTCAAACTTTTTATAAGAATCTATTAAGAATTTAAGAGGATCGAAATAGTAGTTCTGCAATCTTTCTCTAAAAATTTCAACTGCTAACTTCCAATATTCTTCCGTTTCACTATTGAGTTCATATTTATTATTTAAATGAGTTCTTATGTCTTTCCAACCTTTATCTTTGCTTTTTGTGTCTTGCTTTGAGCCAGTTCTTTTCATTTTTCAAATTTCTCCTAATTTTGTTGCAATAAGCTATAGAGATAAAACAAGACGCAAGCCATTATCAATTTGCTCCATTTTGCGTTCTGAAAGTGTTCCGACAAATTCGAGCAAATCAGTTTTATTGGCTGTCACAATTTGGGTTACATTGACAATCGAATCTTGCTCCAAGCTGCTCTGACGCGGCGTTATCCGAATATTTCCCGGCATATTTTCTAATCGCAGATTTGTTGTGATAACCGCGCCGATAACAGTATCAATGCCCGACCGATTAAATTTATTCGACTGCAAAATCAAGATCGGATGCCTGAAACCCGGCATCGAGCCTTTCGGTTCAGGCAAATCAGTCCACCAGATTTCTCCGCGCTCGATTACCATTTATCTTTTGATAAAACCCGGCTTTGAATTTTTTTCCAATGCGGGTCGAGCGACGTGTCAACTTCCTCGCAGACAGCGTTGATGCGGGCGATTATATCTTCCTCGTCATATTCTTTCGCTAATTTTTCAACGCCCATTGCAAAAACCTTGCTGCGTGAAACTTTTAACTGTTTGGCGAGTTTTTCGCTCAACTTAAAAACCTCGTCGGAAACTGAAATTGCTGTTTTCATAATTTTCAGTATAACGACGGTATAACCTAAAATCAATTTGTTTCGCCGCTAAATAATCGTTTCGGAAAACCAATCTTCGGGAACTTTTTCGATTTGTCTGGAAGTGGTCAGATTTGCAATTTCGCCGGCGAAATTTATCAAAATGAGTCTGTTTTGCGAGCGATATTTTTGCGGGATTTCTGTGCGCAACTGTTTGATAAATTGTTCGAGGTTTTGATTGATTTTGAATAAAACGAGTTTTTCCGCGCGCGTATGTTTTAAAATCCAATTCGTTTTTCGCAAAGCATTTGAGCCGCATTCGCCCCAGAAAATAAATTCTCCGGCGGCGTTTTGCGCGATCAAATCGGGTTTGTAGCGCAAGCCGACTTTGACCTCGATTTCGAGCGCCGGATATTTTTCGACGAACATCGCAAAACCGAGCGCTTTCATTAAAACGTGTTCGTAAGATTCGCCCTGCCGCTGCCACAGGCGCATTCTTCGTCCGGCAAGCTGAAAATCGTGAAGCATATTCAGGGAAGTTAAATTTCAGATTCCAGATTTCATATTCCAGATTTTTAATTTGGAATATGAAATCTGGAATTTTCAATGATTTGACGGCTTGAGATATTTCGTCATCGAGATGCGCGTGCCGTCGTCAACCTGCTCGAATTTTACTTCGTCCATCAAGGTTTGCATCAGTTTCAAACCCCAGCCGCGTCTGCCTTCGTCGGGTTTGATTTCCGTCGCTTTTCGGTCGGCGAGACGCAAGCCGCGATTGGAAATCGTGATGACGATTTTGTCGTCTTCAAACGCAAATTTCTGATAAATTTTGCGGTCGGGGCTGAGCGAATGTTCGGTTGCATTGATGCACGCTTCGACGAGCGCGGTTTTGATCTGGTTAATCGCTTTCGGCGCGAAAGAATGTTTGCGGGCGATTTCTTCTACGGCGTGCGCGGCAATCATTTCGGTGTCTTCGCCCATCGGCACGACGATTTCGTATTCGTTTTTCGACGCTTTTTCGCCGACGATTTCTTTGGCGTCGAGAAAATTTACCAGCAATTCGACCTGTTTGCGGCTCGAACCGAAAGCGCTGCGGTTTTGCAAAACTTCAATCGCTTCGGGCGTAAAACCTTCGGGCGCGACGAGCCAGAGTTTGTAATTCAGGAAATTGCACATCAGCGCGACAATTTCCAGACGGTCGCACCAAAATTCCGTCGTCTCTTTTGTTGCTTCAAGTTTTGAATCAATTTCCGCCGCGATCCAGACCGTTTCGTCTTCGTTAGTGTAAGCCGATTTTTCAAAACCGAGCGCGACAGCCGAACGCTCTTTTTCAGTAATTTGATTTATCGCCGGATAAAAAGCGGTAGTGTGCGCTGTATAGACGATTTGCGGCAACTCGATTTTTTCCGTGTTTTCCTTGATGTGTTCGAGAATTTCGGCGTCTGCCGCGCCTTTGTATCTTTCTTTGAAAATTGAATAATCAAGCAGCGCGAGCGGAGTTTTTTGACAATCGAAAACGCTTAACAATTCGCGTAAACCGATTGCCGAACCGCGCCGGTAAAGTTTCGCCATTTGTCGCGGCGCGCGTTTCAGAAAGCTCGACAGCATTTCGCCGACGACCAGAGCGCGATTTTCTTCGGCAATTTCCAGCCGAAAACGCGCCGTAATATAATCGGTGAGAATGTCGTTTTCGCGCATCGCTTCGACCAGATTCGATGTTATACGAACAATTTCGTAATTGTTCAAAAGCCGCATTGTGCGATAAAAATCTTTTTCGTCCAAACCGACGCGCCGCTGCCACGATTCAAGCGGCATTTTTTCCGTCTGAACGGTCAGCGCGTCGAAAAGAAGTCCTAAAATGTTTTTTTGAATTTCGACGCTCGCGGAGATTTTTTGAAAAATCGTATCGTAAAATTTAACGATTCTGCCGCCGAAGATTTCGTCCGCATAAATTTGTTCGACGCGCTGAAAGCTGTCCAAATTCCACTTTTTATCGTTCGCCGCTTGAAATAAAAAATTTATAAAAGTCGGATTCGCACCGAATTGTCCGGCGATTAAATCGGCGGTTTGTTCATTGATTTTCACGCCGTATTTTTCCGACAGATTTTGCGCCAGCAAACCCGCATCATTAAATGCGAGCGGCTCGACGCGCAAAATTTTCGCGTTCGTCAATTTAGCGTTTCCCACCTGTGCCGCGTCGAGCAGAAAACGTCTGTTTCCGGCAAGAACAAATTGAACATTGGCGCGCGCGTAAGCCTCTTTGATTTCTTCGATTAAATCAATTTCGTCGGCAAAACTTTCGGCTTCGTGCAGATTGTCAATTATCACGAAAACTTTCGCGCCGTGAGCGGCGGCACGAAGCGGCGCGCTCAAACAATTTTTTATAAAAGACCGCTGATCGTCGGGTTTATTTTCAGTCTGAGTCGTTGCAACAAGCCGGTCAACCCAGTAACCGTCGGACGGCGCGGCGAGTTCCGCCAATTCGTAAATGTCCGGCGAAGCGTCGAGAATTTTTCGGTCTTGACGGCGAAAAGCGACGACTTGCCGCAAAAAATCCTGCAAAAATCGAATGGCGAACTGTCCGGCGGATTTGTCGGTATCGTTCAGCGAAAAATAAAACGGAATCGTGTCGCCGTATCCGTAAAAAAGTCGGTCGTAAATCTGTTTGAGAAGTTCCGACGCGCCGAGCGCGGGCGCGGACAAAACAAGCAGTCCGCGCGACATTGAATCTTCGCCCGTCGCGTGATTCAAAATAACTTCCGTTTCGCCGATTCTGCCGATGAAATCCGTCGCCTCAATTGTCGCTATAATTTTTTCACCCATTTTTTATTTTTATCACAGAATCACAAACGAGCGATAAATTGTAAATGTAAATCTCTGCGATATTATTTTTTATCGTTCAATTTTACTTAAGTTCTCGAAAATCTGCACGTTGTTTCTGCCGCGCCGTTTCGCTTCATAGAGCGCCGCGTCCGCTGCGTCAATAATTGTTTGCGGTGTGCAGATGTCGTCCGAGCAACTGACGACGCCGACGCTGATTGTTACCTGACGATTCGGAAATTCGGTTGACGCGACGCGCTCGCGCAGGCGTTCGCCGATTGTCGCGGCTTCGTCCGCCGTTGTTTGCGGCAGCAGAATCGAAAATTCCTCGCCGCCGTAACGCGCCGC
>CAXSHW010000155.1:0-5021 GCA_964237245.1 uncultured Pyrinomonadaceae bacterium
TATTTAGCCAACGAAGAGTGGCTCGAAAATGTCACCAGCGGCGAGTATCAATTTTATTACGAAAATATGTATGCGCCGAAACATTAATCGAGTCTTTGATTTTAAGTTTTGAAGCTGCAAAACAGCTTTTATCATTCTACTCAATATATGCAGTTATTATCTTGCGATTTGGAAGGTTGTTTTGTTATAAAACCTACCGTTTTTACTGACAACCGCGGATATTTTTTTGAAAATTTCAATGAAAATGCGTTTTATAAATTAACAGGGATTGCCGTTCACTTTGTTCAAGACAATCAATCGTATTCCAAATATGGAGTGTTGCGCGGATTACATTTTCAAAACGGAGAGTTTGCGCAGGCTAAGTTAGTGCAGGTAACAAGAGGGAAAGTTTTGGATATTGCGGTTGATTTGCGAAAAGAGTCACCGACTTACGGCAAACACACGAGCGTCTTACTTTCGGAGGAAAACAAGCAAATGTTTTTCATTCCGCGAGGCTTCGCGCACGGTTTTGTAGTTCTGAGCGAAGAAGCGGTTTTTCAATATAAATGCGACAATTATTACAATAAACAGGCTGAAAGCGGTATTCATTACGCCGATCCGTCTTTAGCTATTGATTGGAAAATACCGGCAAATGATTTAGTCGTATCTGACAAAGATAAAGAACTACCTTTTCTATCTTTATAAAAATCAACACTACCAATTATTAAAATAACCTTAAATTTATGAAAGGAATTATTCTGGCTGGCGGTTCAGGCACAAGGCTTTACCCGATTACAAAAGCTATTAGCAAACAGCTAATGCCTATTTACGATAAACCGATGATTTATTATCCTTTATCGGTTTTGATGCTTGCGGGCATTCGAGAAATCTTGATAATTACGACGCCGGAAGACAGCAAAGGATTCAAGCGTTTATTGGGCGACGGAGAAGAAATAGGTTGTCATTTCGAGTATGCCGTCCAGGAAATACCAAACGGACTGGCGCAGGCGTTTGTAATTGGCGAAGATTTTATCGGAGACGATAAAGTAGCTCTGATTTTAGGAGACAATATTTTTTACGGCTCAAATTTTAGTTCTTTAGTGCAATGTTTCAACGACGTGAACGGCGCAGTGATTTTTGCTTACGAAGTAGCCGAACCGGAGAGATACGGAGTAGTAGAATTCGATAAATTCAACAATGTGCTTTCAATTGAAGAAAAACCCGCGCAACCCAAATCCAAATACGCCATACCGGGCTTATATTTTTACGATAACAGCGTTATTGAAATCGCCAAAAATTTAGAGCCTTCCGCGAGAGGAGAATATGAAATCACAGATGTCAATAAAGTTTATCTAACGAGAAATTCGTTAAAAGTAGGATTAATGGACAGAGGAATGGCTTGGCTGGATACCGGCACGTTTGACTCTCTAAGCGATGCTACGGAATTTGTAAAGGTTATCGAAAAAAGGCAAGGCACGAAAATCGGCTGTATAGAAGAAGTCGCTTATCGGATGAACTATATCAATCAAGCAGAATTAAAAAAGATTGCCGCCAAATATACGAAAAGCGGCTATGGTTTGTATTTAGAGCGTTTGCTGGATTATTAGTTTCTCGTAATTGCTAATCTGAGCATTTTCTCTTAAAAATTTGATGTTCTACTTCTCAACTTAAGATTTTGATTGTTTCAATTTATAAAAAAGCGGATATTTCCGAACTCGCTTCGGCAAGCAATTCACGAAGCTGCGGAACGGTTATATTTTTATCTTTTGAAGAATACTCACTTTGCAATGCGGGGGAAAGTTCTTTTTCTTCTCGCAACTCTGGAAGAACAGGCAAAATCACATAATAATCGCCGCGCTCAACAGTGCGAAAACATTCTTCTTCGGAAACCATTATTTCGTGGACTTTTTCGCCCGGACGAATTCCCGTAAAAACTATCGGTAAATTTTTATCACCCATTATTGCCTTTGCTACGTCCGTTATTTTTGCCGCCGCAACTTGCGGAACAAATGTTTCTCCGCGCCTTCCGTCGGAAATTGCCGCAAAAACCGTATCAACCGCTTTATTTAAGGTTAAGAGAAATCGGGTCATTTCTTCGAGAGTAACGGTTATCGGTTGATTTTTCTGCACTTGATTAACAAACAGCGGCACAATCGAACCGCGCGACGCAATGACGTTTCCGTATCGCACGCACATAAAATTCGTATTCGGGCAATCGCGGTTGGCTTCGATTAAAACTCGCTCCTGCAAAGCCTTCGTCATTCCCATCACGTTGATCGGTTTGCAGGCTTTGTCGGTCGAAATGCCGACGACCGTTTCGACCGAAAGATTGTTTTCACGAACAGCACGGGCGACGTTATGCGCTCCGAAAATATTTGTCTGCACGGCTTCAAACGGAAAATATTCGCACGACGGAACTTGTTTGAGCGCGGCGGCGTGGAAAACGACATCAGCGTCGCGCATCGCGGCAAGCAAGGATGAATAATCTCTGACATCGCCGATGCGAAAATTCAGCAAATCCTGCGAATTTTGGTAAATCACGTCGTCGGTCGCCGTTTTGCGGTGCAGATAGTCGAGCCGCATATAATGCTGTTTGGCTTCGTCGCGTGAAAAAACCGTGACGCGCGCCGGTTTTCCGAGTTCTCCGCCGAGCAGACGTTTGACGAGCGTCTGTCCGAGCGAACCTGTTCCGCCGGTTACTAAAATTCTTTTTCCTTCTAAAGTTTTCATTCGTGCTTTAAAACTTTGCGAAAATTTTAATTGTCTCCAAAAAAGTTTCTTACCTGTTTTGAAATAAATTCGAGTAATTCAGCGCTCATTTCCGTATGAACCGGCAAAGACAAAACCGAATCGGAAAGTTTTTCGGTTACGGGCAAACTGAAATCCGGCGCAACGTATTCTCGAAACGCTTCCTGCCGATAAAGCGGAACGGGATAATAAATCATTGAAGGCACGCCGTTTTCCGCGAGATGTTTTTGCAAGTCGCCGCGTTTATTGCCGCCGACTTGCAGCGTATATTGATGAAAAACGTGCGTCGAATTTCCGGCGCGAACAGGCGTTTGTAATTCTTCGATGTTTGAAAAAGCATCGTCGTAAAATGCGGCGGCTTTTTGTCGAGCGGCGGCGTATTCGTCAAGATGTTTTAGTTTGATATTGAGAATCGCGGCTTGAATCGTATCGAGACGCGAATTTACTCCAATCATCGGATGATAATATCTTTCAGATTGTCCGTGATTGGCAATCATCCGCATTTTCGCGGCTAAATCATCATCGTTTGTAAAAATCGCGCCGCCGTCGCCGTAACAGCCCAAGTTTTTCGACGGAAAAAACGAAGTCGTGCCGATGTGTCCGATTGTTCCGGCTTTTTCAGTTGTGCCGTCTGAGAAAGTGAACTCAGAACCGATTGCCTGCGCGTTGTCTTCAATGACGAACAAATCGTGCTTTTCGGCAATTTGCATAATCGCTTCCATATCGCAAGCCTGCCCGAACAGATGAACCGGAACGATTGCCTTCGTGCGCGGCGTAATCGCGTTTTCAATAATTTCCGCCGTAATGTTAAAAGTGTCGGCGTCAACGTCAACCATCACGGGTTTTAATTTCAAAAGCGCGACGACTTCGGCAGTTGCGATAAAAGTAAATGACGGAACGATTACTTCGTCGCCTTCTTTCAAATCGAGCGCCATCATCGCAATTTGCAGCGCGTCCGTCCCGTTGGCGCACGGAATGACGTTTTTAACTCGCAAATAATTTTCCAGATTCTCTTGAAACGATTTGACCTGCGCGCCGTTGATATAAGCGGTCGAAGCGACACAACTTATTATGACTTCGTCAATTTCGTTTTTGATTTTTTCGTATTGACCTTTGAGGTCAACCATTTGGATCGGATTCATTTTGAATTGTCGCGCAGTTCTTTCCAACTTTTCAAAAGTGAATCGCGCAAAGTATTGAATTTAAAGCGCGGTGCGCCAAAAAGCAAATGGCTCGTTTTGAGGACAATCGTGTTTGGCGGAATTTTTCGTCGTGAAAGCCCGATGCGAACGTCTTTGGAAATGATAATCAAACTATTTTCCCCGAACACGAATCGAATTGAATTCGTAACTAAAGGCAACTATTTGAAAAGATTTTCTTTTTTCCTTTTAACTGTCTTTTTCAAATGTTATGATATTTCCCGGACAGAAAATTTCTGTCGGTCGGCATCAAAGAATTACGTTTTGATTTAAATAATTATATGGCAGATAAAGCAGATATAGACGCATACAAAGATAAATTTAGCGAAAGCGGTCGTCGTGTTTTGGAAACCGCGCTCGACGAATCGAGACGGCGCGACCAGAATTATATTACGACCGAACACATTTTACACGCGCTTGCCGATGAAGAAGCCGAACTGTTCAACGCCACGATGCGCGATTTGGCGGTTGACCCGCGCTCGGTCAAATTACTGATTGAAAAACGCCTCGACAACGGCAGGCAGCATATCGGAAAAGGCTACAAAATCGCTCCCGAAACTACCGAACTTTTCAAGCGTTCGATGGACAGAGCGCGTTCGCAAGGTCGGCGCGTGATTGACGGCAGCGATATTTTCTACGTTCTTTCAAACGACGAACGCAGTTTGCTAAACGACGTATTGCAAAATTTGGGAGTGCCAGCCGAAGAAGTCGCGCAGACAGCCAGAACGCGAATTCGCAAAGTCGAAAAGGAAGAAGAAAGAGTTCGCAAGAAATACGAGCTTCCGTCTTTTCTGAAACATTTCGGCGTTTCATTGAACAAATTAGCCAGACAGGACAAGATTCCGCCGACTATCGGGCGCGAAAAAGAAATTCTGCAAATGATGGAAATTCTTTCGCACCGCGAGCGGTCGAATTCGCCGATGCTCGTCGGCGAACCGGGCGTCGGTAAAACGGCGGTCGTTGAAGGTCTTGCGCGAATGATCGAACTCGAACCGGAAAAAGTTCCGGCGAGACTGCGCGACGCGCATATCGTTCAGCTTCAAATGGGCGGACTCGTCGCCGGCACGATGCTGCGCGGAATGTTTGAAGAACGCA
>CAXSHW010000156.1:0-4929 GCA_964237245.1 uncultured Pyrinomonadaceae bacterium
AATTCTTGTCGTCGTTCTTTTCATCGTCGCGGGCATCGGTTACGTCAACACGCACAATCTCGGAATCGGCTGCGCGCAGGGTGTCGGCGACTGCGCTCCGTTTATTCCGGCGAATACCGGAACTTTCGGTGAATTCGGCTGGAGCGGAATTATGACCGGCGCGGCTGTTATCTTTTTTGCTTACATCGGTTTCGATGCGGTTTCAACCGCCGCGCAGGAAGCGAAAAATCCGCAGCGCGATATGCCAATCGGCATTTTGGGTTCGCTGGCAATCTGCACGGTTCTTTATATTTTGGTCTCGGCGATTATGGTCGGACTGGTTGATTACAGACTTTTGACCAACGCCGCCGCGCCGATTGCGGTTGCGATTGACGCGGCTTATCGCCAAGCGCAAGGCACGACGATGGGAACGATTTTGAGCGTTTTCCCGACGATTATCAAACTAGGCGCGGTTCTCGGCTTGAGTTCGACAATGGTCGTGATGATGATGGGACAGCCGCGCGTTTTTTATTCGATGGCGAAAGACGGTTTGCTGCCGGAATGGGCGGCGAAAATTCATCCGCGTTTTCGCACTCCTTATATCACAACTATGGTGACAGGCGGAATTGTAGCGATTATGGCAGGCTTTGTGCCAATTAGTATTTTGGGCGGACTCGTCAGCATCGGAACTCTGTTCGCATTCGTTATCGTCGCAATCGGTGTGTTAGTTTTGCGCCGCACCAGACCGGATTTGGATCGTCCGTTCAAAGTTCCGGCAGTTTGGATTGTCGCGCCGCTTTCGGCGATTACCAGCCTGCTTTTGATGCTCAGTTTGCCTTGGGACACTTGGGCAAGATTGATTATCTGGATGGCAATCGGATTGGTGATTTATTTTACCTACGGTAGAAAACACAGCAAACTGCAAGGAATGAATGTTGAACTGCCGCCAACGGATTAATAAGTCAAAGGCAATTTAAATAAGAAAAAGGCAGAATATATTCTGCCTTTTTCTTTGTAAGAAATGTTGTCCTTAATTCTGCTGAAAGGAACGAATTCTGAAATCTCTCATTGATTATCTAAGAATTTACCCTTCATCTTCGGACGGCGCTTCGGTCGCGTCCAGTTTATTGAGCGCGTCTTTGTAGATTTTGATTTGTCCGTTGGCTTCCATTTCTTTGCGCTTCGCAGCTAAATAATCCGTGAATACTTGCCCGCGTTTTGTATTAAGCGACTTTCCGATAAGGTCGTCGCGTTGTTTGGCAAAGTCATTCATATCGGCTTCCTGACGATTGGTTACGCCGACGACATACCAATTATCATTGATTTTTATCGGTGTTTTCGTAACTTCGCCGGCTTTCAAATTGAAAACCGCGTCTTCCAGCGCATCGGAAGTCGCTGCGGAAGGTCCTTTGCCAAGTGGCGAGCCGAGAATGAAACTTTTCGTGTCCTGAATTTTTAGACCTTTGTCCTGTGCGGCGGCAGCTAAATTGCCAGCCGAAGTCGCGCTTGCCGCAATTTGTTTGGCGATGTCCTCGACTCGTCCTCTGGCTTGGTCTATTTTGACCGCTTCGGCAACCTGATCTTTTACTTCATCGAATTCAGCGTCGCGCGGGTCTTTTTTGTCAACCAGCAGCGGAATGGTAAAACCGTTTTGGACGGGAATTTTATCGCCGACATCCGATTGGTTTTCGAGCGCCGCGATGCCTTCTTCAAACTGCGGCGAAATGCCGATATTTTCAACCGAATCGTCCGGTTTGACATATCCGGTTTCGCGCACCATATCTTTCGGCGACATATTGGCTTGCGCGGCAAATTCTTCAGCCGTTTTCTCGACATCTTTGGTTTCTTTCAAACGGTCGGTAATTTTTTGCGCTAATTCAGCGGTAACGGCATAGGCGCGGCGATTTCTGAGACTGACTTCGATTTCCTTTTTTGCGTCTTCAAAAGTTTTCGGCACGGCTTCGCCGCGACGCAAAATGAAATAGCGGTCTTGATATTTAATCGGCTCTGAAACTTCGCCCGGCTGCATTTTCAAAAGCTGTTGATACGGGTCGGTCGGATTATTTTTATTTTCACGGACAAGACCCGGAAGTTTTCCGCCGTTCGATGCGCTTTTCGGGTCTTCAGACTGACCTTTGGCAATGTCGGCAAAGGCTTCTTCCGAGATTTTGCCGTCATCTTTCCTGGCTTGCGCCACTAATTCGTTGGCTTTGGCTAAAACCTGCGCTGCCGCTTCCGGTTTCGGAATACGCAGAACGATTTGCTGTCCGTTGACGCCCGCCTGTTTTTTTTCGGCGGGAACTTTATCGTATTCGGCTTTTAAATCTTCGTCGGAGATATTCAGTTTTTCACCGATTTTTCCGGTGTTTAGAAAAATGTAGCGAATCTTTTTCTGCGGGGCGCTGATGTAATAATCTTTTTTGTGCTGCTCGAAATAACTTTTCAATTCGTCGTCCGTCGGCTTGATGGTTTGCGCCAAATCTGCGCTCGATACCGGAACGTAGGTTAAATCGAACCTCGTGTTTTTACGCCGGTAATCATTCAAAACCTCGTCTTCGGAAACGGTTACGCCGGAAGTTATAAGAGCCGCGAGTTTTTGACCGCTAAGGAGGTCGCGCACCGATTCTTCAAAACTTTGAATGCTTCCGAACTGCGACGCAACGTTTTCTTCGTAACGCTGCTGGTCAAACGGCTGACCATCGTCGGTTTTATTCGTCTTGCGAATATATGCGGCGACTTCCGCGTCCGTCGCCGCTACTCCGAGAGATTTTGCTTCGCCGCGCACGAGGCGTTCCTGAACCAAATTATCCAGCAGAGATTTGGCAGGCGCGGGTCGTCCGACGCGACTGTTTCTTTCCTGTTGCACCGCTAAATCGGAAACGGTTATCTGTTCGCCTCCGACTTTCGCAACGGTTGATTCGTCGCGCGTCAAATTTCCCTGAACGGCGTTGCGCGTCGGCGCGTAAAACAGCACCAGGCTCAAAACCATTAAGATAGCAAAAACCAGAAGAACGAAATTGCGCGTTCTCTCCATACGGCTGAAAAACTTTAACATCTTTTATTTCCTACTTTCGTTGAAGATTATTTTACTTTAAAAATTATTGAATTATTGTCGGTTTGGACAAATGGCGATTTTATCAGAATTACGCCGGAAAACGAAAAGTGAAAAGTGAAAAGTGAAAGAATAAAATTCAGAAAACAAATAATTCCTTCACTTTTCACTTTTCACTTTTCTAATTATCACCTTCGCCTTTTTTGCCTTTCGGTTTTGTGCCTTCGCTTTTCGGTTTTTCCGGCAGCGGTTCGGGCTTTTTGACCGGCGCGGGCGGCGGCAGCGGTTTCACCTTGGGCGTTTCTTCCTGCGGAACGACGCTCGGTTTCGGGTTGTTTTCAGATTTGTTGCTCAAATCAGTCGAAGTCGGCGGCAAAGTTGAATCAATCGTTAAATCACTGTCGGAAGCAGTTGTTTTATCAGCGCTTCGACGAGATTTTGTTCCCGTATTAAAACTGATGCCAAGTTCTCTTCCGGCTTCGTCAGCCTTTTCGAGTTTTTCGGATTCCTCGCGTTTGCGCTGCTCGGCGAGCGCCTTGATGTCGGAAGTCATCGGCGGCGTTTCGTAGAACTGGTCTTTCGGCTTGCCTTTCATAAACGGAATCATAAAGGCGTTAAAGTAGGGAAGCGCGCCGTGTCCGCCGGTCATATTGTTGCCGAGATTTTCTTTTTTCTCCGGGTTTCCCATCCAAACGCCGGTGACGTAAGTCGGCGTGTAACCGATAAACCAAACGTCCGTGTGATCATTAACCGTGCCTGTCTTTCCTGCCAGCGGTTGTCCGTCGGCGTTTGCGCCTTTTGCCGTTCCGAACGGCAGTTCGACCACTCCGCGCATCAGTTCGACCATTGTTCCAGCCACGTATTCGCTCGTAACTTTGGAAGTTTTATTTTCCCATTCTTCCAGAAGACTTCCGTCGCGGCTATAAACTTTTCTAATAAAATGCGGCAGTTCGCGCACGCCTTTGTTCGGAAAAGTCGAATAAGCCGACACCATTTCAATCAGAGACGCCTCGCTCGCGCCGAGCGCGGACGGCAGACTCGGCGCCATCGGATTTGTAATTCCGAAACGACGAACCATTTGCGCGCCCGTCTGCACGCCAACCTGGTCGAGCAGATGAACCGCCGCGATGTTATAAGATTTAGCCAGTGCGACTTTCATCGGCACATTCGGATGACTGAGCGCGCCGTCGTAGTTATGCGGCTGCCAGTCGCCGCGCTGAATCGGCGCGCCGCTGACTATCGAATCCGGCGTCATTCCCCATTCGACCGCCGCCGTATAGATAAAAGGCTTGTAACACGAACCCGTCTGCCGCAAACCCTGCGTCGCGTTATTGAATCGGTTGGTATGATAATCATAGCCGCCGACCATCGAAATTATTTCGCCCGTGTGCGCGTTCAGCGTCGTCATCGCCGCTTGAACTTCGGGAATATGCGAAAGCGTCGCCTGCAAGATTTGGGTATTTTCGTCAACTTCCTTGATTTCAAATTCCGCTAAATCGCCGACTTTTAATTCGTCTTTCGGCGTTTTTCCGCTTCTGCCCATTTCTTTAGCGGTTATTTTTGAATTGTATCTGCCGAAACGTATTGTCGCTTCGTTTTTCACAGTATCAATTTTCGTCACCAAACCTTTGATAAATTCGCCTTTTTCGTAATCGTCGCCATACCAATCGGCGTGTTTGAATGTATCGAGCTTGTGGGCGATTTCCTTCTGGTCGGTAATTGGCTGGTTATTGTCATCAACCAAAATGTTTTCGTAATTTGAAGTCCAGCGGCGGCTTTTATCGTAGCTGCGCAAGCCTTCGCGGACGGCTTTGGTCGCCAATTTCTGCGCGTCAACATTGATAGTCGTATAAACTTTCAATCCGCCTTGAGCGACGCGCGTCGTGTATTTTTCTTCC
>CAXSHW010000157.1:0-4824 GCA_964237245.1 uncultured Pyrinomonadaceae bacterium
GAAACTTCTGTTACCGAACTGCACAAAACCAATATCCAGGAAAACGCCGCGCAGCATCTCGGTCAAACGGTCGAAAATGTTTCGGACGAAGACAAAAATGCCGAACTTCGCAAAGATTTCACGGACGATTTTAACCGTTCAATCGAGGAATTGAAAAACGCTCTGCTCACATCGTTCATCGTAACTTACGCGCAGGGAATGTCTTTGCTGCACACGGCTTCGGCGGAGAAAAGTTACGGGTTAAATTTGTCTGAAATCGCAAAAATCTGGCGCGGCGGCTGCATAATTCGTTCCGCGCTTTTGGAAGAAATGCGCCGCGCTTTTGCCGAAAACCCGGATTTGCCGAATCTGATGCTGGACGATAGTTTTGCTGAAATGCTCAACAAAAACCGCGAAGATTGGCGCACGGTGGTTGATGAACTTACCGACAGCCGCGTTCCCGGCTTGTGTCTGTCATCGGCGCTCGCCTATTTCGATGCGTTCCGCTCCGAACGTCTGCCCGCGAATCTAATTCAAGCGCAACGCGATTTCTTCGGCGCGCACACTTATCAGCGCATTGACAAAGAAGGCGTTTTTCATATGGAACATTGGAATAAGTAGTTTGTTAAATTTGATATATTTATGAAACCAAATGCCAAAATCCAATTGTTGTTCGCGTTATTTTCGCTCTCGACGCTAATCATTTTCGGATTGAATATGAATGTTGAAGCGCAAAAGAAAACCAATTCCGAAATTCTAATTACAATTGAAAGGGAAGCCTGTTTTGGTTCGTGTCCGGTTTATTTGGCTCAAATTTACACTAACGGAACAGTAATTTACAAAGGCAAGGATTTTGTTAAAGTTAAAGCTAAAAGGCGATATAAAATTTCAAAGGATAAAGTTAGAGAGTTAATAAAAGCGTTTGAGCAGATAAAGTATTTTTCGTTAAAAGACAATTATCAGTCTGACGAAAAAGGAATGAGTGTGACGGATTTGCCAACGACAATAACATCAATTTCTCTTGATGGAAAACAAAAGAAGGTCGTTAATTATTACGGTGCGCCGAAAGAACTTGATGAATTAGCAAATACAATTGAAAGGATTGCCGGTCTTGATAAGTTTATTATTCCTCTTTAATCAAAAATGCTGAATAACTAACTGAATGTAGATATAATTACTTTCATTCAAAATTAAGTAAAATTGGCTTTCGACGCTTCCGTAATTTCCCAAGCCTTTTCGTTTTTCAATAATTTGCTCATCAAAGAAGCGTGAACCGAATGTCCGCTTTTTTCGGCTTTGATTTTTCCTAAAATCGGCATTCCTAAAAGGGCAAAATCGCCGACTATATCTAGGATTTTGTGGCGCACGAATTCGTTTGGAAAACGAAGCGAATTTTCGTTGAGCATTCCATCTGGTGTGAGAACAATCGCGTTTTCGAGCGAACCGCCGAGCGTCAAGTTTGCTTTTCTGAGCATTTCGATTTCGTGCGCGAAGCCGAATGTTCTGGCTGAAGCGATTTCGCGTCCGAACGAGCCGTCGTTCAAAGTGAAATTAAAAGTCTGCCGATTGATAAACGGATGCGAAAAATTTATGAGACAGTCGATTTCGTAATTTTCGCACGGTTCGATTGACATTTTTCGGTCGCCTTGCTCAAAGACGACTTTTTCTTTGATTTTCAAAAAACGTCGGGCGGCTTTTTGTTCGACGATTCCGGCTTGCTCGATTAATTCGAGGAAATTCTCGCTTGAACCGTCCATTATCGGAATTTCCAGATTGTCAATTTCCAGAAAACAATTGTCCACACCCGCGCCGCGCAAAGCCGCGAGCAAATGTTCGGTCGTAGATAAAATCACGCCGCGCCGAAGCAGCGTCGTCGCGTAACTGCAATGCGAAATGTATTCGACTGAGGCGGGAATTTCAAAATTGTCCAAATCCGCGCGGACAAAAATATATCCTGTGTTTTCCGGCGCGGGTTTGAGTTTTAAATTAACCGAAACACCCGTGTGCAAGCCGATTCCGGCGGTTTCAATAGTTTTTGCAATAGTTTTTTGGCTAATCATTCAAATAATTATTAAACAAAGATTGTGCCAAATTGCACCAAGCGGGTAACTTATAGCAAACAATGAATTTTCAATTTTCAACTTTCAAATTTCAATTGAATTCTGTTGCGTTTCGACAACAAATTTGTGGCACAATTTACTATTGACGAATAACGAATTACAATTTAAGAAAAAGTTATGGCAATCAAATTAGCGGGACTCAAAACCGAAAAACCTGCGGAAATAAAAATAGAAAACCAATCGAGCGTCGAACTGCCGAAAAATACGGAAGCGAACATTCGACAAATTATCGCTTTCCTGCCGTCCGAGCAGATTCGCGGCATCGAACGCATCAGACTTGTGGATTTTATCAAACATCCGCAGATGAAAGATGCGCCGATTAAAGGCGATCTGCCCGGACTTTATCATCCGAAAATGCAGAACAAAAATCCGTGGCTCGAAGTTTCCGTCGGCGCGCTTTTGCAGCCGACGGAAAATTTCGGCAAGCGTTGGATGGCGAAAAGTTCATTTAAGAGTAATCTTGCCGGACTGCTTTTTTCCCTTGTCGGTCAGCATTATTATTTGACTTTGCGGCATTCGGTCAAAAAAACGAATCTCGAACCGCAAATTCGGCAATACGCGCAGAGAAACTTAAAAGAATGGGGCGAAAAGCAGTCGGAAACCAGCAAACGCGCGAAGTTTTTCAAACCGCTGCGACCGTATATGGAAAAATGGGCGAAATGGCTGAATAAAAAAGCGGCGGCGCAAAAGAAAGCCTGAAATTTGCTGACGAATGTTTCAAAAATTGAACGTTTCTTCAAAAATTCAAACACCAAAACAAAATGGACGAAACCGCCAGGGAATTAATCAGCGAAAAATTTGAAGAAACAGTTGAAGCGGCGGAAGAAATTGTTCGGAAACCTTTTATTAAATCGCTCGCTCGTTTCGGCTTTTACACGAAAGGATTTTTGTTTATCGTAATCGGAATTCTTGCGGTTATGGTCGCGTTCGGCGAACAAGGCGGAAGATTAGCCGACCCGACCGGCGCTTTGACGACCGTCGCGCAAATTCCGCTCGGAAAAGTGCTTTTAATAATTTTCATCATCGGCGCGTTCGGACACGGCGCGTGGAACGTTTTGCGCGGCGCGGCGGACGTAGATAAATCGGGAAAAAATTGGCAGGGAATCGCTCAAAGAATTCTCGCCGTCGGTGTCGGGTTTTTTTATCTTTATCTGGCTTGGACGGCTTGGGAACTGGTTTTGACGGCGCATATTAAAGATCATAACGGCGCGGTTCAAAGAACGTTCGTTTCGCTTTTACTTGCCGTTCCGCTGGGAACAATTTTAGTCGCGCTAATCGGTTTCGGCGTTATCGGCGCGGGCGTTCACGAATGTTACAGCGGAATCACCGGCAAGTATCAGGAAAATTTCAGAATGTATGAATTGAAAGGCGCGAAACGAATAATCGTCAACGTTCTCGGATACATCAGCTTTCTGGCGCGCGCTTTGATTTTCGCTCTGATGGGTTATTTTTTCGTTTCAGCGGCGTATTCCTACGACCCGAAAATCGTCGTCGGGGTTGACGGCGCATTGCTGACGCTTTCGAGAACTTATTTCGGGAAAACTTTGTTGTTCGTAACCGCGACGGGCTTGATTTGTCACGGTGTTTTATCTTTATACGAAGCCAGATACCGGCGAATTTGTTAAATTGGAAAAATAAATAACTAAAAAAAATTATGTTAAAAGAAGCCGTCGCGCATTATCACGACCTGCTCGAAAATCACGATTTAGCCGAAGCGTCAAGGCTCGCACTGGACGAAGGTTTGGAAGACGCCAAACTGATTTTCGGCGGTCGCCGTCTGACGCCGTATCTGCGTCCGCATTTTGTTCTCGAAGCGGATTGGCGGCGGGTCGTCAAAATTTGCGAAACGATCTGGTCGGCGCTGCAAAAGGTCAAAGATGCGGCGGTCGGCAGCGACGAAATGCTGAACGAACTCGGCGTCGCGGAAATCGAAAAAGACTTGGTTTCGATTGATCCGAAATACGCGCAGGTTTCGCCGACGGCGCGGCTCGATTCTTTTTTGACCGAAAACGCTTATTCGTTCGTCGAACTGAACGGCGAATCGCCAGCCGGAATCGCGTATGCCGATTCAGCGACGGAAATTTTCAAATCTTTGCCGGTAATGCGGAAATTCGCGGAAAAATATGATGTTCAGGGTTTTGAAGGCAGTTCCAAACTGCTCGACGTGCTGCTTCGCGCCTACGAAGAATTTCTCGGACGCAAGCCGGAGAAAAATCCGACGATTGCGATTGTTGATTTGAAGGATTTGCCAACGCAGCAGGAATTTGAATTGTTTCGGGATTTTTTCGAATCGCAAAATTACCGGTCGTTTATCTGTTCGCCCGACGAACTGGTTTTCGACGGCGAAAAACTGCTTTACAAAGAAAATGTCATTGACATCGTTTATAAACGTCTGCTCGTCAACGAATATCTGCCGATTATCGAATCGCAGCCGGATTTGCTGAACGCTTACCGCGCCGGAGCGATTTGTATGGTCAACAATTTTCGCTCGAAAATCGTCCATAAAAAAGCGATTTTCGCCGTTTTGACCAGCGAAAAATACGCGCATCTTTTCAACGAAAATGAACTCGAAGCGATCAGCGCGCACGTTCCCTGGACGAGGAAATTCCGCGACGGGCAAACCGAAAACAAAGGCGAAAAAATTGATTTGATCGAATGGACGCGCCGCAATAAAAGCAAATTGGTTTTGAAACCGAACGACGATTACGGCGGACACGGCATTTAT
>CAXSHW010000158.1:0-4689 GCA_964237245.1 uncultured Pyrinomonadaceae bacterium
GTTCGGTTTGGGCAGCGATTTGGTCGTCCCCGGCGATTATGACGGCGACGGTAAAACCGATTTTGCCGTTGTTCGTGCCGGAAGTCCTTATACCTGGTATATTTTGAACAGCTCGAATTTCAGTTTCCGCGGTGTCCAACTTGGAACGAAACCGTTTTTCTCGACACAAGCCGATTATGATGGTGACGGAAAAACCGACATCTCGGTTTGGAATCCGGTCAACGGAATATTCACTACTTTGCTTAGTTCAAATAGTACGATAACGCAGGTTCAGTTCGGGCAAAACGGAGATTATCCGATTGCCAACTACGATACGCATTAAAATTCGGCAAAATAATCGCGTCGAATTTTTATCGAAATTCGACGCGTTTGTCTAATAAATTAGATTATCCGAACGGATAGTTGATTTTTTTGAGGTTGAGAGCTTTTCTCAACCTCTTTTCATTTAAGCCGAAAAAACTTTGCCGGAAAATCGTTTTCTTTCAAAAATTGAAACATAACTTTGTCCGTCGCAAAAACGCCTATCTCTGAACATGCTTCTGAAATCTGTTCTGAAATCGGTTCGCCTTTAAAGTAGAATTTTAAGGCAAGCAGGTCGGTCGGCGTCGAAAAGATAAATTCGTCAATCGCGCCGCCTTTGAGTAAGATTTTCAATCTCGCAATCTCATCCGCTTCCGAAATTTTTGCTTGATAAACCGGCAATCCGACCACTTTCGCGCCGCTTTCGGACAGTTTTTTCTCAATTTCATATTCGAGCGAAATTTCTTTCGGCAGAAGAAAATTTCGGTTTTTCAATTCCTCTTTTCCGATGTAATCAATCAAAGCGGAAAAAACCTTTGCCGCGTCGAGCGAAATCGGAACGACATCGGCGTGAAGCTGCGCGAAACGCAGATGATCGGCAACCGTTTCGCCAAACGCGCAAACCCGAACAGAATCAAGCGCGAACAAATCAATCTCATTTTCCGTCAAAATTTCGAGAAAATAATTTACCGTCAAAACGTCCGGGAAAATTATCCAATCGAAGCTGTCAAGATTTTCTATTTCGGCGATGGATTTTTTACCTGAAAAAATCTTTTCGGTTTCGAGCGGCGGAAACTTGAAAACTTTCGCGCCGCTTTTTTCAAGCTCTGAAACGATTTTTTTATTGGTCGGGTTGGCAAAAAGCGCGTAGGTTTTTTCGGCGGCTGAATCGAGCATATTTTACAGATTTTAACCGTAAAACTCGATTTCGCAAGTTTGCATTTGCGACTCAAAAAAAGTATGGTTTGAATTCTAAAGCGGTTTGCCGGAAACTTTCCGCCAGTCAACTGTTCACAAATAATTCCCGCTTATGAAAGCTATGATTTTAGCCGCCGGTTTCGGCACGCGGCTGTTTCCGCTAACGATTGACCGCACGAAACCCGCGATTCCCTTTCTCGGAAAACCGCTCGTCGGCTACGTTGCCGAATACGTCGCTCGATTCGGCTTTAAAGACGTAATTGTCAATCTTCATCATCAGCCCGAATCGGTTAAAAAAGCGCTCGGCGACGGCGCGAATTTCGGTGTCAAAATTCATTACACAATCGAAGAACCGAAGATTTTGGGAACGGCGGGAGCGCTTGACAACGCGCGTGAATTTCTGGAAGACGAAACTTTTTTGATCGTCAACGGCAAAATCATTACCGATATTGATGTTTCCGCCGCGCTTGAAACGCACAGGAAAACCGGCGCGCTCGCCACGATGGTTTTAATGGAAAATAAAAAGCGCGAAAGATTTTCCATCGTCGAAACCGAAGGTGATTCGATTACCGGTTTCGGCGATTTCCCTGAAAACGATTCCAGATTCCAGATTCCGGATTCCATATTTGAGAACGAAAAATTTCGCAATTCGCAATCCGCAATTCGCAATCCCTGGATGTTCACCGGAATTCATATTTTAGAGCCGCGCGTTTTCGATTATATTCCGCGCGGAGCTTATTCTGATATTGTGCCGACGTTTTATAATCCGGCAATCCGAGCCGGCGAACGAATCGCCGCGCATTTTACGGACTCAAACTGGTTTGAACTTTCGACGATTCCGAGATATTTAGACATTTCTCTGGCGATGCTCAACGGACAAACGGAAAAAATCGTCAAAGGCGCGAACGTTAAAATTTCCGCGTCGGCGAGCGTCGAAGATTCGGTGATTTGGGACAATGTTTCAATTGCCGATAACGCGAAAATTTCAAGAACGATAATCGGCGACGGCGTTAAAATCGGCGCGGGCGAAAATTTTGAAAACGCGGCGATTGTCCGCGCCGATATGCTCGCGCACTGCGACGAAATTCCCGAAAAATCTTTGAAAGGCGAAATCGTCGGCGAAAATTATGTCGTTCCTTTCAATCAATGATAAAATTTGATTTTCAACAATTATGAATCAAATTTTCACGGCAAAAGCAATCGAAAGATTGCGGGAATTCCTGGAAAAAGACAATCGAAAAAGCGAAATCGAAATTTTAACCCCGGACGCTTCGACGCGCGAGTATTTCCGCGTTAATTGGAACGATTCGACGGCGATTGCGTGCGTTTACGCCGAATCTTTTCTGGCGAAAGAGCAAAGTTATATTGACGCGACAAATCTTTTTCTCGTTGCCGGTTTGCCCGCAGCAAAAATTTTTGATTTCAGCGAAACTCTCGGCGTCATCGTTCAGGAAGATTTCGGCGACACGATTTTGCGTGATGTTTTATTAAAATCGGATTTTGCGACGCGCGAAATTTATTTAAATCAAGCGATTTCGCTTATCGCTCGAATTCAAGCCGCAACTGCAAAAGCCTTTGAACTCGACGCGATTGCTTCGCGTCTGAAATTCGACGAAGAAAAACTTTTGTGGGAATTAAACTTTTTCAAAACGCATTATTTTGAAACTCTGCGAAAAGAGCCGCTTTCCGACGAAGAAAATTCGGCGCTCGACAAAGAATTTGTCTCGCTTTCCAAAGAACTCGAAACGCGAGCCGAAGTTTTGTGTCACAGAGATTTTCACGCGGCGAATCTGATGATTGACCGCGAAAACAAATTGCGAATTATTGACCATCAAGACGCTCGAATCGGCGCGGCGAGCTACGATCTTGTTTCGCTGCTGCTCGACAGAGTTTTAGACGCGCCCGACGCAAATTGGCTCGACGAAAAAAAGAGATTTTTTCTGTCAGAGAGAGAAAAGCTGGATTTGGAAAAAATTTCCTTTGAAGATTTCGATTACGAATTTCGTCTTCAAACGGTTCAGCGCTGCTTGAAAGCCATCGGCACATTTTCCTTTCAATCGGTCAATCGCGGCAAGACTTATTTTATACAATACATAAATCCGATGTTTCGGATTGTTTTGGACGCGGCGGAAAATTTGCAAAAATTTCCGAATCTGCAAAAAATTATTAAAGAGAAAATTCTGAATTAAATATGAATCAAACATATATCAACGAATTAAAAAACCACATCGGCGAAACGGTTACGCTGAAAGGCTGGCTTTACAACTCGCGTTCGAGCGGTAAACTCGCGTTTTTGCAACTGCGCGACGGAACAGGAATCGTCCAATGCGTCGTTTTCAAACCGAATGACGAGGAACTTTTTGAACGCGCCAAATCGCTCGGACAAGAATCTTCGATAATTATTAAGGGTAAAGTTAAAGAAGATTCGCGCTCAAGCATCGGCGTCGAACTCGACGTAACCGCACTGGAGATCGTTCAAAATGCTTCGGATTATCCCATTACGCCGAAGGAACACGGCACAGAATTTTTGATGGACAACCGTCATTTGTGGATTCGCTCCAAAAAACAAAACGCGGTTTTGAAAGTTCGCCACACGGTCATCAAAGCGACGCGCGATTTTTTTGATGAAAACGGTTTTATCCTCGCCGACACGCCGATTTTTACGCCCGCCGCGTGCGAAGGAACGACGACTTTGTTTGAAGTTGACTATTTTGAAGACGACAAAGCATATCTGACGCAGAGCGGACAGCTTTACAACGAAGCAACCGCCGCGAGTCTCGGCAGAAGCTACGCTTTCGGTCCGGTTTTCCGCGCCGAAAAATCGAAAACCAGAAGACATTTGACAGAATTCTGGATGGTCGAACCGGAAATGGCTTACGCGCACCTGGATGACGTGATGAATTTGGGTGAAGGCTTGATAAATTTTATCGTCGAAAGAGTTTTACGCGACCGACAGGAGGAATTAAAAGTTTTGGAACGCGACATCTCAAAGCTCGAATCAATTCCACAAAACAAATTTCCGCGCGTTCATTACGACGAAGCGGTCAAATTATTAAAAGAAGGTTTTCAAAAAGGCGAACTCGAAACGGATTTTGAATGGGGCGGCGATTTCGGCGCGCCCGACGAAACTTATATTTCAAGCCAATTTAACTCGCCGGTTTTCGTTCATCACTTCCCCGCCGTTATCAAAGCGTTTTATTTTGAGCGCGACGCGGAACGACCTGAGTTAGCGTTGGGCGCAGACCTTCTAGCGCCCGAAGGTTACGGCGAAATTATCGGCGGCGGCGAACGCGCTTTCGATTTGGAGTTCCTCGAAAAACAAATCGAAGAACACAATCTGCCGAAAGAATCGTTTGAATGGTATCTCGATTTAAGAAGATTCGGCGCAGTTCCGCACGCCGGTTTCGGAATGGGCGTCGAACGCTGCACGGCTTGGATGTGCGGCATCGAACACGTCCGCGAAACTATTCC
>CAXSHW010000159.1:0-4574 GCA_964237245.1 uncultured Pyrinomonadaceae bacterium
CGGGCGGAAATTTGTTTATCGTCGGACGCTCGAAAGACGTGATCGTTTTGCCGAACGGCAAAAATATTCACCCGGAAGACATCGAAACGCATTACTCGAAAACGCCGCTCGTCGGAGAAATCAGCGTTTTGGGCGTCAAAGATAAATCGTCGAATATGGCTGGCGCGGAAAAATTAATCGCCGTCGTCGTGCCGGATTTTGAGTATTTAAAGAAAAGCAACATTGCCAATTCGCGCGAAGCAATTCGTCACGAACTCGACGATTTGGGCAGAAGTCTGCCCGAATATCAACGGGTGCGCGATTACATAATTCGCGCCGAGCCGTTGCCGCGCACAGCGACCAGGAAAGTCAAACGCTTTGAACTGCAAAAGGAAATCGAAACCAAAGGAATAAGCGACGGCGGCGAAGCGAATCTGGCGAAACAGTGGAAATTTACCGACGAAGACAACCAACTGCTCGCGTCGTCAATCGGCAAAACTCTGGTCAAATTTATCAAACAAAATTCCGAAACGACCGAAAAGATTCACCCGGAAATGAATCTCGAAATTGATCTCGGACTCGATTCGCTGTCACGCGCCGAAGTTTTCGCCGGACTCGAACAGGCGTTTAACGTCGAATTCGATTCGGACGAAGCGGCGCAGGCTTTTACAGTGCGCGACGTGATGAAACTCGTCGAAAAACAGACCGGCAGCAAAAACGCCGAAATCGTCCAGACAGAATTTAATTGGGGAAAAATCATCCGCGAATCCGACGACAACCAGCCGGAAATTCAGCCGGTTTTGAAAAAACGCGTCTTTTTTCCGTATCTCGTTTCTCTCGTTTTTCGAGCGTTTCGCGCCGTCTCCAAAGTTCTGTTGAGTCTCGAAGTAACAGGCGACGAACAGCTTGAAAATCTGAAACGCCCGTTTATCGTCTGCCCGAATCACCAGAGTTTTATTGACCCGATTCTCGTCAGCTCGAATTTTTCGGCGGAAATGATTCGCAATACGTTCACCGTCGGCGCGAGCGAATTTTTCCAGAATTCATTTATGCGTTATGTCGCCCGAATGATGAACACTGTGCCGATTGACCCGGATTCGCAGCTTTTGAAAGCGATGAAGGCGAGCGCGACCGGATTGAAACACGGCAAAATTTTGAATATTTTCCCCGAAGGCGAACGCGCTTTTGACGGCGATCTGCACGAATTCAAAAAAGGCGCGGCGATTCTCGCCACCGAACTCGACATTCCGATTGTTCCGGTCGCGCTCGACGGTTTGTATAAAGTTTGGGGACGAAGTTCAGGCAAAATCAGTCTTCACAAAGTCAAAATGCGGTTCGGCAAACCTTTCTACGCCAGAGACATCGTGACGGCGGAAATGACTGACGAGGCGAAATACAAAGCCGTTACCGATTATTTGAAGCAGACGATTCAACAGATGCTTGACGAGATGCGGAAATAATTATTGATCGGAATCATTTAACAAAATTAATTTGGAGATTTTCAGATGAAATACTGCCCGAAATGTAATCGCGCTTATAATGATGATTCGCAATCCTTTTGCTTGATGGACGGCACACCGCTGGTCAGCCGGAACGAAGTGGAAACCGTAGTAATTCCGAAGCCGACCGCCAAGCGCAAAAGCAGATGGAAATTGTGGTTGGCACTGGCAGTCGTGGTTGTGATCGGCGGAATTAGCACACTCGGTCTTTTGATTTACAAATTCAGCCGGGCGAATGAAACCGCGCAGACAAAACGCCCGAGCGTAACAAATATTTCAGCGTCGCCGTCACCTGCGGCGAAAATTTCTCCAACGGTCGCCGCTTCGACAAATACTCCGGCGGTCGAAGAAGATTCTCCAAAACCGTCGAAATCAACCGTTCCGGCTTCAAATGAAGATGCCGACGACGTTACGCCGATTGCGTGGGAGACGACGGCTTCGGGTTTCAAGAGCGACGAAAATTTGGTTTATAAATTCCGCTGTCCCGAACACGGCACGGAACACACAGTTTGGGGCAGCGACGTTTACACGCAGGATTCTTCAATTTGCACGGCTGCCGTCCACGCCGGAGTTATCACGCTTGCCGACGGCGGCATCGTTACCATCGAATTTCGTCCCGGTCGTTTAACTTACGGCAGCACGGTTCGCAACGGCATCAAAACTTCGACTTACGGCGAATATCCGCACAGCTTCGTCGTTCATTAAGCAGATGCGCGAATTAAACGGTTAAAAACGAAAATAAAATCAGATTGTTTGGGAGATTTATTTAAATAAAAAATCAGATTCCGCCGATAGCTTGTAATGATTGCGCGTTTGCGCGAAAATAAGATGTAAACAAACAAACCTTTTAATTTTCGGAGAAAATATGAAATTGAATTCCCAGAATAAATTTTTATTCGTTTTTTCGTTAATCGTTTTCGGGCAATTCGCCGTGTTCGCGCAGGCGGCGCAAATGTCGCCGCAGCAGAGCGAACTCGCCAAATATATTACGGATAATTACACCAAGCGCGAGGTAATGATTCCGATGCGCGACGGCGTGAAACTTTTTACTTCGATTTACGAGCCGAAGGATAAATCGCAGAAATACCCGATTATGTTTGACCGCACGCCTTACACGGTTGCTCCGTATGGCGCGGATAAATTTAAACCCTCGCTCGGTCCCGATGAATTATTTGCCAAAGAAGGTTATATTTTCGTTTATCAGGACGTGCGCGGACGATGGGCGAGCGAAGGCGAATTTGTGGACGTGCGCCCGGAAGTCGCCGCCGAAGGCAAAGCTAAAATTGACGAATCAACCGACAGCTACGACACGGTTGACTGGATGATTAAAAATATTGCGAATAACAACGGGCGTGTCGGCATCTACGGAATTTCGTATCCGGGATTTTACACTTCGACCGCCGTTATCAATTCGCATCCGGCAATTAAAGCCGCAAGTCCGCAAGCTCCGGTTTCAGACTGGTATCACGGCGACGATATGCACCACAACGGCGCTCTGTTTCTGGCACAAAACTACGCTTTCTTTACCAATTTCGGTCAGCCGCGCGCGACGCCGACCAACAACAACGATTATCTCGTTAAGTGGCGAGGACGCGACACGCAGGATGCTTACGATTATTTCCGACTGACAGGCGGTTTGAAAGAAACTGCCGATTCTTACGAAAAAGGTTTGGGTTTACGTATCAAGTTTTGGGACGAAATGATGCAGCATCCGAACTATGACGATTACTGGAAAGACCGCAATGTTCTGCCGAAACTCAAAAACATCAAAGCGGCAGTGATGACTGTCGGCGGCTGGTATGACAATGAAGATTTATACGGCGCTCTGCAAACTTATCAGCACATCGAACGCCAGAATCCGGGAATTTTCAACGTGCTGGTCGTCGGACCTTGGTTTCACGGCGGTTGGGCGCGTTCGGAAGGCGATTGGCTCGGCACGGCTTATTTCGGCGCGAAAACCGGAGTTGATTATCGTTCAAAATACGAACTTCCCTTTTTCAATTACTTCCTGAAAGACAAAGGCGACATCTCGCAAATCAAGGAAGTTAACGCCTTCGACACGGGCGCGGACGAATGGAGAACTTTCAGCGCTTATAATCCGACGAATGCGACCGACACGGCTTTATATTTGACCGACAAAGGCGGATTGACGTTTTCGCAGGACGCTCTGAAAGCGGCGGGCGGCTCTGACGAATATGTTTCCGACCCGTCGAAGCCTGTGCCTTATACACAAAAAATCACTCTGAATTATCCGCGTGATTTTATGACCGAAGACCAGCGTTTCGCCGCGACTCGTCCCGACGTTCTGGTTTATCAAAGCGCTCCTTTGACCGAAGACACGACGGTCGCGGGCGATATTAAACCTTTGATTTTCGTCTCGTCGAGCAGCACGGATTCGGATTTCGTCGTTAAACTGATTGATGTTTTCCCTGACGAATACAAATTCCCCGAAGGCGTCAAACCGCCGGAAAATTACGCTTCGAGCGTTTTTCAGCCGGGCGGCTACGAAATGCTGCTGCGCGGCGAACCGTTTCCGGCGCGTTTCCGCAACGGTTTTGAAAAACCCGAACCGCTCGTTCCGAATCAAATGTCGAAACTCGATTTCACGATGCCGGGAATCGTCCACACATTCAAAAAAGGACATCGGATAATGGTGCAGATTCAAAGCACCTGGTTTCCGCTGGTTGCCAGAAATCCGCAGAAATTTATGGACAACTACCAGCTTGCGACCGCTGCCGATTTCCAAAAAGCGACGGAAAAAGTTTATTTCGGCGGCAAAAACGCTTCGATGATTGTTCTGCCGATTATGAAATAAAAGTCAGCGGTAAACGGTAAGGGCTAAGTTTTTGGCTTTTCACTTACCGTTTGTCATTTACCGTTTACCACTCTAAAAATTATGGCTTCAACTTCAATAATAAGCGGCGTTTTGTTAATTTTAACCGGAATTCTCGGTTATGTTTTCAGCCTTATTGACGGAAACACGAGTATTACCGCGCTAATTCCGGCGGCGTTCGGCTTGGTGTTCGTGATTCTCGGCTTTCTTGCCAAATCAAACGAAAAGGCTCGCAAACATCTGATGCACGCGGCTGTTCTTTT
>CAXSHW010000160.1:0-4467 GCA_964237245.1 uncultured Pyrinomonadaceae bacterium
TCTTTAACCCAGAGTTGCGTGTTGCCGGTTTCGCCCACGTCATCTCAATCGTTCGACGTTTCTTGGTGCAACCAACGCTCTAATTTGTTTATCTGAATTTATTGAGATTTAACCTGACGAAAATATTTACTATGCGAAAAATACGTTTTAAGTTTCTGTTTGTGGCTTTGATGATTACCGTTTTTAGTAGCATTTCATCTTTTGCTCAACAATCTGCTTCAACTGATAAGAAATCTTTAGTTTTAGAGTTCCGCAAACTGACAGGCGCAGATAATGTCAATTTAAGACTTAACTTTTCTATTGATGACATCCAACAAGACCTTTTAGCTTTGGTTGACCAAGACAAAGAAACAACTGATGCACAGAAAACAGAGCTAAAGAAATCTGCAAAAGAAGCTGGAGAACGTCTGGACAGTGAAGTTAAGGCTTTCTTTACAGACCAAACAAAAACTGCTCCGGTTGCCGAAGAAATTATTTATCAAATTTACGACAAAACATTTACGGAAACTGAACTACGAGAACTAATCGCATTTTACCGAACTTCAACCGGACAAAAGGCACTTGTGTTTTTGCCGAGTTTGTCGAGTCAAGTGCAACAAGGATTTACGCAAGCCGTAATTCCACTGTTGCAAAGTTTTATTCAGCCAAAGATACAAGCGGAAACGGAACAGTTGAAACAAAAAATAAAAGACGCGAAGGCAAAAAAACCGTAAATCAATGCAATGGCACGTCGAACAAATCAATGGACGTGAGGGCGAAACAGCTTCTCTTTATAATCTTTCTTCCGTTGTTCGGAGTTGCGCGTGGCGGTTTCGCCCCACGTCATCTCAATCGTTCGCTGTCTTCGCTTGATGTTATAATCGCAATTATTATGAAACTATTTACTTCATTCGTTATCGTTTTACTTTTTACATTCGTTGGTTTGGCGCAAAGAACTACGCCTGCCTCAAAAACTGAGCTTGCTGAAATTACCGAGCGCGGGCAAATGCTTTATGCTTACGACGTTGCGGCTTGGCATTCGACTGATGCAGTTATGGCGTTGTCGCCGCCCGAAGGAAGTTTTGTCCGCTACATCGCGCAGAAAAACGGTTCGGGCTGGGTTGTCGCTTACGGCAAACTGAACGAAAAGCGCGACAAATTTCTCGTTGCTTACGAAGCTACGCAAGGCGCAACGCCCAAAGAGTTTAAGGTCAAAAAACTTGACACGCCGAAAGAAGATACAGGTTTTTATTTTTTTGCGGCGCGTGCGATTGATGTTGCGCTAAAAGATTTCGGCGGTGCAACTCATCCTTATAATGTCGCAGTTCTACCAGCTAAAGAAAATCAGTTTTATATTTATCTTGTTCCGGCGCAAACCAAAGTTGGCATATTTCCGCTTGGCAGCGATGTCCGCTATCTTTTTTCCGCCGACGGTCAGAAAATTGTCGAAAAGCGACAACTGCACAAATCAATTATTGATTTTAGCGTTCCCGAAGGCGTGAAGCCGCAAACGGGTTATCATACGGCAATCTTGGACGACGCGCCCGAAGACACGGACGTTTTTCATGTTTTAGCGCGTGAACCCAAGATACCTGAATTGGTTGTAACGAGTAAATATGTTTATCGAGTGGCGGAAGACGGAATGATAATGTATTTGATGACAACCGAAGCCTTTCGGAAAGTAGGCAAGTAGTAATGGAAGGCGACAGCGAACAATTCAATGGACGTGAGGGCGAAACAGCGGCTTTTATTTGGCGTTCTTCGGTGAACTCAAACTTGTGTGTAATCGGTTTCGCCCCACGTCATCTCAAACGTTATGTTTTTTCTCGGTGAAATTAGCGAAAAATGAATAATGTTGCTTTTGAGGAAAAAGTTCGCAGCATTGACTGGGCAAAATATTTAGAGCCTGAATATTATGACCCAGAAACAATGTATTATGATCCAGAAAGACCTGTTAAAGCGTTAATTCGTCTCAGTCAGCACGACAACTTGGAAGATAAATCATCAAATGATAGTTTGGACAGCGAAATCTTATTTGCATTCGGAAACGATCACGGCGGGACTTATTATCCGGCAGCTCTGGAAGCCATAGATTTAATCATTGAAATTCAAAAACATTCTGAATTTGAAGCGGCTCGAAGTTTTGCTGCTGACATTCTCGACCGTTTATATTATTTTCAGTTGGAGATGAGCAATAAGGATGCAAAATTGTATGAATCTATTGAGAGTATTATCAGGGAAAAACTCCTTCCCTATTCAGACGAAAACATAACAAATCAATGGACGTGAGGGCGAAACAGCGACTTTCTTAAAAACGTCCATTCTTTAACTCGGAGTTGCGCGGCGGCGGTTTCGCCCCACGTCATCTCAATCGTTCGACGGCTTCCTGTTTCTAATTGCCGCTTCAATCATAAGCAGTTGTTTTGACTCTGATGGATTGCGCGTTATCATAGCTTTATGTCAGAAATTCTTTTAACTTTGCCCGATAATCTGGCGCGTGAAGCCGAAGCTAGTGGCTTGCTAAAACCAGAATTTATCGCTTCGTTGCTGCGAACTGAAATTCGCCGTCGTCGAGTAAATAAGTTGTTCGCGGCGGCAGACCGTTTGGCGGATTTAGATGAGCCGCTAACCGACGAGGAAATAGAAACTGAAATCGCAGCTTCTCGTCGGGAGCGTCGCAAACAATGACGCGGACTGTTCCCGACACGAACATCGTCGTTTCCGGTTTGTTGTGGCGCGGCAATCCGCGTCGAATTTTGGACGCTGCCCGCGACGGAATTATCGAACTCTATACAAGTCCCGTTTTGCTTGAAGAGTTGGAGGATGTTTTGAGCCGTGAGAAGTTCGTTCGCAGACTCGCTGCCGCAAACATAATGGTTCAAGATTTAGTTTCCGGTTTCAGCGCGTTAGCGACGGTGATTGAAGTCGAACCGATTGAGCCGGTAATTTTGGTTGATTCGGACGATGATGCAGTTTTAGCTTGTGCGCTCTCTGCAAACGCGGAAATTATAGTTTCAGGCGACAGCGATTTGTTAGATTTGAAGGAACACGAAGGAATTCGTATTTTAACGGCAACAGAATTCTTGGCGGAACTTGTTTTATGACGACGCGCCGTCGAACAATTCAATGGACGTGAGGGCGAAACAGCGACTCTGTTATCAATGGCTTTTGGTGAACTCGGAGTTGCGTGGATTCGGTTTCGCCCCACGTCATCTCAATCGTTGGGCGGATGCGCTTGAAACTTGACGAAACGAAATACAAGCGGAGATATTGTTACAATGTTTGGATTATTTAATCGTTCTAAAAATACAGTCAAAAATCCTAAAATCTTGCTTGCCTCAATTGGCACAAATGATGAAACGCTTTTCGCCGCAGACCGCGAAATTTATCAAAGTCATTTCAGCGACATCACCGAGCATCAAGCCGAAAGCGTTTCTGACTTTTTTGAGTTTATTCGCGGCAAAACTTTTGACATTGTGCATCTATTCGCGGAAGTCAAACCAGACGGAACAATCCAAGACGTTTTTGGTTATCAATTTCTGGAAAATTTGTCGCAAGCCGAAACAAAACTTGTGCTTTTCGCCAGCGACAATTCAGGCGATAATTACATCAAGTTTTCTCCTAAAGATAAGTGGGAAAATATCAAACCGATGAATATTGTGATGACTCTTGAACGCAAAGGAGATTTATTTCCAAAGTTTTTCAAATCTTTATTTGGTTTTATGGCTTTGGGAGATACGATGCCGCAAGCGTGGGTAAAACTTGCACCGCAAAATCCGCATCTCAATCACAATACGCCAGAAACTATTTTCAGCGCAGGTTTTGGTGCAGTGAAGTTTGTTCCTTAAAAAGAGGCGGCTCTATATTCGGTATCCGCCCAACAAATCAATGGACGTGAGGGCGAAACAGCGACTTTGTTTGGAACGTCGTCCGTTAAATTCAAACGGGCTTGGTGGCGGTTTCGCCCCACGTCATCTCAATCGTTATGTCGCTTCGCGGTTGGCGGCGTTGAAGAAATTTGAAGCAAAATGTCGAAAATTCATTTTCAGCTTGGAACAAAGAATTACGTGCAAATATCTCTGCCGAGCAAAATGTATGGCGACGGCGACACTTTCGCTGGCAAAGCTAAAGTTCGCGTAGATTCTTTGTCTTGTTCAAAACCTGTGAAAATTCACCGCGACAAACTTGCGGCTTTTTTCGCTGACGTTGCGAAGGCTTACGAAACCTTAAAAGGTGAATTTATTTTTGAGTCGGAATACAATACATTTACTTTACGCGGCGAGATGACGCGCAAAGGACAAGTTAGAGTTTCCGTTAAAGTCGGCTACGAAGTCCGCAACGAAACTCAAGATTATACGGAATGGCACGCCGAAGCCGTTTTTAACTTTGAGCCAGACTATTTGAAAAGAGTCCTTGAAAATCAACGGGCGACATAACAAATCAATGGACGTGAGGGCGAAACAGCGACTTTGTTATCGAACAGGTCTT
>CAXSHW010000161.1:0-4336 GCA_964237245.1 uncultured Pyrinomonadaceae bacterium
TAAGCGGTCAAATCCGACGCCGAGCGAAAGTCCAAAGCCCGCGACAACATATCGGGCGTGGCGACTTCGCGTTCATCTTGCTTTTTATCTAAAGCTGTCGCGCCGGCTTTTTCAGCTAAAGCCATTTTCTCCGCAATCTGTTTATCCACGCCTTTCTGACCCGAAACCGTGCCGCTGAAAATCGGCACCAGCATCAAACCCATCGCAAAGAATGCGAGCAAGGCTGTGTATCTAATAAAATAAAATGTTTTTGTGTTCATTTGGTAATCCTTCCTGTTTTGATAATTTCCCGGCGTATTGCCTCTGAAGTGTAATGCACCGAATCACACAGCGTTTTTATAAACCTCGCTGCCTTGCCCGAAACTTCGCAGAATTTACTGCTAACTTCAGCCAGTCATATCTGATTGGAATAACGGCTCTCCTGGAGAAAACCGATGACTCGATTTGAGCAACATACAAGAAAACTTTGATTAAGTCAAGTTTTTTTTACTGTTAAAAACATTTATTAACAGATTGGGTTAATACCATAAAAATAAGTTTCAATGTTAAGAGTGCGCTGAGGAACACTGGAAATTCCGGCGGGGCAACGCGCGAGAATGAATGGGGAAATCAATCTGAATAAAATATATCAATAGGAAAGCGATATTGGGTTTGATACCTTTTTGAGTGTAAGCGGTCAAAAATAATGGAGCCACCTTCGAGACTCAAACTCGAGACCTTTCGATTACGAATCGAATGCTCTATCAACTGAGCTAAGGTGGCTTATCCAAAAGCTAATTTTTATAAATCACTTGTTTATTCAACAAAGTTTGACCAAATTATATTTTCAAAATCTTTTCGGATTACTTGATCGTAAAAATAACGAATGATTTTTATAACATCTGGAAAAATACTTTGCAAATACAAAATGTAACCGGAGAAATTGTATTTGATTGTTTTACCAATAGAGTTCAATCTAAAAAATCAAGAAACCGTGTCCGATGCTAAGGTCGGCATAACCTCTTCGGAATCCGGCACGTCAAAATTTGTTTTGGAAATGTCTTTAGGAACTCTGTCCTGTTTTTTTCTGGTTAAACTAAAAGCGGGACGCATTTTCGGGCTGCCCATTACGCCGAGCGTCCAGATTGCCCAGCGAAGCCACGTCGGACCTCCGTAAAGCCAATGAACCGAAAGCGGACGAGTCCCGTATCCGTCGCCGGTGTCGAAGTGAACGCGGTCGAACCATTTGCGGCGATTTTCAGGAAAGTCAGGATAAAATTTCAGAATTTCGGCGAACGATTGCAGTTGACGCGAGTGGAGCGGTTGCTTATATTCCGGCATCAACACGATTTCGCTGCGTTTGTCAGCGCGAATTTCTTCGACGAATTCGCTGAAAGTTTTCGCGTTGGTTAAATTTAATACGGTGTTCGGCTTGCATCCGTGACGGTCGCCGCCTGTTACAATCGGGAAATCGAGTGCTTCAGCCATTTCCAGGACGGCTTTATTTTCAGACCACGAACGAAAACCATTTATCTCAAGCGCGTGAATCCACGAGCCGTGTTCTTTCAGAAAATTTTTCAGTAGAATCGAATGTTTTTCTTTGCCGACAATCTCAATATCCCAGAGCGGATGATTTAGGACGACCAGAACTTCGGGAATCGCGTTCAGCATCGAAAATAATTCGCTGAGATTTGCCGTATTATGTCTGGTTTCGTCGAAAGTAAAATCAAGCAGCGCTTTGGTCAGTTCGACAGCTTGATCTTTCGGCAAGTTATGCACGCCGACGTGGAAAAATCCGTATGAAAAAGGCACAGTCCATTCGAGCGAAATCGGAGCTTGTTCGGCTGCGATACGTTCGCCGATTTGCAGATTCGCCTCAATGCTGTCGTGATCTGTCAAGGAAGCGATGGCTTCAAGTCCGGTTTCATTAATCTGCTCTTTTTCAATATTATAGACAGCCTCAGCCGTCATCGGCGGCGACCAGTAAGCGGTCGAAAAATCAATAGCTTTGCCTTCTCGCTTTTCGTAATTATCGCGCTCTTTCGCCCAAAAATAAGAAATTATGGGCAGTTTAGCGGCATAATGGGGAATAAAATCCAGCATTTCCTTGGAATGTTCGGTATGACAATGGAGAGAGACACCGGTCTTAGCTTCCCGGCTCAAGTTTTTCGGCTTGTGCAAGATGTGTAAGCGCGTCTTTTTTAACTTCATTTCTTTCTCCCAAAAATAGCGTCAATCAAAAAAAGTATCAAATCAAGTTTACAAAGTAAATTCGTGAGATGTTTATTTGTTGCAAGTTGTTGTCTCAAAGCGCTTTTGTCAAATGAATAATAAACGAAGCGAAATTAAATCCGTCGGCTTATTGAAATTCGCAGTTTTCGTTTGGATTATTTTTCAGCGACTAATTTATGTATAAAAGCGCATATTTTATATGCCGCAATATCAAATTTATGTGCCGAAGAAGTTTCCGCGAGTGTCAAAGCGCTTAAACGCTTAGCCAAAGCTCTGATTTTGAGTGTTCCGGCTGTAAAAATACGAGAAGCGACGCTGAATTTGAGCGGCTCGGCTCGGTTTTTCGGAGTCGCTTCTCGTGTTTCGGGTTTTAATGCAAGCTATTTCGCGGCTTCGTTATTAACGCGGCGCGCTTTTTGGGCTTCAAAGCGCTGGCTTAAATCGCTGTAGATGCTCGCGGCGTTCGGCACGTTCATTTTAACGGCTTGTTTGACCGAATTGTAATAGGCGAGCGTCGCGGCGATAGCTTCGCTGCCGCACAAAGTCGCCGTGTCGTCGAGGTTTTTCGTAATCTGCAACAGCGGGCGCAGAAAACCGTTCAGCGTATTGAATGCGTCGTAATCTTTTTTCATCTCCGCGACATCAACAAAAGCGGGCAAAAACTCGGCATTCGTTTCGGCGTATTGAATCGTCTTGTCCACAAACGAAACGCTCTTTTCGCCGATTTTAGCCAGATTCCTTTTATCGTTCGCGTCAAGCGCAATCAAAATCGGCTGAAGTTTTTCATTGAGAACCGCAATCGCGTCGTTAACCGCGTTAGCGTCCGCCGCCGAGATTTGAATCGAAATTCGATTTTCATTCATAAATTTTTCTCCATAAATTTGCCACACTTTTGCAGCATTTTGGCGTCCAATTATCAGGGTTTCAAGATTATTTTACTTCGATTTCAACATCATCAATTACGAACTCAATTGTTTTTCCTTTTTCTAAACTCGGAATGGTTTTGCTAATAGTTAATTTATATCTACCCTTCTTCGTCAGGTCAAAATCATAAGCATAATTTTCAGTCAACCGAATTTCGTCGTTTCTTGTTTCATGCGCGTCAAGAAATATAGATGTATAACTGTTTCGAGCAAGTTTCGTAGCCCAGTCATCCTTCGTCATTGAGTGATTCTTTATTTTCTGCTGAAAAACACGCTCCAACGGTTTTTCCTGTTCATCAGTGATTTTTACAAAATAGTAGCCGGCTCTCATTATCTTTCGTTCTTCGTTTGAGGAATTGACCCAAGATAATTTAATTCTTATCGGTTCGTCAGAATTTACAGCTATTGTCGGATTGTCCGCACATAATTTTAATCCTTCAATTCTCGAACTGCATTTTTCAAAATTTTGGTTTGCCTCGATACTGAAAAGATTGCCTTTGACTATTGCTATTACAGGTAAAGCAGTAAGCAGTATTCCGATTAATAAAACTGCAATATTTTTACTCATTTTGTTTTCTCCTTGGGGTAAAATTTGTTTTTAATTAAATCTCTATAAGATTCAAACTAATATCTACGGCTATGGACATTGCTTATTTGTAGGCACAATAGATCCCCAACTCGGATAGGTTATAGTATCCATAAACGGCGGATTATTTGAATTAGTTGGAACGGGAGGATTATCTCGTTTTACTATCCATCCTGCCTTTCCTGAGCCTGTTGCTTCCGCCTTCCAGAACCAATCTACGCTCTTGAGCGGCACCCAAACTGCTTGTGGAGAATTAGGTTGGAACATAAGCCACATTGTAAAAGCGTCATCAACTGCCGCAGTCCCAATATCATTGCGACCAAAATTTGAAAAAAGTGGTTGAGAAGGTGAATCCACGGTTGGATATAATCCAAGACTGCGTACATCGTATGGATAACAACCATCGAGACCATTTGCACTACTTGAATAAGTGCTAATTCCATTTCTCTTAACGTCACGGATAGAATGATTGACAATCTGAACCCATTGCGTTTGTCCCTCAAAAGGTAATGGCATCATCGGAGGCGATTGACCACTTTTAAATACTATGCCGTCATCATTGCTAGTGCTAAGTAACAAAAGATATTGTAGTAATGATTTGTTTTTTGTAACATTA
>CAXSHW010000162.1:0-445 GCA_964237245.1 uncultured Pyrinomonadaceae bacterium
GTATGCTTTACCGCCTGAAGCCATAGAAAAATGAAGAAAATTAAAAATAAATTTCATTTTAAGTTTTTGCGTCTCTGCGGTTTTGCGCTTATTTTTTCACTTGCCGCATTTGCGCAAAAGCCGATCAAAGACCTCAAGCCGACGGTGATTTTAATTTCGCTCGATGGTTTTCGCGCCGATTATCTCGACAAATTTAAGCCGAAAGTCTTGAACGAACTGGCAAAAACCGGCGTTCGGGCGAAATGGATGATTCCGAGTTTTCCGTCGAAAACTTTTCCGAATCATTACGCGATTGCGACCGGACTTTATCCTGAACACAATGGAATTGTCGAAAATAATATCTATGATTTCGGCACAACCTTTAAAATGGACGACCACAAAGAAGTTCAAAATCCGCGCTGGTGGCTGGGCGGCGATCCCGTTGCGAGCGCCTACCACAACGGCA
>CAXSHW010000162.1:455-4162 GCA_964237245.1 uncultured Pyrinomonadaceae bacterium
GGTGGCTGGGCGAACCGATTTGGGTGACGGCTGAAAAACAAAAACAAATTGCCGCGTCTTATTTTTTTCCGGGAACGGAAACCGCGATTGAAAACGTAAAACCGGAGATTTACCGCGAATATAACGGGAAAGTTCCCAATGAAATGCGCGTTGACAAGGTTCTTTCGTGGCTCGATTTGCCTGTCGAAAAACGCCCGACGATGATTACCTTATACTTCAGCGACACGGACGATGTCGGACACGAATTTTCGCCTGACTCCGAGGAAATGAACTACGCCGTTTTGAATGTTGACCGTCTAATCGGGCGTTTGATGGATGGCTTAAAGCAAAGAAAAATTGACGGGAAAGTAAATGTAATCATCGTTTCCGACCACGGAATGGCAGTTGAAAATCCGCGAAACGCTGTTTTCCTTGACGATTATTTTGATTTAAATTTAGCCGAGCCGATTTTATGGGCGGACGAAATCGTGCAGATTTTCCCGAAAGCCGGAAACGAAGAAAAAATTTACTCGGCAATTAAAAATTTGCAGCATACGAATTGCTGGCGCAAAGCCGAAATTCCGGCGCGTTTCCATTATTCCGACGGCGCGCGAGTCGCGCCGATAGTCTGTTCTTCCGACGAAGGCTGGCTGACGACGAATCATAAGCGTTATAACGATTGGGCGGCGAAGCAAGATTCACTCAGCCGTCCGCGCGGCGCTCACGGTTACGACAATCAGCTCGTTTCGATGCGGGCGACTTTCATCGCTCACGGCGCGGCGTTCAAAAAAGGTTATGTCGCAGAACCGTTTGAAAACATAGATGTTTATGATTTGATGTGCGAAATTTTAGGTTTAACGCCTGCGAAAAACGACGGCGACTTTGAAAAGGTAAAGCGTTTGTTGAAGAAATATTGAATTTTTACTTTTTGAAGGTTTGTAGTGTTACTTTAACAGTCATTTTGCCGACCGTTCATAAAACACTTTAACAATTTAGGAAAATGCTTGCTTTCAGCATTGATTCAAACAGCGCAAAATTACCTGAGAATCAACTTAAATTATTCAGCGCTAATCGTCAAAACCGCGATTTCCGGCGGAACTAGAAAGCGAAACGGCAAAATGCTTGTTCCGATTCCGGTCGTCACGAACATATCAACGTCATTTTCTCTGACAAGCCCGAAAGCATATTTTTGTCCGTAACCTGATGGAATCATCGGCGAGCCGATAATGGGAAACCAGATTTGCCCGCCGTGCGTGTGTCCTGCCAGAATCAGCTTTAAATCTTTTGAAATCAAGTATTGTCCTGTAATTACGGGCATAATATCTGGGCTGTGTTCAAGCGCGATAATGTCTCCGGTTTGTTCGGCAGAATCCAGCGCGACGCGCGACTGCTTGAAAACATCGTCCCAACCTGTGAAAGTCGTATGGTCGGGATAACCGAGAATACGAAGTTTCTGATTGTTTTTTTCGATGACGACAACTTCGTCTCTTAAAACTCGATAGCCGATTTTTTCCAATTCGCCGGAGACCACATTTTCACCCAGACGCACGTCGTGATTGCCCAAAACGGCGTAAACACCATATTTCGCCTGTAAGCCTTTTAAGTTTTCGGCAACCGTCGCCATCGGCATTTTCAAACCGCTACCATTGAGCGGTTCGGAAACATAATCGCCCAAAAGCACGATTAAATCGGCATTTTGCTCGTTTGCCGCAACAACGACGCGGCGAATTTTCTCTTCGGTCGCGCCGCGCGAACCGCCGTGAATGTCTGAGATTAAAACGATTTTTAAATTATTAAATTCGGGATTCCAATTTTTGATTTTAATATCTGTGTGATTTACGACGAGGCGAAACGGTTCGACGTAGTAAGCGTAAGCCAGACAAACCAAACCGGCGACGAGCAGCGCGGCGGAAATCAAAAGAAATTTCGACGGATTCGTTTTCATTTCAGTTTGTCGAATAAAGATTCAAAACGGCGATTTCCGGCGGAACGCCGAAGCGAATCGGCGGTCCGGTCGTGCCGATTCCGGTCGTCACAAAAATATGTCTGCCGTCAACTTCGACAAATCCCTGCGTCAGACGCCGGTCGCTGACAAAAGCGAACGCGCCGAAAAACGGTATTTTGACCTGTCCGCCGTGAGTGTGTCCGGCGAGCATCAGGCTGATTTCGTTCGGCGATTTGAGCAGCGAATCGGGATTATGCGTGATGGCGATGATATTTTGTTTATTCGGAATCGCGTCGAACGCTTCGAGCGGCACGCGGCGATTTTTCCAGTAATCTTCGATTCCCCAGAGATTGACCGTTTCGCCGCCGACGCTGATCGGCGCGACTTCGTTTTCCAAAACTTTGATTCCCGCACCGGTAAATTCCGCCGCCATTTTCTTGTCATTATAATACCAATCGTGATTTCCGATAACGGCGAAAACTCCGTATTTCGCCCGCAAACCTTTTAGGTTGGAGATCACTGTCGCGCTCGGCATTTTCAACGCGCCTTCTCTGATGCCGGTCTGCGAAACGAAATCGCCGAGCAAAACGACCAGATCGGGATTTTGCCGGTTGACCAGTTCGACGACCTGCCAGATTTTTTCTTCCGTCACGTCGTTTGAACCGCCGTGAATATCGGAAACGGCGACGACCTTAAAACCGTCAAGTTTCGCGCTCCAATTCGGAATTTTCAAATTCTGCTCGTTGATGACGAGACGTTTCGGTTCGACGAAATAAGCGTAAGCCAGAATCACCGTCAGAAAAGCGGTGAGAAAGGCAAAGGCGAGCAAAATTCTTCTGACTAAAATTTTCATTTTTCGATGCTTATTCGGCGGCGGCGGCGGTTAATTTTCCTTCGGAAAATATTCGCGCCAGCGGCGGTCAACCAGTTTTACGATGTCTTCGCGCGCTTCGACTTCTTTCGGATACCAAGGCTTTATTCTGGCGTCAATGACAATCGGCGCGTCGTAAATGATGTGATTGTTTTTGAGCGAAATTTTGCGGGCGTAAATGTCGGTCGAAGGATTAAACCGCGTCCACGTCGCCCATAAAAATTTGTCGGTCGAACGGGCGAATTCAATCGAATCGTGCAGAACGACAATCTGAAAATCGTCAAATTTGCCCGATTCGGCGATGCGTTCGGCTTGATTTTCTTCGTCGGAATAATTATTTCCTTCGACGACCAGACAGCCGCCGCAGAAAACTTCGGCGCGTTTGACGCCGTTCGGCAATTCGCCGCGAAACTCTTTTCGCAAATCGCGTTTCGCCTCGCCGACACCGACGAGCATCGCTTTCGAGCCGTGATTTATTTTTCCCGAAGCGTAATCCAGAGTATCAAAAGCGGTGCGGTCAAAGATAAAAAAATCCTGCCGCCAATCAACTCTTCGCAAAATATATTCAAACAGAGATTTGAAATCGCGCAAATTTTGCGGCTTGTCGGTCAGCATCAAAAATTTTGTCAATGATAATTGACCTTCGCCCAAAATGCGAAAGCCCGCGCCTAACGCTTCACGCGCGTATCTTTCCTTGACGACCGCCGCCGCCAGCGAATGAAAACCCGTCTCGCCGTAACTCCACAAATCTTTAACGGCGGGCATCACGACCGGAAACAACGGCGACAACAATTCCTGCAAATAATCGCCGATAAAATAATCTTCCTGGCGCGGTTTGCCGACGACGGTCGCCGGATAAATCGCGTCTTTGCGGTGAAAAACGGCTTCGGCTTGAAAAACCGGATAATCGTG
>CAXSHW010000163.1:0-2237 GCA_964237245.1 uncultured Pyrinomonadaceae bacterium
GGATTGCGCCCGAACGACCGCGCTCTTGTTGTAACTTTCGATAATAACGTCGAAGTTTTGAGCAATTTGACTTCAAATAAAAAAGAGTTGGAAACGGCAATCGAAAACGCCGAAATCGGTGAAAGAGCGGGAACGGTTTTGAATGATGCCGTCTCGCAGGTAATAAATAAAAACCTCAATGCGATAAAAGGTCGTAAAGCAATCGTGCTGTTGACCGACGGAAAAGATGCCGGAAGTTATCTGACGAAAGAAGAGCTTTCAAATCAGCTAACCGAATCGGATACGATGGTTTATTCGATTTTCTACCAGACCGGAAACAATAATCAGCGTCGTATTTTCGATGATAACAGATTTCCCAATCGCGGAATTTTCGGCGGTGGCGGCGGCGGAATGAGACGGCGACAAATGGGAAACAATCGTCGGGGCGGAGGAAATAATCAAAGAGTCGAAATGAGAAACGAGCAAGCCGCCGAATTTTTGAAAGACGCGGCTGAAGAAACGGCTGGAAGGTTTTACCGGAATGACGAATTGGAATTAGACAAGATTTTTTCGTCAATTTCCGACGAACTCAGAAAGCAATACGTTCTCGGTTATTACCCGGAAACCTCAGACAGCGAAGCCGAAACTTTTCAAATAAAAGTGCAGGTTAATCGGAAAGACGCGGTTGTGCGGGCGAAAAATACTTATCGCAGGAAAACCGAATAAAAAATAAGTTTTCGGCTTATTGAATTTGAAAAAATAAACTATTCGAGTTTATTTTGCTGTCCGGCAAAATAACTGAACACTCTCGCCGCGAATTTCTTCGACGCGCCAAATACGATAAGTTCGCGGCTTATCCGACTTTTTTGTTTCTACACATTTGTTTCTTTATCTAAAATCCGCCGGTAGTTTTTCTCGCCTTAAATTTGAACCTGGAATGATTCAGACACATTCTCGACTAACAATTGCATCAAGCGTATTCTAAAAGCATTTAGAAAAATTGAATCAAAGGCAAAGTGTTTATTAAGGCGCAAATCAAATGAACCGTAACAATCTCGGAGTAAAAATTTGGATTCTCGTTTTTTTGTATCTAGCGGCGTCTTTTAGCGCTGTCGAGGCTCAGGATTTAAAAGATGACGAAATTATTAAGGTTGACACGCTGCTTGTAAATATTCCGGTTATCGCCAGCGACAGAGACGGACGTTATGTTTCGGGCTTGAAAAAAGAGAATTTTTTTATCATCGAAGACGGCGTGAAACGAAACGTGGATTTTTTTGCCGACGCGGAAGCGCCGATGAATGTTGCGATTTTGATAGATACGAGCTTTAGCACGCTAAATGTTTTAGATGAAATTGCCGACGCCGCGCGCGATTTTGTCAAAACTCTGCGACCCGAAGATAAAGGAATAATTGTTAGTTTTGACTATCAGACGACTTTATTGACTGACTTTACATCTGACCAGAAGATGTTGAACAAGGCTATAAATCGTGTTCGTATAGCCGATAAAGGCGGTTCAAATATGCAGGACGCGATGTATCAAATCGTGACTGAAAAGTTTGCGCAGGTAAAAGGCAGAAAAGCGATTATCGTATTAACGGACGGATCGGTTGGAGGGAAAATCGTTTCAAATCAGAAATTATTGAATACTCTCGCCGAAGCCGATGTTCTCGTGTATCCGATTTTATTTAAAACAGGCGCGAGTTTTCCTCAGAGCTTTCATTTTCTAAAAACTTTTAAACTGCCAAGCGGAGAAATTATCAGTGCTGATGAAATGCAAAAAAGACTTTTGACAATGCAAAGCAATGAACTTTTGTTTATGAAATCCTTAGGAATTGTCACAGGAGGCAGACTTTATGAAGCCGGTTCGACGAAGTTCAAAAATATATTTCAAAACATCGCCGACGAATTGAAAAAACAATATGTCGTAGGTTTTTATCCTTCAAACGTTCAGAACAAAGATTCGCACCGCGTCGTTGTCGAGATTATGCCGAAAGAATTGATAATCAGAACTAAAAGATTCATCCGTTTGCAGCCCGCCAAATAATAAACCGATAATTCCCAATAAAATCCCGATTAAATTCAATCCTTCAATTTGAAATTTTGAAAATTCATAGGTATTAAGTAGCAATGAAACAATCAATCAAAGCACCGACCGGAACGACTTTAACCTGCAAAAACTGGCTGTCCGAAGCCGCGTATCGAATGATTCAAAATAATCTGGATGCCGATGTCGCGTTCGATCCCGACAATTTAATCGT
>CAXSHW010000163.1:2247-4115 GCA_964237245.1 uncultured Pyrinomonadaceae bacterium
TATGGCGGACGCGGGAAAGCGGCGCGAAATTGGGAATCATTTGATGCGATTTTGGAATCTCTCAAAAATCTCGAAGCTGATGAAACCTTGCTCGTGCAGTCGGGAAAACCCGTCGCGGTTTTCAAAACACACGCCGACGCGCCAAAGGTTTTGATCGCCAATACGAATATTGTGCCGCATTGGGCGACGCAGGAACAGTTTGACAAATACGAGCGCGAAGGCTTGATGATGTATGGACAAATGACTGCCGGAAGCTGGATTTATATCGGCACACAGGGAATTTTGCAGGGAACTTACGAAACTTTCGGTTCGCTGGCGCGGCAAAACGGTTGGGGCGATTTGAAAGGGAAATTCGTTTTAACGGCGGGTTTAGGCGAAATGGGCGGCGCGCAGGCGCAGGCAATTACTTTTAATAATGGTGTCGGTTTGCTCGTTGACGTTGATAAGTGGCGCATCGAACGCCGATTACAATTGAAACAAGTTGATATGGAGGCGAATGATTTGGACGACGCTTTGCGATTGGTTAAAGAATTCACCGACAAACGCGAGGCGAAATCAATCGCGCTTTTGGGCAATGCGGCTGATGTTCATTGGCAGATTCTCGAACGCGGAATTTTGCCCGATGTCGTGACCGATCAGACTTCCGCGCACGACGTTCTTTTCGGTTATATTCCGCAAGGTTTATCAATCGAACAAGCGAACGAATTGCGAAAGGCAAACCAAACCGAATACGAAAAACGCGCGATGGATTCGATGGCGAAACACGTCGAAGCAATGCTTGAATATCAAAAACGCGGCGCAATCGTTTTCGATTACGGCAACAATCTGCGCCAGCGCGCCAAAGACAACGGCGTGGAAAACGCCTTCGATTATCCGGGTTTCGTTCCCGCCTACATTCGCCCGCTGTTCTGCGAAGGCAAAGGACCTTTTCGCTGGGTCGCGCTGTCGGGCGACAAAGAAGACATCTACAAAACCGACGAAGCGATGATGAATCTTTTCCCCGAAAACGACCATTTGATCAAATGGCTGATGATGGCGCAAAAAGAAGTCGAGTTTCAAGGCTTGCCCGCGAGAATCTGCTGGCTTGGTTATGGCGAACGCGCCCAAGCCGGACTTAAATTAAACGAAATGGTCGCCAGCGGCGAATTAAAAGCACCAATCGTCATCGGCAGAGATCATCTCGACTGCGGCAGCGTCGCCTCGCCCAACCGTGAAACCGAAGCGATGAAAGACGGCTCGGATGCCATCGCCGATTGGGTTTATCTCAACGCGATGATCAACGCCGTCGGCGGCGCAACGTGGGTTTCGCTCCACCACGGCGGCGGAGTCGGCATCGGCTATTCGCTCCACGCCGGACAAGTAATCGTCGCCGACGGCACACCCGAAGCCGCCAAACGCATCGAAAGAGTCCTCACCACCGACCCCGGAATGGGCGTTGTCCGCCACGCCGACGCAGGTTATGATGAAGCGATTGAATTTGCCGAAAAGAATGATGTTAAAATTCCGATGATTAAAAATTGAATTTGTAATCAAAAATCTGACAAGTAACTCAAACTAATATGTATTTAAAAAAGATAAGCCTTGAAAATGTAGGACCCATTGAAAATTTTGAACTTACTCCCGAATTTACTGTTGAAGGAAATCCTAAACCTATAATTATTGTTGGTGAAAACGGTTCTGGAAAAAGTATCTTTTTATCTTATGTTATTAATGGATTGTTGAATGCTCAACAAACAATCTATGAGAATACAGAGGTTAAAAAAGGTAAAGTTTATAAACTAAGAAGTGTAGATTATATTTTATCGGGAAAACCATTAGGACTTACGCAGTTGAACAGATATTTGATAAAAATAAAGAATGAATCCGCC
>CAXSHW010000164.1:0-3934 GCA_964237245.1 uncultured Pyrinomonadaceae bacterium
CAGAGCATATTTGGCGAATCCGCGTTACTTGCTCATTCCAACTGCGTAAGTCCTACTTTTTTAGGTTTACGATTATTAGAAGAAATAATTTATTCTGTATCAAAATTATGGAAGTAAAGACAACAGACGTTTTTTATGATTTCCTCAAAACCCAGACTGAAACAGAAGATAGTTTAATTTAAGGATGAAGTTTCGGCTTCATCCTTTATTATTGTCTATTTTGCTAGGCATCGTTTGATACTTTGAAATCGGCAACGGTAATTCCGAACGATGAAGGTGCGAAAGGCTAATTCCGGGACTAAACAAAAACTCAATTACACAAAACATGTAACACGCCCAATTTTTACGCAATGCAATTTTGCCGTTTCTAGTTTTTCTTTTGAGATTAAATAAACTATGAAATAAGTTTTGCCGAGAAAATTATTTTTTCTCACGGCATTGTAGATTTAGATGGATGCGTTACCTAAATTACCGGACACCGCAAATTTTCATTGGTTTGCGCTGCAACGCCGCTTAAGAAAGATAAAACTAAGATTGGAAAAGCAACAATGCTTTTCACACATCCTGGCTAACTGCTTTGGACTCGGTTGCGGGCGCGATATACAAAATTCGGGTGCAGTTTTCGCACGTCATAATTTTATCGCTGGTTTTTAGTTCGACTTGCACTTGCGGGCGCAGTTTCATAAAACACGCGCTGCACGAACCGTTGACGACTTCGGCGACGGCGATTCCGTCGCGGCTTCTCTGCGCGAGACGATTGTAAATCGAAGCCATTTGCGCGGGCAGCGTGACAAAGATTTCGTGGCGTCTTTTTGTTTCCGCTTCAAATTCTTTCCGATTCGCGGCGACTTCCTTGTCAAAATCGGTTAATGCGGAATTTTGATTTGCTTCCAGACTGTCTATTTCTTCGCTGCGCTCGGCTAAAATTTTTTCGATTTCTTCGGATGCGGTCATTTGTTCCAGAACTTGAGTTTCAAGCGCGGAAATTTGTTTTTGCAAAGCGTCGGTTTCGCGCATCGCGGTTTCATATTGTTTTTGGTCGGTAGCGGTTTTTAAGTTGCGTGTGGCGCGTTCGAGATATGTTTTGTTTTCGGCGATTTGTCTTTCGAGTTCAGCGCGCTTTGATTGCGCTGTGTCGCGTTGAGCCTGTATTTCCCGAATAGAAGAGGCGTGCTGTTCAAACTCTTGTCCGATACTTGCACGCCTCGCGTCTGCGGTGTCAATGGCTTTTTTTAATTTGCGGAGGTTAGTGTCCGTCTTTTGTAATTCGATTAACTTTTCAAGTTCTGTCTTCACTTGGGAAAATCTCCTGTTGAAACAACGTTTATAAAGAAAATTTTCACACATTATCCGATTGCTTGCAACATTCAATAAAGTGAAAAGTGAAAAGTGAAAAACTAAAAGTTAAGAAACAAACTAAAAACCCTTTGACTTTTCACTCTTAGTTTTCAGCTTTTCACTGCCTAAAACCTGACTGTTTCTTCCGGCGAGTTGTTTCCTTCCGCCGCTTTCCATTCTTCCGCCGAATTGTAAAAATTGGCGTCAAACTCGGCTAAAGATTGAATTTCAATGCCTTCTATTTCCTTTGGCGCGTCTTCAAAACGGACAATCGCGCCGCAGCCGATAATTTCCGCGCCGAGTTCTTTGACTAAAGCGACGGTTTCTTGAAGAGCGTTTCCGGTTCTGATTAGATCGTCAACGATGATGCACGGATAAATATCGCCTTCTTTCAAATACTGGCGAAACTGTCGTTTGCCGTTTTCGATTTCCGCCCAGTAAATCTGTTCCGCGCCGAGCGCTTCGCGCACAGCGAACGCGACCGGAATGCCGCCCGGACTCGGACTGATAATCGAAATTTTCGGCAAGCGGCTGGAAATTGATTTTTCCATCCGAAATTTTCGGCTCAAACCGACCGATAAAACACGCGAGTTATCATAATAACGAAAGGCAAGCGGCATCTGAAAATAATGTGAAGCGTGTTTTCCGCTCGGAAACACGAAGTGTCCTTGACGATACGCGCCCGTGTTTTGTAAAATTTGCATTACCGATTCAGACGAAGGAATTAAATCCACCATTTAAATTCTCCTGTTTTATAAAATTCTAAAATAATTTCAAAATTATATGATAATTTCATAAATTTTGAAATTCGGGATTTAATCAGTCGAGATTTTAAATTCGGAATTTATTACGCTTTCAATGATTTGTTTTTGAGCGATGCTCATTTTTTCGGGCATTTCAGTAATCTTAAACCAACCCAATTCGTTAATTTCGAGGCTTTGAACTCTAGCCGTGCCAATCGGATTCGCACGGAAAAGTATTTCAATGTGATGTTTGAGTGTCCGCACTCGAATCATTTTTATGTTTTTCAGTTCTAAACCTGTTTCTTCCCGAATTTCGCGCCGGACGGCGGTTTCGGGTTGCTCGCCGTGTTCGAGAAATCCGCCCGGAATTCCCCAGCTCAAATCGGAACGCAAAACGTGGTTGAGCAGCAAAACTTCATCGTTTTCATTGATGATAATTGCCGCTGCCGATGCGGTGAACTTTTTTTGCGCGGCGCGAACGACCTTTAATCGCAGTGCGGGATTTAATTTTCCCCAGATGAATTTGACGAATTTTTTTAGCATTAAAAACCTTTTGAAAAAATAAAATTCCAGGAGAAAGAAAATTTTGGAAATTAAACGTTGTTAAAAATATACTAACAATAGGAGTTAAAGTTTAACTCACTACATTTCAAACCCTACAAAAATTTAGCTATTCCGGTTGGAGGATTCGATGTCTGAAACTTTTAAGTATATCCGAAATGTGTCTTTAACAGCGTTTTGCATCTGCGTTTTTGCCATATTCTCTTTTGGACAAAGCGGCAAACTAAAAAGCGATTTGAGAGAATCGTTTAAAAAATTCGATTTAGTAAAGATAGATAAACAAAAAGCTCGCGCGCAGGTCGAAGCTAAACAATCGCTTTCGATTCCAACCAATGCGGGGAATTTTGAATTGATTTTAACGCCTAATGATTTACGCGCTGCCAATTACCAGGCGGAGAATGTTACTGAAAACGGCATTGAAACCATAGAAAAAGGCGAGATTACGACATTCAAAGGAAGTATCGCGGGCAAAACCGATTCCGACGTTCGGATGACAATTAGCGGCGCGGCAATCGAAGGCTACGTCGAGGTCGGCGGCGAAAAGTTTTTTGTCGAACAGGCAAAAAACTTTTCGCGGTTCGCCGGCGCGGAAGATGTAGTTGTATATCGCGCCGAAGACGCGCTGAAAGATAACGGTTTCGATTGCGGCGCTGACCTCGGTGAAAGAATAGAACAGGGAAAAGGATTCGTCGGCGCAAAAGGTGTCGAAAGCGTTCAGCAGCAGCACGTTCTGGAACTCGCAACCGAAGCCGATTTTGAATTTGTTACCAGACTCGGCGGCGCGGCTCAAGCTAACAGCGAGATATTAAGCACTTTGAATATGGTTGAAGGAATGTATGAAAGAGACCTTAATTTATCAATCAGCATAACCTATCAACATACCTGGTCAACAGTAGACCCGCTCGACGGCACAAACTCCGGCGTGCTTTTAACTTCTCTGCAAAATTATTGGAACACGAACGTTCCGCAAACTCAACATCCGCGCGACGCGACACATTTATTCAGCGCCAAGCCTAATATTCTTGGCGTGGGGCTGGCGTATATCGGTGTCGTCTGCAAAAATCCCACTTATGCTTATAGTCTGGGCGGAATAACTATTGACTCGTCGGTCAACGCTCTGGTCACGGCGCACGAAATCGGACATAATTTGGGCGCTAACCACGTTGACGCGACTCAGGGTTGTGCCAGCACAGCAATGAATCCGATTATCAGTTATTTGACTCCGCAGGTTTTTTGCACTTATTCGATAAATGAAGTAGCAAACTATGTGGCGACCAACGCTGTTTGTTTAA
>CAXSHW010000165.1:0-3825 GCA_964237245.1 uncultured Pyrinomonadaceae bacterium
ACTCCAGTCACATTCCTTTAACTCGTATGCCGTCTTCTGCTTGAAAAAAAAAAAGTTTTCTTGCAAGAGCGGGGCGAAGGACGACCAGAGCGCGGTCGTGGTCTTGCAAAGCGCCGGTTAAAATTTCAGAAGCCGAAGCCGAATAATTATTGACCAGCAAAACTATCGGCGTTTCGTCAGGTGAGGCATTTATAGCTTGCGTTGCGCTTGAAATTCCTTCGGCTCTGCCTTTCTGTGTAAAAATGGTTTGCCCCTGTTCGAGAAAAGTGTTAGCGACTTTTGTGGCTTGATTGACCAATCCGCCCGGATTATTGCGTAAATCGAGAACGAGTTGCTTCATTCCCTGCGCTTTCAGGCTGCGCATCGCCGTCTGAAATTCGTCGAAAGTCGTGTGGTTAAATCCGCCGGTCATCGCAATATAGCCGATGTCCGGGCGAAGCATATAATACTCGGAAATCGAAGGCTGAGACACGGCATCACGAATAATTTCCACCGTTTCTATTTTACCTGTATCGTATTTTTCGACTTTGATTTTCGCGGGAGTTCCGCGCGGTCCGCGAAGGAGTGTGCTGACTTCGGCATTTGATTTGCCGAGCGTCGAAGTGCCGTTGACTTCAATAATTTTGTCGCCGTAGCGAAGTCCGGCGCGATTAGCCGGCGCGCCTTCAAATGTTGCTTTAATGTAGGTCGCAATAACGTTTCCGTTCGGGTCGCTCAAACTGCCGATGGTCGCGCCGATTCCGAAATACTGCGAATTCTGGCTGGTTCGGAATTCTTCGGCTTCTTTGGCGTCGAAATAATTAGAATGCGGGTCGAGCGTGTGAAGCATATTATCAATCGAAGTTTTGAATAAGCCGTTGTAATCGAGATTATTTCCGTTAACGTGCTTGTCTTCGATTAAAGTCAGAGCTTCCGCTACGTCTTGTTCGATATTCTCTGATGTTACCGCTTTTGAAGTTTTGGCTGAAGTTTTTGCGTCGGTCGAAGCCGGCGTTTTGAGTTTTGAAACCGAATTGGCTTGCGCGAAAAGATTGGAAAAAAGGAAGACGATTAATATGAATCCGCCGAAAGTTGAATGTTTTTTCACTGCAAAAATCTCCTGAAAATATGTCTGATAAAATACAAATCGGGCAAAAAATGATAACATTCGTTTGAAGAAAAAGCGACGCAATTAGTTGCACGTCAACCTTTAATAAAGCAAAATTTACTTTACAAACTTCCGGTTTGATTTCTCAAACGAATGACACATCTGCTCGAAGTCAAAAATCTGCAAACTCAGTTTCCGACGCGCGCCGGACTTGTTCAGGCGGTCAACGGAGTTAGTTTTTATATTGACGCGGGCGAACTCGTCGGTCTGGTCGGCGAATCCGGCAGCGGCAAATCAATTACGGCTTTGTCCGTAATGCGATTAATCGCGCAGCCCGGAAAGATTGTCGGCGGGGAAATTCTGTTTAAGGGCGAAAATTTATTGCAATTTTCAGACGACCAGATGCGCGAATTGCGCGGCAACGACGTGGCGATGATTTTCCAGGACCCGATGACTTCACTGAATCCGGTTTATACGGTCGGCGAGCAAATCGCCGAAGCCTTGCGTCTGCATCGAAAATTAAATAAAAAAGATGCCTGGAACGAAGCAATCGAGGCGATGAAGGAAGTTTCTATTCCAGACCCGACGCGGCGCGCAGGCGATTATCCGCACCAGCTTTCCGGCGGAATGCGCCAGCGAGTAATGATTGCGATGGCGCTTGCCTGCAATCCCGAATTGTTAATTGCCGACGAACCTACAACGGCATTGGACGTGACGATTCAAGCGCAAATTTTAGAATTATTGGACGAACTTCGGCAAAGCAGAAAACTCGCTGTTTTGCTAATCACGCACGATTTAGGCGTTGTCGCCGAAGTCGCCGACAGAGTTTGTGTGATGTATACGGGAAGAATCGTCGAAGAATCGGGCGTGAATGAAATTTTCCGAAAGCCGAAACATCCATATACGCAAGGTTTGCTGAAATCAGTTCCGAGATTGCGCGAATTCGGCGACGAAAAACTGACGCGCCTTTCGACGATTCAGGGAACAGTGCCGAGTCCGACCAATCTTCCGCCCGGCTGCCATTTCGCGCCGCGCTGTCCGTATCAATTTGAGCGCTGTTTGCACGACCCGATGCCGCTCTATCTTCTGGAAAATAATGTCGAAGTCCGCTGTGTTCTTTATGATGAAAAGTATAGTGAAACTGCAAGGGAAGAAAGTTTTTCTGCGGCGACCGAAGGCTGAAGATTTTGCGGAATTTACCGGATTGAGCAAAGAGAGCCGCAAATTTCACAAAAATCTGGTTTCGCCGTCCGTTGACCGGAATGGTTTTGACGAATATCTCGAAAGAAACGAGTCGGAAACGAACGAATGTTTTTTGATTTGCCGGATTGAAGACGAAGCGATTGTCGGCACGATAAATCTTTCGCAGATTTTTCGCAGAGCGTTTCAAAACGCTTATCTCGGTTATTTCCTGTTCGATAAATTTACGGGCTTCGGTTTGATGACCGGTGCTGTCGAACTTATTTTGAAATATGCTTTTCAGACATTGAAATTGCATCGCGTCGAAGCCAACGTTCAGCCGAATAACGTCGCTTCAATCGCGGTCTTGAAGCGAACTAATTTTACCAGAGAAGGTTTTTCGCCGAAATACTTGAAAATCGGCGGACGCTGGCGCGACCACGAACGTTGGGCGGTAATCGTCGAAGATTGGAGAAAACATAAATGAACCAGGCAGTCGCGGAAAAATTGATGTCCGAAGCCGAATATCTGGCTTTTGAGGGAAAATCGAAAATCAAGCACGAATTTATGGACGGCGACCTTTACGCGATGGCTGGCGCGACGCGCAGGCATAATCTTGCAACAAGTAACGTTTCACGTATTTTAGGAAACGCGCTTGAAGATACAGATTGCGAAGTTTACGCCAGCGATTTTCGTGTGAAAATCCGTGACGGACATAATGTTTACCCGGATGTCGCCGTCGCTTGCGGCGAAATTGAAACTGAAAATAATGAAACGACTCTGCTTAATCCGGTTGTTATTTTCGAGGTTTTGTCGAAATCCACGGAAAAACGCGACCGGGGCGACAAAGCCGAAGATTATTTTAAGTTGGATTCTTTGCAGGATTACGTTCTGGTTTCGCAATATCGCGTGCGCGTCGAACATTTTGCGAGACAAAAAAACAATGTGTGGACGCTGAAAATTTACGAAGACTTAACCGATACAGTCGAGCTGACTTCGATAAAATGTGAGATTTCACTGAATTTGATTTACCTGAAACTCAAAATCACGCCGATGAAACTTGTCGAAAAGAAAAAGAAGAATGGAAAACAGCGCAGCTAACTTAAAAATCGAAACAAAGGAAATTGTCCGCGTTCGTAATTTGGTAAAACATTTCGCGGTTGAAAAAAGCGCCGATGTTGTTCGCGCCGTTGACGATGTTTCGTTTGATATTTTCGCGGGCGAAACGCTCGGACTCGTCGGCGAATCCGGCTGTGGGAAGTCAACCGTCGGACGCACTCTTTTAAGGCTGATTGAACCGACGAGCGGCAAAATTCGGTTTGAAGGCAGAGATATTACCCACATCGGAAAAAATGAAATGCGCGCGGTCAGGCGCGAAATGCAGATTATTTTTCAAGACCCCTACGCTTCTTTAAATCCGCGTCTGAACATTCTTTCCATTGTTTCAGAACCTTTGAAAATTCACGGCATCGGCAATAAAACCGAACGAAAAGAGCGCGTCGGCGAGCTTTTGCAAAAAGTCGGACTCGACCCGAATTATATGTTTCGCTACGCGCACG
>CAXSHW010000166.1:0-3749 GCA_964237245.1 uncultured Pyrinomonadaceae bacterium
TTATCGCTCGGCGGTTTTGCCGGCTCGGTTTTCACTATCGGTTCGCTGTTTGCCGTTCCTTTATTACTCTGCTCATTAGCGCAAGACGCGCCGAACGCAGTTAGCGAGACAGCGGAAAATAATAAAAATTTCGTTTTTATATTTCCTTTCATTATTCCTCCCGGAAACCTTTTTCTGAATGAAGCGGAAAGGTAGAAGTTCCTGACTGATAATTTACCTTTCCGCTTCACTTGAAAAATGCTTGAAAAACTTCAGGCATTTTTCTGAAATTTACTGTCTGGTTCTGTCGTCGAGTGAGCTTCCCGGAGGCGAAGGCTGATTCGGTTTGGCGACAAACGGAAATTGATTGTTCAGCGGCACGTCGTTGCGGTCAACTTTATCGCCGAGCGGTTTGCCGTTGTTGATGGTCGTGAAAACCATATCAACTACGTCGTCTTTCAAACGTCGTCCGCCCATTTTCGTGAAACCGCCGTCTTTATTATCACCACCGCCCGCGCCTCTGTTCGGCACGGTCACGTCAATCCGCAGCATATCGCCGTTTTCAACCGCCGCTTTTGCCAGAATTGCAATATGCGCGTCGTCGGTATTAAAGGCTTTGAGCGATTTTACGATGTCGTCTTTGAATCTGCCCTTGGCGTCGTCTTCAGTCGTGGCGGCATTGTATTCATCTTTGCGCGGCGCGGGAACCAAGCCGTTATTAACGAGCGGTCCGCCGTCGCGGTCAATTGTCACCCAATCGCCGTCGCCTTCGATGACGTTGTTGTCTTTTATCTTTATCCGCTCCCGACGCTGCGTGACGGCATTAATTCCAATCACATTGCCTTTGCCTTTGAGCATCGCAACCGGAACTTCGACCGCCGTTATTAAAGTATTTAATCCGGCGTAGGTATCGCGCCCGCCGCGTTCGCTCAATAGAGATGTATCGGGATGACCTGGATTCATAATCGCCGAGGCGACCATTCGATTCGCGCCCGTGTCGTCCAAAAAGAACGGGTCGTCAGCCACGCCCGCGTAAAATGACGCGCTGGTTTCACGGTCGGTTGTAATGGCGAAATCGGGAGCTTTATATTCCTGATTTGCAACGGTCGTCGGCGCGGTAAATTTCTTGCCTCCGGGCAATTCAATCGTCGCCGTCTGCGCCGTTAAGCGTCCGAGACCCGGCGAATAATAAACGTCAACATAAGCGTCGGGTTTGGCATCGCCGGTGTTTTCGATTTCAAAACGATAGCGAATATTGTGGTCAAAAATCGCTTGCCCGAAATGCTCGCCGGAGACGATAAATCCTTGGGTTGACATCATCATCACGACTTTTGAATTGTCGTTCGGGTCGAGAAATGACCAGTGGTCGCCAATGTCCGCGCCTCTGTCCTGCGCGATAATCGGCGAATCAATATGGTCGGACGCGCTCGTGCGCGTCGCGGGAAGCGGAAAAATCGCCATTCCAATCGCTAATACGAAGGCGACGAAAGCGAAACTCTTATTTCTTTTACGAATCATGTTTCCTCCTTACTTGAAACTGTTGAATAATTTAGATTTAATCTGCAAAAATCTTCGAGCCGCCTTTTTATTCGGCTCTTGAAGCCTTTTTATTTTCCGTTAGACTACAGCATAGACGCCCTGAACTCATTTATCTGTGCGCTTTTACACATAGAGATTTTAGCGTTTGGGTTTGCCGTCGGCTTTTCGTGTTCAAACGTTTCCGAACAGTCGAAAAATAATTTGCTTAACAGGAATATGTCAGTTCATATGATTTTTATTTCAGGTTTTTAATTAAGAGAAGGCGATTTTCGGAAATCAGCTTTTTGAGGAAAGTGAATTTATTACTGAGTTTTATGTTCTGAGCGAGTTACTTGTTGACAAAATCGAGCATCGCTTGTTGCGCGTCGCCGGCAAATTTTTGTTGAAAAAATTTGACAAAGGGGAAGCCCAGTTTGGCTAAAACGTGGTGCGGTCGGGCGAAAGATAAAAGCTCAAACCAGATTGAATCGTCTTCGCGCCGCCATTCGACGGTGAATCGTTCTTCGCCTTCTTCGGAGTGTCCGGGCAGAGTTCCGAACGCGAAACCGAATCGTTCGACCGCTCCGCTTTCTTCGAGCAAATAAACGATTCGACACGGATTCGCTGACCAGCAGAAACCGTGATTGACGACCGCGCAGACGACTTCGCCGACGGCAATCGGGGGGCGGCGGATAAAGCTGCGTCCAATCGAGCCGATACATCGTCCAATTTTGAATCGCTTTTTTGGCGCGGGAAAATGTGTCCGCGCCCGCGCCTAACCGCTTGCGGTGATGATTGACAGAATAGCCGGACGGAATTCGGTTTTGCGACGCGCCGACTTCCGTGTATGAAAAAGGCAAATCTTTTTGTTCGGCAAGAAATTTTTCAATTTGCGCGTCGGACGGCTCAAATAAAGTGAACATAAACAGTCGCCAAACCGTCTAGCAAATTCTCGGCAGTTGTTCGCCCGCCAGCATATCAACGATGCGCGTGCCGCCGAAACCCGTAGTCATTGAAACGATGCCTTGCGGCTCGCGTTTGACCTCGCCGATAACGCACGCGCCGCGACCGAGTTCGTTTTGCCGCATTCTTTCGAGAATTTTACCGGCGATTTCGGGAGCGACGATTGCAACGAGCTTTCCTTCGTTGGCGACGTAAAGCGGATCGAGTCCGAGAATTTCGCACGCGCCTTTGACTTCTTCGCGGGCGGGAATTAATTCTTCGCGGATTTCGATACAAACCTCGGAACTCATCGCAATTTCATTTAAAGTCGTCGCCACGCCGCCGCGCGTCGGGTCGCGCAAAACGTGGATTTGATCGAGCGCATCATATTTCGCCGCTTCGTCGAGCATTTCCGCGATTAAAAAATTCAGCGAAGCCGTGTCGCTTTCGATGTCGGTTTCCAAATCCAATTCGCCGCGAGCGATTAAGATCGTCGTTCCGTGGTCGCCGATTGTGCCGCTGACGATAACTTTGTCGCCGACTGCGGCGCGAGAAGCCGAAATGTTCACACCAGTTTCAATCACGCCGACGCCAGCCGTGTTAATAAAAATCTTGTCCGCGCCGCCTTTCTGCACGACTTTTGTGTCGCCCGTCACGATTTGCACGTTCGCGTCTTCGGCGGCTTTTTGCATCGAAGCGCAGATTTTTCGCAAATCTTCAATCAAGAAACCTTCCTCGATAATGAATCCGGCAGACAAATAAAGCGGACGCGAGCCGCTGACAGCCAAATCATTGACCGTTCCGTGAATGGCTAAAGTTCCGATGTCGCCGCCGGGAAAAAATATCGGGTCAACAACGTAAGAATCAGTCGTAAAAGCGAGCCGTTTCGCGCCCGGCGGAATTTCAAAAACCGCCTGATCTTCGAGTTTTTCGAGCAGAGGATTTTTGAAATACTCCAAAAATAAACCTTCGACCAGATCGTGCATCGCCCGCCCGCCGCTGCCGTGCGCGAGCGTAATATGCGTTTCCCGAATCTTTCTGGTTCGCCGCCTGGCTCGTTCGACGCGCTCGAAAAGCGGGTTAGTCGTGAATTGGTCGGTCATAATTTTTACGCCGAACGCTGGGCGATTTTCGACAATCTGCCGAAATTATAATAAGCCGCGCACGCGCCTTCGCTTGAAACCATACACGAACCGATTGGTGTTTCAGGTGTGCAGGCTGTTCCGAAAACTTTGCATTCCCAGGGTTTTTTCACGCCTTTTAAAATTTCGCCGCACTGACACGCTTTCGGGTCGGCGATGCGGTGTCCG
>CAXSHW010000167.1:0-3621 GCA_964237245.1 uncultured Pyrinomonadaceae bacterium
AAACTTCGGGCAAAAACAGATTCCACAAATCTTCTGCTTTCGCCTTTTTCTTTAATTCTTCAACCAGTTGAATCGGCTGCCAACGCTCGCCCGCGTTCAATTCTTTTTGGTATCGCGCTTCATTCGGATAAATATGTTCATTCATAAAATCCGTTAGCCGTGTCTGTAATTCGCGTGTTTTTTGTGAATAATCGAAGTTCATAATTGTTTGAAATTTATCACACATAAATTTAGCGGTAAATGCTAAACGGTAAATGGTAAGTTCCTATTTTTTACTTTCCGCTTACCGTTTAGCATTTAATACTGATAAGTTGTAAAATTATAGTTTTTATGAACGACAGAAAACTCGGCATTGCAATCGTCGGACTCGGCGGCGCGGTCGGCACGACAATCGTTGCCGGAATTGAATTATTAAAAAAGGGCGAAATTGAAACCATCGGTTTGCCGCTTGCGAATCTGCCGGAAAATTTAATTTTCGATTTGGCGGCTTATGAAAATTTAGTTTTCGGCGGTTGGGATTTACACGGCGAAAACCTCGCAAGCGCGGCGGAAGAACACGACGTTTTAACTCATAAACAATTCGTCGCCGTCGAAGCGGCGCTGCGAAAAATTAAGCCCTGGCGAGCGGTCGAAGATAAAAATTTTCTGGCAAATATCGAAGGTGAAAATAGATTTGCCAAAACAGATATGCACCGCGAAACGATTGAAAAACTTTGCGGAGATTTACGCGAGTTCAAAAAAACCTGCGATAACGCGGTTGTCATAAATCTCGCTTCGACCGAAAAACTCGCCGACGAAGGCAATGAAATTTTCAACTCAATCGCCGATTTTGACAAAGCTCTCGACGCAGATTCAGCGGAGATTTCGCCCGCGATGCTTTACGCTTACGCCGCGATTTCGGAGAAAATTCCGTATGGAAATTTCACGCCGTCGGTTGCCGCAGACGTTCCGGCTCTGATCGAATTTGCCGAAAAGAATCGAGTTCCGGTTGCCGGAAAAGACGGTAAAACCGGACAAACGATGATAAAAACCGTCCTCGCGCCCGCGCTGAAAACTCGCGCTTTGAAAGTTGAAGGCTGGTTTTCGACCAACATCTTAGGCAACCGCGACGGTTTGGCTTTGTCAAACGAAGCGTCGCTCGCCTCGAAACGCAAAACAAAAGGTTCGGTTCTTGACGATATTCTCGGTTACAAAGTCGAAGACCATCTCGTAGATATTCGCTATTATCGTCCGCGCGGCGACAACAAAGAGGCTTGGGACAACATAGACGTGCGCGGTTTTTTGAATCAGCCGATGCAGATAAAAATCAATTTTTTGTGCAAAGATTCGATTTTAGCCGCGCCGCTGGCAATTGAAATCGCGCGTCTGCTCGATTTAGCAAAACGACGGAAAAGTTTCGGCGCGCAGGAACAGCTTTCGTTATTTTTTAAACTTCCGATGACCAAAACTAAAGGCGCGACGCCCGAACACGCTTTGCACAAACAGGAAGCGATGCTTTTGGATTGGTTAAAATCGAGCTAAATTCTACGAGACGTTTGCAGTTAAAAAAATTTATTATTGTGATAATCTAAAAATAAAAAATATGCTTAATTCATTGACTTATTCATTGCCCGAAGAACTTGAAAATGCCGTTTCACAAGAATTCGGCGAATGGCAGAAGCAAAACAAAATCGCTCGCATCTGGCAAAAAGACCAGAGTGTCTGGACAAATGAAGACGAGGCGAAATGGCTCGGCTGGCTCGATATTGTCGAGCGCGAGCTGAGAGACATTCAGAAATTTCGAGATTTCGCCGAAGATGCGAAAGATTTCACCGATTTCGCTCTGCTCGGAATGGGCGGCTCAAGCCTGTGTCCCGAAGTTTTTTCAATCACTTTCGGCGAAAAGAATTTTTACATTCTGGATTCGACAGTTCCGGCGCAAATCAAAACGCTCGAATCGAAACTCGATTTGCAAAAAACTCTTTTTTTCGTCTCCAGCAAATCCGGTTCGACGCTTGAGCCGAACGTTTTCAAACAGTATTTTTACGAAAAAGTTTCCGAAAAAGTCGGTGCGGAAAACGCCGGCAAACAATTCGTAGCGATTACCGACCCGAATTCGAAAATGCAAAAGGTTGCCGAACAGGATAATTTTCGCAACATCTTTTACGGCGACCCGGAAATCGGCGGTCGTTTTTCCGCGCTTTCGGTTTTCGGAATGATTCCGGCGAGCGCGATGAAAATTGATGTCGAAGATTTTTACACGCGCACGCAGGAAATGGTTGCGGCGTGCAAAAATGAAAATCCGTCCGAAAATCCGGGCGCGATTTTGGGAACAATTCTCGGCGTTTGCCAGACACACGGACGCGATAAATTAACGATTTTCACTTCGCCTGAAATTCACGATGTCGGCGCGTGGCTCGAACAACTTATCGCCGAATCAACCGGCAAAAAAGACATTTCGATAATTCCTGTCAACGGCGAAAAAATTCAGTCGCCGGACGTTTACGGCAATGACAGAGTTTTTGCTTATTTGAAATTAAACGGCGATTCCGGCGAACAGGAAAGCGCCGTCGCGGAGCTTGAAAAAGCCGGTCAATCTGTTATCAGAATTGAAGTTACAGACAAAATGAATCTCGGACAGGAATTTTTCCGCTGGGAATTCGCAACCGCCGTCGCCGGTTCGATAATGCGGATCAACACTTTCAATCAACCCGATGTCGAGTCAGCGAAAATCGAAGCTAAAAAACTAACCGAAGAATACGAAAAGACGGGAAAATTGCCCGACGAAAAACCTTTTTATGAAGAAAACGGCATCAAACTTTTTACCGACGAGAGAAATTTAGCCGAGTTGGAAAAAGCGTCCGGCGACGAAAAATCGCTCGGAAATTATCTAAAGGCGTTTCTCGGCGAAATTAAAGAAAACGATTATTTCGCTTTGCTCGCTTATATTGAAATGAACGCCGAAAACGAAACTGTTTTGCAAACGATTCGACAGCAAGTTTTACAGGAAAAGCGCGTCGCAACCTGTCTGGGTTTCGGACCGAGATTTCTGCATTCGACCGGGCAAGCCTACAAAGGCGGCGCGAACGAAGGCGTTTTCCTGCAAATCACATCGGACGACCAGACGGATTTACAAGTTCCCGATCAAAAATACACATTTGGAATTGTCAAAGCGGCGCAGGCTCGCGGCGATTTTCAAGTTTTGCTCGATAGAAAACGTCGGGCTTTGCGCGTTCATTTAGGCGCGGACGCACCAGGCGGATTGCGAAAACTTTCTTCTTTGCTTTAAGAGAAGCTGCAAAATAAAAAAAGCGATAAAGTTTTTCAAAACTTTATCGCTTTTTTTATCAACAAAACTATTTCGCGTCGTTTTCGTCCTTGCCGTCGTCGTAAATCAAATTTCCGCTTTCATCAATCGCGTCTTTGTCAACGTGTTCCTGCGGCGTTTTTTTGCCCGGCTGCGTGGCGTGTTCGGGATGTTCGCCCGTTATTTCCAAGTCCGATACTTTTTCTTCGTCCATCACTTTTTTGTCGTGGGCGATGTTTCTTTCATCAGGCATATTTATTTTTTTTTCCTTTTTTTTTTTTCTTTTTTTTTGTCTCCGACCGTTTTTTCTTCCTCGCTTAAATAAGGCGTAACCG
>CAXSHW010000168.1:0-3464 GCA_964237245.1 uncultured Pyrinomonadaceae bacterium
TTGTTTTCACGCTTCAAATTTTAATCAAATTTATACTTTTGAGAAAGTCCTATCTTTATAAATCTCATATTCCGTCAATGGATGAAGGCTGGACTCGTTGGCTTTTAGATAAATATACGAAAGGCTTGAAATGCGTAAGTTATTCATCTATTGAGGATTCTGAAATCAAAACAGTCAAATTTTCTGTAAGACCTGATTCTGCAACAAAATATAGAACAATAATGTTCCCCGACCAATCGCCGAATCAAATCTTGAACGGTTTTCCGAAAGGCTCGATGCCCGACGAATACACGGGCGGAATCGGCGCGGACGGCGTGGCGAATTTGCGGAAATTTGTCGAAGCGGGCGGCACTCTGGTTTTTCTCAATCGCGCGTCCGATTTCGCCATCGAACAATTTAATTTGCCGCTCAAAGATGTCACCAAAAATCTGCCGAGCAAAGATTTTTACATTCCCGGCTCGATTCTGCGAACGATGCTCGACACGACCAACCCAATCGCCAAAGGAATGCCGAAAGATTCAATCGCGTGGTTTGAAGATTCGCCCGCGTTTGAAATCACTGGAAATAACACTGAAAATTTGGTTAATGTAATCGCCAAATATCCCGACAATCCGAAAGACATTCTGCTTTCCGGCTATATTCTCGGCGCGGAACGCATCGCCGGCAAAGCCGCGCTCGTTCAAGTGAATATCGGCAAAGGCAAAATAATTTTATTCGGCTTTCGCCCGCAATACCGCGGTCAATCGCTGGCGACGTTTCCTTTGCTTTTTAACGCGATAGGAAATTAGCCACGAACAAACACGAAAGAACACGAAAAAACTGAAGAAAATTATAATTGAAGTTTTATTCTTATTTTCGTGCTGTTTTCGTGTTTGTTCGTGGCTGGAAAATTCTTAAAACTTTTCAAAACATTCGTCGTATAATAATTTGTGAGGGCAACGCTTGGAAGTGGTTTTTGAAACTTTGAAAAGTTTCGCGTTGGCTTTTGGCAAATGCTTCTCTTTATCATAATTTTCTTTGCAATGCTGATCGTCGTCGGAACGGTGATGATCGTCGGATTCTCGGTTTTTCTCAAAAGCCGCAGAAAATCTCTGGAAACAAACGAACCAAAACAATTTGCCGATTCTCCGCCGTATCGTTCGCTGTTTGAGCCGGACGATGAAGAAATCCGCGCGATTGAACGCCGGGAAAAAGCGGAAACGCTGGCAAAAGAATCGGAACAAACGCGGCTTTCGGCAATGGAAAAAGTCGAAAAAGCCGAAAACCATCTAAAAACCTGGCGCGTGTCGCCCGATAAATCGCAAACCGCCGAACTGCTCAAACTGGCTTCGGAGACGGAAAACGCGAACAGCTTTTCAGAGATTGCCGAAAATGTGATACAAGTTTGGCGTGAAAACAAAATCTCAAACTTAAACGCCGCTGATTTGGCTGACTTGTTGGACAGCCATTTTAGAATTCTCTCCCAACAGGAAAGAACTTCAGGCGCGCTTTTTTGGTTAAAAGAGGAAATCAAAAATCTGCGTGACGAGTCAGAGTGATATTTTTAGCCACGAACAAACACGCGCAAGACACGAAAAAGGAAAAACGGTCTGAAAATTAATCATTTTATTGTGTTTTGTTCGTGTTCTTTCGTGTTTGTTTGTGGCTAATGTTTACTTGCTAAATTGAGGAAATCACAATGGATAACACAACAAGTTTAATCGTCTTAGGCGTTTTAGCCTTAATAGTTCTGGGCGTCGTTTGGTATATTGTAACGCGCTTTTTAGTCAACGTCGGCGCGACTGAAGTCGGAATTAAAGAACGTCGTTACGCCGGTAAAAAAATGTCGCAAGGTCGCGTCGTCGCAACCGACGGCGAAATCGGGATTCAAGCCGACGTGCTGAAACCCGGACTGCATTTTGTTTTATATCCGATTGAGCGCGTCATTCAAAAAGTGCCGCTCGTCGAAATCGGCGCGGACGAACTCGGCGTGATTGACGCGGTTGACGGCGAACCGATGCAAACGGGAAGTATTTTCGCGCCGGACAGAGCGCAAAACGCGCACAATAATTTCCAAGACCCGATTGCGTTTATCAAACAAGGCGGCGTAAAGGGAATTCAACTGCGAACGCTGCCGCCGGGAAAATGGGCGATTCATCCGTATCTTTTCCGCGTTTCGATTGCGAAAGCGGCAACGATTCCGACCGGCAAAGTCGGTATCGTTACATCCGCTGACGGCACGCAATTGTCGCAAGGCAGACTTTTCGGTAAAGCCGTCGAAGGTCATAAAAATTTTCAGGATGCGGAAAGTTTTATTTACAACGGCGGGCAAAAAGGCGCGCAAGTCGAAGTTTTAACGCCGGGAACTTACCGAATTCATACGAATTCAATCGCATTGGAGGATGCCAACGAAATTAAGCCGGGACTTTTTAATATCAAACTTTTCGACGCGACGGCGATCAGCGAAAATACGGTCGGACTGGTCGAAGCCTTAGACGGCGCGCCGCTCGATCCGAAAGATTATGTCGCCACGCAAATTCAGGGACACGATAATTTTCAAGACAGCAACGCTTTTATCTCAAACGGCGGTCAGCGCGGACCGCAGAAAGATATTTTGCTGCCCGGAACTTATTACATCAATCCGCTGCTTTTCAAAGTGATTCCCGACTCGGCAAAGGAAATTAAACCGGGCGAAGTCGCGGTCGTCGTCTCGAATGTCGGCAAAGACCCATCCGAAGAAATTCGGCAGGAAATGGCGCGAAAAGTGCGCGAACGGCTCGAACGCGAAGAAGCCGAACAGATGAAATTAGCCACCGACAAACTCAATAAAATCGAAGGCGACACGGTTTCAATCGAAGAAATCAAAGCGGAAATCGCCTTAGGCGATCCGGCGGATAAACGGCTTGACAGTGGCGCACACGAAGCCTACGTCGTGCCGGAAGGCTATCGCGGCATTCAGGAAATCGTTGTCGGTCCCGGAAAATATTACGTTAATACTTTAGCGACTACGCCGATTGTGATTCCGACGACCAACCAAACCGTCGAATGGACGGCGGGCGAACTCGCCGGAACTTTCGATCCGTTTGAAGTCATTTCCAAAGACGGTTTTACGATGCAATTGGAAGTGCGCGTCGTCTTTCGCGTCAAACCCGAAGACGCGCCGTTTATGGTGGCGAAAATCGGCGATGTCACGCGGCTGATCCAAAACGTGATGCACCCTTTGATTGACTCGATTTTCAGAAATCAAGCGTCGGAATCATCGGCGATGGCGTATCTGCAAAATCGTCACGAAGAACAGGAACGCGCCGAAGCCAGAGTTCGAATGCACCTTTTAAAATATCACGTTGACGTGGTGAACGTGCTGATCTGCCACATCCATCTGCCGGAACCGTTGATGAAAACGCAAACGGAAAAAATTCTCGCCGAGCAGAAACAGGGAATGTTCAACGCCCAGCGCGAAGCCGAAATCAAACGTATCGAACTCG
>CAXSHW010000169.1:0-3451 GCA_964237245.1 uncultured Pyrinomonadaceae bacterium
CTTTGCCGGTCGTCAAATCCATAATCGGCTGATTGCCGCCGCGATGCCCGAATTTCATTTTATATGTTTCGCCGCCGAAAACCTGTCCCAAAATTTGATGTCCGAGACAAATGCCGAACATCGGCACGTTTTCCGTCGTCAATTTTTTGATTTCCGCGACGACTTTTTTCATCGCGGAAGGATCGCCGGGACCGTTTGAAAGAAAAATCCCGTCGGGTTTTAAGGCAACAATATCAGCGGCGGAAGTTTCAGCCGGAACGATTGTCAGTCGGCAGCCGAATTTTGCAAACTCGCGCAGAGAATTTGTTTTAACGCCGAAATCAAAAGCGACGACGTGAAATCGTTCCGCGCCTTCAGCTTCGTATTCAAAAGGTTTTTCGACTGTTACCGAACTCGCAAGCTCGCGGTTTTTCATTTCCGGCGAATTCAAAATCTTTTCGAGCAAACTTTTTTCGTCCAAATCCGTCGTCGAAATTGCCGAACGCATCGCGCCTTTGTCACGAATATGTCGAACGAGCGCGCGCGTGTCAATGTTTTCGATTCCGACGATTTCGTGGCGCGTCAAATACGAACCCAAAGTTTCGGTCGCGCGCCAGTTAGACGCAATTTTGCTGGCTTCGCGGACAACGAAACCTTCGACCCAAGGGCGGCGCGATTCGGTATCTTCTTCGTTGACGCCGTAATTTCCGATTTGCGGATACGTCATACAGACGATTTGTCCGGCGTAACTCGGATCGGTCAGAATTTCCTGATAACCGGACATCGAAGTGTTGAAAACCATCTCGCCGAAACATTCGCCTTCCGCGCCAAATGAAGCGCCGCGAAACGCGCGTCCGTCTTCGAGAACCAAAATCGCTTTTTTTGCTGAATTCATCAGTTAAATATTTAAGTTCGGATACCACACGCCTCTGAAATTCGGCGCGCCCATATTCGGCAAAACGTGTCCTTCGTCAAGATTGCTAATGTCAATATTCTCTATAACTTCCAACTCATTAAAATTCCAATTTACATAGGGAATTGATTCCTGAACAAGATTTTGAGCGTCTTTTAAAGAATATGCTGTTACGCCAATTCCGTAAAAAAATTCCTTAGTCTTAAACCAATATCGCCGCAAAAGCGGATTGTTTAACTCAAGATTTCGCACAATTTAATTTGATAAAATTATTTATCGCTTTCTTCGTCGTCAGCGTGAACATCGTCGGTTTTGAAATTATCCGGCAAATTGTATCTGCCGTGTTCGATAAAACCGACGTTTGAAGGATTCCAGTAGCGGAAAAATACTTTCCCGTAGATATACTTTTCAGGAACCAAGCCCCAAATGCGCGAATCCGAAGAATTATCGCGGTTGTCGCCCATTACAAAATAAAAATGTTCTTCTACTCTGGTCGGTTTAAAGTCCTGCAAAGCCTGATTATGTTCGGCGTCGAGATACGGTTCGTTTAACTCCTGTCCGTTGATGAAAACCGTGCCGTTGCGCATTTCGACCATTTCGCCCGGCAAGCCGATGACACGCTTGACATAGCTTTTGTCCGGGTCTTTCGGATACCAGAAAACCACTACGTCGCCGCGTTCGAGATGTCCCCAGCCGACGCCTTTGAATTTGTAATAAATCAGTTTGTCAACAAGAAGTCGCTCGCCGTCGTGAAGCTGAGGCAGCATCGAAGTTCCTTCGACGACGACCGGCTGCGCGATGAAAACACCGAGCAGCAGAAAAACCGCGACGATTAAAATAATATCGCGCAGAAGTTTCAAACTTTCTGACCAGAGTCCTTGTCTCGATTCCTTTTTCAGGCGATAAACTTCAATATCTCGGTCGTCGTCGGCTGCTACAATGCCGAAATCGAATTGGTTTTTTCTTTTAAAATCGAACATAATTGCAAAAATTTGATGTAAAAATTGAGGTTTCCGGTTGGAGTATTTTCCAAGCCGCATAAAAATTATTCGGCAGTCGAAAGATTTTGTCAAAGAAATTCGAGGAGTTTACAGAATTGAACGAAAAAATCCGCTCACTATTTCCCGCAACACAGAATTACGCTTACCTGAACAGCGCGGCGGTCGCGCCTCTGCCGACAATTTCGGTCGAAGCCGTCAGCCGACAATTGCGCGATGTCAGCGAAAACGGCTCGCTTAATTTTAACGAATGGATTGACACGAAAACCGGAGCGCGTGAAATTATCGCCGAAATGCTGAAAGTAAAATCCGAACAAATCGCCTTTATGCGAAACACTTCGGACGGCGTTTCGACAATCGCAAACGGCTTGAAGTGGCAAAACGGCGACAGCATCGTGAGTTTTGAACGCGAATTTCCGGCTAATTTTTACGCCTGGCGCAGAATCAGAGACGAGTTAGGCGTCGAACTTCGGCTTTGTCCCGAAAAAGACGGACGCATTGATTTGGACGAATTTATCAGTTTGATTGACGCAAATACAAAAATCGTTTCAATCAGCGCAGTGCAATACGCATCGGGTTTTCGCGCCGATTTGGAAAGAATCGGTCGAGCCGCGCGCGCAGTTGACGCGCTTTTCGTCGTTGATATTATTCAGGCGCTCGGCACAACGCCGTTTGATTTGGACGCGCAAATGGTTGACGCGGCGGCAGGCGCGAGCCACAAATGGCTTTGCTCGCCCGAAGGCGGCGGAATTTTGTATCTGTCAGACCGCGCAAGAGCGAGAATCGAACCAACGCTGGTCGGATGGATTAGTGTGAAAGCGCCTTTGGATTTTGAAGACACCGAGCAAAGTTACAAACCAAACGCTTTAGCCTGGGAAACCGGAACCGGCGGAATTTCACTTTTTTACGGTTTGGAGCAGAGCTTGAAACTTTTGCAAGAATCAGGCGCGGGAAAAATTCAAATTTATTTGGAAGAATTAACCGATTATTTGTGTGAACGGCTGGCGGGCAAAAACTATGAAATTGTCAGCTCACGCGCCAAAAACGAAAAATCGCAAATCGTCTGTATAAAACACCTCGGCGGATTGCAGCCGACAGAAATCGCAAAACGACTCGAAGCGGAAAAAATCATCGTTTCACCCCGCAACGACCGCATTCGCATCGCGCCGCATTTTTTCAACAATCAGGAAGACATCGAGCGGTTGGCTGAGGCGCTACCGTAGAAAAGTGAAAAACTGAAAATGAAGAGTTAGTATTTTCAGTTTTTCACTTTTCACTTTTAGTTTTTCACTACTTTAGAAGTCTTTCCGAGGAAATTTGCGGTGTCAATTCATCCAGATTAAGACGAATCATTCCGCCGGCGTCGGAAAAAACCGCCATTTTCGAGCGCTTTTGTTCGCGCAGATAAAAGAAAATCAAACCGACACAGATTCCGGTCAGAATCGCCAAACCGAGTCCAGACACAATCAGCAAAAGCGTCGAAATAAAGAGATTTGACGTGTCGTTGATGAAAGCGCGTTCGGCGCGATGGAGTAAAAACGGATTCGTTCCGAGCCATTGT
>CAXSHW010000170.1:0-3186 GCA_964237245.1 uncultured Pyrinomonadaceae bacterium
TCGACGTTCACGCGAAAGGCGATTTCTTTTTCAACCGCCAAATCATAAATCGCCGCCAGATGAAAAACGTCGGTGACAGATTCGCTGATTTCAGTCAAAATTTCCTTGCTGATGCCGAGATTTTCCTGCGTAATATCGCCTTCGACGACCGTGAAATTTTCGACAGGCGCGCCGGTTTTCGCGGCAATTTCCCGAACGGTTTGATTTGCTTTTTCGACAAATTGATTTTGCGCGAGCAGGAAAAATCCGGTTTCGCTGTTTGCAAGACAAGTCTTTCGGCGATAAAACCGGGAAAACCTGTGAGAAAAATTGTTTGATTAAAATTCATAGCAAAACTTAACTGCAAAAAACACCGAAAAAATTATTCTAATTATGCCTTAAAATTCTCTTAATCTTCGGATGCGAAAACGACATTATTATTTGGCTTGTCATTAACCCGCAGTTCAAAAACATCGGGACGCGAATAATGTCCGTCGGTGTCGAGCAGAAGATTTCCCTGTTTGACTAAATCCAGTTCAAGATTTCCGTAAATAATTTCCGCTTTATCAAAAACAGGCTCGACGACGTAGCTCGCGTCGGGCGCAATAATCGCGCCTCCGCCGCGTCCGAGCAAATCTTTTTCCATTGATTCGAGCAGAGCCAAAACTTCATCATCGTCGGTTTTGAGCGATAGAAAACCTTCAATCACGTCGGTTTTGCCGAATACGCAGCCGGAAGCCAAAACGAAACATTGACCTTCAAAAGCGTAGTGACGGCTGGCGATTTGATGTCGCTCGTGAACGGTCGGAAACTGCGCTGTGTGAATCGTCTCGCGTTTCGCGTGCATCGCGGCGCGGGCGAGCGGTAGCCAGTGTTCCCAGCAAATCAGTCCGCCCAAAATTCCGAAAGGCGTCTCCAAAACATTCAGTGTGCTGCCGTCGCCGACGCCCCAAATTAATCGTTCGGTATAGGTCGGCGTGAGTTTGCGATGAATCTTATAATTGCCGTCCGGCGCGAGATAAGCTGTTGTATCGTAAAGCGTTCCGCCGCATTTTTCGTGAATGCCGGCGACCAGATAAATCGAGTTCTGCCTGGCAATCTCTTGCAGTTTCGCAAAATCTTCGCCCGGAATTTGCAGAGAATTTTCCGTCAGATATTGATAGAGACGTTTGGCGGGCGCAAAATCCCAGAGCGCGATTTTCGATGCTTCGTCGAGCCAAATCGGATAACCCGGAATCCAGGTTTCGGGAAAAACAACGATTTTCGCGCCGTTTTTTGCCGATTCTTCGGCAATCGCTTCAGCCTTTGCCAGAGTCTCCGGCAGATTAAAAAAAGCAGGCGGACATTGGACGAGCGCGACTTTGACGATTTTCTCAAGCATTTTCTAAATTTACACACGAAGCGATTTTCAATCAAACTTGTATTTTTCGATTTTTGAATTTCCGGTTCTGTTAAGAATTTTTACATCACTCATCGGTTATGCTAATGTTCATTTGGAAATCGAATTGCCGAAAGGCATATAAAACACGCATAAAACAAAAAATTTGTAATGAAAGGCGAGAAAGACCGAAAATCGAACCGAGCGTCGGCTGCAAAAAAAACGAAAACGCCGACGGCGATTGAAACTGTTTCAAACGGAGATTTTTCGGACGAATTAAACGCGCCGCGCTGGTCGGTCGTTTCATTTGAAAGTCGCGTCGCAGGCAATTTGACTTACGATAAAGCCCTCAAAAAATTAAAGCAGCTCGAAGCCAAAAAAATTTCGGGTTTGTGCATTATAACCGACGAAGCGGCGAACAGAATTTCTAAATAAAGTAAATGTCTTTAATGGTAAATGGTAAGTGGTAAATTAAAGAAATTATACCTCATTTACCAATTACCATTTACCACTTACCATTAAAACCGTTTTACCGAAACTCTGATTTGATTCGAGATATTCGTGCGCTTCCGCTACACTTTCGATTGGGAAAACCTTATCCAAATTCGGTTTAATTTTCCCTTCCGCAATCAAAGGTAAAACGTCTTCAATAAATTTCGCGGTCGCTTCGGCTTTTTCCTGAATCGAACGCGGGCGCAAAACCGTTCCGATGATTTTCGCGCGTTTCGTCAAAAGCGTTCCCAAATCAAATTCCGCCGTTCTGCCGCCGGTCAATCCGACCAGAACAAGTCGTCCTTTGAGCCGGAGAGATTCCAAATTTTCGGCAAAATAACTCGCGCCGACCAAATCTAAAATTACATTGACGCCTTTGCTGTCAGTTTTTTCTTTGATCGTTGCAGCAAAATTCGCGTCTTTATCAGTCAAAATCGCTTCGTCGAGTCCGAATTCTTTGCATTTTTCCAATTTGTCCGGCGTGCGCGAAGTTCCGAAAACTTTTATATTTTTCGCCTTTGCCAATTGCAGCGCGGCGAGTCCGACGCCAGAAGCGACGGCGTGAATAAGGAGAGTTTCGTTTTCCTGTAAATTGCCCAGCGTGAAAATCGCGTCGTGCGCTGTGATAAACGCTTCGGGAATTGTCGCGGCTTCGACGAAATTCAAATTTTCAGGAATGCGTGCGAGCAGAGATTCGTCCGTAATGAGAAATTCGGCTTGCGCGCCGCCTGCCGTAATGCCGAAAACTCTGTCGCCGACTTTGAACTTTTGGGCGTTTTCGCCTGTTTCGACGACTTCGCCCGCAAACTCAAGTCCTAAAATTCTTTCCGGGTAATTTTTCGGCGCCGGATAAAAACCTCTGCGCTGCATAATATCGGCGCGGTTTAAAGCCGCCGCTTTGACGCGCACCGAAACTTCCGCGTCTTTCGGCTTCGGCAAATCTTCGACTTCGCGCCATTCCAGATTTTCCGCCGCGCCGAATTCTTTGATATAAACCGCTTTCATAAAATTTATTACAAAACTGAAAAGAATCAGCCGCGAACAAACACAAATTAACACGAAATAAAACAATTGGAATAAAATTGATAAATGCTGTTCGTGCAATTTTGTGTTTGTTCGTGGCTGAAATCTTCCCGAAAAAACTCTAAACTTTTCGTTTTGTCGCGCGCTGCGCCATATTCATCAACTCTTCGGGCATCCATTTGTCGAAATTTTTCTTTTCGGCTTCAGCGATGCCTCTGTCGCGGTTGCGCCATTCTTTTTCAGGCGCGTCTTCGCGCAGAGATTCTTTCGGATAATTTTCGACCTGTTCGAGACTAATGATAATGCCGTGCGCG
>CAXSHW010000170.1:3196-3450 GCA_964237245.1 uncultured Pyrinomonadaceae bacterium
CGATTTACGCCCAATCTTCGGTTTGGATACCGCGCAAAACAACCGGCAATCCGGCAGTCCAATCTTCTTCGGGCGCGATGTTGTCGTATTCGGGAATCGTCAACTGCGCGGTCAGCGGAAACGCCTCTCCGCCGAATTCATTGACGATTTGCGTTTTTAAATCTTTGTATGAAATGTTTGCGTTTGACTGTCTGATTGCCAGCGCGCGGCGAAAAATGTCTGAAACGGTTGTTTGTTCTGCCATTCGATTTTGA
>CAXSHW010000171.1:0-3380 GCA_964237245.1 uncultured Pyrinomonadaceae bacterium
CGGCGATGTTGCCGATGGCGTATTCGACCAGCAAATCCCAACCGATAATCCACGCCAGAAGCTCGCCGAAACTCGCGTAAGCGTAAGTATAAGCCGAACCCGCAATCGGAATTTTCGAGGCGAATTCCGCATAGCAAAGCGCGGAAAATCCGCAGGCGATTGCCGCGAAAATAAACAACAAAATCACGCCCGGACCGCCGTCGTATGACGCTTGCCCGACCATTGCGAAAATGCCCGCGCCGATAATTGCGGCAATTCCGAGCATCGTCAAATCGAAAGTGCCGAGCGAGCGGCGCAAACCTATATTATCGCCGGAAGCGATTTCCGCGTCGGAAAATCCGGCGGCGGCATCAGCCTGAATCTGCGCGATGGATTTTTTGCGAAATAATGAATTAGTCATAGATTTAAGATTCCAAATTTTCGGGTTTCCAGATTTTAGACTCTGACGTTGATTTTTAATTTTTCAGCGGAACTGCTTTGTTTGCGAATTTTGAACGAAATTTATAATAATTGCAATAAATCCCGCGCAAAATAATAAATTAGGATTGTCGCTCAAACATAATAGAAATAAGTTTTTGTATCCGCATCAGATTTTTTCGCCGCCAATCAAACTTTCAATTTGAGTGGTGTGAACACCGGAAAGGCAAATTTCAACAAATAAATAAAATTTATTTTTTCGGTGCATCCAAAAGGATTTTTTTTACGAATAACTTAACATAAGCCGTTATTTGATCGTAACAGCTTGTGTTAACCGAATAATTATCCGTTTTGCGGGTTTTTTGGTTAGCTTCTAATTCATCTCCTTTTTGAACTGAAAATGCCGTCCGGGTTTGAAGAAAGCCGGACGGCATTTTCGGCTCTATAATCAGCCTATTAGTGCCATTAAATAAACCTTGTGATAAAATTCTCTTAATTATGACAGGCAGCGAAATCAGACAAAAATTTTTAGAATATTTTGAAATGCACGGACATAAAGTTGTCCATTCAAGTCCCGTTTATCCGCCGAACGATCCGACGATTCTGTTCACCAACGCGGGAATGAATCAATTTAAAGACGTTTTTCTCGGCAATGAAAAACGCGATTATAAACGCGCGACTTCGAGCCAGAAATGTATTCGCGCGGGCGGCAAACATAACGATTTGGATGAAGTCGGGAAAACTGCCAGACATCACACGTTTTTTGAGATGCTCGGCAATTTCTCGTTCGGCGATTATTTCAAAGCCGACGCGATTAAATTCGCGTGGGATTTTCTGACCGGAAGCAAAGCGGAAGGCAAACTCGGACTCGATCCGGCGCATTTGTGGTTCACTTATTTTGAAGGCAACGACCAGGTTTCCGCCGACACCGAAGCGCATGATTTGTGGATTGCGATGGGCGCGAAACCGGAAAGAGTTTTGCCGTTTGGGGCGAAAGAAAATTTCTGGCAAATGGGCGACACCGGACCATGCGGACCATGTTCGGAAATTCATTATTATATGGGCGACGACGCGGAAAACCCCGAAAAAAATCGCCCCGAATTCGTCAACGCCGAAACGGGCGACGACACGATTGAGATTTGGAATCTCGTCTTTATGCAGTTTGACCGCTCGAAAGACGCGGACGGCAATTTCGTTTTAACGCCGCTGCCCGCGCCGTCAGTTGATACGGGCGCAGGTTTGGAGCGCATCGCTGCCGTGATGCAGGGCGTGAAAACGAACTACGAAACGGATTTAATTCGTCCAATTGTTGATTTTACGGCGGATTTGGCGATGAAAAAATAGAACTTTATGGCGACGCTGCTCGACGAGTTTACCGACATTACGAATGCTCTGAATGAACGTAAAATTGATTATGCGGTGTGCGGCGGTTGGGCAATGGCGATTCTCGGTTTTCCGCGAGCGACTATTGATATTGATTTGTTGGTGTTGTCGGAGAATCTTGATGAAGTTTGGCGCGTCACGCAAAATTTCGGTTACGATGTCGAAGGTTTACCGCTGCATTTTCACGACGGAAAAATTGAGATTCGGCGAATTTCCAAAATTGACAGGGAAACAAAATCTTTGATAACCATTGATTTTCTGCTCGTCACCGCAGCGTTAAATGAAGTCTGGCAAAACCGCAAACTTTTCAGATGGAATCGCGGAACGATTTCTTCGGTTTCAAAAGAAGGTTTGATTTTTATGAAGCAAATCAGCGGCAGATTGCAGGATTTGTCGGACATCGAGAGGTTGGAAAATGAAGATTGATATGTCGCCCGAAGCCGTCACGAATCGCTTGCGAACGATGGAACAGCTTTGGGAATTGAGCGTTAATTTGATGCAGGCGCGGGAAATTTCCGAAACCGATTTGTTGAGCGAAAAATCGCTCGCAAAAGACTCGAATACACCGCTTGAAAATAAAGCGTGGAATCATTTAACGAGTGTTCCGCCAATTAAATAAATACACTGGAAGTTTAAGATACGGATTTTATGAGCGTTTACGAAAATTTTGACGAACAGAAACAATTTGCCTGCCGCGTGATTGCCGACCATGCCCGCACGACGGCGTTTTCCATCGCCGACGGAATTTTGCCCGGCAACGAAGGACGCGCTTACGTTCTCCGAAAAATTATGCGCCGCGCGATTTATCACGGGCGCGAGCATCTCGGTTTTCACGAGGCGTTTTTCTACAAAGTCTGTAACAAAGTCGTTGACGAAATGAAAGACGCTTATCCCGAACTCGAAACGCAGCGCGAATTTATCGGCAAAATGGTGCGGCTTGAGGAAGAAAGATTTGGCGCGACAATGACAATTGGTTTGAAAAAACTTCATGACTTAATGAATTCAAGCACAAGTCAACTTCCTACAGTTGATGCAGTTGAATTAGCAAAACTGAAAGATACTTACGGAACTCCAACTGATTTAATGTATGTAGTTTTGACACAAGAGGAATTTTTCTTGCGGGAAAAGGATAATCAGGGATTATTCAGCGGAGCGACAGTTGAACGTTTAGGACAGGAAAAGTTTGAAAAGACAATTGATAATTACAGCGAAGAAGAATTTAGAAATATTATCGAAGAAAATTTAAGAAAACTGCAACAAAATTCGGAAATTGGAAAAACTGAGCGCAAATCTGTTATCAATCCGATTTATCACGAGCTTTTGGAAAAAATCGGCGCGAATAAATTTCACGGTTACGACCGCACGGATTTTGAGAATTCAAAAATCGTCGCTATCGTTAAAGATGACCAGCAAATCAACGAATTGAACGAAGGCGACGAAGGTTTGATTGTTTTGTCGGAAACGCCTTTTTACGCCGAATCGGGCGGGCAGGTCGGCGATGCGGGATTTTTGACGAATGAAAATTCAAAAATAAAAGTGCAGGACACTTTCGCGCCGGTCAAGGATTTGATTTTGCATAA
>CAXSHW010000172.1:0-3270 GCA_964237245.1 uncultured Pyrinomonadaceae bacterium
TCTCCAAAATCGTCTCGCCCGCCTGCAATCCCGTTATCGTTCCCACCGTCGTTATCATTGACGGCGCGGTATTGCTAAACCTTACCAACTGATTAGTTGTATTAACTCCGTATATGGTTATAGGAGTTGCCGTCGGAGTAGCGGTTGGCGTCGCCGTCGGAGTTGCCGTAGCGGTTGGCGTCGCCGTCGGTGTTGCTGTTGCTGTTGCTGTTGCTGTTGCCGTCGGTGTAGCGGTTGCCGTCGCTGTCGCAGTTGCGGTCGCCGTCGGTGTCGGTGTCGCCGCTCCAGCCGTCGGAATCGCTATGCCGCGCAATGCTCCGACTCCGTTGACTTCTCCAATAAATGTCGCCGCGCCGCTCGCCGTGTCTATCGTGTATAAACCCTGCACGCCGCCCACCACCAAGATCGCGTATGCCGTGTTATTGGTAGATGTGAAATCCGCGCCGCCCACACTCGTCGCATCCACGCCCAAACTGCCTATCGTATTCAACGTTCCGCTGTTTGCCGGATTCTGCTGAACAAGGATGTCAAGCGTCGGGTCTATGTCAAACAATGAGGTCGTCGTCGCCGTCGCAACATTGTTCGTATAAAATGCTCCGGTCGCATTCGGATTCTGCGCCGCGTTCGGATCGCCCGCCGCAAACTGTAATGTGCCGTCAACCGTTACGGTCGCGTCAGCCGGATTAACCCGCAAATCCTGATCGGCATCGCTGATGATTCTGATGCGGTCAACCGTCGGATTAAAATCAAACCCGAAATTGGCGCCGTTCAAAGCCGTCGTTAAAACGCCGACCAAACTCGCCGCGCCGGTCGTCGTGTTGATGGTATAAATTCGACTCGTGCTGCCGAGTCCGTAAAGCATTCCGCCATTCGGACGAAAATCTATCTCCAAAATCGTCTCGCCCGCCTGCAATCCCGTTATCGTTCCCACCGTCGTTATATTGCCGGTGGTCGCGCTGTCAAAACGCACTAATTGATTAGTTGTATTGACTCCGTATATGGTTACGGCTTTTACGTTTATTAGACCCGCGAAAAAAAATAATCCCAATAAAAAAGGCAATGCGACAAAGGCATGCCTGTTACGTTTTCCAGTCATAATTCTGTTTCTCCTCAATGTTGTCGAACCTATAAGGGTAAGAAAAATGAACGTTTCCAGTCTTTGATTATATTATTCAAAGTAAGAAATGTTCTATGCAATCTAAATTAAAAACTATTCCTACGGTAATACTATTCGGTAAAGGTATCAAAACAGATGCAATAAAGCAACTAATTTTAAAAAAATGTCAGACGCTGAAAAAGTGCGAATTTCCGGCGGTTTTGATATTGTAATTATTTGACATTTTCGCAGCCTTCACTGTAGAAATCACACAATCATTTTATGGATTCAAAATTAATTAGAAATTTTTCGATTATCGCGCATATTGATCACGGAAAATCTACGCTCGCCGACCGCATTTTGCAGCTAACCGGCGCGGTTTCGGAACGCGATATGGAAGCCCAAGTCCTCGACGATATGGATTTGGAGCGCGAGCGCGGTATCACGATAAAATCGCACGCCGTTCGGCTCGATTACAAAGGACGCGACGGACAAAATTACGTTCTGAATTTGATTGACACGCCCGGTCACGTTGATTTTTCCTACGAAGTTTCGCGTTCGTTGTCAGCCTGCGAAGGCGCGCTGTTGGTTGTTGACGCTTCGCAAGGCGTCGAGGCGCAGACTTTGGCAAACACTTATCTCGCGCTTGAAAACGATCTGGAATTAATTCCGGTGCTGAACAAAATTGATTTGCCGAGCGCCGAACCCGACCGAATCAAAGAACAAATCGAAAACATCATCGGGCTGGACACATCGGACGCAGTTTTAACGTCTGCTAAAACCGGCATCGGAATCGAAGAAGTTCTCGAAGCTGTTATCGCCAAAGTTCCCGCGCCGAAAGGCGATAAAAACGCGCCTCTCAAGGCTCTGATATTCGATTCCTGGTATGACAGCTATCGCGGCGTCATCGTTCTTTTTCGCATTATCGAAGGCACGCTCAGGAAAGGCACGAAAATCAGGTTCTTCAACACCGGACGCGAATATCTGGTCGAAACGCTCGGCGTTAATCGCCCGCGCCCGACGCCGATTGATTCTTTGAGCGTCGGCGAAGTCGGATTTCTGACCGCTTCTATAAAGACTGTCGCCGACGTGCAAATCGGCGATACGATAACCGAAGCGGCGCGACCGGTCGAGACGCCTTTTCCCGGTTTTCAGGAAGTCAAACCGATGGTTTTCGCCGGACTTTACCCGACCGACAACGCGCAATACGAAGAGTTGCGCGACGCGATGGACAAACTGCGCCTCAACGACGCTTCGTTTTTCTATGAACCCGAATCTTCGACCGCGCTCGGATTCGGCTTTCGCTGCGGATTTCTCGGACTTTTGCATATGGAAATTGTTCAGGAAAGATTGGAGCGCGAATTTGATTTGGATTTAATCACGACCGCGCCCGGCGTGCGTTACCGCGTCACGACGACCGACGGCGCGGTGACGGAAGTTGATTCGCCTTCAAAAATGCCCGACACCGGCAGAATCGTCAAAATCGAAGAACCGTTTATCGAAGCGACGATTTTGACCAACGACGCTTACCTTGGCGGAATTTTGCCGCTTTTAGACGAAAAACGCGGCGTGCAGAAAAAGTTTGAATACATCACCGAAAACCGCGTGATGCTCGTCTATGAACTGCCTTTAAATGAAATCGTGCTTGATTTTTACGACCGCTTAAAATCGGTTTCCAAAGGTTACGCTTCCCTGGATTATCATCTTTCCGGCTACGTCGAAAGTAATCTCGTAAAATTGGACGTTCTCGTTTCCGGCGAGCCGGTTGACGCGCTCTCGCTCGTTCTGCACCGCGACACCGCCGCCGCCAAAGGCAGATTAATCGCCGCCAAAATGAAAGAACTAATCCCGCGCCAGATGTTTGAAGTCCCGATCCAAGCCGCCATCGGCGCAAAAGTCATCGCCCGCGAAACCGTCAAAGCGATGGGCAAAAACGTGATCGCCAAATGCTACGGCGGCGACATCTCGCGCAAAAGAAAACTGCTCGAAAAACAAAAAGAAGGCAAAAAACGAATGAAAAAAGTCGGTCGCGTCGAAATCCCGCAGGAAGCATTTTTAGCGGTTTTGAAGGTTAATGAAAGTTAAGTAAAAAATGAACACATACATAGATTTCAAAGATAGATAGGACTTTCTCAAAAGTATAAATTTGATTAAAATTTGAAGCGTGAAAACAA
>CAXSHW010000173.1:0-233 GCA_964237245.1 uncultured Pyrinomonadaceae bacterium
AATTTGCCGTTGCCGCTAAAAAAATTACCGCAACGGTCAGCAGACATTTTATAGAATTATTTTTCTTCATTTTTTATTCCGAATATTTCCAATTTCGAACTTTTATTTAATTAAAACGCTTTTGCCGTCGTGTCCGCCGCACTGCCGACTTCCGCGCTGTCGTCGCGTTTATTGGCGGCGACTTTTTCGGAGATGGATTTCCCCTGCATAAATTGCAAAAGATATTCGCGTCC
>CAXSHW010000173.1:243-3252 GCA_964237245.1 uncultured Pyrinomonadaceae bacterium
TTGAATCCGTGCCGCTCATATTAAATCCGCCGAACGGATGAACGCCGACCAGAGCGCCGGTGCATTTGCGGTTCAAATACAGATTTCCGACGTGAAAATCGTATCTGGCTTTTTCCAGATTTTGTGCATCGTTTGAATAGACCGAACCTGTCAAACCGTATTGCGTATCGTTGGCGATTTCGAGCGCGTGGTCGAAATTCTTCGCTTTGATAACAGCGAGAACAGGCGCGAAAATTTCCTGCTGTTCGATGGTTGATTTAGGCGCGACTGCATCAATAATCGTCGGCTCGATATAAAAACCTTTCGAATCGTCGCCGCCGCCGCCGACGATTACTTGTCCGCCTTCTTCGATTCCCTTTTTAATCATTTTAGTCGCGTTGTCGAAAGATTTTTGATTGATCACGGCGGTCATATTCGTCTCGCTTTCGGTCGGCAAACCAATTTTTAGTTTTTTGGTTTTCTCGACGATTTTTTCGATCAGTTCGTCGTGAACCTTTTCATCCACAATCAGCCGCGAGCAAGCCGAACATTTCTGACCTTGAAAACCGAACGCCGCCGCGACGACATCCTGCGCGACCGAATCCAAATCAGCGTCCGCCGCCACGACCATCGCGTCTTTGCCGCCCATTTCGGCGACGACACGCTTCATCCAATTTTGATTTTCCGGCGTTTTCGCCGCCGTTTCGTAAATATGCAGACCGACGTTTTTTGAACCCGTAAACGAAACAAAGCGAATCTTCGGACTCTGAACGAGAATTTCGCCGACTTTCGTGCCGCTTCCGACGACAAAATTAACCACGCCTTTCGGCAAATTCACTTCGTCGAGGACTTCCATAAATTTATAAGCAATCGCGGGCGCGTCGGGCGAAGGTTTCAAAACCGTCGTGTTTCCGGTGACAACCGCCGCCAGAGTCATTCCAGCCATAATCGCCAGCGGAAAATTCCACGGCGGAATAATCGCGCCGACGCCGAGCGGAATATATTCAAAACGGTTGTCTTCGCCCGCGAGTTTTGTGACCGGCTGCTTTTCCGCCCAACGCAGCATTTCGCGCCCGTAAAATTCGCAAAAATCAATCGCTTCCGCCGTGTCGCCGTCGGCTTCGCCCCACGTTTTCCCCGTCTCGAAAATCATCCACGCCGAAAAGTAATGTTTACGCTCGCGCAGAATCGCGGCGATTTTGAACAAATATTCGGCGCGCGTTTCAGCCGGAACGCCGCGCCAGCTTTTAAACGCTTCGGTCGCCGCGTCAATCGCTTTTTCCGTCATCTTTGCATCCGAATCGGCATCGGAAAATTTGCCGACGACTTCATCCTTTTTCGCCGGATTGATACTCTCGAATTTTTTATCGAGCATTATCTTTTCGCCATTAATAATCAACGGATAGTCGCGTCCCAATTCGCCGCGCACCCGTTCAATCGCCGCTTTCATCGCAACGGAATTTTCAGTTTTAGAAAAATCGGTGAACGGTTCGTTTTTAAATTCGTCTAAACTTTTTTGTGTCTGCATAATTTTTGTTTCCAATTCAGTAGAAATATTTATTTCCTTATATTTTATACGCGCGAGCTTAAAATGTATAACCGTAAAAAACCGTTAGAAAGTTATTCGCGCGTCCCGAATTGCCGAAATTGTAGCCGCCGGTCAAAAGCTGACGGTTGGTAATCTGCAAATTCAGACCGGTTGCTGTATAGCCGAAGCGATTTTTTCCGCTATACCAATCGGTTATAAATGAAAGTTTTTTTATAATCGGTTTTTCAAAACCCAAAATCGCGCCATTTTTCGCGCCGAAACTTTTTTCGGCGTTCGCAATTTTGTAAAAACCCGCCGTCAGACGCATTCCGCCCGCGAATTTTATTCCTTTACTGAAATTTGAGAAGACAAGCGTTATCGGACGCTTGCCGGTTTGACGGTTCAAAGGAATGAAAACTATCGCGCCCGCTGAAGCCGCGATTTTGTGCTTTTCATTGGCAAAAAATCGCCACTTTATGTTCGGCTGAAGTTCGGTTTGCTGGGAACTTCCGGTCTGCGTATGAAAAAAATTCAAGCCGACTTCGAGATTTCGCCTCGCGCCGTAAACGACGCGATAACCGCCGCTGCGGAAACCGGTCGTTCGGAACGAATCAAAATGAGTCGTGTAATCCGCTTCGACGTAAAAAGTTTTCCTCTCGACCGTATCAGTCGAAGGAATATTAAAAATTGTTGTTTGAGCTGAAATTGTTAAGCAAAACGCGGCTAACAAAACGATTGAAAAGACACACCGATTTAATGAATATTGAAAATTTGACATAATCTGCTCCATTTTTGATTTGGAAAAACACGACCGCTTCTCGTATCTCAAATTTAAAGCCGAAACACGGGAAATTTCTGTTAATAAAAAATTTCTTCTATCGAAGTAGAATTTAATGATTATGTCAAATTAAGAAGTGGATTTTATAAGATTTTATCCCGTTTTCATTCGTTGAGGAATTCGATTTAAGTTTTTGCTTTCGAGTTTTTCATTCGGAAGATTGAGGAAAGTTCGTTTCTAAATTTATCTGAACTTTTTGTATTTGTATAACTTTCACTTTTTTACGATAGTTTTCCGTTTTAACCGGCGCTTCAACATAATCGCGGCAAAAAACAAGATAATTGATAAAGCAAAGGTCAGTTGGCACGAAAAATTCCAATGAGTGATGTATATTTGCTCGACGTTTTCACCTTCAAATTGAGATGTTGGCGCGCTTTGCGCACAAATCAACCCGACCAGCAGCAAAGTAATCAAGCCAACCTGACGGTGAAAATAAGTAGCGGCGAAAACCAGCAATGCCAGAACTATTCCACTGAAATACATATAGCCGAGAGTCGGCAATTTATTTGTTATTTCAAAGGTAAATGCGAGCGAAAGCATCATCATTCGTTCTATTCCCATTCGCCGGTTTTCTGCAATTTTTTAATTTTGCGTTTCGCCAGTTCGCGTTTGAGCGGCGTCATTCGGTCGAGAAATACGATTCCGTCGCAGTGATCGGTTTCGT
>CAXSHW010000174.1:0-2806 GCA_964237245.1 uncultured Pyrinomonadaceae bacterium
ATTAACAGGAATTTCATTTGAAGATTTCAATGAACCATTGAACACAAAAACACTCGCTAAGCCAAATGCAAAAGTCATCAATAAAACTCTAAATCGTGAGTAATATTTTCTCATTTATTTTCTCCGTCTTTACAAATCTTGTCAGTTTCTCTTCGCGCGTCGGTTTCTTTCTTGGCTTTTCCCAATGAAAGACTCAATCGCCAAAGTTGCGATACTAATTTCAAACGCGCTTTTACGGCTTGCGGCGACATATCAACTTTCATTTTCTAACTCCTCTAAACTTTCAATGTCGCCCAAATCCTTATTTCGTCCGCTGATTTGTTTCATAAATATCAAACCTTCGCGTGAAACCATCCAGACTTTGTATTCTTCATAAATACTTAACTTTTAACTTTGCAAAATCAGTTTATCACAATTAATTTAAGCGAAAATCAGCTTATTTTACAAAATTTCATTGCCGATAATTTTTCCGTTTTTCATTGCGATGTGCTGTGTGCCGAGACGCGCTGCTTCGGCTTCGTTGTGCGTTACATAAACGAAAGAAATGCCGGAACGATTTTGGGCAAATTCGATTTCGTCCAGCAATTTCGCGCGCGTTTCGACATCAACCGCCGATAAAGGTTCGTCGAGCAGCACGATTTGCGGCTCACTCGCCAACGCTCTGGCGAGTGCGACGCGCTGTTGTTCGCCGCCCGACATTTCCGCCGGACGACGATTTTTCAAATGTGCGATGCGAAACAGCGACAGCATTTCGACGGCTCGCGTTTTTTTGATTTTCTTGTCTTCAATTTTTATGCCGTAAGCGACGTTTCGCTCGGCGGTCAAATGCGGAAACAGCGCGTAATCCTGAAAAACGAACCCGACGCGGCGTTTCTGAATCGAAAGATTAATCGAATTCGCCGCATCGAAAAACACGGTCGAATCAATTTTGATCAAACCTTCATCGGGCGCGACGATTCCGGCGATTATTCGTAAAAGCGTCGTTTTTCCCGCGCCGGACGCGCCTTCCAAAACAGTAATGCCACCGCCGATTCGCGCGTCAACGTCGAGCGAAAATTCTTCGACGCCGCTTTTGACGAAGTTTTTTTTAACTTTTACGACGAGCATTTTTCATCAGTAAATCAGCGAACGGCTGATTTTGTTCGTCAGATAAACGGCGATAATCGAAACGGCGGTCAAAATCAGAGCTAAAATCCGCGCCTGTCGTTCGTCGCCCGACGCGACGGCTTGGTAAATGGCGAGCGGCATCGTTTGAGTTTTGCCCGGAATATTGCCGGCAATCATCAAAGTCGCGCCGAATTCGCCGAGCGCGCGGGCAAAACTCAACACGATTCCGGCGATAATTCCGCGTCCGGCAAGCGGCAGAGTGATATATAAAAAAGTTTCGAGCCGACTTTTTCCGAGCGTGTATGAAGCGATTTCAAAACCCGGATTAACTGATTCGATGCTCGCCCGCGACGCTCTGATCATCAGCGGCAGAGCGACGACGACGGCGGCAATCACCGCGCCTTCCCACGTAAAAACAAATGTCCAGCCGGTCAAATCGTAAATAAAACTGCCGATTAAACCGCGTCTGCCGAGCAGAATTATCAAAAAATATCCGGTCACGGTCGGCGGCAAAACCAGCGGCATCGTCAAAATCGCATCGAGCAATTCCTTGCCGCGAAATTCAAATTTGGCAAGCAGAAACGCGAGCGCCAAACCGAGCGCGGCGACAATAACGGTCGCGCAACTGACGACGAGCAGGGACAATTTGAGAGCCGACCAAATCATTTTTCAGCAACATTTGTGAAACCGTATTTTCGCAGGATATTTTGCCCTTCCGCGCTCGCTACAAAATCGGCGAAGCCTTGCGCCGACTGTTTTTGTCTGCTGTTTGCGACAATCGCCAGCGGATATAAAATCGGCGCGTGACTCGTTTCGTCCGCCGTTGCGACAACCCGAACCGCATCTTTCGCCGTCAGCGCGTCGGTCGCGTAAACGATTCCGGCATCAACTTCGCCGCGCACAACGTAATCTAAAACCTGCCGCACGTTTTCGGCTATAATCAGCTTTGACTGCACGGCGTTTTCGAGATTCATTTTTTGCAGGCTTTCTTCGGCGTATTGTCCGGCGGGAACGGTTTTCGAATTTCCGACAGCGATTTTCCGCGCTTCTGGTTTCATCAAATCGGCAAATGAATCAACGCTCAATTTTGAATTTTGCGGAACAATTAAAACCAATTCATTGCGGGCAAAATCGCGTCTCGTCGCCATGTCAATTAAGTTCGTTTTAGCAAGCGCGTTCATTTGCTGTTCACCCGCGCTGGCGAAAACATCAACTGGCGCGCCGTTTTCGATTTGCTGCTGAAGCGCGCCCGACGCGCCGAAATTAAAATCTGTCGTTTGACCTGTTTTCGTTTTGTAGGCATTTCCGATTTCGGTAAAAGCGTCTTTCAGCGAAATCGCCGCCGAAACCGTCAGATTTTCTGTTTTTTGATTTGTGTCATTCGATATTTTGCCGCCGGAACATCCGCAAAAAATAAAAATGAGCAGAATGTAAACCAGATGTATTTTCATTTTTCAAAATTTCGGCTTAATTCTTTTCACGAATAATAAAAGTCGGCACCATACCGCCGCCGCTGGAAACATTTGCCAATTCCGATGAAGAAAGCCGCGTGAACGCCGAGCCGACTTTGCCGTCATAGAGCAGCGGGTCGAGGTCAACGAGTTGTTCGATCATCTGCCAATTTCCCGCTTCGTCGAGCATCGGAAACATTTCTTTGGAAGTTTGCACGCGTTCCTGAACCAGATAATCGCCGTTTTCG
>CAXSHW010000175.1:0-2667 GCA_964237245.1 uncultured Pyrinomonadaceae bacterium
GAATCGAATCGAAAATAAATACAATGGAAAATCACTGATTTCAAATGTAATTTTGACGCAAAATTGTTTCCGGTTTATTCTCTGCGAAATTACTAAAGCGAAAAAGGGAAACTCCTTTCAGAATTTCCCTTTTTCGCTTTGTTTCAAACTACTCAATCGTCTTAGCGTTGATTTTCAACTAACTTGTCGTCTTCAGGATTGACGTTTTCAGCAACTTCGTGACCGGCGACTGCGCCGCCGACCGCGCCGACCACGCCGCCGATTGCTGTTCCGACCACCGGAACAACCGAACCGATTGCCGCGCCGGTGATCGCACCGCCAACCGCGCCCGTTCCTGTGCCGACAGTGTGATCGCCGTCACGATTGTCACCCGGTTCTGGATTAATTGCCTCTGCTGCATTGTGTCCCGCCGCGCCGCCGACGATGCCGCCGACTACGCCGCCAATAGCAGTTCCGACGACCGGAACAACCGAACCGATTGCCGCACCGGTCAACGCGCCGCCGACCGCGCCTGTGCCGGTGCCGACTGCGTGAACGCTTTTGCCGTGTGTATTAAATTCGTTATGGAAATAAGCCGCGTCTTCTTCGTTGCGCGGATGAACGCCCATAAACACGCCGCCGTTTTTGATGCCCTGTTCGTATTCGGTCGCATATTCGTCAGGAACGCCGTGTCCGACCAGCGCGCCGATCAAACCGCCGGTCAAACCGCCCGCGCCCGCGCCGACCAAAGCCGCCGCCAACGGTCCCGCAACAATCAAGCCGAGTCCCGGAAGTAAAACGCTCGTTCCGATTGCCGCGATTCCCGCGATAATCGCGCCCAAAGTTCCGCCGATAGCCGCGCCCGTTCCGGCGTCTTCCATCGTTTTATCAGCCAGCGCCGATGTGTGTTCGCTGCCCGCCGGATAAAAATTATTTCGCGTTGCGTCCGACATAATGACATTCGTGTCATCATTATTGTAGCCGCGGCTGGCAACCGATTGATAAGCTCTCTCCGCGCTTTCACGGTCGTTAAACATTCCTGTAATTAATGGTTTTCGTTCTGTTGATTGGTTCATTATATTGTCTCCTGTCTGAATTTTGAATTAATTTTGTTTGATCTATTTAATTATTTTCTAACCAAATAGTGTGTATGAATTTCATATACACATCGTGTCAAAGTCGTCATTGGCAAAAAACGTGCCTAACTGAATTTTTTGAAATATTCCTGAGATACGAACAATCGAAATTGATAGTCAAACTCTTGATAAATCAGCAAATTAAACTCTAAAACCTATGTTATTGCAATAGTTTTGAATCCAAAAAACTCTCGAAGAATTATTTTCATCACTGATTCAAATTGGAACGATTATTTAGCCTTCGTCAACCGATGGCTTTTCAACGCGCTCTACATTTTAGTCGCGCTGAAATGGCTGATTCTAAACAGACAAGTCTGAGAAAAACTACAGCATTAAAACTGTGGATAGTTAATGCAAAACTATTAAAATCACCTTACACTCTGCAAATCTGCCATTCCCGGAATATCTGTTTCTTCGATTGACGAAAGTATTTCGTCATCAACATTCGGGAGCATTACAATTCTGTTCGCTTGATTGTTAATTGTCATTTCATACAAATTTCGCGCAAGTCTTCCGTTACCAAAAGTTTCATCTCGCGTTTCATATAAAACGGAAAATAATCTGATTAAATCGTCGTGCGTTGATGAAGCTAATTTGTAACCGCCGTTGGTGCAGAATAATTCAAAAATTTCTACTAATTGTTCAGGCGTATAATCTTCAAACTCAAGATATTTATTGAATCGTGAACGCAAGCCCGGATTTGTTTGGAGAAACGCGCTCATTTTGTCTGTGTAACCGGCAACGACGACAATCAAATCATCTCGATTGTCTTCCATCATTTTCAAAAGCGTGTCTATCGCTTCCCGCCCGAAATCATTATCGCCGCCCGTGCTGAGTGCATATGCTTCGTCAATAAACAAAACGCCGCCAACCGCTTCGCTGACAACTTCCCGAACTTTCAAAGCCGTCTGTCCGACGTAACCGGCAACAAGACCTGCGCGGTCGGTTTCAACAAGATGACCTTCGCTTAAGATTCCAAGAGATTTATAGATTTGAGAAAGAAGCCGCGCAACAGTTGTTTTTCCTGTTCCCGGATTTCCGTAGAAAACAAGATGACGCGAAAGCGGTTGAACAGACATTCCTTTTTCTTCACGCATCTTTTGAACTTTAAGAAAGTTCACGAGTTGAGCAACGTCATTTTTAACTCTATCTAAACCCACTAACGAAGATAATTCTGCTAATAAATCTTCAGGATTTTTTGGTGTTTTATTAACATTCTGTTTTTGTGTTGTTGTGCTTTTTGATTCATTAAACTCTGGAATTTCATTCACAGAAATATTTAATGTTTCTCTGAATTTTTGCAATGCGAGTTCTTCAGATTTAGTAATTTTGCCGTCAGCTTTTGCCACAGCGTTTGCGAATCGAAAAAGCATTGCTTTAGCCTTATCAGTATAATAAGTCCCATTTTCGCTATCATAACGATTAAATATGAGATAACTGCTAAGGCTTCAAGGTTTCCGCTGGCGTGTTTGATAGCTCTATTAATAATCTCCCGAATTTCTAGTGCTAAGTAACAAAAGATATTGTAGTAATGATTTGTTTTTTGTAACAT
>CAXSHW010000176.1:0-2610 GCA_964237245.1 uncultured Pyrinomonadaceae bacterium
GAGTGGTAGTAAATAGCTCATTGGCGAGTTACAGCCGCATCACCGAACTTGAAGCATACGGAAATAATTAGTTTTTTGATTTCAAAGTTGAAAACTATTCATTTTGGGTTATGTTTGTTTATTAAAAAGGGAACTTTAATAGGTTTCCTTTTTCTTTTTACAACAAACGAGTCATCTAGGAATTTGAAAAGAAATAAACTGAACGACAAAATAATTTAAATGGTTGAAATCGTCAATAATCAACGCAAAATTAAAATTAACCCGAAATTATTTAAGTGTTTTGTAGAAAGAGCCGTCCGGCAAATACCGGAAACGAATAAAAATATTGTTGTAATCGCATTCGTTTCCGATAGAAAAATGCGTTTTCTCAATATGAATTTTCGCGGCAAAAATTCTACGACCGATGTGCTTTCTTTTCCGTTTGAGGCTGAAGAATTTGAAAACAGCGAAAGAATCTTGGGCGATATTTTTATCAGTCTCGAACAAGCTGAAAGACAGGCGGCGGAAAATAATCTTGATATTGACACGGAAATTAAACAGCTAATTTTGCACGGCATTTTGCATTTGTGCGGATTTGACCACGAAACAGACAATGGCGAAATGAATGCGCTTGAACTTGAACTTCGTGATAAACTGAGGACTTAGATTAGTAAAAATTTAAGAATTTACAGCGATAAAATGGACAGTAATTGATAAACTAAAATCTCTTTTATATATTTATCCTTGTAAATTTTTCAGACGAGCAAATGAACAACACACAAAAAACAGCCGACCCGTGCGTGATGGTAATTTTCGGCGCGACCGGCGATTTAACAAAACGCAAACTTTTTCCGGCGCTTTATAATCTCGCAAAGGAAAATTTTCTGCCGGAAAATTTTGCGATTATCGGCGTCGGACGACAGGAACTCGAAACAACGGATTTTCGACGCAAAATTTTTGGCGAATTAAAAGAATTTATACCGAATCCGGTTGACAAAAATTTACTTAAATGGTTTGAAGAAAGAACTTATTACACCGGCGGCGATTTCAACGAAGATAAAAAGCTGTTCAAAGATTTAAAAAAACTGCTCGGTGAAGTCTGTAAAACGCACCATATACCGGAAAATTTCTTTTATTATCTTGCCACGCCGCCGTCGCTGTTCGCCGATGTCGCTGAAAAAATTTGCAAAAACGGTTTGGGACAGGAAGACGAAACGCATTGGCGGCGTTTTATTTTTGAAAAACCTTTCGGGCGCGACTTTGAATCGGCTAAAAATCTTAATTGCGAGCTGCTGAAAATTCTCAAGGAAAATCAAATTTACCGAATTGACCATTATCTTGGAAAAGAAACGGTTCAAAATATCTTAGTTTTCCGCTTTGGCAACAGCATTTTCGAGCCTATCTGGAATCGCAATTATATTGACCACATTCAGATAACGGTGGCGGAAAAGCTCGGCGTCGAGCAGCGCGGCGGTTATTACGACAGGGCTGGCGCTCTGCGCGATATGATTCCGAATCATATTTTTCAACTGATTACGCTAACGGCGATGGAGCCGCCTGTTTCGTTTGAACCCGATGCGGTCAGAGACGAGCAAGCAAAAATTCTGCACGCGATTCAACCTTTTTCGCCGGAGAGCGTTTTGCACGAAGCCGTGCGCGGACAATACGGCGCAGGCGAGATTGACGACAAAAAACTTGCCGCTTACCGAAGCGAACAAGACGTTCCGCCCGAATCAAACACGGAAACTTTCGCCGCGCTGAAAATTTCGATTGACAATTGGCGTTGGGCGAACGTGCCGTTTTATATTCGCACCGGAAAACGTCTGCCGGAAAAATTTACGACCATCGTGATTCAATTTAAAAAAGCGCCGTTCGTATTATTTCGTGATACGCCGATTGAAAAATTGACGACCAATCGCATTGTGATTCACATTCAGCCGGACGAAGGAATTACTCTGCATTTCGGCGCGAAAATTCCGGGTCCGATTGTCAATATGGGCGCGGTTGATATGGATTTTAATTATTTGGATCACTTCGGAAACACCGTCAGCACAGGCTATGAGCGGCTTTTGTATGATTGTATGACAGGCGACGCGACGCTCTTCCAACGCGCCGATATGGTCGAAGCGAGTTGGCGCGTCGTCTCGCCGATTCTGGATGTTTGGCAGGCGATTCCGGCGAGAGATTTTCCGAATTATGAATCGGGAACCTGGGGACCGCCTGAGTCGGACGAACTTCTTGAACGCGACGGGCGCAAATGGAAAAATACGATGGATTAAACGAAAAACGGGTGACGAAAAGTTGACAAAATGCTTTTTGTTGTTTATTAACCCGCTTTTATTTAGTGCGTTTTAACAGATGAAAGAAACCATAGTTGCCGAAGATTTAAACCAATTAAGCAAAATCGCGGCGCGAAAATTTGTTTTCGTCGCGCGAAAGGCGATTGTTGAAAACGACAAATTCACAGTCGCGCTGGCGGGCGGTTCGACTCCGAAAGCGCTTTATAAACTTCTGGCTTCGGATGATTTTCGCGGGCAGATTGATTGGCGAAAAGTTTTTTTCTTTTTCGGCGACGAGCGCAATGTTCCGGTTGATTCGGACGAAAGCAATTTTCGGATGGCGAACGAAAAC
>CAXSHW010000177.1:0-2364 GCA_964237245.1 uncultured Pyrinomonadaceae bacterium
CTGCATCGGAGTTCCGCCTGTTGCCGATACGCGAGAAATGTCGTTCATTCCCGAAATATCTTTGCTCGTCGAAGAAAAATAAAGCCAGTTTCCGTCGCGCGACCACGCATCAAGCTGTTCCGCTGCGTCGTCAAAAGTAATTCTCGACAAATCGCCCGTTGCCAGATTCAAAACATAAACATCGCCGTTGCCCGTCCGCGTAGAAGTAAACGCCAGCTTTTTGCCGTCCGGCGAATACATCGGACGCGCTTCGGTCGCCGGATGCGAAACGAGCAAGGACGCCGCGCCGCCGCCAGCCGGAACAGTCCAAACATCGCCGCCCGAAACAAACGCGATTTCCTTACGGTCAGGCGAAATCGAAGGCTCGGTTAAATAAGCTGTCGAAGTTTGCGCGTCCGCCGAAAAAGCGGTCACAGCGACGAAGAAAACAATCAAAAACAAAACGAAAACATTTCTGGTTTGCGACATTTTAGAGATTCCTCTGAATTATTCGTGTAAAAATTTGAAAGCGTAATTTTCTACGCAAGACAAGCAAATTTTGTTGCAGAGAATGGAGATTTTAGATTGGAGAGAATTTTCGGATATTGCTGTTAATGCTCTGTTATCAGAAATAATGACGCTTCGCTCGGATAACGTCCGTGACGCCCTAAAACTTCGCGCTCTAAAATTTGGTCGGCGTGATTCATCTGCAAAATGCGAACGGTCGCTTCGCCAATGCCGGTCAGCGGTTCGATAATTGTTTTGTTAAGCCGAAAATGATCGCGCCAACGATCAATGCGCGGATTGTAAAATCGGATTAATTCGCCTGTTTCGGGTTTCAGCGAAGCAATATCGCTGCCTTTGTAGCGGTTGCAAAAAACACACGCCAAAGCCAAATTTTCCAAATCTGACGAGCCGTCGTGTTTGCGGCTGATGATATGTTCGACTTGAAATTTAAAGTAAGCGTCCTCTTCGCTCATCAAACAATATTCGCAGACAAAGTTCGCGCGAGCAGCGACGAACTGCCTAATTTCAGCATTGATGCGATTACTCATTCGGCAGAAAATCGCGCGCGCGCGCCTTCGCCAGCCGCATCAAATGTTCAAGCTGCAAATAATGATCGAGTTCGCTTTTTTCGGCAGCCGACAATTCACCGTCCTTTTCACGCGCCAGCAAATCCGCGACTCGTTCCTGCGCCGCTTCGGACGGACGAAAAGCGATCACATTCTGCGGAGTCGTTCCGGCGGCGATAAAATCTACGACTTCTTCGTAGGCTTTGACAATGTTCATATCGAAAACATAACACTCTTTTGCTTATAAACGAAAATTTTGAAGGCAGAATTTTCTACGCAGGGCAAGCGAATTTTGTTGCAGAGAAAGAGACTTTTGGTTGAGACTGATTTTCCGTTGTGAACTGCTGAAATATCACCACATTTTTCCCCATTCTTCATCAGATTTTATCCAACTTAAGAATTTACTGCGTCTTATATTTAATTTATTTGCTGCAAGAACAATCGTTTTTTCAGATTCCGTTCCGTATTTTTTCTGTGCAGATTCTAAAACAAATCTTCTAACTTGCGAATCGTTCATACTCCAAAATAAGAATTTAAACCGCTGATTAGTTACGATATAGACATAAAGCCAATACAAGACGATTCTTTGTCGTAAGGAAAGACGTTCGCTCGGATCAAAATCAATCGTTTCGCCATTAGAAATAGTTGCATTAAAATTCAAACGCGCTTTGCTCCAGGCTTCACAATAAAGTTCTAGAAACTTAGCGCGTTGAATATTTTTCATTAAGTAGCTATGACCGCCAGCTAAAACCCGCAAATTTGTGTTTTCTTCTGCAATTTGCAAATTATACCTTTCCCAATCAATTTCATTTTGAAAGGTAGTCATACAATTTTCATTGAAACTTCCCGATTTATGCGGCGTCGGCAAATTTCACTTTAGCGACGCGCTTTTTGTATGAGCGATACGTCGAATAACCTTCTTTTGCCAAGCCTAAAATTGATTTGCGATTCTCGAACATCAATTTCATCCACGCGCGTTTGTTCATTTGCGGGAAATAGATTCCGCGAAAGAAAAAGCGGGCGACGAGGTGTCCGATGCGATATTCGAGCGGTTTGTCGCTGATCGAAGCGAGCGCTTCGGCGTTGCGTTCCGGGCTGTAACTTGATGACCAGGCGTGAATTACTTCGTAACGGGCTTCTTCGATGGTCATTTTGGCGGGTTTGTGCGCCATCACGAACTGCGCGAATTCGAGCCAGTGTTTCGGGCGCGTCAATCGTCCGGCTTTTTCAAGTCGCGTATAAAGCGGCGTTGCCGGAAACGGCGTTAATTGTCCAAAAACGGGCAAACCCGGCTGCCATTTGTGAATTTCGG
>CAXSHW010000177.1:2374-2604 GCA_964237245.1 uncultured Pyrinomonadaceae bacterium
ACCTGTTCGAGCGTTCGGTCGGCGACGCCAACCGTGTCGTTGTCCATTCCGAAAATAAACGACGTAATCGCGTAGATATTGCGGCGGGCGAGACCTTCGAGAACGTCTTTGTAATCGGACGGTTTCGAGAAGTTTTTGTTGACATCCGCCATATTCGCCGGGTCAATTGATTCCATTCCGATAAAAATCCATTTGCCGCCCGAATCGGCGATTAAATCAACTAACTCTTC
>CAXSHW010000178.1:0-2394 GCA_964237245.1 uncultured Pyrinomonadaceae bacterium
TATGGTTTTATGAGCGCGCTGTTTCAGATTTTTGAACGCTACCGGACGGCGATTGACGTGATTTCGACTTCGGAAGTTTCGGTCGCTCTGACGCTCGACGACACGGCTTCGATTGAGCCGATTGTCAATGAATTGAAGCGGCTCGGCGATGTCGAAATCGAAACGAATCAAGCGGTCGTCTGCATCGTCGGCGAAGGCTTGCGGGCAAGTTCGGGATTGGCTTCAAAGATTTTTTCGACGCTTGGCGATGTCAACATTTCGCTGATTTCGCACGGCGCGTCGAGTGTTAATCTAACCTTCGTGGTCAGAGAAGAAAAAGTAGATGATGTCATAAAAAAACTTCACGACACATTTTTTCAGAAATAATTATGAGCCTTTTTGAACTGACAAAAAATTTAATCAACATTCCGTCCATTTCCGAAGATGAGCAAACCGTCGGATTTTTTCTGCGCGATTATTTGCAAAATCTGGGCTGGACGGTCGAACTGCAAGCGGTCTCAAAGAATCAAAACAACGTCATTGCTTACTTGAACGAAACGCCGCGCGTTTTTTTCTCGACGCATATGGACACCGTTCCGCCGTTTATCGCGGCGAGCGAAGACGCGGAAAAAATTTACGGGCGCGGCGCGTGCGACGCGAAAGGCATTATCGCATCGCAAATTTTCGCGGCGGAAGCGCTGCGAAAACAGGGAATTGAAAACATCGGCTTGCTGTTCACGGTCGAAGAAGAAGAAGGCGGCGCGGGCGCGCGCAAAGCCAACGAACATTCGATTGCCGGAAAATGCGAGTATTTGATAAACGGCGAACCGACCGACAATGATCTGGCAATCGGCTCGAAAGGTTCGCTCCGATTTTTTATTAAAACAACCGGCAAAGCCGCGCATTCGGCTTATCTCGAAGAAGGCGAATCGGCGATTGAAAAGCTGCTCGATATTTTGATTGACGTGCGAAACACCGAGTTTCCGAACGACGAATTTTTCGGCGAAACGACGAATAATATCGGTTTGATTTCCGGCGGTTTGAAAACCAACGTCATCGCGCCGAATGCCGAAGCAGGCTTGCACATTCGCCTGGCAACCGACGAAAAACCGATTCTCGAAATGCTGGAAAAAACAATTGACGGACGCGGGCGCATCGAAATAATGAGCCTTTCAAAACCCGTAAAAATGCTCGCCGTCGAAGGTTTTCGCCAAAAAGTAGTCCGTTTTACAACCGACATTCCGCATCTGTCAAATTGGGGAACGCCGCTCTTGCTCGGCGCAGGTTCGATTCTCGTCGCGCACACGAAAGGTGAATTCGTGCTGAAAAAAGATTTGGAAGAAGCGGTCGAATTTTACGCGAATCTGGCGAAGAATTTGTTGAATAGGTAAAAGGAAAATTTTATGCGGCGCTTTGTATTGCTAATTTTATGCGGCTTTCTTTTCGGCAATTGTTCAAAAGTCGAAACGACTTCAAATGAAAAGGCTCAAGTAAATCCAACCGCTCTTGTTTCGCCCACAGTTGAAGCGGATATGCCTTTGAAGTCTATTGCCACAAACGTTGAATCAAATTCAAAACAGATAAGCTCAATTGATAAAACTTTGCCGGCAAAAGTTTGGAAAATTTTAGAGAAAGCCGAAAAGTTTGAAGTTTTAGCAGAAGTTAATCAAAGCGATGAAAACGACGGTTTAGATTTTGAACCGAATCGCATTGCCTATATCAGCGATGAGAATACCAAAAGGGAAATCATAAAAGCATTGCACAGCGATATTGCCGGAGATTTACCGATAGCCTGTTACATTCCTCACCACGGATTACGCGCAACGCACAACGGTAAAACCGTCGAAATTGAAATTTGTTATCAATGCACGAAGTTTTATGCGAAAAGCCCGTTCGGAGAGTTTTCAGGCACAATCGGACGTAAGAATAAAAAATCCGAAGACATTTTTAATCGCATAATTCAAAATCAGAGCGTCAAGTTAAAATAATGAAACTGGCTTTAATCGGTTACGGCGCGATGGGCAAACTCATCAAAGTTTTAGCCGAAAACAAAAATCACGAAATCACGGCTATCATTGACGAAGCTGATGTGAATTTGTCGGCGGAAGAATTAGCCGAAAAGCTGAAAGGCGTTGACGCGGCGATTGATTTTTCGACTGCCGAAACAGTTAGAAAAAATGTCGAAGCGTGTCTGCTTGCCAATGTTCCGCTCGTCGAAGGAACGACCGGCTGGAATGCGGAAAAAGATTCGATTAAAAAATTAGTCGAAGAAAAAAACGGCGCGTTTGTCTTCGGCGCGAATTTTTCAATCGGCGTGAATTTGTTTTACAAAATTGCGGATTACGCCTCGGAGCTTTTCGCTAAATTTGAAGATTACGAAGCGTTTATCGAAGAACAGCATCACTCGCGCAAACG
>CAXSHW010000179.1:0-2368 GCA_964237245.1 uncultured Pyrinomonadaceae bacterium
CTTTCGCGTGAACGTCGAAGGCACGAAAGATGTCAACGAATTCGTCAAAACTTTGCCGAATCTGCGCCGTTACAATTACATTTCGACCTGTTATGTGGCGGGAAAACGAACGGGCGAAATTTTAGAAATCGAACTCGAACACGACGCGGGTTTTCGCAATTTTTACGAGGAAACGAAATATCTGGCTGAACAATCGGTTGAAAAATTGAAAGATGAAATTTCGTTGACAGTTTTTCGTCCGTCGGTTGTCGTCGGCGATTCCGAAACCGGCGAAACCGCAAAATACGACGGCATTTATTCACTGGTTTTGTATTTGCGAAAATTTCCCGCTCTGCTGCGTTTCGTCAATGTCGGAAACCGCGATGTTCGATTAAACCTTGTTCCGGTAGATTTTGTCGTCGAAGCAATCGCGGTTTTAGCGAAAGACGAGCGCGCGATTGGCAAAACCGTCGCGCTCGCCGACCCGAATCCGCTGACGACCGCAGAACTTTTTGACGCGATTGCTGAGGAAATGACGGGAAAAAAATCACTTATTAAACCGCCGACGAGTTTGATAGAAAGTTCGCTGATGCTTCCCGTGATGCCCGCGCTCAGCGGATTGCCGTATGCGTCCGTGCCGTATTTTTTCGTTCCGCAAACTTACGACACGAGCGTTGCCGACGAACTGCTCGCCCGGCACAATGTCGCTTGTCCGAACTTTAAATCTTACGTCAAAAATTTATTAAAATTTGTTGAGAAACACCCGCAATTATAAAAAACTTGCAGTTTCAAATCTTTTAACCAATCATTAAAGAAAAACTTTCCGCTGAAGATGATAAATCGAGAAATAAAATGCGTCGGCGTAGTTGTCAAACCGAATCACAGAGAAGCCTGGGCGACGGCGTGCGAACTTTCCGGCTGGCTCAAAAAACGCGGCATTGATTTAATCGGCAAACCTTATGAAGAAAGCGAAAAATTCGACGCTTTAACGTGCGGCATCGAAACGGTCGAGACGGAAAAATTTCAAACCGAAGCCGATTTAATCGTCGTTCTCGGCGGCGACGGCACAATGATTTCGACGGCGCGATTGACGGGAAACAAAGAAATTCCGGTTTTGGGAATTAACTACGGAAGTTTGGGTTATTTGACCGAGTTTCGCATCGAGGAAATGTTTCCCGCACTCGAAAAAATTCTCGAAGGCGATTATCAGATTGACCGGCGCGTGATGCTCGAAGTCGAACATCAGCGAGACGGCGAAAAATTAGCTTCGGGCAGAGTCTTAAACGATGTCGTCGTTAACAAATCAGCTATCGCCCGCATTATCGAAATCGAAGTTGAACTGAATAATCTTTACGTCAATTCGTTTCGCGCCGACGGCTTGATTGTTTCAACGCCGACCGGCTCGACCGCTTATAATCTTTCCGCCGGCGGACCGATTATTTATCCGACGATGAACGCTGTCGTTTTAACGCCGATTTGTCCTTTTACGCTGTCAAATCGTCCGATTGTCGTGCCGGACGCGGACGAAATAAAGTTAAAATTGAAAAACGAAATCGAAGGCGTGATTTTAACTATGGACGGACAAATCGGACATCAAATAAAATTCGGCGATACAGTTTCGATTCGCAAAAGCCGGACGAGTTTTAATCTGATTCAGCCGCCAAACCGCAATTATTTCGACGTTTTGCGCAACAAACTAAAATGGGGTCGGTAAATGGTAAGTGAAAAATTTTCTTACCATTTACCACTTACCATTTACCACTACTTTACTTTTCTTTGGCGAGCAGCGATTCGCCGATGGCGTCAATGTGCGGTTCAAAATCCTGAATCACGTAATTTTTTCCAGCCGGTTCGGTTTTGTCGCTTTCGAGCGCCGCTTCGAGAACGTCGTCAATTTTGCTCGCCGTGATAATTTCGAGTTCGGCGCGCACGTCTTCGGGAATTTCCTCGACATCGGCTTCGTTTTTCTCCGGCAAAATTATCCGACGAATTCCAGCGCGATGCGCCGCGAGAACTTTTTCCTTGATGCCGCCGACCGGGAAAACCAGACCTGAAAGCGTGATTTCGCCAGTCATCGAAGTATCGGAACGCACTTTTCGACCTGTGTAGAGCGACGCGAGAGCCGAAGCCATCGTGACGCCCGCGCTCGGACCGTCTTTCGGAATCGCGCCCGCCGGAACGTGAACGTGAACGCCGTTTTCGCGGATTTGCTGCGAATCAATTCCGAGTTCAGCGGCGTGCGACCACAGATACGAACGCGCCGCCATCGCCGATTCCTTCATCACTTCGCCGAGCTGTCCGGTCAAAGTCAAACCCGAACCGCCGGGCAATTTCGTCGCTTCGATAAACAAAACTTCGCCGCCCATTTCCGTCCAAGCCATTCCGGTCG
>CAXSHW010000180.1:0-2222 GCA_964237245.1 uncultured Pyrinomonadaceae bacterium
AATTGTTTTCTTTTTTTTCATTTTTGTTTAATTTTCTCTTTTTGAATTTTCCGATATTCGGATTCCAAATTCCACCATTCGCCAGCCGCCGTTGCAATTCCTATACTGACTGCGTTTCCGATTATTTCAACAAATCTTAAACTCTTATTTGTATAGCTCAAAAAAAAATTTACGAGAAACAGACCGGGAAACAAGATAATTGTAAAGATGATTGTTCTTTTGAGAAAAAAAGAAAATTGTCCGATTTCCCTTTCTTTTGCCCAAACTTCCGGCTTTATTTTAAGTGGATTTTTCATTTCATCATTTTATTATTTTGTCGGCTAAGTTTTTCAAACAATCTTCACACAAACAATTGTCAAAATCTTCGCGCAGTTTCGTCAAAGTTTCCGCTTTTACTTCGACGGCGAAACACCAGCATTCGCCGACGTTCGCGCCGCAGGAAAATTCTTTGCCGCACGATTCGCAGACTTTTTTATCGGACGGTGGTTTCATTTTCGTCTAAGGTTTTGTTCGACGCAGACTCTTCATTTGCTCGTCTCAAACGCAAAAGGTGAATGCGCTTTTCGTCAGCTTGCAAAATTTCGATATTGAGTCCGCGAAACTGCAAAATTTCGCCGGTTTTCGGAACGTAGCCGACTTCGCTTGTCACCAATCCGGCAATTGTCGTAAAATCGTCGTCTTCGATTTCCATATCGAAAAGCCTCTCGATTTTGCCGATTTCGGTTGAGCCGAAAATATCGTAGTAACTTTTGTCCGCGCCTTCGATAATTTCGACAATTTCTTCTTCTTCGGTGTCTTCGTCTTCGATTTCGCCGACGATTTCCTCCAGAATGTCTTCGACCGTGACGAGTCCGGCAACGCCGCCGTATTCGTCAATCACGACCGCGATTTGCACGCGGTTGAGCTGCATACTTTTTAAAAGCTCGGCGGCTGATTTTGTTTCCGGGACGAAATAGACAGGACGCAGAAGTTTCGTAATCGGCGTATTTTCCTTGCCGTCAGACCAGGCGTTAAGCAGGTCGCGGACGTAAATTATGCCTTCGATATTGTCAATCGTTTCTCGATAAACCGGCAGGCGCGAAAACTTTTCTTCGATTATCAAATCGCGCGCCTGCTTAACGGTCGCGTCAATCTGAAGCGCGATGATTTCCGTTCGCGGCGTCATAATTTCGCCTGTTCTCGTTTCGCTGAACTCGAACATCGTCTCGATAAGCTCACGGTCTTTTTCTTCGATAATGCCTTCGGCTTCGCCGACTTGAATCAGGGCTTCGATGTCGTCGGCAAAATCTTCTTTTTCTTCATCGGTTTGCTGGTTTGAAGCGACAAACGGCTCTATCGGCGAATTGTCTTTAGTAAAAAAATGAAACGGATCGGCGAGCGTCGTCAGCAAACCGTAAAACGGGCGCACGACCGGCAGCAGCAGCAGCAGCTTGCTTTCAGGATTTTTCCAGGTAAGCAGACGCGGAACGAATTGCCGGAAAATCACCGACGCGACCAGACTGACAATCAATGTAACCGCCAGAAGCTCAATGTCTGTCTTGTAAAAATCAAACACGATGAGCGCGACCATAACCGTAAAAGTAATCAGCAGAATTTGAATCGCCGTCGAAAGCGCGAAACGAAAACGCGGGCGATTTCCCAGAATCTCGCGCAAAAAAATCAAGGAACGATTTTGAGCATTTTCCTCAGTTTCGCCTGAAAGCCGCCGGAGTGAAACGTCGCTCAACTGGGAAAACGCCATATCAATCGTGGCGAGAAAAACCAGAAGCACGAGAATCAGAATGGCGACGATTAATTCAATCTCCATACTTTTCCAATGTTAGATGTTAAAAGTTAAATGGTAAATGGTTGGATTGAGTTTTATTTGAGAAACCGCGCGGCTTCGCGGTCAACGAGCCAAAACAAACCGCCGTTTTTCGGATGGACGTTTTGCGAAGGAAACTTTTCCGGCTGCGACGCGCCTTCCAAAACTTCCTTCAAAACGTTTGCTTTTGCCGCGCCGCCGATTAAAAAAACGACGTTTGAAGCATTGTTGATAACGGGAAAAGTGAGTGTCAAACGGTTTGTATCAAACTTTTCGACGAAATTTACGACTGCGATTTTTTCGGTTTCGCCTAATGCTTTTGAAAAAGGAAAAAGCGAAGCCGTGTGTCCGTCGTCGCCCATTCCGAGCAAAATTAAATCAAATCGCGGAAACTCGTTTTCCGACAGACTAAAAAAAT
>CAXSHW010000181.1:0-2078 GCA_964237245.1 uncultured Pyrinomonadaceae bacterium
CGCCGCCGACTATGAAAAGTTTGTTTTTACATCCGATTTTTTCTTCAAACAAAAACTCGTTTTCGCTTTTTCGCACAAATCGAAAATCGAATTCTTCCGCTTGATTTTCTAAAACTTGAAAAGTGAAATTTGAAATTTGCAGCGTTTTGGATTGATGACTTTTGAGCGATTGAGCTACTTCACGAACAGTTTTCAAATGCGTCGAATCGAGTTTAACAAATACCACCGTTTGTTTGCCGGAGCAAATCATTCCACTCGCCATTGAAGAATTTTTACGATGAATTTGCTCAATAATTTCCGAATCAATTTGAGAATTAAAATCTGAAATCCGAGATTTTGCGCGTTCCGCCAATCGAACTTCCATCGCGCCGCCGCCGATGCTTCCGCGTATTTCATCCGCGGCAACAACCATTTTAAAACCTTGTCTGCCCGGCGAACTTCCCGAACTTTCCGCGACGACGAGCAGCATTACCGATTCGTCGCGCTGCAAACGCTCGGCGGCAAATTGCCAGATGTCGAGTTCTTTGTTCATTAAAGAATTTTACCGCTTCGCGTCTCTGCGGTTAATTATCCTTTGGCTGCCGAATACAAATTCATCAAAACCCTTTCCGGCGTAAAAGGCGCGTCAAAGGCAGGCGAGTTTTCCGCGTTAAAAGCGCGAACGGCATTGCGAATCGCAATATACGCTCCGATGCCATACATCAATGGCGGCTCGCCGACGGCTTTTGAATTGAAAATCGCTGAATTTTCGCGCGTCGTTTCGAGCGGAATAAATTCAATTAATTTCGGAACGGAATAAATGTCCGGGATTTTATAAGTCGAAAGCGCATTCGAGCGCAGCTTTCCAAACTCATCATAAACGACTTCTTCCATTGTCATCCAACCGGTTCCCTGCGCGATTCCGCCTTCGATTTGTCCGAAATCAATCGAAGTGTTCATCGAACTGCCGAAATCGTGACAGGCTTTGACAAAATCAATCGTATAAATTCCGCGCAGACAATCAACCGTCGCGCCGACGATTGCCGTGCCGTAAACGTGATAAGCAAAAGGTTTACCCTTGGCGACTGACCAATCGAAATTAATTCCGGGCGTGGCGTAATGCGCGTGTTCGCTCAGGTTGACGCGATTCAAATGCGCTTCGTTGATAATCGTTACCCAATCGAAATCGGTTCTTTCGCCGCCGCGAAAAACGAAACCGTTTTGAAATGAAACGTCGTCCGCAGTTTGCGCTTCGACCAGCGGCGCGGCGACTTCTTTTAATCTTTGCAGAATTGTTTCGCAGGCGATTTCCGTCGCTTTGCCGTTCAAATCGGCGGCGGCGGACGCGGCGGTCGGCGAAGTATTGGCGATGCGAAGTGTGTTTGTCGTATGAATCCTGACGCGCTCAATCGGCATCGAAAAAACTTTTGCGGCGACCTGCGCGATTTTCGTGTTCACGCCTTGTCCCATTTCGACAGCGGCGGTCGAAACGGCGACCGAACCGTCGGTGTAAACGTGAACCAGCGAACGCGCCTGATTCATCGGCGTTTTGGTGAACGAAATGCCGAAACAAACCGGCATCATCGCCACGCCTTTTTTGGTAAATTTATTTTGTTTATTAAATTCTTCGGCTTCCCTTTTAATTTCAGTGAAATTATATTTCGCGTCGGCTTGCGTCCAACTCGTAATCGCTTCACTTTCGGCAATTTGTCCGTATGGAAATTCGTCGCCGTCGTTTATCAAATTTACGCGCTGAATTTCATCGCGCGAAACATTCAATTTTTCCGCCGCGTGCGTGATTGCCGATTCGATAACGAACATTCCCTGCGGTCCGCCGAAGCCGCGAAACGCCGTATTCGGCGGCAGATTCGTTTTGCACGAATACGCCGTCGCCGAGACGTTGGGAATAAAATAAGAATTCGTGCAGTGAAAAAGCGTGCGCTCTAAAACCGGCAGAGACAAATCGCAGCTCGCGCCCGCGTTTTGATAAAACACAACCGAATAAGCGAGGATTTTCAAATTCTTATCCAAACCGATTTTGTAATTCGCCGAATACGGATGCCTTTTGCCCGTCATCCGCATATCTTCCATACGATGAA